>JBFJXR010000055.1:0-14959 GCA_041622995.1 Nevskiales bacterium
CATTCTTCGCAAAGTACTCCCGACGGAACCCGAATCATTGGCCGAATTTATTCGTGAAGGCGTAGAACTGCTGCAACCTTCAGATCGACAAATCAGTATTTATGTCAATAACGAAGATGCTGCCGCCCTGACAGAATTATTAAGTACTGGCGGCGGTGAGGGCTGGCGCATACTGCCTGACCACCTGCTCAAGCCCGGTGACGTCCGCATCCAGACCGATAGCGGCGCCCTCGATGGCACGATAGCTGCCCGTCTTGACGCCATATTTCATGACCTCACCGAGGTTAATCCGCCATGAACGGGCTGCTAACGCCATCAAACAGTAAACCGGAGTGGCAGCAGCAGCGTGATACTCGCATGCTGGGACAGCTCAGGAGCCTTGGCGAGCGATTACCCAAAACCCGTGACTATCTCGCCGAGGGCCTGTTAAAGCGCGTGGTCGGGCTGACACTGGAGGCCAGTGGCTGTCGTATACCCATAGGGGGTCGTTGTACGGTGGAAACAGCCCATGGCGGTGAACTGGAAGCCGAAGTCGTCGGTTTCTCCGGTGATCGCAGCTATCTGATGGCAACAGGCGATATGCGTGGACTGTTGCCTAATCAGCGTGTCAGGCCCCTTTCTGAAAGCCTGCAGGTTCCTGTAGGCGATGCGTTGCTTGGTCGAGTGATTGACGACGAGGGACGCAATCTGGACAGCTTCAGCCCTCCTCGCCTGTCCGACAGCATGCCCCTGATCGCCGCCCCACTGAACCCTATGCACCGGGCCTCGATATCCGAACCCCTGGATGTTGGCGTTCGATCGATAAATTCGTTGCTCACCGTAGGGCGTGGTCAGCGTATCGGGCTGTTCGCCGGCTCCGGTGTGGGTAAAAGCACTCTGCTCGGCATGATGACCCGTTACACATCGGCAGAAGTCATTGTCGTTGGGCTGATTGGCGAACGTGGCCGGGAAGTACGTGATTTCATTGAAAAAACACTTGGGCCGGAAGGCATGCGCCGCGCCGTTGTTGTGGCCGCACCCGCTGACAGGCCGCCCCTGGCCCGTATCCATGCGGCATGGCGAGCAACTGCCATAGCCGAATACTTTCGCGACAGGGGCAAACATGTATTGCTGCTGATGGATTCGCTCACCCGGTTTGCACATGCCCAGCGGGAAATTGGTCTTGCCGTTGGCGAGCCACCTGCTACACGCGGATATACGCCATCAGTATTTGCCCGTCTACCCCAGTTGATTGAGCGTGCGGGTAACGGCAGGGACAGCGGCGGATCGATTACCGGTTTTTACACAGTACTGGCCGAAGGCGATGATAATAATGACCCGATTGCCGATGCCTCGCGCGCCATACTGGACGGGCATATCGTGTTATC
Organism: Nevskiales bacterium; assembly: GCA_041622995.1. GTDB lineage: Bacteria > Pseudomonadota > Gammaproteobacteria > Nevskiales > CAJXLF01 > CAJXLF01. The sequence continues at coordinate 1,368 of JBFJXR010000055.1, forward strand.
TCGTGATATAGCCGAATCCGGAATGTACCCCGCCATTGATGTAGAGGCGTCCATCAGCCGCGTAGCAAAAGACATCATTTCCGACGAACACAATAGCTGGAGCCAGACCTTGCGTGCTCTGCTTGGCGCCCATCGCAGTCACAGGGATCTGATCAGTATCGGCGCCTACCAACAGGGCAGTAATCTTCAGGTTGATCAGGCCATAGCGCTATGGCCGAATATTGAAGAATTCCTGCGTCAGGATACACACGAAGCTGCGGATTACGGCAGCAGCGTACGTGAGTTGTCCGAGTTGATACAGAGCAAACTGAAAATCAGTAAGGCACCAGAGCCTCAGACAGATGTCTTTCCGGAAAACAGACAACAACATGAGGAGAACGCCGCATGACCTCTCGAAATCATCATGCACCCGGGGCACGCTTCTTCCCGCTTCTTCGGCGCGCACAAGCAGGTGAAAAGGACGCACTGAAGAACCTGGCAGAAGCCCAGCAGCATTCGGCTGTCCAACTCAACAAGCTCAATGAATTGCAGAATCATGCCGAGCGTATGCACTCGGGCAGTACGCCACAGTCCTCTCGCACACTGACTAATCGCCATGCCTTCATAAGCAAACTTTCTGAAGCCATTTTGCAGCAACGCAAACAGTTGACGCAGGCACAGAATGCTGTCGAGCATGCCCGGCAACAATGGCTGCTTGCGAATCACGATACGCGACGATTTGAACGCCTGATCGAGAAGGAAAACCTGCGTGCCCAGCTTCATGCAAATCGACGTGATCAGAAAGAGCAGGATGAAATCGCCCTGCGCCGTCGTCGTTTCGTCCATCACATGGCAGGAGGTTAAGGCATGCCTATTTCATCCAGTCAATCGAGCCTTCCACCTCATGCAGCCGCCAATGGCCGCACAGCCAGCGGTAAGGCTGGTGAAAGTGATGCGACTGGCCTCGCAGGTCTATTTGCACGCGTGGCCTCTGACATTGAAGCTGCACAGACTGATTTGGCCGCTGAATCCGACATTACCCCGGTAATTCCAGTCGGCAATGATCTCGTTTTGCCAGCGTCGGATATCACCGAACCGATGCCAGAGTTGTCCGCCTTGGAAACACCCGGCGACAGCCTGATAACGACATCACCCGACACTGAGTCCGAATTACCAGACGATCCGGCCTTGCCTCAGACGGACGCAGAAGTAGAACCACAGGTCATAACGGCACATGGCATTCCTCACGCCATTTCCGTGCTTCAAACCCTGCAGACAGACAAAGCTGTGGCAGGCAACATCATGCCCGTGCAAGCACAGGGCAGCGGTCCCTTAAACCGGCTCACGACAGCATTGCAGTCGTTAAATAAGGCCGCAAAACCTGAAGAAACAGTGACAGAAGGCATCCGTCAGCAAACACCGACTCTGCCTGAAACAGCCGCTCACCGTGCAGTGGCCCAGGTCCAGAAATCAATGCCCGAGTTACCTGTCGTAGCAACAGGTGAATTGAGTGTCACCCGTCATACGGCTGCCCCATCACAGGAGGCCATGCTCAAAGGCATGACAGCAGGCACAGTCAAAGGTGAATTACTGAACCTTGAATCCTCCATCACAGAATCCAGGCCGTCCGCAGTTGCTCAATTGGGTGCAGGTCACCATGTCACGACACGTAGTGACGGGGCACCAACGATCATAAAAATGGATATTCCGGGCAATATTCAGCAACCCGCATGGCGACAAGCACTGGCAGAACGGGTGGTGATGGCCGCCGGCCAGAGTATCAAACAGGCTGAACTGCGTTTGCATCCAGCCGAACTCGGTCCGGTCAACGTCCGTATTGAAACCCAACAGGATCGGGCGGCTATTCAGTTTACTGCCATGCACGCTGACACCCGTGAAGCACTGGATGCTGCCCTGCCCCGGCTACGTGAAATGTTCAGTCAACAGGGCATGGATCTGGTGAGAGCTGATATCCAGCAACAAATGTCTGACCGACAGGATGCGCCTACCGATCAATCAGATCCGTCGGACCCGTACGAATTCCGGGTGTCTGGCAGTCTAATGCCTGACTCTTCTGAAACGCTGGCCGACCGGGTTCGCCGCCCCGGTCGACCGGACAGTCTTCTGGACCTGTATGCCTGATCAATGGAAGCCTGGTGCCGAGACTGGCCTGACAAAGTTCTGACGGCCTAAAATTTAACCCGGCGTCAATTCTTCGTCACCTTGTATCCAATCACCCGAAATTAACGGCTATCAGGCGTTTTTCACACTTCAATAAGCACTGATCCGCATGGCACAGCCCTTGCAAATCTACTGGGTAGATAACTCAGTGGAGACGCCAAGTGGCTGAAAACGATGCGGCAGATGCCAAAACAGATGGACAACAGGCTGCAGAAAAAAAAGGCAGCAAGTTGTGGCTATGGATCATTCTGGTACTGATCATTCTCGGTGCCGGCGGTGGTGCCGCATGGTACTTCCTGATGGGGTCAAAACCGGCACCTGATCAGGACGCCGATGCTGCTGTCATGCCCACATCCTCCAAACCCCATTACCTTGAATTGAATCCCGGTTTTGTCGTCAATCTGAATGACCCGGATTTAATGCGTTACCTGCAGCTCGACATTCAACTCATGTCACATGATTCCGATGTGCTGAAAGAAACTGAAAAGTACATGCCGGAAATTCGTAACCGCGTGTTGCTTCTATTGGCACAACAGAAATTCGAGGACCTGGTGCCAAGAACCGGCAAGGAGGCTCTGCAAAAAGCTGCATTGAATGAAATCAATGCTGTTCTCAGGGAGAACGGCGTCGAGAAAAAAATCAAAGCCCTTTATTTCACCAGCTTCGTCATGCAGTGAGCAAAAAGAATGAATGAAGAAGAAGTTTTATCCCAGGACGAAATTGATGCATTACTTGATGGTGTTGACAAGGGTGATGTTGCAACAGAAGGCGAGCCACAATCGCCGCCAGAAGTTACTTCCTACGATTTCGCCTCACAGGACCGCATTGTAAGAGGCCGACTGCCCACCCTGGAAATGATCAATGAGCGTTTTGCCAGACAGTATCGCAAGAGCCTGTTCAACATGACGCGACGCTCGTCCGAACTCACGGTCAAAGGCGTGGAGATGCTGAAGTTCAGCGACTACATGCAAACCCTTGAAGTACCCACCAGCCTGAATTTCATCAAGATCAAGCCACTACGTGGCACCGCCCTGATGGTATTCGAGCCTGATCTTATCTTTAGCGTCGTAGACAATTTTTTTGGAGGCAGCGGACGCATGCCCGCCAAGGTGGAGGGACGCGAATTTACACCCGCCGAATTGCAAGTCACACAGAAGATGCTGCAACAGGCATTCGCGGATTTTCAGGAAGCCTGGCTCACCATCATGCCGTTGGAATTTGAATTCACACAGCATGAAATCAACCCGCAATTCGCCAATATCGTCTCCCCATCTGAGCATGTCCTGGTATCCCGTTTCGGCATCAGTCTGAATGGCGTAGGCGGGGATATGCATCTCACCATTCCCTATTCGATGATTGAACCCATCCGGGAACAACTCGATGCCGGTGTGCAATCCGATCGCATGGAACGAGATGAACACTGGACACGTGCTCTGCGTGAACAGATCCAGGATGCGCCCGTATGCATTTCCAGTGTACTGACCAACACCCAGATTCCCTTGCGTGCGCTCTCATCATTGAAGGCGGGTGACATTATCCCGATTGACATACCGAAAACTGTCGATATCTGTGCAGAAGATGTGCCTGTATTTCGGGGTCGATACGGCGTCTGCGAGGGCCATAACGCGGTCAAGATCACCGAAGTCATTCATCGAAACAATATTTCCGAACACTAGCACCACACCGAGGTACGGACATGGATACTGCCGAAACCCAAACTCAGAAAGCTGCCCCAGAAAAGGCCAATGAACAGGCCAAGCCTGCTGAATTCGAAAAACTTCAGGAAGACGCCAATACAGGCCAGACTGCAGCTGATAATGCTACAACGGCCACCGCCCCGAATGATGTCAATCTAGATGTCATTCTTGATGTTTCCGTGAATCTCTCCATGGAACTGGGACGGGCACAGGTGCCTATTCGCAATCTGTTGCAGCTCAACCAGGGCTCGGTCGTTGAACTCGAACGAGGTGCCGGAGATCCTCTGGATGTCTATGTAAACGGCACGCTGATCGCACATGGTGAAGTCGTGGTCGTGAATGATCGTTTCGGTGTACGACTCACTGATGTCGTGAGCCCAGCGGAACGCATTCGCCGCCTTCGCTAGGAGATTGACATGACTTCAGCAGTCGCTTTTTCCATGCTTAAGACACTTGGGGCACTGGCCATCGTACTCGGCCTTTTCTTCCTGCTTGCCAATTTTCTGAAACGTATGCAGAACGGCCGGAACAGCAACCAGGAGCAGATGCAGATCATGAGCGCCATTGCGGTCGGCAATCGTGAACGCGTCATGCTCGTCAAGGCTCGTGGCAAAGTGGTCATGCTGGGCGTCAGTCCGGGACGGGTTTATCCACTACATGTATTTGACGCTGCCAACGACACAGACAGCTTCTCCTCGACCCTGGATCAGGTAGAAAAGTCATGAATCGGCTGGCCCGAAAGACCGGCCTGATCGCCAGTCTCGCCTGTCTGTTTATGGGCACAGCGGTACTCGCCGAACCCGGCATACCGGCCATGACGGTCGAACCCAACGCAGAAGGCGGTGAAACCTGGAGCCTGTCAATTCAGGCACTGATTATGATGACGGTGCTGAGCATGCTGCCGGCATTGTTACTGACCACCACCGCCTTCACTCGCATCATTATCGTACTCGGCCTGTTACGCCAGGCCCTGGGAACCGGTCAGACACCCACCAATCAGGTCCTGATCGGTCTGGCTCTTTTTCTGACCATGTTTGTCATGATGCCGGTATTCCAGAAAAGCTACGACAGCGGTATTGAACCTTACATGGCCGGAGAAATGGAGTTTCAGGATGCCTGGAAAAACACATCACTGCCGCTCAAAGAGTTCATGGTGTCCCAGACACGGGACACCGACCTGCTGATGTTCAGCCGCCTGTCGGAATCGGGTCCTTACAAAAGCACGGAAGACATTCCTTTTCCGGTGCTTGCAGCTTCATTTTTAACCAGTGAACTCAAGACTGCTTTCCAGATCGGATTCCTGATTTTTGTGCCCTTCGTGGTACTTGATCTGGTGGTATCCAGCGTATTGATGTCGATGGGCATGATGATGCTGTCTCCCATGATGATTTCGCTACCCTTCAAGATCATGTTGTTTGTACTGGTGGATGGCTGGGTATTAGTCATCGGCTCGCTGGCTGGCAGTTTCAGGGGGCTCTGATGAGTCCTGAAACCGTGCTGGATCTGGGGCGTGAAGCCCTGTGGATTACCGCTCTCATATCCGCCCCACTACTACTGACTGTATTGCTGGTAGGTGCCATCATCGGCATGCTGCAGGCCGCCACGCAAATCAATGAAATGACCCTGTCCTTTATCCCCAAACTGATTGCTCTGGCATTGGTGCTCGTGGCCGCAGGCCCCTGGATGCTACACCTGATCATGGACTTTACGACACGATTGTATGAGTCCATCCCTGGCGTATTGAGCTAGGTATCACCGTGCCGGGACTAGAGGCAGCGGCTGGCGAATGGATCCGTTTCGCACAGGCTTTCATGTGGCCCATGATCCGTATTGGCGGCGTCTTCATGGTAGCGCCGGTCATCGGCTCTCCCGCTACGCCGCTACGCGTCAGGCTGTTCATCGCCGCCATGTTTGCCTTCATTCTGTTACCCCTGATGCCCGAAGCCCCGAACCTGCCCATGCTCTCGCCGGCCTGGTTTCTTGGCATCGTTCACGAACTGCTGATCGGGGTCATGCTGGGCCTCGCGCTACAGCTGGTTTTTGATGCCCTGCTGTTCGCTGGTGAGCTCTGTGCCCTGAGTATTGGTCTGGGATTTGCCCAGATGGCTGACCCGCTACGTGGCGGCAGCACACAGGTTGTCTCACAGTTCTTTTTAATCGTGGCCACCACGCTTTTTGTAACAACCAATGGGCATCTGGCGCTCATAGAATTACTTAATGACAGTTTTAAAACCCTGCCCGTAGGCGGTCAGAACTTTACTGCCGACAAGGCCTACGACCTGGTTATTTTCGGGGCCTCGTTGCTGGCCAACGGCATCCGACTGGCCTTGCCTGTGGCGATTGCCCTGCTGCTTGTGAACCTGTCCTTCGGCATGATCAGCCGAGCCTCACCGGCACTGAACCTGTTTGCCCTGGGTTTTCCCATCACCCTCATGGCGGGCATCCTGATTCTATGGCTCATTGTTCCTGCACTGGGCGAACAGTTCAGCACCGATATAGCCACCGCCTTCGGCTTTGCCCGCAGCCTGATCGGAGACTGATATGTCTGAAGAGAAGGACCAACAGGACAAAACCGAGGACCCCACCCCGAAACGGGTCAAAGAGGCCCGTGAGAAAGGTCAGGTTCCCCGCTCCAAGGACATGCAGGGTGCCATAGTGGTGGGAGCCGCAGCACTGGCCTTCGCCATGTATGGGGGCACACTGGCCGACCTCACTCTGGAATGGCTGCACGGCTCATTAACCGAGGCCATCAAGGAAGGTGCCAAAGTCCCGTCGAAGCATTTACCGGGTTACTTCACCAATGCTTTTATTGCCGGCCTGATTATTATCGGCCCGGTGTTACTGGCCACTTTTGTCGCCGCGATTATCGGCCCCATGTTCATCGGTGGCTGGAATATAAGCGCCAAAGCGATGGCACCGGATTTTAAACGCCTCGATCCGGTCAAGGGCATCGGAAAACTCTTTTCACTCAATAGCCTGGCCGAACTCGGTCGATCCTTGCTCAAGTTTGCATTGATAGGTGGCATTGGCAGTATTGCGCTATGGAAGATGGCGCCTGAATTACTCGGTCTGGCGCGTTCCATCGAGGGCACGGGCCTGCCCAGTGCCTTCTACGCAGTCAACACGGTTTTCCTGATTTTAACCATCGCCCTGCTCATTATCGGTGGCATCGACGCACCCTATCAGATCTGGCAAAACCTGCGAAAACTGCGCATGACCAAGCAGGAAGTGCTGGACGAATTCAAGGAAACCGAGGGTCGCCCCGAGGTGAAATCCAAACTCCGCAGCATGCAACAGGAAATCGCCCGCGGCCGGATGATGGAAGCCGTACCGGATGCCGACGTTGTGGTGGTTAACCCGACCCATTTTTCGGTGGCTATTTCCTACAAGCCCGGTCGCATGAACGCTCCGCTGGTCGTGGCCAAGGGGATGGACGAAGTGGCCGCCCGAATCAGGGAAATTGCCAAGGAAAACAACGTTCCCATCCTCAGTGCACCTCCGCTGGCCCGAGTCTTGTATAGCAATGTTGATATTGAACAGGAAGTGCCCGCCGCCCTGTACACATCGATAGCCCAGATATTGACCTGGGTCTACCAGCTCAAACGCTGGAAACCGGGCAGCAAGCAGCCACAGACGCCAAGCATTGACCTGCCGGCAGAGTGGAGAAAGAAAGATGCCGAATGGCAGAAAAGATGGCTTAAACCGTGAACAGGGATTGAGTAGAACGTATGGAAAACGTGGCTTTTAATAACATGTCGCCAATCGAGCGTTTCAGGGAAATAATGACTTCCCATCTCGGCGCGCCCCTGTTATTGCTGGCCATACTGGCGATGGTGGTTGTTCCCCTGCCAACCATCATGCTGGATTTACTGTTCAGCTTTAACATTGCACTTTCAATAGTCGTATTACTGGCCGTGGTCTACGTGGCCAGACCGCTGGATTTCAGCGTCTTTCCCACTATTCTGCTATTGACAACTCTATTACGCCTTTCTCTGAATATCGCCTCCACACGCATCGTGCTGCTGGAAGGACATAACGGCGGGGATGCTGCCGGTAAGGTCATCGAATCTTTCGGCGAATTTGTCATTGGCGGCAATTACTTTGTCGGCTTTGTCGTCTTCCTGATTCTTACTGTTATCAACTTCGTGGTTGTCACCAAGGGTGCCGGCCGCATATCCGAGGTATCTGCCCGCTTCATTCTGGATGCCATGCCCGGTCGCCAGATGGCGATTGACGCCGATCTCAATGGTGGCGTCATTACCCGTGAGGAAGCCAAGGCCAAACGCGAGGAAGTCCGTCAGGAAGCTGACTTCTACGGCTCCATGGACGGTGCCAGTAAATTTGTGCGTGGTGATGCCATTGCCGGGCTGTTGATACTGTTTGTGAATGTGATCGGTGGTCTTGCCGTCGGCACCGTTCAACATGATTTGAGCATAGGTGATGCTTCACGTACCTATATTCTGCTGACGATTGGTGATGGACTGGTGGCACAGCTGCCTGCCCTGCTGCTTTCCACCGGCGTGGCCGTACTGGTTACCCGCATGTCCCAGTCACAGGATATGGGAAAAATGGTAGTTGCCCAGATGTTCGGGCAGCCCAAGGCGCTGGCGGTCACCGCCGCCCTGCTGGGTGCAGTCGGCCTTGTACCCGGCATGCCGAATCTTGCCTTTCTGTTACTGGCAGCGGCCTGTGGATATGCCGCCTGGAAAATCAATAAACAGCGATCTTCTGATGCAGTCGAGAAAGAAAAGCCCACGGAGAGCAAGCCTGCTGAATTGAGCTGGGATGACGTGACCCCGGCTGATGCCCTGTCTCTGGAAGTCGGCTACCGCCTCGTACCACTCGTCGATACGACTCAGGGCGGCGAACTGCTTACCAAGGTCAAGGGCGTACGCAAAAAACTCACAACCGAATTAGGTTTTCTGGTACCCGCTGTACATATTCGCGACAACCTGGAATTACCCCCGAATGGTTATCGCATCATGCTGCATGGCTCACCGATTGCGGCCGGAGATATCCAGCCTGATCGCGAACTCGCTATCAATCCTGGCAAGGTTTACGGACAGGTCGAAGGTACAGCAACCAAAGACCCGACCTTTGGACTGGATGCCCTCTGGATTGAACCCGCAATTCATAATCAGGCTCAGGCACAGGGTTATACAGTGGTAGATCCGTCCTCGGTCATTGCGACCCATCTGGCCCATGTGGTCAAAGGCCACGGACAGGAATTGCTCGGGCATGACGAGGTTCAGCAGATGCTGAACGGCCTGGGCCGCACGGCGCCGAAGCTGGTCGAGGATTTGACACCCAAATTACTGCCTCTGTCGGCAATAGTTCGCGTATTGCAGAACCTGCTGATGGAGAACGTGCCCATTCGCAACCTAAAGCTCATCGCTGAAACCCTTGCAGAACACGGGGTTCACAGTCAGGAATCTCATAACCTGACCGCCGCGGTACGTACTGCGCTTGGCCGGGAAATTGTTCAGGAAATTGTCGGACTGAACCCTGAATTACCCGTCATTACCCTGGCACAGCCTCTGGAACAGATGTTGCAGGACTCAGTTGCCAATGGAAGTTCCATTGTAGAACCGGAGTTAGCAGAAAGTATGCACCAGGCCATCACACAAAGCGTACACCGAAGGGAGGCTGCTGGAGAGCCTGCCGTCATCCTTGTGCCAGGCGTTATACGACCCCTGATTTCCAGACTGACCCGTACAAGCATTCCCGGCCTTCATGTACTTGCTTATCACGAAGTGCCTGAAGGAAAAAATTTGCGCCTGGTGGAATCCATCGGTGGGCAAAACAGCCTGCCGCCGGCGCCCTAGACAGAACCAGACAGAAGATGAGGACAAGGAGACGTCCCTATGAAGATTAAACGATTCTCTGCACCGGACATGCGGGCAGCCATCAAACAGATTCGCGAGGAACAGGGTCCGGATGCGGTCATCCTGTCCAGCAACAAGGTTGCCGGTGGCGTAGAGATTATCGCCGCGACCGATTATGACGACGCACTCGTCAAGCAGGCTGCCCTGGTCGCTGGTGGCGGTAACCCGCGGTCACGAGATACCCAGGCTGAATCAATCTCCGGCCAGGAGACACCCAGTGCCCACCAGGCAACAGGAACCGAACAGGAGAATGAGGCAGGCCAGTCAAAAACCACTGTAGCTGACAACAAAAAAACCGGTTCCAAAATCGTCTGGGCACAGGATCCTGCGATATCCAAATTACGCAGTGAATTACACGGTCTTAGATTAAGTCTTGAAGGCCAACTGCGCAGTCTGAACTATGATTTGCATGCCCCGTCTGCCGAACATTCCGATGCGCTGCGGACGCTCACCGGCATCGGGCTCGATACCAATCTGGCTCGCCACATGGTGGCTGGTATCGGACAGAATGTTGCAGCTAACCAGATTAGATCCCATGCACTGGTACAACTTGCCAAGCGTCTTCCGGTGTCAAAACTGGACCGCATTCTGGCCGGTGGCCACGTGGCCCTGATTGGCCCCACGGGCGTAGGTAAAACCACCACCATTGCCAAGCTTGCAGCCTACTATGCCATGAGCCGGAGCTCACGGGATGTCGCCCTGGTGACGACTGATCATTACCGCATAGGCGCCCAGGATCAGCTCTTCACCTACGGTCGGCTCCTGGGCATGCCGGTGCACGCCCTCAAACCTCGTGAGTCACTGAGTGAATTGCTGGCAAAGCTAAGCGACTACCGGCTGGTGCTGATCGATACCGCAGGAATGCCACCACGTGACCCACGCCTGAGCCAACAACTGGCAGCACTAAATCTCGGGGCAAAGATCAAAAACTATCTGGTCATGCCTGCATCGGGTCAGGCGCAGGACCTTGATGAACTGGCTTCTCGTTTTGCTGATGTTCCCCTGTGCGGCTGCATCATCACCAAGCTGGATGAAACCAGCCGGCTCGGCGGCGCTCTCTCGGTCGCCATACGACGCCAATTGAGTATTGATTTTCTCTGTGATGGTCAACGTGTACCTGAAGACCTGCATCGCACCAAACCCAATGAACTGGTGGTTCGTGCCATGCGTGCCGCCGGCCATGAACTCCCCCCTCGCCCTGCTCCCAACCCTGCCGAACCACCCCTGGAGACTCAGCATGCTTGTTCCTGAAACTAACCAGAACCAGGCGACCGGCCTTTCAAAACTGGTGGACATGACGCCTAAAGTTCCCCGCGTAATTGCAGTAAGTAGCGGTAAGGGCGGTGTTGGCAAGACGACTGTTTCAGTAAATCTGGCCAGTGCCTTTGCGGCGGCAGGACAAAACACGCTCTTGCTGGATGCCGATTTCGGACTCGCCAATGTCGATGTCATGCTTGGCCTGACCCCTCACCACAATTTAACGCATGTATTAAATGGCGATTGTGACCTGGAAGATATTCTTCTGGACGGACCGCATGGCATGAAAATCGTGCCATCTTCCTCCGGCAAAGCCCATATGTCAGAACTCAGCCCTGCCCAGCATGCAGGCATTATTCAGTCATTCTCATATCTAAGTACACCCCCTGACATTCTTGTGGTGGATACTGCCGCCGGTATAGCTGGCAATGTCACAACTTTTGCCCAGGCCGCCCAGGAAATCCTCATCGTTGCCTGTTCAGAACCGGCCTCAATTACGGATGCCTATGCACTTATCAAAGTGCTTTCACGCAATTTTCAGGTAAAGCGGATCCATATTCTTGCCAATCAGGTTCGTAGTCCGGCTGAGGGTCGTGAAATTTTCGATAACCTTGCAAAGGTTGCCGCCCGCTTTCTGGATGTGAACCTGGTTTACTTTGGCGCCGTCCCGCATGACGAGTGGTTACGTCGCTCACTGAAACGCCAGCAACCGGTCATAGATTTATATCCGAAAAGCGATGCCAGCAAGGCATTTACCGAACTTGCGAGTCAAATACTACAGTGGAAACCGCCCGAGGTTACACGCGGGAATATTGAGTTCTTTGTTGAACGCCTGGCCTCACCCACGCTTAAGGTCTGTGACGGTGTGCCTGTATGAACGCCCTGGTGTCCGAGGCATATGGCAGCGTGAAACGTAGAGCGCCATCTGACTATGTCAGTCAACACCACAACCTTGTGAAACGAACGGCCTATCACCTGGCCGCCCGTCTGCCGGCGAACATTGAAGTCGATGATTTAATTCAGGCCGGCATGATCGGACTGCTGGAAGCCGCCCAGAATTACGATGACAGCCATGGTGCCGGTGCCAGTTTTGCCACCTTCGCTACGCTACGCATCCGTGGCGCCATGCTGGATGAAGTTCGACGTAACGGCTGGGCGCCCAGGTCAGTACAAAAAGGCACTCGCGATCTTGCACTGGCAACCCGAAACATCGAACAACGCTTTGGACGTGCGGCGGAAGCTGTGGAAATAGCTCAAGAAATGGGCGTTTCGATCGATAACTACTATGAAATGGCAGAACAGGCAGCAAGATCCAAAGTATTGGCATTCGATGAACTTGCCAACAAAGACGGTGAATTGCCGGGATTAAGTGCGGCTGACGCCGGGCCGGAATCTCATCTCGCACAGGACGATCTTAAAGATGAAGTGGCAACTGCCATAACCAATCTTCCAGAACGGGAAAGAATGGTCATGGCGCTCTATTACCAGGAAGAACTGAATTTAAAGGAAATAGGTGCAGTCCTGAACGTCAGCGAATCACGCGTATGCCAGTTACATGGACAGGCGCTCACCCGCCTGCGTTCAAGACTCGGTGAATGGATTAACGATGCCGGGGATGATGCATAAAAACAATGAAAAATCTCATTTTGATTAAACACGCAAATTACAACGGTAGAGACTGATGGATCGCCTCTCGGTTATCGGCTTTATCATGGCGATTGCGGCCCTCATTGGCGGCAGTATCCTGAAAGGCAGCGGCGTTGCCGCGCTTTGGTCACCGGCCGCGTTTGTCATCGTACTGGTCGGCACCGTCGCCGCCATTTTTGTACAAACACCCACCGACGTATTTAAACGTGCCATGAAAATCGTTAAATGGGTTTTCAAGCCGCCGGTTGAGGATCTGGAAGCCCTGATTGCCAGCATTATTCGCTGGAGCCAGGTTGCACGTAAGGAAGGTCTGTTAGGTCTCGAGTCAATTGTCGAGGAAACTGCTGACCCATTCACCAAAAAAGGCCTGCAAATGCTGGTGGATGGCAATGATCCGGAAACCATTCGTTCTGTGCTCGAGGTTGAGCTTACGGTTAAGGAACAAGGCGACACCGCCGCAGCCAAGGTATTCGAGGCCATGGGCATCTACGCACCCACCCTGGGAATTATCGGGGCGGTGCTGGGCCTGATGGCAGTGATGAAAAACCTCGCTGACCCCTCCAAACTGGGTGCCGGTATTGCCGCCGCATTCGTGGCCACCATTTATGGTATCGCCTCGGCCAACCTGTTTTTCCTGCCCATGGGCAATAAACTAAAAAGTGTTATCGGGCGTCAGGTGCAAGCGCAGGAAATTCTCATTGAAGGCTTCACCTCGATTGCCAATGGTGAAAACCCGCGCAACATTGAAGCCAAACTGCAAGGCTATCTGAACAAGCCTGAAGAAGAGAAAGCTGATGGCGCGTAAAAAGCCGCATGAGGAGCACATGAATCATGAGGCCTGGGCCATCCCCTATGGTGACCTGATAACCTTGCTGCTGGCCTTTTTCGTAGTGATGTATGCGGTGTCTTCCGTCAATGAAGGCAAGTACCGGGTAATGGCCGAAGC
>JBFJXR010000056.1:0-14948 GCA_041622995.1 Nevskiales bacterium
CAGATGTTGGCAAGCAGCTTAAATTTCTCGAGGCGTCACCGCTCAGGGATGATTACAAGGGCCTCCTTAATGCAATTACTATCTCGGGCCCAGGCTTGCTTGACCTTGATCTGGCCTTGCCACTTGGAGATGTCAATGCGGTAGAGATATCGGGGGATATACAATTACAGGGGGCGCAGCTTATATACGCGGGTCTGCCCGACCCTGTTTCAGATATACGAGGTGATCTGCGTTTTAGTAAAAGAGGGTTAAGCGCAAGGAAATTGACCGGAAAACTCCTGGAGCTGCCAGTTCAGGCAAGTCTTACGCCAGAAGAAGGGACAACGGCTGGCATGACGACTTTGCAAGCGAGTGCCGTACTTAGCCTGCCTGACGATGTCTCGAAATTAAGTGCCTATGTAGAAAAGGAAAGTATTAAGCAGCTTTCTGGAAGCACCACAATTCATGTTGAATCAAAATTTGATTCCAGTGCTTCGTCGTCAGAACTGGTCGTCAGTACTGATCTGAAGGGAATGAAGATAGGATTAGGCAAGCCCTTTAGCAAGCGTGCGGACGAGATCCGGAACTTAAGTATCCGGATACGCCCTGATCAGGCATTGACAGATTTGCACTGGGAGTTTGCAAATCGTCTACAGGGTGCATTGCGATTCAAGAGTGACAAGCTCGGAACTAAATTAGAGAAGGGAAGGATTCATCTGGGGCAGTCCAAGGGGATAGCTTTGCCAGTTGAAAGCTCTCTCATTATTGAAGGTAGTCTACCCGTCCTGGATATGACCGGTTTTCCGGTCTCCGGCGGGGGGGCATCAATGCAATTCCCAAATCTGCAACTTGCCACAGAGATCGGTGAGTTACGTGTTGCCGGTCAGGTGTTCAGGGACTTTAAGCTTGAATCAGTACCGCCCGAACCAGGGGCATTTCCGCACGATATGGGTCGCCTCAAGCTGCAAAGTAAAGAGGCGGAAGGCACCCTGAAGTGGAAAAGAGGGTTTAATAATAGATGGGTACTCACAGGTAAGTTCGACAGGTTGCATTTGAATATGCCACCGGATCTTGATGAGAAAGTTAAAGAGAGTATCCCCGATAACAGTTTTAAAGAACCACCTGTCGACCCATCGAAGTTGCCACTGTTTAATCTTGAGGCGAATAACTTCAGGCTGGGCGGTGAGGGGCTCGGTACGTTGAAGCTGGATACACAGGCTATAGACACAGGATTCAGAATCGCACTTTTGGAAATTGGGGGGCGACGTATTGAAGTCCGCGGTGGTGGCGAATGGGTGAGACATGAAGGAAAGAGCAGCGCCCGGCTTGTCATGAATATTAATGGCAATGACATTGTGGGATTGTTAAATGCAACCGGTTATGCCCCCAGTATTACTGCAGAAATGGCCGATATCTTTATGGAGCTGGATTGGACGCCTGATGAACGTGGTTTGGATATGGAGAACCTGAACGGAAAAATGAGCTTTGATCTGCAAGATGGAAGTCTGCTTGAAGTTCAGCCTGGTGCAGGACGGGTATTGAGTCTGTTAAGTTTCTATTCCCTGCCCAGAAGGCTGACATTGGATTTCAGTGATGTGTTGGGTAAAGGTACAGCGTTCGATAAGTTGACAGGTAATTTCGCAATTGTGAATGGTAATGCAACGACAGATAACCTGAATGTGGATATGCCATCTGCTCATATCGAAGTCAGGGGCAGGGTAGGATTGGCCGCTCGGGATTACGATCAGACAGTGACTATAATGCCGGAAATCACATCCGGCGTGGCCCTGGCGGGCGCTGTACTGGGTGGCCCTGTTCTCGGTATTGGCCTTTGGATTGCCCAGGAGTTTCTCAATAAGCCATTCGATCAGGTCGCACAGGTCAGATACCGGTTAACCGGTTCCTGGGAAGACCCATCGGTTGAGGCACTGGAGCCCAGTAAACAAACTGGCAGGAAAAACAGGGAAAATAAACTACCCAATAAGAAAGCAGGGCCCAAGGCGATTCAGATGCCACAATCCAGTGCCGAATCGGAGAAAGCAATTAGTCCTGATAAAGGGGTGCAAGATGCACGATAATCTGGGTTCGTTACTCATTGTTTTTCTCCTGATATTGCCTCTGGGTGTGCATGCACAGAGTTACGCCATTGATGCCGCAAGTTGGCAGCAACCGCGTAGTGCAATGATGGTGAAATCCCTGCCAGCAGTAAAAGCGGCGATCAACAAGATGCGTTCGACGGTTGGCAGCAAACTGGTGATACGTCACCAGGATGACGAGGAAGGATCGTTGTGGGGGGCAGAATTGCGAGACTGGCTGGTTTCACTCGGCATTGAGCCAGATACTATGCGTATAGAAATCATGGATGTATCGCCAGCCGTTCTGCAACTGGAAGTTACCGGAAAATCAGGTGCAGGATTATGAGCAAGTGTGCGGCGGCACAGATGGTGTCAGTCGATGATGTAGAAACCAACCTTACGACAGCAGCGCAGCTTATTCGACAGGCTGCAGAACAGGGTGCCGGGTTAGTTGCCTTACCGGAAAATTTTGCGTTTCTGGGCCGTAAGGAAGGTGAGATGAACCGCATTGCGGAGCATTTCGGTGCAGGAAAGATACAGGATTTTCTGGCTGAGCAGGCCGTGCGCCATGACATCTGGATTTTAGCGGGTACTGTTCCCCTGCGTGCAGAAGATGATCTTGATCACTTGCCGGAGAAGGTGTTTGCATCCAGCCTTCTGATAGATGCTGAAGGCAGTTGTGTGGCGAGGTACGACAAGATTCATTTGTTTGATGTCGAACTGCCAGGCAAAACAAAAGAGAGTTATCGTGAATCTTCCACTTATTTTGCCGGAAACAAAATTGTGGTTGCAGATACGCCCTTTGGCAAGATAGGTCTCTCGATCTGTTACGATCTGCGCTTTCCGGAACTTTACCGCGCACTGATTGATCGAGGCGTCGAAATTCTTACAGTTCCCAGTGCTTTTACGGAGGCTACCGGCAAAGTTCACTGGGATACCCTGATCAAGGCCCGGGCCGTCGAAAACCAGTGTTTTGTTATCGCGCCGGATCAGGGTGGCATTCACCCGGGTGGTCGGCGGACCCATGGCGGTAGTCAGATTGTTGACCCCTGGGGAGAAACACTGACCCGTGTTGGCAAAGGCGCCGGTCTGGCCATTGCTGATATCGATCTGGACCATCTTCATGACATACGTGAGCGTTTTCCGGCTCTTAAACATCGCTGCATTTCAGTGAATTCCTAGAAGAAGAACATGACAGAAACCAACCTCCAAATTGCTGAAAATACATTGCTCGAACCCGCCGGCCTTGAAACAGTCGACATCGAACGTTTGCTCGGTTCCCTCATGAAGCCTTCTGTGGACTATGCCGACATCTACTTTGAATATTCACGGCGTGAGAGCTGGTTTCTGGAAGATGGCATTGTTAAGGACAGCAGTTATTCATTAACGCAGGGCGCAGGGCTACGGGCTATTAGCGGAGAAAAAACCGGTTTTGCCTATGCAGAGGAACTCAAGCTGCCGGCCCTGCAGCGGGCTTCCAGTGCGGCCGCCGCGATTGCGAGGCAGGGACAGGATGCCGGAATATGTGCCTGGAAAAGAGAAGAATCAGCAACGCTTTATCCCGTGCTTGATCCGACTCACAGCCTGGAAACCAACGATAAGTTACAACTGTTGAAATGGGCAGATGCGGCAGCGCGTGCTGCGGATAGCAGTGTGAACCAGGTCATGGTTCAACTTGTCGGCGTGCATGACATTATTCTGAATGCCGCAAGCGATGGCACTCTGGCCGGAGATGTCAGGCCACTGGTTCGCATGAATGTATCGGTCATCGTCGAGAAGGATGGCAAAACGGAGCAGGCCTCAAGTGGTGGCGGTGGTCGAAGTGGCTATGGTTACTTTAGTAGAGATATCGTCGAGAAATATGCTCAGGAAGCCGTGAGACAGGCACTTGTCCATCTGGAGGCGGAGGCCGCACCAGCAGGATCGATGACTGTAGTCCTTGGGCCTGGCTGGCCGGGCGTTTTATTACATGAGGCAGTGGGTCACGGACTGGAAGGGGATTTTAATCGCAAAGGCAGTTCTGCGTTTGCCGGAAAGATCGGCGAGAAAGTCGCATCGGAGCTGTGCACTATTGTTGATGACGGCACATTGCAGGGTCGGCGTGGCTCACTGAATATTGATGATGAGGGAACAGCAACCAACCAGACCATGCTGATTGAGAATGGAATCCTGAAAGGTTATATGCAGGACAAACTCAATGCCCGTCTGATGGGTATGGCACCCACGGGAAATGGGCGCAGAGAATCTTTCGCTCATCTGCCCATGCCACGCATGACCAATACCTACATGCTGGCCGGCAAGGATGATCCGGCGGAAATTCTCGCTTCAGTTGATAAAGGGCTCTATGCCGTAAATTTCGAAGGCGGTCAGGTAGACATCACATCGGGCAACTTCGTTTTCTCGGCCTCCGAGGCTTATTTAATTGAGAACGGTAAAGTCACCCGTCCGGTAAAAGGTGCAACGCTGATTGGTAACGGCCCGGAAGTACTGGGGCGTGTGTCCATGGTCGGCAATGACCTTGCTCTGGATTCCGGCGTGGGTGTGTGCGGTAAAGACGGGCAAAGTGTGCCAGTCGGTGTCGGGCAGCCGACTCTGAAAATCGATGGCCTGACGGTCGGCGGTACACAAAGCTGATTTAATGGCATCCAGACGCGGTAGCTTTCGAATTATTGGTGGTCAGTGGCGAGGCCGCCGCCTCGACTTTGTCGATGACGGTTCAGTAAGGCCATCTCCGGACAGGGTGCGTGAGACCCTGTTTAACTGGGCGATGCCGGTTATACATGACGCCAGGTGTCTTGATCTGTATGCAGGCAGTGGAGCACTCGGGCTGGAGGCTCTGTCCAGGGGCGCCGCTGAAGTGGTATTTGTCGACAAACAGCGTGCTGTCGTTCACAACATTGAAAAGCATCTGCAAACGCTGGGCGCCGACTCGGAAATTTTTTGTGGCGATGCAAGTGCCTATCTCAATCAGGTCACCCGGGTATTTGATCTGGTATTTATAGACCCACCATTCCGGCTGGGGCAAATAGAAAAAATACTGGACAGGCTGCCAGCTTGTCTGGCCCCTGACAGCCATCTTTATATTGAAGCCGAGCTTGAGCTTGAGCTTGAGTTGCCGGCGGGCTATGAATTGCTTAAGCGTAAAACTGCCGGCCAAGTGGGTTACCATTGGATCAAGTATTCCGGATAAACTCTGTTAAACCAACGTTAGCACTGTATTCAGGACTGATATGAGCATACATAAACCTGTAATCGCCGCGTATTCCGGCACTTTTGATCCGATTACATTAGGCCACGTGGATGTCATTACACGGGCTGCACGAATGTTTGAAAAGATGATCGTTGTGGTCGCCCAGAATTCGGGTAAAACACCCATGTTTAATCTTGAAGAACGTACTGAGCTTTGCCGTGAAGCGCTTTCACACGTTTCTAATCTGGAAGTGCTGGGCTGGGACGAGCTTATCGTCAATTTGTACAAGGCACGCGACGTCAGTGTGCTGGTGCGTGGTGCGCGCGGTGTAGGTGACTTTGAATATGAAAAACAGATGGCATTAATGAACCGTCATCTGGAGCCCAATATCGATACTATCCTGCTGGCCCCTGCACCCCAGTACACGCAAATATCTTCAAGCCTTGTTCGGGAGATTGCCGGACATGGTGGTGACCTCACGGGACTGGTGCCTGATGTCGTTGTCGCAAGGATTCGTCAGAAAGCAGTTGAATAGGGCAAACATTGCATGGCACTGAAAATTACTGACGCCTGTATTAATTGTGATGTTTGTGAGCCGGTATGTCCCAATGAGGCGATTTACGCCGGCGAAATCATTTACGAAATCAACCCTGATTTATGTACTGAATGTGTCGGACACTTCGACGTGCCCCAGTGCCGTGAGATTTGTCCGGTTGATTGCATTCCCAATGACCCTGAATATGTAGAAACTCAGGATGAACTGACATTGAAATACCGGAAACTGACAGGACAGGTGGCTTTATGAAAATACAGAAAACTTTAGGGCGGCTCGTTATTGCTCTGGTATTGGTATGGACTGCCAATGCCCATACAGCAGTCTTGCCGCCTGGTTCTGCAGTGGCAAGTGCACATCCTTTGGCGACAGCTGCGGGGATTGAGGTTCTGGAAGCCGGTGGTAACGCCTTTGATGCAGCTGTGGCAGTCAGTGCCATGTTGGCTGTCGCTGAACCGGCAGGTTCGGGTATTGGCGGGGGTGGTTTCTGGTTATTGCAAAATCCGTCCAAAAACATAGAGGTTATGGTCGACGGCCGTGAGAAAGCACCGATGGCTGCCAGCGCCGATATGTACCTGGATGAAAACGGCGAGTTCGTACAATCCAGATCCATAAATGGCCCGCTGGCCGCGGGTATTCCGGGTGCGGCAGCAGCCTGGGTACATATTTCAGAGAAGTATGGCCGGATGCCTTTGGCTGAATCACTTAAGCCAGCTATTAACATTGCAAAATCCGGCTACAAGATTGACACAAAGATGTTCAAGCTCATGGCATGGCGACGTAGTGCAATCGCCGAATCGCCGGCAGCGTCCGATGTGTTTCTGACATTAAAATTACCTACACCGATGGGTCTCACTATTACCCAGCCTGATCTGGCAAAAACGCTGGAGAAGCTTGCCAAAGAGGGGCATGAAGGTTTCTATGAAGGTCTGGTTGCCAGGAAGCTGGTGGCAGGTGTGCGCAATGCAGGGGGTATCTGGACACTGGAAGACCTGAAAAAATACCGGGTTGTTGAGCGTGCGCCTGTGGTGAGTAACTACCGGGGGTATCGCATTGTTTCGGCTTCGCCTCCTTCTTCGGGCGGGGTGGCACTTTCCACAGTATTGAATGTTCTGTCCGGATACGATGTATCTGCCATGACAGAAACGACACGCAAGCATGTCGTCGTTGAGGCCATGCGCAGAGCGTATCGTGATCGTGCCTTGTATCTTGGCGATCCTGATTTTGTAGAAATTCCCATGCAGCGGCTGGGCAGCCTCAAGTATGCCTCATCCTTACGTTCAGGCATTAATACTGAAAAGGCCACGCAAAGTTCAACACTGGGTGCTCCGGCTGGAGACACCGTGAAGGGGCGCGATACATCGCATTTCTCAATTGTGGATAGTGAAGGTAATCGTGTATCAGCAACCTTATCCATCAACTTGCCATTCGGTTCGGGCTTTATGCCGCCGGGCACTGGTGTCTTGCTGAATAATGAAATGGATGACTTTGTTGCCAAGCCCGGTGCGCCCAATAGTTATGGGCTGGTTGGCAGTAAAGCGAATAGTATTGCACCTGAGAAACGTATGCTTTCCAGTATGTCGCCCACCATTATTGAAGGGCCCGACAGGGTTGCTGTGCTGGGTACTCCTGGAGGCAGTCGCATTATCAGTATGGTACTACTGGGAACCCTGGCATTTGTTGACGATGAGGCCAACGCCTATTCGATTGTGTCAGGGCGTCGTTTTCATCATCAATACTTACCCGATGTTGTCGAGTTCGAAGAAGGTGCTTTCGAAGACGAAGCCTATGTCGGGCTGGAAGCGCTGGGCCACAATTTAAAACTCGTAAACCGGGATTACGGCAATATGCAGGCTGTTATATGGGATAAGCAGGACAATACACTGGATGCAGCCTCAGACCCACGCGGCATTGGTGCAGCAATCGTTGTTGATGCAAAGTGGGCTCAGCCGTTAGAGCCCAAATGATTTTTCTTAAAAGCTTGTTTTCAGAAAATCAGTTGTCTTCAAGTTCCATCACCAGCGTTACATATTGCTTTTTGCTGGCGAATACTTCTGGTTGAATGGTGGCATAACTCCGGGCAATTTTAGCGTCTACATAGTCAAACAGTGATTCGAAGATGTAGTGAA
The DNA here is from genome assembly GCA_041622995.1 of Nevskiales bacterium. Classification (GTDB taxonomy): domain Bacteria; phylum Pseudomonadota; class Gammaproteobacteria; order Nevskiales; family CAJXLF01; genus CAJXLF01. The sequence continues at coordinate 7,927 of JBFJXR010000056.1, forward strand.
TGCCGGGCTTCTTCGTTTTGAGCTTGTCTTTTGTGAAATTGAATAATGGAATCACAAACCGGTCACTGAAAATGAGCGCGAACTTCAGTGTGGGCAATATGTTGGGCGTAATGTCTTTTTCGTAACTGATGCGAAAGCCATGTTCTGCTAGCGCCTTTCTGAACAGCTCAAAATGATGACCAGAAGTTTTCTCTTCAGTCAGGCAGAAATAATCACAGGCCACCCATTTTCCACCCGGTTTCAGCAGGCGTTTGATTTTTGGCAGACTCACTTCCAGATCAAGATACTGAAGTGATTCCGAGGTTAGTACGGTGCCAATTTTGCCCTGATATGGACTTTCATCGAAGTCTTCAAAAGTACTTTGAATGGAAGTTATGTTTGGGCGGAACTGCTTGATGTAACTGATCTGGTGCTTGTCAGGCGTGAGTGCAATTGCCGGTGTGCCCCGGTTAACCAGCATTTCAGAAATTCCGCCGGTACCACAGCCCACGTCAAGTACGGTGCCTTCCTGGTCGGTGATGAGCTCAACGAGGTTGTTGGCATAATTGGTCTGCGCCTGGTCCAGATCACCAAAACTGATAAATCTTGGGTCTACATCCGGGTCGGTGAAGTATCCGTAATGCAGAAAACCGCTGGGAAACATCTCGGAATAAAGTTTGAGCTCAGCGTCCAGGTTTACTTTTGCTTCTTTTTTCTGAAACATCCGCATCAGCAAACCTGGCAGCCATAAGAGCCGGACTAGTATGCTGCCGAGCACATTGGTATTTTTATGAGTCGGAGTGTCGACTGACGCTGATTCAACTTTTGGAATGCCCGTAGACATAATATTCCTCGCAAAATGTTGGATATATTCTATTCGGCCTAGTCTACCCGAATATTGGTTTTATGGTGGTTCAGGCAGTGCTGGCAGCCCGTCTGCCCGACTGATTCCGACGCCCGGACTGGGTGCCTTTCCGACTGCCTGATTTGTTGGCTTGCTGGCGGCCACGACCCTGTTTTTGCTGGCCATTATGCTGCCTCTTCAGGGGTGCGGTTGCTTTTTCTTCCTGAAGATAAAATTCCTCGATTTTCCATTCGGGAATCGGCTTGCCCAGAAGCTTCTGAATGTCACTTAGAAATCCGCGTTCTTCCTGGCATACCAGTGAAAGCGCTTCACCTTCGGTGCCGGCCCGTCCGGTTCGGCCAATACGATGTACATAGTCAGCAGGTATATTAGGTAATTCATAGTTGATGACATGCGGCAGCTGGTCGATATCCAGACCACGGGCAGCAATATCGGTGGCAACCAGTACCTGAATCTTGCCGTCCTTGAAACCCTGCAATGCTTTTGTGCGCGCGCCCTGGCTTTTGTTGCCATGCAGAGCGGCCGACGTTAACCCGTCCTTGCCTAATTGTTCACACAGGCGATTGGCGCCGTGCTTGGTGCGGGTAAAGACCAGTACCTGATGCCAGTCGTTAGAGCCAATGAGCCATGACAGCAATTCACGTTTCTGGTGTTTGGCGACATATATAAGACGCTGGGTAATGAGCTCAATAGGCGCATTGCGAGGTGCCACATCGACTTCAACTGCATTGTGCAATATGCCCTTGGACAACTGACGAATTTCGTTGGAGAAAGTGGCTGAAAACAGCAGGTTCTGACGTTGGGCAGGCAGCTTGGCGATAACCTTGCGAATGTCATGAATAAAGCCCATGTCGAGCATGCGATCCGCTTCATCCAGTACGAATATTTCAATAAAGGAAAGATCAATATGACCTTGCTGCATTAGGTCGAGTAAGCGGCCCGGGGTGGCAATCAGGATATCCACACCACGTCGCAGTGTTTTTATCTGCGGTACGGGGCTCACGCCACCGAATATTACAGTCGAATTGAAATTCAGACCCTTGCCATAGCTATCCACATTCTCGGCCACCTGAGCGGCGAGTTCACGCGTAGGCGTGAGAACGAGGGCACGTGGATGCTGCATGCCGCGTGGGTCGTTACGCTGCAATAATTCCAGAATAGGCAGTGTGAATGCAGCCGTTTTTCCAGTGCCGGTCTGTGCAGCAGCAAGCACATCTTCTCCCTTGAGTACGGCGGGAATGGCTTTCTGTTGAATGGGGGTCGGGCTCGTATAACCTACGCGCGCAATAGATGATAACAGGGTCTCATTGAGACCAAGTTCAGTAAATAACATTGTTTACTCCTGAAGCCCTTCGTGCTTTGACGATTCCGGTTCAGGCTGTTGTGAATTTATCGCGCGGTCCTCGCGCGGCAATCTGTGTAGAGAGAGCAGCTGGGCAGTGCCCTTATGTGCGTGATCTCCTGTAACACCACCGGAGGGTGCAACAGAATGCGGGCGCAAGTATACGCAGATTAGATGCTAAAGTCTCTAAATTGTTTAGCTGGCTCATGGGCTTAGAGGTTTTGCGTGAGAAACTTATCCAGTGAGTTTGCAAATAGCTGCCGGTCATTCTGGTTTAATGCTGGCGGGCCGCCAGTATCGATTCCGCTGCCACGCAGGCTGTCCATATAGTTACGCATGCTGAGCCGGGCCTTGATGTTATCCGTTGTGTACAGCTCGCCTCTGGGGTTCAGGGCATGGCCGCCTTTTTCAATCACATCTGCGGCCAGGGGGATGTCTGCCGTTATGACCAAATCTCCAGGCTGTACACGTTTTACTATTTCATCGTCGGCCACATCAAAACCGGCAGCAACCTGCAGGAAGCTGATGTTCGGGAAAACGGGAATCCGTATTGGTTGATTGGCGACCAGCGTCATTTGTACTCCAGTACGTTTTGCCGCCTTAAACAGAATTTCCTTGATGACGACCGGACAGGCATCGGCATCAACCCATATTTTCATGCGGAACCTGATTTATCGAGATGTAGAATAATGATGAAAAGTAGAAGCTTATCCAAACTTGTTTTCATGCGTATTCAAGACTTTATCCGCTTTTTTAAGCGCCTTCAGAATTCTGTTGGCGATGGGCTCAGACGTATCCTCACTGCCCACTAAAGTAGCTGAATGGGCGGCACAGAGATTCTTGGCATCACCCCAGTTTTCAGCCATCTGTTCGGCCCAACTGCGAAAGTCCTTTACTGCACCCGCACGTTTTTCCAGTGTTTTTGCCAGCGTCATATGGAATGTGATTTCCGGTTTCTTGAGTTTTCCCAGTGCTCCGGGAAGCTGTAAATACATCAGGGTGTCGTCTGAGTGGATGGTTTTAGATGCCTTGTGAAATGCGAGTACGGATGAGAAATGCAGATGCTCATTGGCAGAGATAAAGTCGACGCCGGCTGGTACCGAGAAATCCAGATCATTCGAAAATAATGCAGCACATTCGTCTGATTCCGTAAGTTCGGGCTGCCACGGTAAGTCCGGAAATTTATCCACGTGCCGACGGGTTCCGTATAACCGGGCATCAGGAAATTGTGCATGCGCCCTCTTCACATGTACGGTGTGAAAAGGATGCAGATTAATGATGGCTTCAATATCTGCACCATTATTTGTCAGGGCATCTATTTGCGCTTTGATATCTCCTTGCAGGGTATAGGCATCCAGAAGCACAAACTTGCCATTTTTGCGGCGTACTAAAGAAGCATGAGTGCCAATGTTGACTACACCCCCGATTTTAAAGTCGCCACGGATGTTCCAGAAATCGTCTGAAATTTTTAGAATGCGCTCGCTCATGATTTTCCTGCTTTAGCAAAGATATGCGTATCTTAATGCAGGCAGGGAAATGTTATGCACTGGAATACAGATTAATTGCTACTGCAACACATTAAACGTACCCCGGACTCCGGGGCAGAGTATGCTGAAAGCCCCCCTAGGAGAAATATCATGTCCAGAGAGCAAAAGAGCAATAAAGAGGGCAAGAAAAAGGCCCTGTTGACGCCTAAAGAGAAAAAGGCAGCCAAGAAAGCACGTTCCGAGGCCAAGTCGGGATTAGGTCTGGACCGGGCTAACTAACACTCAAATCCTGACCTGATATCAGACTCAGGTCCGCGCCCGTTGCCGGGGGCTTTGCAGGCGCCGATAGCCGGGCAACAGGTACTAAGTTATCCGTGACAGCCGGGCTGCGCGAAACTAAATTGTTCTTGAATCGTATGCCCATTGAAGCAACGCCTGTCGTTGCCTTGGGCGACAAGTGAAGTCATGGGCATCGCAATTTTTTCTGACCTGAGACAGGTGGCGCTTCATCGCTTTCCAGCGTCGAATCTGCCGCTGGTCGTCATTTATTCTGCGTCCTTGATAGTAGCGGCAGTACCACTGAAACCAGCCTCGTGGGTCATCATCATGAATCCAGCCCTTTTCTTGCCACACCCGCAGAGGCTGCGAAGCAATGACGCCAAAAAAATTCTTGCTCGGATCGGCTTGTTGCGGGCTAAGTTCCGCCCCCAGGAACCAGTCGTCCGGAAATTCTGCGGAACAATCGGTCATATATTTCCCACCAAAGACGCCAAGATGCAGCATCTCCTTGGGTGTTAGTTCAGGTATAAATTCAGCGTCAAAATTCTCACCGACAGGCTCTGTCAGGTAATAGACGAAATCCTTTTGCATAAGGTCATTAACAACTACTTTTCGTTTCATCTGAGAATTCTCATCAGGCGAACAAAGCGCTAAAACTCAAATAATAAATACCGAACGCTTGAGCTAACAGGCGCCCACTTAGTGGGCGCCTGGTTGAGTGACTTGTTAGCCGTTTTCACTCAGTCGGCCTTCAACGTACTTATGCAAAATGCTCGCAACTAGCGTTTGATAGGGGATGCCTTCTGCGAGAGCTCGTTTTTGTAACCCTCTCAAGTCTTTAGAAGGTAACCGGATATTTATTCTGGCGTCTTTTTTCAGCATAGCCTCAGCGTACTCTTTATGTCGCTTCTGTATGTTTGACGCATCCTTAGAATTTTTAATCTTCCCAGATTCAAACGCTTCCAGAATTTCTTTCTCTTCGGTATTTAATTTACTCATCATCACTACCTCTGTAGTTTTTGTAGCCTTCCGGCTGGGAATGATTGTCTTTAGAAAGACTTCATCTTCAGATTCAACGAAGGGTACGAGGTAAACATAGTCTTCAATCGCTATTAAGTGGATTTTTTGCCCTGGATATTTGGCTTGATTGGGGTGATCTATGGTTTGAAGAATGTCGCCAGCAGTAATGTGGAAAACAACATCCTCAAACGACACGCCTCTTTCGGCCTTTAGCCTTTCATTTTTTTCGGGACTCCACGCAATAGTTTTCACATGGCAATGTTAGCACAATGTGTGCCGATTGTACTAAATACGGCTAAGCCGGGATTAAGGGGCGGCCAGCGAAGCGGCAGTCCCGCTTGGGTGCCTTGTTAGGCGGCGACACGACGCCCTCTAGGTGAGGCATGTATAGGGGCGGCCTCACTTCTGTCTCGCTTGTTTAATAAGCAACCGAATAGGTGCCACCACCGGGTAGAACAACATGATGAAGGGAGCAGTCAGAACCGAAAGAGCCAAGTACGCAATACGACGGGGCGTACTTATTGGCACGACCGGATTACGCAACTGCTGCGACAGTGCCCTGATAGTTTCTATTCCGCCCCACAGCACATAGCGGACGCCAGCCAAGGCGAGTTTCCAGCGTGGCTGTGCATAAAATCTCTTGCGAACAACCTCATAATCTTTTGGATAATGCACAAAAGTGGCGATAGTCCCAAGGCCCTCGTATCGCTCTTCACCCTCTGTGAATTTCAGATTCAGAGAACTGTTGAGATCTTCGTGAGCCGCCTTCGTCAACAGGATGTATTCATTGCTGGGAACGGAATTTTTCAAAAGGCGATGCGCCTTTATTACATCGACACCAGAAATCTGGGCGCGGTCCCGAATGCTATGAAAGACCGCTTCACCGCTGTGCACCACGACCTTGATGCGAAGCAAATTGCTCTGGCAAACAGCACAACCGCACATGGTCGATTGATCCATCGATACGACCGCCTCAGCAAACGCTTCGAAAAACCGAGGGAGCTTGCGGCCGACATGGTCACAGACTTTGCGCCATTCTGTTTCCGTGCCTGGATGCTCAGCGTAGAGAAAAACCGCATCACCTTCTATTTCCTGCAAGTGCAGAGGAATATCCACCTCATTCAAAATCGCTTCGATGAGCATAGAGACGACCATTTGACCGTGTACTGCTGCGGTCTGGCTAGACACCATCAGTTCTGTGTAACCGCTTAGGTCGGCTAGAACGATGATCAAGCGGCGCTGCTCCGGCGATGACACCTGAGTACGCTGTTCCTCTGGCAGTACCTCGATCATTTTTCGTTTACCTTCCACAGATAGCGATGCTCCATCACTTGCTGCCTAACGCCTGAGTTAACAAGCGCCCACTTTGTGGGCGTCCTTGTTGTGTGACCTGTTATACGCCTTATGCGGCACTAGGCCACCAACCTTTCAACATGCAGCTCTTTGCGATGCTGCTCAGCTTGCCAAAGGTCATATTGTGACTGCTGGTTTAGCCAACTCTCAGAAGAAGTATTAAAGGCAATAGATAGCCGCACGGCCATTTCAGGGCTGATGCCAGCATGGCCGTTAAGGATAGAGCTCAACGTTTTGCGGCTGACGCCTAAAGCCTTGGCTGCCGAAGTGACAGATATTTCCAGAGGCTCAATGCAAAGCTCTTTTATGACTTCACCTGGATGGGGGGGATTGTGCATAAGCATGTTTACACCTCAATGATAATCTTCATAGTTAACTACCTCGGCATTCTCACCTTTGAACCTGAAGGTAACTCGCCAATTACCACTGACCCAAACTGACCATGTGCCGGCGCTTTTACCCTTTAGCTCATGTAAACGCAGACCGGGAAGATTCATATCTAGTGGCTGCGTAGAGGCATGGAGCCTGCCGAGTATTAAACGAAGCCGTTTAGCATGCTTTTGCTGAATACCTTTGGTACTCCCCTTGAGGAAAAACTGCTCAAGGCCTTTATGCTTAAAGCTTCGAATCATACGTCAAGTGTAACGCGTAACGTAACAGTTAACAAGGCGTATAACGCCTGAGCTAAGGGGCGGCC
>JBFJXR010000057.1:0-14336 GCA_041622995.1 Nevskiales bacterium
ATGCCCCGACGATCACATCCGCATAGCCGTCGCCATTCACATCCCCCGCCCCGGAAATGCTGATACCCATCTGTGCATTCATCTGGTTGGACTCCAGCGTGGCCTGCGCACCGGCAGGGCTGCTGCCCGTGATGCCCGCCGCCGAGCCCAGGAACACGAACGCCGCCCCTTCATCGAACTGGCCGTTGTCGTAGAACAGTGCCCCGACGATCACATCCGCATAGCCGTCACCATTCACATCTCCCGCCCCGGAGACGCTAGTGCCCATCCGGGCATCCACCTGGTTGGACTCCAGCGTGGCCTGCGCATCGGCAGGACTGCTGCCCGTGATGCCTGCCGCTGAGCCCAGGAACACGAACGCCGCCCCTTCATTGCTCTCGCCCTTGTTGTAGTACCGTGCCCCGACGATCACATCTGCATAGCCGTCGCCATTCACATCCCCCGCACCGGAAACGCTCCTGCCCATGAGAGCACCCGGCTGGTCGGACTCCAGCGTGGCGTGCGCATCGGCAGGGCTGCTGCCCACAATGCCCGCCGCCGAGCCCAGGAACACGAACGCCGACCCTTCAGCGTTTTGGCCGTTGTCGTAAGACTCTGCCCCGACAATCACATCCGCATAGCCATCGCCATTCACATCCCCCGCACCGGAAACGCTAACGCCCATCCAGGCGCTCACCTGGTCGGACTCCAGCGTGGCCTGCGCATCGGCTGGGCTGCTGCCCGTGATGCCCGCCGCCGAGCCCAGGAACACGAACGCCGACCCTTCATCGAACTGGCCGTTGCCGTAGCCCGACGCCCCGACGATCACATCCGCATAGCCATCACCATTCACGTCCCCCGCCCCGGAAACGCTCCTGCCCATATTGGCACCCACCTGGTTGGACTCCAGCGTGGCCTGCGCATCGGCTGGGTTGCTGCCCACAATGCCCGCCGCCGAGCCCAGGAACACGAACGCCGCCCCTTCATCGCTCTGGCCGTTGTCGTAGTACCCTGCCCCGACGATCACATCCACATAGCCATCGCCATTCACATCCCCCGCACCGGAAACGCTAACGCCCATCTGGGCAGCCACCTGATCGGACTCCAGCGTGGCCTGCGCATCGGCTGGGCTGCTGCCCACAATGCCCGCCGCCGAGCCCAGGAACACGAACGCCGCCCCTTCATCGCTCTGGCCGTTGTCGTAGTTCTGTGCCCCGACGATCACATCCGCATAGCCGTCACCATTCACATCCCCCGCACCGGAAACGCTATAGCCCATATTCGCATCCGCCTGGTTGGACTCCAGCGTGGTGTCCTGCGTGGCCGTGATAATCGGGTCCACTATCAGGGGGTATTTCGCCGTTACGTCATTGATGACTAGCGTAATTTGCTGGGCGTCGTCGCTTTGCATGCGGGCCGGGATCACCTGGCCTGCTGCATCGATCACCTTGAGCTTGCCGTAGTTCAGAGTTCGGCCGGTGGCCGTCACCAGTTGCAAGCTGTCCGGCGAGTCTGTGGCTGACGGGGTGACTTTTGCACCTTGCAAATCGATCGTCAGTGTCAGTTCACCTTCTCCCGCGGGGCGCTCTGACAGGTCAAAGCCCTGCTCAAGCCCTTCCGGCCGGTTCACATACCATTCACTGACGCCATTACCGTAAGCACGACGTGCACTGGCCTGATCTGCCTGCCAGTCTCCGGGGGACAGTGCGAGTGTTTGTTGACCACGTTTGATCGCCGACAGCTCAAGGGTGACCAGCATCTCATCCGCCATGCGATCCAGCAGCCTCACGCCCTGGTCTGCAAAGACGGTACGCAGGTTGTGCTGCCGGTTAGGCGCTGACAAACCTCGTTCACCGTGGTTGATGTGGTATTCATGTGCCGCAATATTGCGCTGCACCTCGGCATACCAGTCCTCAGGAATATCTTCATCAGCCGCCGGACCGGCAGCTTGCCCTTGCACCGGATCAAACACAGGGAGTGAATAACCGGGTTGCGAATCCGTTAACGGGACGGGCCGGCTACTGGCTACCGACACCGCAGCCATTGAGAAAATAACAAGGATGCAGTTACGTACGTATCCTGACGACATGATGTTTCTCCAGAACATCACAGTCAGCTATAACCGAAATGCTTTTTTGTTTAATTACAGTTTGGTTTATTGCGTAATCCTGACCGGATCACTCAATAAGCTTAAACTAATGATTGATCGAGTACCACACAGCTGCCAACAACCGCAGGGTAAAGTGTGCTATTTAAACCCATGATCCCATGGTCACGCATAGTGCTGCGGTCTAACGATAAGTAGGTGTTCGTAACTTATTGTATATTAGATAAAATGGTGGCTACGGGTGGACTTGAACCACCGACCCCAGCATTATGAATGCTGTGCTCTAACCAACTGAGCTACGTAGCCTTTGCAGAGTGCGAGACGCAGAAAAGCGTCTTGAGGGCGGGCATTTTAGGCAATTATACTCTCGTAGTCGAGTAGCAATATCGTATTTCGGCTAAAAAGTATCTGAAGTTGTATTTAACTTCTTCCTAGTGACCACGACTTTCTGGTACATACCGCCAAAATATGTCTTTTTCTCCCAGCTGAATTCATGCGCCCTGGTGGCATAGTCACTGATTTCTTTTTCCCACAGACTGCGTGCAAAGGGTTCCAGAGTTGTGAAAACGAAACTGATCAAGGCTTTGAATGGATGGAGCCAATGAGGTCGATGATAATCTACGAACACCAGCTTTCCACCCGGCCCGAGCTTATTGAGCAGATTGTCCGTGATTTCGATTTTCTTGTTATCCGGCACTTCATGGAGCAGAAAGAAGCAGCTGACTGCATCGTACTTCTCGTTATCAGGTAATGCCGCATCAGCCACTCTGACCGATGTATTGTGATAGTTCAGTAATTTGAGCTCGCAGTTTTCAGCCTGAATCGGGGCAATATCGATTACGTCCAGATGCCCATGCTGGCCAAGATAATCTGCAAGCACTCTAGAATACCGGCCATACACACAAGCCGCCTGGAGCACCTGTGCACCCGGCCTGAGCTCTTCAAGCATGGCCCGTTCAAGCTTCACATAATTACCCAACAGAATGAGCGAAACAATCCAGTGACGATCAAAAATCGAGATGCTCGTTGGGGTGAGATAGGCCCAGGTGTAGATATCTTTCAGGTAATCAGGGATGGGGCCGGGAAATTTTTGCTCCAGCGCATTACCTTCAGTGTCCCGGTTGCCTGTAGCCAGTATGATACTTGCCTGCTCACTGGACATGATTCTCTCCTCTCTCAAGCAGCGCAGCGCCCTGATGGCAGACTGCGTATGGTTTGTCACTGCATGCGAGACAAACCTAAGCGATGGAGAAAGGGAGCACCTTGCTCTAGATCAAGTGCGAATTTCGAGGTAGCCTTCAATCGCTTCTATACTGTCGGCAAAATTCTCGGAGACCGTGTTCACCATGAGCTTTTCCAGCTGCTTGCCTACCAGTGGCACGTTGACTTGCAGCTGACCCTCAAACGACAGCAGGCAGATTTCGGGAGCACGCGCTTCAAGTCGAACGGTGACATCCACGCCCCCGGAAAAACGTTCTTCAGAAAGATTGAAATGCCCCACATAAACATCATCTTCTTTATGCCACTCGCCTTTCTGGACCATGGTTAGATTTTCGCCCACCAGGTTGCGGACAATGCGGGGCACCTTGCCACTCAGACCTATGCTGCGTTTGAGCCTGTAGGCAAAACCTTCATCATCCTGTTGACTCACGCTCAATTCGAAGTGAGCGACATTCTTTGTCTTGTAACGATATTCAAGGTATTCGGTAGACATGATGGCAGCCGCCACATCTTCTACTGAGGCGGACAATTCACATTGATCTGAAAATTTCTGCATGATCTTGCCTAAACGTTAAAGCGGAAATGCATGACATCGCCATCTTTTACGATGTACTCCTTGCCTTCAAGACGCAGCTTGCCCGCTTCCTTGGCACCGGCTTCACCATTCAGGGAAACGTAATCGTCATAGGCGGTGACTTCGGCACGGATAAAGCCCTTCTCGAAGTCGGTGTGAATCACCCCGGCCGCCTGTGGCGCCGTTGCACCCACTTTCACTGTCCAGGCACGGACTTCCTTTTCACCGGCCGTGAAATAAGTCTGCAGGCCGAGCAGTTTGTAGGTGGCCCGGATTACACGGTCCAGGCCGGGCTCTTCCAGTCCAAGTTCCGTGAGGAACTCGGTTTTGTCTGCTTCGTCCAGCAGGGCGATCTCACCTTCTATTTTGGCGCAAACCGAGACGACCTGGGCCCCCTCGTTTGCAGCGTAAGCGGTGACTTTATCCAGCAACGGGTTATTTTCGAATCCATCCTCATCAACATTTGCGACATACAAAGTCGGCTTCATGGTGATGAGGTGATACTCGCGAAACGCCAGACGATCTTCTTTGCTGAGTTCCAGCGAACGTGCCGGGTTGCCCTCGTCCAGATGGGCTTCCATTTTCTTCAGCAGTGCGTGCTTGGCGACGGCTGATTTCTCGCCGGTCTTGGCAACCTTGGCTGCCCGCTCTGCACTCTTGCTGATCGACTCCAGATCAGCCAGCACGAGTTCGGTATGAATAATTTCGATATCACGTATCGGATCAACGCTGCCGGATACGTGAATGACATCGTCATTTTCAAAACAGCGCACCACGTGGGCAATGGCGTCAGTTTCACGAATATTGCCGAGAAACTTGTTACCCAGACCTTCACCCTGTGAGGCACCAGCGACCAGCCCGGCAATATCCACAAATTCAACTGTGGCTGGCAGTACCTGCTGAGGATTTACGATGGCGGAAAGTGCCGCCAACCTGGGGTCTGGCACCGGCACGACACCGACATTCGGGTCGATGGTGCAAAAAGGATAGTTTTCGGCGGCAATTTCTGCCTGCGTCAGTGCATTAAAGAGTGTCGACTTGCCCACATTGGGTAATCCGACGATGCCACATTGAATTGCCATACCTACTCAGCCTCGGATGCTTTGGTATGTAAAAACTGGGTTGCTTTATCCCAGCCTTCACCTGCTATAAGTTCCAGCGCCTGCATGCCACGGTCAATGGCATCACGCATCGCTGTTTCCTGTTCCGCATTAGGCCGGTTCAGTACATGGCCCAATACACGGTCTTTATGCCCGGGGTGACCTATCCCCATACGCAGTCGCCTGAAATCGGCGCCCACCTGCTGAATGATGTCACGCAGGCCATTATTGCCCCCGTGACCGCCACCCACTTTAAGCCGCGCAGTGCCCGGAGGCAGATCCAGTTCGTCATGGACAACGAGTATTTCGCCCGGCTTGAGCTTGTAGTAACTCATCATGGCTTGCACAGCCTGACCACTGCGGTTCATGAAGGTATTTGGCTTGAGCAGCATGATTTCATGCCCGCACAGATCAAACTTCAGAAAGTCGCCATGCAGTTTCTTGTCGGCTTTAAAAGAAACGCCCTGGCGGTCTGCCAGGGCGTCTGCAAACCAGAAGCCTGCGTTGTGACGATCGTGCGCGTGCTTGTCGCCCGGATTACCCAGACCCACCACGGCGCGCAGCGCCATTGTCATACTTCTGCTTTAAGAAAGCGCTGAGGACTAGTCCTCTTTGCCTTCTTCTTTCTTGTCATCAGAATCAGCATCATCATCACCTTCAGATGCTTCGCCATCAGCTGCGTCGGCTTCGTCTTCTTCATCCACTTCTACAACTACACGTGGAATATGGATAGAGACCAGAGTCGGGTTCTCTTCCAGCAGGTTAGCTGATACTTCGACGCCTTCTGGCAAGGTGATATCGGCCAGATGAACACTTTCGTCCACGTCCAGTTCACTGATATCAACCGCAATAAACTCAGGCAGATCTTTTGGCAATACAGTGATTTCAAGATCAGTTTCCAGATGCTGTACAACACCACCCTTCAGTTTCACACCCGGCGCAATATCTTCGCCGATGAAGTGCAATGGCACGTTCATCTTGAGTTTTTCGCCCTTCACTACACGCTGGAAATCCACATGAAGAATGCGTGGCTTGGCAGGGTGACGTTGCACGTCTTTCAACACAGCCTGCTCTGTCTTGCCACCGACATCGATAGTCAGGATGTGTGAATAGAACGCTTCGTGTTCCAGATGATGCAACAGGGAATCATGTCCCATCTGAATCATCGCAGGTTCACTCTTGCCGCCATAGATAATGGCTGGCACTTTGTTCGCACGACGCAGGCGGCGGCTCGCACCCTTACCCTGATCTGTACGATCTTCTGCAATTACAATAAAGTCTTCCGACATTTTAAACTCCTAAACTAAAAAACCGCTCCCTTGCGACCAGGGCGCGGTCTATACACCGGATAAACCGGCTCGTATCGTCAGTCTGCGTACTTAATCTACGTACAAAGAACTGACAGATTCTTCATTGCTGACACGACGAATGGTCTCCGCCAGCATGCCGCCAATACTCAACTGGCGAATTTTTGCACAATTACTTGCGTCTTCACGCAGAGGAATTGTGTCTGTCACTACCAACTCGTCGAGCTGGGAGTCATTAATATTCTTGACCGCATTCCCGGATAACACCGGATGCGTTACAAATGCCCGCACACTGGCGGCACCTTCACCTTTCAATGCATTTGCTGCCTGACCGAGTGTGCCTGCTGTATCCACAAGGTCATCGATAATGACGCAATGCTTGCCCTCAACATCACCGATGATATTCATTACCTTGGCCTCATTCGCCCTGGGACGACGTTTATCAATAATGGCCAGTTCGGCATCATCAAGACGTTTTGCCAATGCACGTGCCCGAACAACACCACCCACGTCCGGTGATACCACGATCACCTCGTTATTGTTCATTTCTGCACGCAGGTTCTGATATACATCGCCCAGCAAAATTGGCGAAGCATAGACATTATCAACCGGCACATCGAAAAAGCCCTGAATCTGATCAGCATGCAAATCAACAGTCAGCACACGATCCACACCAGAATTACTCAGCATGGATGCCACCACTTTTGCGGAAATCGGCACACGTGCCGAACGCGGGCGACGATCCTGACGGGCATATCCGAAATACGGAACTACTGCAGTGATGCGACCTGCTGATGCGCGATATAACGCATCAATCAGCATTAACAGTTCCATGACGTTGTCGTTTGTCGGCGCACAGGTTGGCTGCACAACAAATACATCACGACCACGCACATTCTCGGATATTTCAACCATGACTTCGCCATCGCTGAACGCACCGACCTGTGCCTTACCCATAGGGACTTTCAGTCGGCTGGCAATGTCACTGGCCAATGCCAAATTGGCAGTGCCAGAAAAAACCATAAGCCTTGATGTGTCGGCTTCTGCAGCTTCAGACATAATAATCCGTGACGGGTGGGGTCAAAGGCCGCGTATTTTACCTACAAAATGACAGGATAAACAGCCATTAAGTGGTAATTAGCAAAAGATGGCTGGGACGGTAGTCCTATTCCAGGCATCCTGCCCTCCACCCCTTCGGGGTCAGCGGCCAAGCCGCTGTTCCAAATCGCGTCCTGCGATTAGGTCGAACCTTAACGGTTCTCATCCCTGGCTCTACCGTCGTAACAGACAAGTCGACCTGTAGAATTCACTAAAGTAATGGCTGGGACGGTAGGATTCGAACCTACGAGTGGCGGGATCAAAACCCGCTGCGTTAACCACTTCGCCACGTCCCAATAATTTCATTTTAACCTGCAGCAGTTTGCAGATTACGAGGCTGCGTATTTTAACCGCTCCAGTAACGGAGATCGATTCATGCCGCGAGCAACGAAGCCGCGCCATTCATCCGGTAATTGCGCTTTCACATCCCAGGCGGCTTGTCTGCCTGGAAATTCGGCAAATACAGATGCACCTGTTCCAGTCAGCTTTGCCCTGTCCTGTGACAGAGCATTCAACCAGTCGAGCGCTTCCGCCACCTTCGGATACTGTTTCCTTACCACCGGCAGACATACATTGCCTGCCCGGCCCTCGAAAAGGTCGGCGATTTTGATGGGCGGACAGTCGCGTGTCAATGCCGGGGCATTAAACACTTCGGCTGTACTGACTTCACAATCCGGAGTAATCACCAAATACCAGGGCTCTTTAAGGCGCTCATCGTTGATAGGCAGAAGGCTTTCACCCACGCCTTCTGCCCAGGCGGCATATCCACGTACAAAGACGGGTACATCCGCCCCCAGCTCGAGACCAAGCCCGGCAAGTTGATCGACTGACAACCCCGTATTCCAGAGTGCATTTAACGCCACCAGCGTCGTGGCAGCATCAGAACTTCCGCCCCCCAGGCCACCACCTATCGGCAAGCGTTTGAGCAAATCAATATTCACGCCCATCTTTGACTGGGTGACCCGCTGCAGTGCCCTGGCAGCCTTCACACATAAATCATCTTCTGCGCCAAGGCTATCCGGACCTGCAATACGTTGAACAACGCCATCGGCGCGTACATCAAAGGTAAGCTGGTCACCATAATCCAGAAACTGAAACAGGGTCTGCAACTCATGATAGCCATCTTCACGACGCCCGGTGATGTGCAGAAACAGATTCAGCTTTGCTGGCGCTGGCCACGCCGCATCTGCTGACAAGGCACCGCCCGTCATATCTGCTCCGCGAGTTCCAGCCATTTATCTACAACGACGCGAACAGAGATTTCTCCATTATCCAGCCTCATGAGACGCGGCATGGTGTAACCCAGGTACTCGCGATATTCGAGATACTCGACTTGCCAGCCTGACTGATTCAACACCCGCAACAATCCATCAGCATCCAGATCAACTCGGGCTTTTACGCCCTTGATGGGGATACCCAGAGACCAGTAACGCATGCCCTTAACCGGAAACGGCCAGCCTACAAGCTCGCGAAACAGGATTTCCGGATCGCCGCTGAACTCTTCCTGGTCTGATGTTTCTACCTTGACGTAGTCCAGTGTGCCCTGCGCCCGCATGCCACCAACGCCCAATGGCCCGGCCACTGTCAGCAATAAATCCGGGCCTTTCTGCTGCCAGTCGAGGTTTCCGCTCCAGCCTATGACACCACTTGCCATGCGCGCCTTAACGCGCCAGCTTTGTACTTTCGCCATTGATTCCACACGGTTCTGGAAAGCTTCCTGATCGCCGCCCCCAATGGGTAGCTGAGGCGCAGGCTGCATAATTGCGCAGGCGGGCAATAACAGAAATACGATAAACAGCCCGCTCAGGCGAGCTGCAGATTGAAAAGATTTGATCATTGAATCAGGCGTTTGATTGTGTCGCGGAGCACCGGATTATCAGGATCAGCCTGAAAGGCCTGTTCAAGTATTATCTGTGCCTGTTCCTGCCGCCCCATCACCCACAGTACTTCGCCGAGATGCGCCGCCACTTCCGGGTCAGGCAAACGATCAAACGCCCTGGTCAGATATTCAAGCGCAATGTCCAGAGCACCCAACCTGAATTGAACCCATCCCATACTGTCAATCACCGCAGGGTCTTCTGGCGTTTGCAACAGAGCCTGACTGATCAGTTCGAGGGCTTCCTCGTAGCGGTCAGTATGATTGGCCAGGATATAGCCCAGCGCATTCAGCGAGCGTGCATCATTCGGCTCCATCTTGAGAATGGTACGAAGATCACGTTCGGAGAGGGTTAGCCGACCCAGTCGCTCTGCGATTAATGAACGCCCATATAGAAGATCAAGCTCTTCCGGATAGAGCTCAATGGCTTCGTTGTACAACGCCATAGCTGATTCGAACTCTCTGGCCTCGTATAACAGCTCGCCTTCTGACATATATAACTGTATTGCCATATCCGGCTGGGTGTCGCGTAGCTCTTTTAGCCAGGCACGGGATTCAGCAATTTGACCCAATTTATACAGAACAAATGCCTTGCGCTGTGCGGCATCCAGGTAGCGATCACCTTCAGTTACACGCTCATACCATTCCAGGGCGGCATCATATTCCTCGAGACTTTCTTCTATGCCGCCAAGGTAATAGGCGGCAATATCCATTTTGACGCCCACATCTGAATATAGCTTTTCAAAATAGAGTTTGGCCGCGTCCGAATTGCCCATATTCAGCTGCAGGATTCCCAAGGCATACAGACTTTCCGGCTGCTCGTCATCCAGCTCGAGCACTTTGAGGTACTGGTCTATTGCAGGCTCACCGAGCTCCTTCTGGAGTAGCTGCCGGGCAAATGCAAGGTGCAGGTTTATCTGCTTTTCATCCGGCAAATCTGCCGCATTCACTAACCCAATCGCTCGCTGTATCTCATCAAGACCGATTATCGCTGTGGCTTTAAGTAAATAGGCTTCAGCCCACTCGTCCTGCAAGGACAGTGCACGATCTATGGCTGTAATGGATTGCTCGAAATACCCGTATTTGAGTGCCAGTAATGCAAGCGAATATTCCAGCTCCGGATATTCGTCATATTCCTGTCTTAACCCATTCAAAAGATCGACTGAAGATTGCCCATGATCCGAATCACCGGATAATGCCTGAGCAATATCCCTGAACGCCTGAGCGCTTCCCTTGGGATGATTGCCAACGATATAAAGCGCGTGCTCGGTCGCCACATCTACCTGATCAAGGCTAACGGCCACACGCATCAATACGATTCTGGGCTCAAGTCTCTCGGGCTCAAGCTCCACCCATTGCGAGGCAGCTTCAAAAGCCAGTGCATAATCACCCGAGTAAGCCGCCACCTGGGTTGCCCTTTCAGCTAATTCAGCTGTCGGCGCAAGACGCAGGGCTTTTAGGTACTCCTGGGCAGCGATGATGGCCTGCCCTCTCTGGCCTGCTAACTCTGCCGCCAATACATGATATTGCAACTGCTCATCCAGTTGTTCCTGAGGCCCGGAATACACGAACCCGACCGGCCCAAAGACCAGCAGAAAAACCAGAGAGATTTGGCCAAAGCTGAAGAAAACTCGTCGCATATTAAGTCTTGATTTTTGCACCGTATACAGCGCCAGATTAATTCCAATGAAGTAGTGTGGCATGACCCTGTTTTAAAAGACAGCCATACATATTATTTGCCTTCTGACACTGACATTTTCCTTATCTCCCCTATATAGCAGCGTTATAATTGAATATTCAAAACCACCCGTTAAACAATTAATTTTCACAGTTCAATTGAGCTACCGCTTGTGTTGTGGACGGGCATTCCCGACAATTTCACTATCTGTAACCTCTCTGGCACTCTGATTCCTGCAGCATGCGGCTTATAACCTACGGCCTAAATCACAAGACCGCCCCGGTCGAATTACGTGAATCAGTCGCGTTTCCCGACGTGGCACTGCCTGCTGCCCTGAATGATCTGATGGCACTGCCATCCATATCTGAAGCTGCCGTATTGTCGACCTGTAACCGTACTGAAATTTATGCCTGCGTATCTGACGAGGCCAGCCCTGATGTTGAAGCCTGGCTGCAATCACATGCTGGTCTGAGCCACCAGCTCGGACTACACCTCTATCAGCATGTCGATCGGGCGTGCGTAAGCCATGCCATGCGGGTTGCATCTGGCCTGGACTCCATGATTCTGGGCGAACCCCAGATTCTCGGCCAGATGAAACAGGCATATCAGATTGCACGCAACGAAAACGCAGTCGGCCCACTTCTGACCCGGTTGTTTGAACATGTCTTTTCAGTTGCCAAGATGGTTCGTACAGAAACCGAGATCGGTGCAAACCCCGTTTCAGTCGCCTTTGCAGCTGTCAGCCTGGCCAGGCAGATTTTTACAGACATGGGCGAGCAGACCGCCTTGTTAATTGGCGCTGGCGAAACCATAGAGCTCACTGCAAGGCATCTGGCGGATCATGGGCTGGCGCGCATGATCGTCGCCAATCGTAGCGTGGAAAGAGCACAGAAACTGGCCAGCCGGCACCACGGTTATGCCATTGATCTGGACACCATACCCACACACCTATCCGAGGCAGATATCATCATTGCTTCAACGGCCAGCTCTGAACCCATCCTTTTACATAGCGATGTTAAATCCGCGCTTAAGCAACGTCGGCACAAGCCTGTTTTTATGCTGGATCTTGCCGTGCCACGCGATATCGAGCCCGCGGTTTCCAAACTGGAAGATGTGTATCTGTATACCGTTGACGACCTTAAAGACGTGATTGCTGAAAACATGCGCTCTCGTGAACATGCCGCTCAGCAGGCAGAAAGCCTGATAAGTTTAAGAATCGAGGAATTCATGCGCTGGATGGTATCGCGTGATGCCAGCAGCACCATCAGTGCCCTGAGAGACCGGGCCAATGCAGAACAGGCCGTTCTCCTCGAAAAGGCCCAGCGCATGATTGAACAGGGAAAACCTGTTGAAGAAGTTTTACAGTTTGTAGCCAAGGGACTTGTGAATAAACTACTGCATCATCCGAGTACTGCCTTGCGAAGCGCGGGCCCGGATGAGCAAACCCAATTACTTGAGGCAGCCGTACGGCTCTTCAACCTAGACGACCAAACAGGCCCGAAATGAAACCCAGTCTGCAACGAAAACTCGAAGAACTGGTTGATCGCCACGAAGAAATTTCCAGTCTGCTTTCTGACCCTGACATCATCAATAATCAGAATAAGTTCCGCAGTCTCTCCCAGGAATATTCACAGCTGGAAGAACTGGCGCAAACCTACCGCGCCTATTCGAGCGCCATTAAAAACCTGGACGATTTGCAGCAAATGCTGGACGACCCGGATCCTGAATTAAAGGAAATGGCGCAAAGCGAAAAACCTGAAGTTGAAGCCAGAATCGCCGAGCTTGAGGCCCAGATGCAAGTGTTTCTGGTACCCAAGGATCCTCGCGACAATCAGAATGTTTTTCTTGAAATCCGCGCCGGCACAGGTGGTGATGAAGCTGCCATATTCGCAGGCGACCTGTTTCGGATGTACAGCCGATTCGCGGACAGCCAGAAGTGGAGCGTTGAAATTCTCAGTGAGAGCCTGGGCGAACATGGCGGCTATAAAGAAATTATCTCGCGTGTCAGCGGACAAGGCGTTTTTTCCCGGCTCAAGTTTGAATCGGGCGTACATCGGGTACAGAGAGTCCCTGAAACGGAATCACAGGGACGGGTTCACACCTCCGCCTGCACCGTCGCAGTGCTGGCTGAACCCGATGAAATGGAAACCGTTGAAATCAATACCGCTGACCTGCGCATCGATACATTCCGGGCCTCAGGTTCTGGTGGACAGCATGTCAACAAAACCGACTCAGCCATACGCCTGACACACTTGCCAAGCGGCATCGTTGTAGAGTGTCAGGACGAGCGCTCACAGCACAAAAATCGTGCGCGTGCCATGAGTCTCATGCAGGCCAAGTTACAGCAAATCGAAGAAGACAAGGTGTTCAACGAACAGGCCGCCACGCGCAAATCACTTGTGGGCAGTGGCGATCGCTCGGAGCGGATTCGTACATACAACTATCCACAGAACCGGCTGACTGATCACCGCATTAATCTGACGTTATACAAGCTTGAAGAAATTACCGAAGGCGCGCTCGATCAATTGCTGAATCCGCTTATAACCGAGCATCAGGCTGAACAACTCGCCGCGCTGGGTGAATAACGCAGACCCTGATATCTTGATGACGATTAGAGAGGCACTCACGGACGCCACCGAAAGTCTGCGACCTCACATTGACGAGGCACGCCTGGATGCCAATCTCCTGCTTGAATTTAGCCTGAAGAAATCACGTGCCTGGCTGGTTGCTCATGATGACGAGGCTTTGGACGAACCTGCCCAGCAGAGCTATCAGGCGCTGCTGAGTCGTCGTATCAACGGCGAACCCCTTGCCTATATCACCGGCGAAAAGGAATTCTGGTCGCTGAATTTCAAAGTGACAGCCGATGTGCTGATTCCGCGTCCGGACACTGAGCTACTGGTTGAAACTGCACTGGAAAAGATAAGTCCAGAGTCACGACTGCTTGATTTGGGCACAGGCAGTGGCGCAATCGCCTGCGCGCTGGCTCACGAACGCCAGGATATTGATATCACCGCGACCGATGTCAGCGAAGCCGCATTACGTATCGCCACCGAAAACGCAGCGACTCATTGCTCCGGGCGAATTCAGCTACTGCACAGTGACTGGTTCTCGGCACTGAAAAATTGCCAATATGACATTATCGTTTCCAACCCACCCTATGTGGAGAATAACGATCCACATCTGCCCGCGCTCTCGCACGAACCCCGTTCTGCACTGACAGCCGGCTCCGATGGTCTGGATGACATACGACAGATTATTGATCAGGCGCGTAATCACCTTTCCGGACAGGGATGGCTGATGCTTGAACACGGATCGGAACAGGGAGATGCCGTACGCGAACTGCTTGTGGCCGCAGGTTACGTGAGCATTGAAACCAGGCAGGATCTGGCCGGA
>JBFJXR010000058.1:0-14237 GCA_041622995.1 Nevskiales bacterium
GGCCGCGTATCCGGTTTTTCCGTGATACGCGGCGCCTGCACGTCTTTAAGCGCATTATCCGGCAGGATATATGAGCTCTTGATAAAGTCGTTACCCGGCTCAAGGATTTCCGGAAAACGCTGATTAACCAGCACATTCACAGCAAATATCTCCTGAACCCCTGCTGTGAAACGCAAGTAACCCAGGAGTTCGCCCGTAAGAATATTAACGACACAGATGCCGGAATAACGGTCCTCGGTACGCTCAGTAATTGGGATACCGCTAAACACGGCAGACTCTCGCACCTGGGAAAGCCCGATAAATGCCAGGGGTCCGTAGAAATCAATACCCCGCGTGAAGCCCGGTAATTCGATAACTGTTTCACGCTCTCCTGAAACGTAGTTGACCTTGCACAGTGAGCCATTTCCTGATTCCAGCACCCACAACTGCTCGTTATACCAGCGGGGCGAGTGCGGCATGGAGAGGTCGTGACAGAGCGTCCGCCCTGTTTCTATATCGATTAGCTGACCGCCATTGGCTTTCTTATCGCGCCAGCCCTGAGGCTCATCCGAGCGCCCCAGCGAGGTCACGTAGCGCGGTTTGCCATTAAGCATACCCAGCCCGTTAAGGTGACAACGATCTTCAGGTGAATAGCCACTGATGAATTTCGGCCGCCAACGAGGATGAAAGCTGTTGATACCATCCAGTGTGCACAGACAGGAGAAACGGGTATTGATAAACCATAGTTCACCCTGAGCGCCATAAGCCATTTCGTGAATATCTATATCACCCGTCACCCAGCCAGACTGGGGGACATAGCAGGCATCGTGCTTGCCCTCAGGTTCGAGTTTGCTACAAACGCCCGGTAGGTTACGGTACTCCATGATTTCCTGGGTAGTCCCAATTGTGAATCGGTTACCGTCCGAGGCCAGTCCCATAGGTTTGCCAAACTGGCGGAAATGCGTATTAATCACACCACCGTCATTTCTGACCACGATCAGTTTACCGGCCTGATAGGTAGTGACCAGCAGGGAAATACCTAACTGTTCAAAAATATCAGGCAAATTATTCGTGTGCTCGCTGGCCAGAGCAGAATCGGAGTTAATATCAACTACTGCCGGGGCCTCACCGGTTTTTGGCTCATCCATGAATGATCGCTGTTTGTTCTGAATTCACGCCCAGTATAACCATCGCTTGCACCCAGGACTCAAATCACAGGAGATGCCTTGGCATTTCATAAGGCAGCAGTTACTTCTGGTACATCTCCCCCTGCAATCAATTCCTCGACCCGGGCATAAACACGTCTGGGTAAAGCGCGCTATCCTTGGCAATATAGAAAATACTATTGCCATAGAACCCATACATGACTCAACCCACGTCGGAATCACCCAGAAATCCTATTCAGCACCAGATCTATCGGGACCTGCCCTCGAGTTTTTACGAGGAATCGATGCCTGTGGCATCTCCCTCTCCGAAAATGATTGAACTGAATACAAACTTACTGGCAGTGCTGGGTATCGCCCCGCAGTGGTTCGACAGCGATGCGGGACTGGCCACCCTTTCCGGCAATGGCGACTACGCACAGCCGCCCATTGCCATGGCTTATGCGGCCCACCAGTTTGGCCACTGGGTACCATTGCTGGGTGACGGCCGGGCACATATGCTCGGGCAGATTGCAGACACCACGGTCGGCAGCATAGACGTGCAACTCAAAGGCTCGGGGCGCACCCGTTTTTCAAGAAATGGTGATGGACTGGCTACCCTTGGCTCAGTGCTACGTGAATACATAGTCAGTGAAGCCATGGCCGGTCTCGGCATCCCGTCCACACGTGCACTCGCTGTGATTGGTACCGGCAAAAAGGTGATGCGTGAGGAAGTATTTCCCGGGGCCTTGCTTGTACGCACAGCCAGAAGCCATATCCGTGTGGGCAGCTTCCAGTTTGCTGCGACATCTCAAGGCGAAGATGGCGTCAAGGCACTCGCCGAATTTGTAATTGCTCACTATTTTCCCGAGCTCACAGACCGTCAGGAAAAATACCTGGAACTTCTCGAAGTCGTGATAGATCGGCAGGCATCACTCGTTGCCCAGTGGATGCTGGTGGGTTTCATTCATGGGGTCATGAACACTGACAACATGTCGATTGTGGGTGAGACGATTGATTACGGCCCCTGTGCCTTTATGGATGAATTTCATCCTGAAAAGGTATTCAGCTCGATTGACCGGAATGGCCGTTACGCCTGGGGCCAGCAGCCCTCAATCGCACTTTGGAATCTTGCCCAGTTTGCCGGAACACTCATGCCGTTCATTCATCCCGATGCCAATGAAGCCGAGACGCTCGTAAAATCCCGGCTGGACAACTTTGCCCCCCAATTCCGTCATGCTTTTAACACGGGCATGCGTAGAAAACTTTGTATCGACGACAGCGTCAGTAGCGAAGAGATATCGAATTTATCGGAAACCACTCTTGGCGCCATGACTGAAAGCCAGATCGACTTCACTGTCTTCTTCGACCTGCTGACTCGCACCGCTGCAGGAGAAAGCAGCGCTTCCTTGCTGCAACTCTTTAAAGACGACGGAAAAGGTGAGGCATGGCTGGCTTTATGGCAATCCCTCCGATCGGACAATCCGGATATTATTAAAGGAATGCGAGAAGCCAACCCTGCGATCATTGCACGTAACCACCGTGTCGAAGAAGCTATCGAGGCTGCCGTGAAACACAGAGATTTCAGCCCATTTCATCGTTTGTGCAAGGCGTTAGCCGACCCCTACAATGTCGATCCTGCCGACACAAAGCTTCAAACGCCGCCAAGCCAGACTGAGCGTGTCACACAAACTTTTTGTGGAACATAAATCTGAAAGATCAGGTGCTATGCCAGCACATTAACCCTTGTCACCTATAGCCCATAACACCGGAGATCAGGAGTGAGTGAATTTAATGTCTATGCCTATCGAGCCAAGCTGTGGCCCATGCCGGTACGCACAGAGACACAGGGAAAAAGCATGCGTCGACTCGGGGTGGAGCTTGAGTTTGCCGGACTAGATATCGGGACAATCACCGACATCACCCAGGAAGAACTTGGCGGCACTATAGAAAAAGCCTCCAATTACGAGTATTTCATCCGTGATTCGGATCTGGGTGATTTCGGGGTAGAACTCGATTTTTCCTATCTCAAGAAGCTCGGTCGTGAACGCGATCCCGAGGTAGAAGTCGATGACCCGGACGATCTGGCTGAAAGTCTGCTGGCATTACTTGCTAAACAGGTAGTGCCCTACGAAATTGTTACGCCACCACTGCCCATGGATCAGGTTTGGCGTCTGGAAACACTTTTCATGCGACTGCGTCGCGAGGGCGCCAAAGGCACACGTCATGCCATTTCCAATGCTTTTGGCCTGCATCTTAACCCGGAGATGCCGGACTTAAACGCAGATACGATACTGGCCTATCTACGAGCATTTCTTTGCATGTTTGACTGGCTTAAGGATCGCAGTGACGTCGACTTCACCCGGCGTGTAACGCCCTATATCGATCCGTTCGAAAAGCGTTATATACGTCTAATACTGGCAGAGGATTACAATCCGGATATATCTCAGTTAATCGACGATTATCTGGAACATAACCCTACCCGCAATCGTGCACTGGATCTGCTGCCATTGTTCTGTCATATCGATGAGCCACGCCTACGTGCTGTAGTCGATGACGACCGCGTCAAGCCGCGCCCTACCTTGCATTACAGACTGCCTAATTGCCTGATCGACGAATCTGACTGGGCACTGGTTCACCCGTGGCGGGACTGGCTACAGATCGAAGCGCTGGCCTGCGACCCCAAAAGACTGGATGCAGTTAGCCGCGGTTATCGTAAATATTTGAATAACGCCACCAGCGGGCTGTTCAAGGACTGGTCCAAAGCCTGCACACGGTGGTTATTACCTGAGCTGCTATGAAACGCCCACTAATCGCTGTAACCGGTGGCGACAAACGCCTGCCCATTGCATGGTGGTTCATCCGCTGGGCCCTGTGGCGATGTGGTGCAAGCACCTGTCATTTGACGCCTGATCAGCCTGATTCACCTGCTGCACTGGATGGCATCGTGATCAGCGGCGGGGATGACATCGATGCTAATCTGTATATGCCCGATGCACCCGATATTGCACCCGCTGACCCGCAGCGGGATGCCTTTGAAATTGAATGTCTGAAACGTGCCATTGAAGGTGGCCTGCCGATCATAGGGATCTGTCGCGGTGCACAGTTGCTTAACGTGGTGCTTGGCGGCAACCTGCATGCCGACTTGCGCCGGATACGTGAGCACACATCGAATCGACGCACACCCTTTGCCTCCAAGGACCTGCTGGTTGAACCCGACACTCGTCTGGAAGCCGTTCTTAACACGCGAAAAACACGTATTAATAGCCTGCACCATCAAGCCATTGCCGACCTGGGAAAGGATTTAAAAGTCAGTGGCCGTGATCGTGACGGGATTGTGCAGGCAGTCGAACATACTGGCAGCCACTTTATGCTTGGTGTGCAATGGCACCCGGAATATCTGCCCCTGAGAAAGCGTCAACATCGCCTGTTTTCTGCATTGGTGGAAGCTGCACGACAACGAACGGATTGATGCCCTTAAGCCTGCAACAAAAAGTTTCTCGATAACTATCGAGCAGCTGATAAGTCAAGATGCAGCTTATGATTTAGGAAACCAGGGAAAGAACCGGTTGGTTCGTTCCTGATAGAGCTTATAGTCCGGACGCTTCCTGACGGAATAGTATTCAGCCGGAATTGCACCGGTCAGATATACCAGGGTGAGATACATCATCCCCGAAGCACCGATAGCACCCACGCCCAGTACAATCGATACCGGTGTGGCGACCACACTCCCAAGTGCCAGCCACGAAGGCACTGCCGCAATTACCAGACCTGTCCACACCAGCCACTCCGAGAAATAGTTGGGGTGACGGCTGTAACGCCATAGACCGATATTACAGACGCCGCCCCTGTTTTCGGGTTTGGATATAAAACGCAGTTTCTGTGCATCGGCAGTTGATTCCAGGATATAGGCGGTAGCCCAAAGGCCAATACCGGCCATTTCCCATGCCGAAATGCTTTCGCTGCCATTGAGGGCCAGCATGAATCCTGGCAAAGCCAGCACTGACATATTGGCGAATCCCTGCGCCATAATTTCAGCCAGCATGTGAAATGTCATATGCTTTTCGCCCGACTGTTCCATCATCGTGCGGCGATAGACGTAACGCGGAAACTCGGTCTTGAATATCACGCCGGTGGCTTTGCCCATCGTCAGTGCGCCTATACCCATACGTAAACCGATGAGCAGATAAACACCACCGACAAGTGACTTACGCAGAACATTGCCATCGCCCATCAGCAAGATCAGTGCCCCAATCAGGGCGACACCAAACGGCCAGGCAATATCCACGTAGGACATACGCCCGGTTCTAAGGAAGGGTATACAGGCAACACATACAAATAGCGTCATCTGCAGGGCAGCATTGACCAACAGTAGATTGACCAGAGACTCGACATCAGAAAATATAGCGACTGACCAGACTGCCGCAAACACCACACATAACAGGCCACCGAAATTCATGATTCCCCCCGCCGATTCCCGGCTTTAATGCTTAAATATGGACCGAGTAACCTAATGACTGCGGCGCCAGTTTCGCCACGCCACAGCAGCGAAGAACAGGCAGAACAGACCATCATTAACACCATAGCCGCCCAGAAAAAGCCCGCCCAGCATATCCTGCTGCACGATCCCGTCTACCTCACTACCGTGCTCTGCCATCCACAGTCCCCAATTGACGCTGTAAAGGAGTTTCTCCAAGGCGAAAACCGCTGGCAGCAGTACAGAGACTGATGCGTAAGGTTTTGTCGCAATATAAGCCAGGCCCCAGAGCATGATGCAAAGAATGCCGAAGCTGGAAAACACCGCCGGATCTGCCACTGCCAGGGTGTCGCTTTGCAAGCCCTGCGTCACCACCATGATGCCAACGATATTGACGAGCCCTGCGAGCAGAAATCCCTTTTGAATAATGCTATCGCTCATGCTTTATTTCCTGATTCATTTTTAGCTGTCAACTTCACCATCATCTCGGTGTAGCCTTTCACGAAATTGGACTGTACATGTTTTGGCTCACTGACTACCTCGATTTTTTCGAAGCGGTCCAGAAGTTCTTCCCAAAGAATACGTAATTGCATTTCCGCCAGGCGGTTGCCCATGCAGCGGTGTATACCGAAGCCGAATGACAGGTGATTACGCGCACCCTTGCGGTCAATCAGGAACTGATCAGGATTTTCAATGCTGCGTTCATCGCGGTTACCGGAGACATACCACATCAATACCCGGTCACCTTTCCTGATTGTCTGGCCGCCCAGTTCCACATCCTGCTTCGCAACCCGACGCATATAGGCCAGTGGGGTTTGCCAGCGAATAATCTCCGACACCATGTTGGGAATCAGTTTGGGGTTGGCCTTGAGCTTATCGAATTCTTCGGGGTTCTGATGCAAGGCCAGCACGCCGCCGGTCATGGAATTACGCGTCGTGTCGTTACCACCGACGATAAGCAGTGAAAGGTTACCCATGAATTCCAGTGGACGGTTGATCAGGTTTTTGGTTTCTTCGCTGTTCTGCATCAGGCTAATCACGTCAAAGCTTTTCGCCTCCCCCGCTTCCATCCGTGCCTTTTTGTCATGCCACAATTGTGTGAAATGGCGAACCATATCGGCCCCTGCGGCAAACATTTCGTCCTTGTCTCCATATATACCGCCCGTCGTCTCGGGGGTGCCGGCAATGAGGTCTGACCAGTACGGCAACAGATGACGCTTTTCGTAGGGGAAGTCCAGTAGCGTGGCGAGCATGCGGCCGGTCAGTTCAATAGATACTTTCTCGACCCAGTCAAAAGGCTCATCCACCGGCAGGCTGTCCAATACTTCGGCTGCCCGCTCACGTATCAGGGCCTCCATCTCTTTGAGGTTCTGTGGCGCCACCACACCCTGTACTGCTTTACGCTGTACATCGTGTCGCGGCGGGTCCATCGCAATAAAGGTTTCCAGCGCCATGCCTTCCGGGCGATCCCCCAGGAAAATGATCGGCTCGGCGGAGAACAACTCATGGCTCTTGTCCACAAACATGATGTCCTCATACCGGGTTACCGACCAGAAAGGGCCAAAGGGACTGCGCTTCTGATAATGCACCGGCGCCTCGTCACGCAGGCGTTTGAAATAAGACTCCCACTGGTTCTGTCGAAACAGAAAGGGGTTGCTGACATCGATATCTTCCAGCGCCAGCGTATTCACATCCGGCACGGGGATTTCAACAAACTTCGGCACCGGTCGCTCACCGATGGTCATCTTCTTGAGTTTGACCAGGAATTCGATGACACGGATCTGCCAGTGCATCGGGATGATGCGTGCCGTGGTATTGATCGTCGCAGAATATAAAGACATCTCGATAAGCTCCGTGACTACATCTGGAATTCGGGTAATCGCACAACCATGCTATCCATGTCTTCAGACACGGTGATCTGGCAGGCGAGGCGCGAGGTTTCCGCCTTCTCCGGCGTCATGTCCAGCATCTGAACTTCATCATCAGACTGACGCCCGGTTTTACTCATCCAGTCACTCGCCACAATGACATGACAGGTGCCGCAGGCACAGGAGCCACCACAATCCGCATCAATGCCGGGCACCAGATTATCCACTGCCAACTGCATCAGGGACTGCCCTTCTTCGATGTCGACTACATGCTCGCTTCCGTCATGCTCAATAAAAGTAATACTGCCCATATTTCCCCACACTGCAAAGTTTATAACCAATATTCCAATTAACCTACCGGTAAGTAGATTAATTGTCAAGATAGCCATATACTTTATGGAAACGATGTAACGAGCTACTTATGGCACGGCCAAAACGCAAGCACGACGCACCCGAGACCCGGGACCTCATATTAAGAGCGGCCCGCATTGAGTTTGCGGCACAGGGTATTGCGGCGCCACTGGAGGCGATCGCCGCCCGGTGTGATATTAAGCGCCCCTCCCTGCTCCACCACTTTCCATCCAAGCAGGCGCTGATTGCCGCAGTGACTGACGACATCCTGCAAAAAACCAGAAAGCGGTTACTTGCCACAATCGCAGATGAGGACGGCGACGATGCCACCACCATGCAGAGCATCTTCAAGGTATTACGTGAACTTGAAATTGAAGAACAGGGTGTGGGCGGCGTTCTGATCCACGCAATGCTGGCAGAAGACGAAAATGGCCCTGTCACCATGAAAGTGGCTGAATTTATCGACACTATTTATGCCAGCGCAGTGATGACAGGCAGCCCACAGGCCAAAAACCCTGAAGAATTCAGAGCGGCCCTGGCTCACCTGATTATGGGAGAAGCCACGCGTGTAGCGCTGGGCAATCGTGCCAATGCACTCTGGGGTACAGGTGACGGTCTGAACCCGTTGTTTCGCAGTTATTTTCTCGTAGGCGATTCCGCAAGTAAGGACTAACGACTGCAAAGCTACCAAGTTGGACCGATCATTCACAGAACAAGAATCGATATATTTGTCAGCCCTGTTAAACCCAGCCAGATACTCCCAGTTCCCGCCCCATGCCACCGAAAATATGTTCTGTTCCGGTGACCAGTTCTTCCACAGGTTGCTTGAAATCCGTTGCGATCCAACCCTGACATAAATGGATAATGGCGCCGACGGCACCTTTAGCCATCACTTCGAGCGCCGTATCACCCGGCCCGCCATCAGCAAGGAAGGGCTTGGTAAATGTAACCAGCAAGGTCACAAATTCACCATAACTTTTTCCATACATGCGTCCCAACTGACTACGTACAGACATGGCTTCGATCATAATGAGACGTGCCTTGTCAGGGTTTTTAGCCACATAGCCAAATGCCTGCTCCAGTCCGGCACGAACCAGCTTGCGCGAATCACCCATGTGAGGCTGGGTCGCCAACATGATTGAGTTCAGGTATTCCTGAGTGACGGCCCGATAGGATGCGACCAACAAGTCTTCACTGTTGGAAAAGGACTCGTAGAAGTAGCGTTTGGTCAGCCCGGCTTCTGCACAGACCGCATCGATGCTGGTGGAAGCAAAGCCCTGACTGCCGATTAATTTAATCCCTGCCGCTAACAATTTTTCACGCCGTTCCGCCTGACGGTCGCTGGCTGCCTTGCCGGCGTATTTGCCGCTACGTTGTCGGGGGGTCGCTGGTTTCTTATCGATCGTTTCCATGATTCTGTCTATGTAAAAACATATTTGACACGAAGTAGTATCACATATATATTTGACACTGTATAGTGTCAGTTAAGAGCGGCTCAGGGGATTACTCACTAAAGCAAAACCGCCACCAGTACAGACACAGAACAGCCATTCGGAAGGAGCACAGTCCGTGACAAAACAGTTAACAGGCCAACCTGTGGCCTGCTTTTTTTCGTCTCTAAGCAAAGTCGCGTTGACCCTCTGTGCCTGCGTGGTGCTGTCTGCCTGTGGCGACAGTAATAATTCAAACGTACTGAAGAATAATGGTGGCGGGCAATCCGGCAATGCTTCACCGAGTACTAATGAACGTTGCTCGATCGTGGATAACATCCCTGCTGACCAGCATATGGTTACCGGCTGGCGGACCGCCCCGACCGACGCCCTCATCACCCACCCCATTACTGCCCTAACTGTTCGGCAGTTCTTCGCACCGCATCGGGATGGCGAAGTGATAAGGCTGCAACTTTCAAACCGTTACTCCGGCCTGCCCGTTACGCTTGAGAATATTTACATTGCACGCGAAGACACGCCCGGACTGGCTGACCTGGTGCCAGACAGCGAATGCCTGCTGACTTTCGATGGCGAATCACGCATTACAATTCCGGCTGGCGAAACTGTTATCACGGATGCCATCGCCTACCCGGTTCGAAGCTTCGAACGTGTCGGTATCAGCTTTTACGCACCAGAAGCCACCCCGCAGATCACCCGTCACTTAGGCGCTGATGAAATCCTGTATATGAGCTACCCCGGGGATTACACCACCGACCCGACAGGCGCCATGTTCCAGCCGGTACCGGACGGCTATGCCAGTAACTTTCTCGCCATCGAGGCACTGGAAGTGAATGCGCCTGATCAAGTCACCTCGCTGGTCACGGTTGGTGACTCCATTACGGATGGCTCCGGCTCCACCACTGAGTTCATGACGGGTGAACCTGCACGCATGACCTCCACCGACCAGCGCTATCCGAATCACCTGCAACGACGCATCAATGAAGCCGGCCTGCCCATCACCGTGGCCAATGCCGGCATCGGCGGCAATGAATTACTCAACAACGGCTGGCTGCCGCAGTTCGGCGTCAACCTGCTCAACCGATTCGACTACGACGTACTGGCCGTCACCGCCGCCACTCATGTACTCGTCATGATCGGTACTAACGACTTCGGCAATCCCAAGGCCGGCGGCGCGCCGAGCCCGGAAGACATGATCACCGGATTTATCGAGCTGATTGACCGCACACATGCTGCCGGCATAAAAATCACGCTGGGCACCATCCCGCCTGCCGAGGGTGCAGTGTTCGACAGCCTGCCGGTATTTAGCGATCTGCCCGTCGGCGTCGATGTCATGCACGGCACCCCGGAAGCCCGCGCCAGCCGCGACGCAGTCAATGCCTGGATACGCGAGCAACAACTCAGCGACGGCATCGTCGATTTCGATGCCTGCCTCGAAGATCCTGAAAACCCCGGTTACCTCGCCCCGGAATACAACAGTGGCGATAACCTGCACCCCAGCCCCGCTGGATATGCAGCCATGGCAGAATGCGTGAACCTTGACCTGTTCCACGCCGCTGGCAACCCATAGACAACCCCAAAATTCGTACTTACCGAGTCACACCATGTTCAAGCACATACTTAAACACGCCTCCTTACTTCTGATCCTGTTCGTCACTGCCTGCGGCGGTGGCTCAGGTTCCAACGGAAACAATGGCGGCAGTGCCGGCAGCAGTGTTCAGGAAGGCAATGCCCGTTTCACGGTTATTTCGCCGACACTGATCCGCATGGAATATGCCGGGAACGGCCAGTTTGAAGACCGGCCCACGCAGACCCTCGGCGTGCGCCCACCAGCTTCTTCCGACTATTCAACCCGTGTTGAAGACGGCGTACGCATTATTGAAACCAGCGCGCTCACCCTGCGCTATAACGTCGATTCCGGGGCATTCGGTCAGGACAATCTGGTCATTGAATTGATGAACGGCAGTGAGGCCGTCGAGGCACACCCTGACTGGTCATTCGCCCCGCAGCCCGGCAACCTCGGTGGCTGGCGTCGCGGTCTTGATAACGAGAAAGACCCACAGCCCTTGCATGAAGGCGTGCTGAGTCGTACCGGTTGGTACCTGCTGAATGACAGCAACACCGTCGTACTGACAGATACACCAGAAGGTTTTGAAGTACGCCCCGACCATGGCGGCAGCAGCTACCAGGACGGCTACCTGTTTGGCTACGGCCTCGACTACGTTCAGGGTCTGACTGATCTACGCACCCTCACTGGCGCGGCCCCATTACTGCCCAAAAAGTCACTCGGCGTATGGTTCTCCAAATGGTGGGCCTACACCGCTGAAGAATGGAAACAGCAAATCATCGATTTCCAGGAACATGACGTGCCCCTGGATACCGTCTCCATCGACACCGACTGGAAGCGTGTACAGCAGCCAATGGGCTGCCTGGTCTGGAACGTCGTCATTCAGGCCCCTGTTGATGATGCCTGCGCCTGGAATGGCTGGGACTGGAACCGTGACATCTTCCCCGACCCGGATGGCTTTATCAGCTGGATCCATGAACAGGGTATTGAAGTCGGCCTGAACGTCCATCCATCGATCTCTGAAACTGACCCGGCCTATCCGGACACCGTTGCAAAGACCGGCAGTCTCATGACTGACGATGCCGAGTTGCCCTGTCAATTCCTGCAGGCCGACCCCTCCACGCCCTGCTATGTTTTCGACTGGACGAAACCCGAGCAACTCGACGCCTACTTTGATTTACACGAGCCGATTGAAGCCACCGGCATCGATTTCTGGTGGCTGGACTGGTGCTGCGAAGGCTCAAGGGCCGAAGCTCCGGGTTTGTCTGCTGACACCTGGATAAACGCTGCCTATGCAAAGCAACATGAAGACATGGGCTCACGCTGGCCGGCCTTTTCCCGTATCGGTGGCTCATTCCAGGACGGCTTCGACGCCGCGGATAACAATGGCCTGGGCGCATTTGCCGAGCATCGTTACAGCATCCATTTCACCGGCGACACTTGCTCTACCTGGGAGCTCATGGCGGCCCAGGCGGCCATGGCCGCAGCCGAAGGCAACATCGGCCTGCCCTATGTCTCGCACGATATTGGCAGCTTCCTTGGCCAGCCGGCAACGGACCTCGAGTGCACTAACCGGGTGAATACGGGCACGCATCTGCCAGATGACATGTATGTACGCTGGATGCAGCTCGGAACTTTCCAGCCCTTCATGCGCCTGCATTCACATCATGGCGACCGCCTGCCCTGGGAATACCCGGGCAAGCCCGAAACCGTGGCCAGTGACTTCCTTCGCCTGCGCGGTCAGCTGGTGCCTTTCTTCTACACCCTCAGCCGCATGGCACACGACAGCGGCCTGCCCATGGCACGGCCTCTGTACCTGCAATGGCCTGAAGAGGAAGCTACCTACAACTACCTCAGCCAGTTCACACTGGGCAATGACATGATGATTGCCACCGTTGCCGCCCCCGGCGACCCGGCCATGATTAATGTCTGGATTCCGCCCGGCGAGTGGATCGACTTCTTCACGGGTGAAGTCTTTACCGGCCCACAGGAAATCAGCCGCAGCGTACCTCTGGAGCATTACGGCGTGTTCATGCGCAAGGGTGCCATCCTGCCCATGCAGCCTCATATGCTCACCAGCCCGCACGGCCCACAGGACAATACGATTGTAAATGTATGGCCGGGTGCAGACGGCGCGTTCGACTTCTATGAAGACGAAGGCCGCGGCTTTGCCTATAAAGACGGCGCCTATCGCTGGACGCCGATGCAAAGCAGCAGCTCAGCCAATGGTGCCTGCCATTCGCTCACGATTGCCGCTGCCCAGGGACAAAACTTCCCCGGTGCACTGAATACACGCAGCTGGCAGCTGCAATTCAATGGCGTTGCAGAGCCACAGGACGTAAAACTTAACGGCAGTACCGTCACCGGCTGGTCTTACGATGCAGCCAGTCAGACTGTGACGGTGGATACCGGCAGTGTGAACGCCCAAAGCCCGGTCACGGTCAACCTGAATACAGGAAGCTGTAGCTAAGCAGTCATGACACGTTCACTCGGCATAACAGGCTGCCTGTTGGCAGCCCTGACCCTCACTGGCTGCAATGACTCCGACTCTGAAAATGTCAGCAGCGGAGCCTCACAAAGTGGCCAGCAATGGCTTGCCGCCTGGGGTGCCACACGCGAGACGGGAGACAGCTATTCCCTCTTGATTACCGAAACCACGGTGCGCAACATCGCCCGCATTACGACGGGCGGTTCTGCCGTGCGTCTGCGTTTCTTTAATCTGGATTCCGGGCGATCCGTGGAAATCGGGTCTGCTGCGCTGGGCATTCGTCAACCCGGTACCGATGCGACCCTCATCCCCGGCAGCAATCGTCCGGTCACATTCAATGGTGGTGAGAGCTCAGCCATTATCCCACCCAACACGCCGTCCTTTTACAGCGACCCGATCGAAATAGAAGTCAGCAATCAGGATGACCTCGCCGTGAGTCTGTATATCACCGGCGGAGACAACCCACTGGAATACGGCACTGCCTGGAATGAATCCTACAAACTGCCCGACCAGAGCGGCGACCGGACATTCGACGAAAGCGGCGATGGTTATGGCCTTGTTGATGGCAATCCTTTCGAATTTCCAACCGGGACACCGGTACGCTGTAACGGCTGCAGGGCCTATCTCCTGCGGGATATTGAAGTCCTCACGACAGAAGCCACGGGCGCCATGGTCTTTCTGGGCAGCTCCAGCTTTCACGGTGCCAACACCAGCCAGAACCAGTTCAAGCGAATCAGCGACCTGATCTCAGTGCGAATGCTGAACGAAATACCTGCAGGTCATCGTCATACCGTCGTTAACCGGGCCATGAGTGGAGACACCCTGGAAGCAGCTTATGACGAACGTATGGACGTCGACGTCTGGAGTACACAGGGCATTGCCTCCGTCGTGGTCTGGGTCACCAATGACCTGGCAGA
>JBFJXR010000059.1:0-14000 GCA_041622995.1 Nevskiales bacterium
CAATTTCCTGTAGCAGTGCATCACAGGGCTGTACTCGCCAGTCTTCGTGAAAATTTAACCAGGCTTTCGCCTGGTCGTTGCCATATCGCATGCTCACTATGCAGCCAGACTCACTACGATAACGACTTAACACTGTCTCCAGGGCCTCAACATCCGGTGATTTCCCTTGCGGTAACTTTAACAGGATTCTACGCCCGAAACGCATACGTGCAGCTTCGACATCAAACAGGTCGTCAACTGTAATTCGGTAATTATCCGAAAAGTCGTCATAGCCTATACGACCCTTCACTATGATGACTTCATCTTTTTGAATATAGCGTGCGCATGCTTCGCTGGTACGCTCGAACAACATACAGTCGATACGTCCGCTCTTGTCATCCAGGGTAAGAATGGTACGGTTACCGAAGCGACGCAGATCGATCACCAGACCGGCAGCGGTCACTTCCTTGCCACTGTTTCGTCCACGTCTATTTTGGTTAGGCTGATTACCAGTAGAAGCGGCATCGGCTATAAGTTCGGAAATTCTTCCACTGGTTAGCGCGGACACCTCACGTGCATAAGCATCAAATGGATGCCCGGTCAGATAGAGCCCTAGGGATTCTTTTTCCTTTCGGAGGCGATCAAGGTCCGGCCAGGCTGGTACATGAGGCTTACTGACAGCCGGCAATGGAGCCTCTTCCTTGCCCCCCAGCCCAAACATATCCCCTTGCCCGACTTTCTGAGCCTGTCCATATTGCTCCGCAGCGGCCAAAGCATCAGGAAGCTCTGCCATCAGGGCTGCACGATGCTCACCCAGACTGTCCATGGCACCGGCTGAAACCAGCGCTTCCAACACTCGGCGATTCAGCTTGCGCAAATCCACCCGGCGACATAGGTCATGCAGATCTGCAAACGGGCCGTTTTCGGCCCGGTCAGAAAGCATGAGTTCAATCGCACCCTGCCCGACCCCTTTTATGGCCCCAAGACCATAACGAATATTCTTGTCGTCCTCGACGGTAAAGTCATATGACGAATGATTCACATCTGGATGCAATACTTCCAGGGACATGCGCCGACATTCATCTATCATGCCGACGACCTTGTCGGTATGGTCCATATCCGCCGATAACACAGCGCACATAAACGCCGCCGGGTAATGCGTCTTCAACCAGGCTGTTTGATAGGAGACCAACGCGTATGCTGCCGAGTGGGATTTATTAAAGCCGTATCCGGCAAATTTTTCGATCAGGTCAAAAATATCGCCGGCGAGGCTGCCATCAATGTTATTGGCTACTGCACCATCAACAAATGTAGATCGCTCTTTGGCCATGATCTCGGCATTCTTCTTACCCATAGCACGACGCAGTAAATCTGCACCGCCCAATGAATAGCCGGATAAGACCTGCGCGATCTGCATCACCTGTTCCTGATACAGAATAATGCCGTAGGTCGGCTTCAGGATTGGCTCTAGTGATGGATGTGGATAGACAATTTGTGAGCGGCCATGCTTACGATCAATAAAGTCTGCCACCATGCCGGACTGCAAGGGCCCCGGCCTGAATAGGGCAACAAGCGCAATGATATCTTCAAATACGTCCGGCTTTAACTCCTTGATAAGCTTGCGCATCCCTGAAGACTCAAGCTGGAATACAGCATGCGTTTCGCCACTTTTTAACTGCTTGAATACTTCCGGAACTGCAAGATCGATATTACGAATATCAATCGGCTCTTCACCGTAATCCTGCCTTTTTGCATTAATAATTTTTACTGCACGATCAATGATCGTAAGAGTACGCAGCCCCAGAAAGTCGAACTTGACCAGACCAACGGCCTCAACATCATCCTTATCGAACTGACTTACTAGGCTCTGACCGCCGGGTTCACAATACAGGGGCGTAAAATCTGTAAGTGCCGTGGGAGAAATAACCACACCACCGGCATGTTTTCCGGCATTTCTGGATACGCCTTCCAGTGACAGAGCCATGTCATAAACAGCCGCCACAGCCTCATCTTCGCGATAGGCCTGTGCCAGTTCCGTATCAGCTGAAATAATCAATTCCTGAGCAGACTTATGCGTCAGCGCTTCAGCAAGTGCTTCTTTTTCATAGCCAGTAATCGCCCGCATCAAGGTCATACCAACCTCAAAAGGAATCATTTTTGCTAATCGGTCACAAAAACCATATGGCTGGCCGAAGACACGCCCGACATCCCGGATAACCGCCTTGGCGGCCATCGTTCCGTAAGTGATGATTTGGGATACTTTCTCAGCACCATAGCGCTGGGATACATACTCAATCACCCGATCGCGACCATCCATGCAAAAATCAATATCAAAATCCGGCATCGAGATACGATCCGGATTTAGAAACCTCTCGAACAATAGATCGTAACTTAATGGATCTAAATCGGTTATTTCTAGCACATAAGCTACAAGCGAACCGGCACCAGAACCACGGCCCGGCCCGACCGGAACATCGTTTTTCCTTGCCCAGGCAATAAAATCGGCCACAATCAGAAAGTAGCCGGGAAAACCCATGGATTCAATGACATCCAGCTCCAACTGCAAGCGATCCCTGTAATACTGCGGATTCTCCGGTTGCAACTGCTTTAAGCGTATTTCAAGGCCTTTTTCCGATTCAGCACGTAACCACGAAGCTGCCGTATGCGCCTCTGGAACGGGAAAATTAGGCAAATAGTTCTTTCCAAGCTCCAATTCAAGATTGCAGCGTTTGGCTATATTGAGCGTGTTCTCCAATGCTTCAGGCAAGTCGGAAAATAAAGACGCCATCTCCTCTGCTGACTTGAGGTATTGCTCTTCTGTATACAATTTTGGTCGTCGGGTATCGTTAAGTGTAAAGCCATCGTGAATACAAACCCTCACCTCATGGGCTTCGAACTCTCCCTTGGTCAGAAAGCAGACATCATTGGTGGCGACCACTGGCAGGTCATTTTCCAATGCTGACTCAACTGCACCGGCCACGTAGGCCTCATCCAGTGCACGCCCACAGCGTTGAAGTTCAATATACAATCTGTCTGGGAACAGGTGTTGCCAAAATGCCAGTTCCTCAGGCAGTTGCTCTTCTGTTGCCTTGGATAAAATCCTTCTACCGATAGGTCCGTTCAAACCACCGGAAAGCATGATCAAACCTTCAGTAAGATCAGTTAACCACTCGCGTTTAATCTGGGCACGACCCCGGTTTTGCCCTTCCAGATAGCTGCGTGTGACCAGCTTGGTGAGATTGCGATAACCCACATCATTCATACACAGAAGAGTGAATCGACTCGGCTGCTCCTCATCTTCTTCTGCTAACCAGAGGTCAACGCCAATGATTGGTTTGATACCTGAACTTAGTGCGCGCCGGTAAAACTTGACCATACCAAACATATTCGACTGGTCTGTAACGCCCACTGCCGGCATACCCAGTTGTCTGGACTGAGAAATAAGACTGGGAATACGCACAATACCGTCTACAAGGGAGTATTCGGTGTGTACGCGGAGATGTACGAAATCAGCTGTCATTCTGGGCGGCAATTATCCGGTCAATATTGAAATAGTAACGCGTTTAGCCTGCCCGTATAGCCCGCTGACAGGGCGCAAAACTCATTCGATGTATCGGACAGGGCCCTAATGTCCGTAAAGCCTGCATATGTTGCTGGGTCGGGTAGCCTTTATGCTTGGCAAAACCATAACCGGGATAGCTTTCATCCAACAAAATCATTTCATTATCGCGCTCTACCTTGGCAAGTATGGACGCTGCACTGATAGCAGGTACCAGATCATCCCCACCCACCACCGCCTTGACGGAATACGGCATGTCAGGCACCTGGGAACCATCAACCCATACTTCTGAGGGCTCAACAGACAGTGCCGCCACTGCACGGGACATTGCGACCAGAGAAGCCTGCAACACATTAATTCTGTCTATTTCATCCGCCTCAGAGCGTCCCAGCGCCCATGCAATCGCTTTATCCCTGATCTCATGCCCCAAAGCTTCCCTGCGCTTCTGTGATAGCTTCTTGGAATCACGCAAGCCTTCAATCGGCTTTTCAGGGTCAAGGATTACTGCCGCAGTTACCACAGCACCAGCCAATGGCCCACGGCCGACCTCATCTACCCCCGCTACCCACAGTTCAGTCAATGTGCAGACTCCAGCAATTCGGCAATGGCTGCTGCTGCATGAAAACTGGCATCCTGCCTTAAGGCCTTGTGAACATCGACACATTCCATTTCTATTGCCCGGGTGGTCCACGGCTGCTTCAACCAGCGATACAATTGCGGGCCTATTGTTTCGGGTTCTGCCTGGTCCTGAATAAATTCAGGGACTATTGGTAATGAGGCTAAATGATTGGGGAGTGTCACATTGGCTACTTTTAACATCCCTACCCCACGCAACAGCCAATAGGTGAATCGGGAAAGCTTATAGGCTGCAACTGTTGGACGTTTTAACAGACAGGCTTCCAGTGCGGCTGTACCAGATGCCAGCAGCACAACATTGGCCGCGGTCATTGCAGCATGTGATTGACCGTCTATGAATTCAATATCGAGATGTTCGAGTTCAAGTTCAACCTGAACCCTTTGAAACTCTGCCTTAACCTTGTCATTTGCAAAAGGAATAATAAATCCGGTGCCCGGAAGTCGCTTAACCAGCCACTGCATGGAAAGAAGAAATGGTTTTGATAATTTACTCACCTCACTTCCCCTGCTTCCCGGCAATACAGCTACATACTGCCTGTCTATATCAAGATTCAGGGTTTCACGTGCACGCTCACGATCCGGGTTAATCGGCAATTCATCAGCCAGTGGATGACCAACAAAACGAACGTCCACTGCATGTTCTTTATAAAAATCAGCCTCAAATGGAAACAGTGTCAGCATTAAATCCACCGATTTACGAATCGATTTAACCCTGCCTTCACGCCAGGCCCAAACAGTGGGACTGACATAATGTACGGTTGTCACGCCCGCTTCTTTCAGTCGTTTTTCGAGACCCAGATTAAAGCTCGGGGCATCAATGCCAATGACGACATCCGGCTTCCAGGCCAGTATGCGATCAAACAGTGACTTTCGAAGCCTGAACAGTCGTGGTAATTCAGTAATAACTTCGCCAATGCCGAATAATGAAAGGCTTTCAATCCCCTCCATTTGCTCACAACCTGCTGCCAGCATTTTGGGGCCCACAACCCCTTTAAATTGAGCATTCGGATAGCGTTTGAGTAATGCCTTTATCAGCGGACCGCCAAGAAGGTCGCCTGAAAGCTCACCGGCAATAACGACTATGCGATAAGGGGCATCGGAACTGGCTGATCTTGCGGTTGCATTATCAAGCGTCATATCCGAAGACTGAGTACCCCTGGTGGCTGTCATATTCCTGAATTAACGGACAATGCTGCGTTCAGATTGATCCAGAAATTCACTGAACATGGATGCAGCTTTATTCTCCTGCGCCAATGTTCTTATTTGCTCTTTCGCCTCTACAAGCCTGAGATTATTTCTATAAAGAATCTTATAAACCTCCCGAATTGTCTGTATATCGGTTTTCTCATATCCGCAACGACGCATACCTTCAGCATTAACACCATGCGGATGCGCGGGATACCCGGAAACCATCACGAATGGAGGTACATCCTTGCTGATACCACTACCGTAGCCAAGGTAGCTATGTGAGCCTATTCGGCAGAACTGATAAACAAGAGCAAAGCCACCGAGAATGACATGACTACCCACACGCCCATGACCGGCAAGACTGGCGCCATTAGCCATTGTATTGTTGTTACCGATCTGAACATCATGTGCTAAATGACAATAGGCCATGATCATATTGTCATTCCCTACTTTGGTCACACCATCATCAAATAATGTGCCACGGTGAATAGTCACAAATTCCCGAATCAGATTGCGCTCACCAATTTCTACTCGGGTCGGTTCACCCTTATACCCTTTGTGCTGGGGTTCTTCCCCAATGGATGCAAACTGAAAAATCCTGCAGTCTGCACCTACGCTGGTGTGTCCGTTGATGACGACATGCGGCCCTATCTTGCAGCGATCACCTATTTGAACATCCGGCCCAATGATCGTAAATGGTCCAACCTCAACACCCTCGCCCAGTTTCGCAGATTCATGGACGATTGCCCGTTCATCAATCATCCAGGGTGCTCCTGGGCGTAGCCAACATTTCTGCAGTACAGGCCAATTGCCCATCAACCCTCGCTTCCGTACTGAACTTCCACATGGAGGCCCGGCATTTTAGAAGCTTGGCATGTAAGGTTAACTGATCACCAGGCACAACCATTCGCTTGAAACGTGCCTTGTCTATACCTACAAAGTAATAAAGCATGTCCTCTGTAGGTGTATCGGTAGAGGCAATACCCAGTAGCAATGATGCCTGGGCAAGAGCTTCCAGAATCAATACACCGGGCATCACGGGGTGATCTGGAAAATGACCTTGAAAAAATGGCTCATTAATCGTGACATTTTTCAGGGCCACAATTTCACTGCCAGGCGTACATTCCTGGATTCTGTCTACAAGCAGCATTGGATACCGATGCGGAACATTAGCAAGAATGCTCTTTATGTCTGCCTGAGTATCCTTTCCCCTGAATAATAATTTTTTCATACTTACTCCAGACCTTTTTCGAGCTTCTTGACCCGTTTACTTAGATCATCGATATTTCTTAAACGCGCTACTTGTCTGCGCCATTCCCTGGCAGGGGCTACAGGCAAACTTGCGGAATACAGTCCCGGCTCTTCTATTGATGTAGATACAAGACTAAAGGCAGTGATGATGACATTATCGACGATATGTAAATGCCCCAGAATCCCCGCGGCACCACCAATCTGACAACGAGCGCCTATCTTGCAGCTACCTGCGATACCCACACATCCGGCAATGGCTGTATGTGCACCAATGTGGGTGTTATGACCGACCTGAACCAGGTTATCTATTTTCACACCCTCTTCGATCACAGTGTCTCCAAGAGCACCCCTGTCTACGCAGGTATTAGCCCCAATTTCGACGTCATTCCCTATGATGACTGAGCCAAGTTGGGGCACTTCAACCCATGCACCCTCTTCCTGCGCCAGGCCAAAGCCACGCCCTCCAATGACAGCACCTGGTTGAATATGTGCTCTGGCGCCAATTCTAATGCGGTCGAAAAGCGTCACATTTGCGGTCAGCCAGCTATCTTCACCTATGACAACATCTTGACCCACATAGCAGCCTGGCCCGACAACCACACCGGACCCGATATTGGCACCCGATGAAACTATAGCTTTAGGCCCGATAGTAATATCTGCGCCCAAAGTGGCATTCTCATCGACAACTGCCGTCGGGTGAATACCTGGCTGAGGTTTACGAATAGGATCAAAAAGTTTAGCGATACGTGCAGCATCGGCATGAGGGTTGGCACTGATAAGAGCAGCCCCATTCCATGCCTCGCTGTGCTTCGCTGATATTACCAGTGCTGAAGCCTTGCAATTAGTCAGCTGACTTAAGTAACTCGATTCTGCGATAAAACTAAGATCACCTTCAGATGCATTCGGAACGCTGGCAATTGCCTTAATCTGAATGCCACCATCGCCCTTTAACTCCAGGGAAAATAGAGCAGCCAGTTCTGCAAGCGAATAAGCCATTCCGTTTACCCGAGACGACTATTTGTCCATTCGCTTCAGCACTAGCTCGGTGATATCAACTTTGTCGGAAGCATGCAAAATGCCTTCTGTAAGGACCAGGTCATACTGCTTCTCCTTAACCATGGCACCAATAACCTCTTTGATTACATCCCTGATCTTACTCATTTCTTCGCGCTCGGCACGACTTACATCTTCATTGTATTCATCCTGAAGCCTGCGAAATTCACGTTGCTGCCCACGCATATCATCTTCTGCTTTCACCCGAGCATCTGCACTCATCGTGGCTGAGTCTCGCTTGATTTTTTCAGCACTGGCCACGATTTTTTTCTGCATGGCTTCAAGTCTGTTACGGCGAGCAGAAAAATCCTTATCCATGCGTTTACGCGCATCAGTTGCCTGTGGGGACTTGGCAAGTATGTACGGGAGATTAACAACTGCTATTTTCAAATCCGCAGCGTGTGCAGGCAACATCAGGCCAGACAGCAACAATACAGCTGCGATGAATGAAAAAGTTTTCTTTAACAAATGAGATCTCATATTCAATTCCTGGTAAATAATTTCGTATGTAAATGTCTATTTAAATGCCAACACCAAATGAAATCTGGAATCTGTCCAGTTCGTCATTGGGTTGTTCATCAATCGGGAATCCGTAACTCAATTTAAGAAGCCCGAAGAAAGGTGTAAACCATGAAAAGGCTATACCTGTAGAACTGCGTAATTCATCCGTTTCAAAGCTGTCTGTATCCCTGAATGAACTACCAATGTCATAAAAGAGTGCCAGACGGGTAGTTTTCTGATCACTTTCGAGAAACGGCATCGGCACGATTAACTCTGACTGCAAAGTGGTTTTAAACTTGCCTCCAAAGAAATTACCCGGGCGACCCGGCAATGTATCTCTCGGACCAATCGAACCGTCACGGTAACCACGTACTGAATCGGCGCCACCGGAGAAGAAGTGTTCATAAGGTGGAATATCCTCGCTATCTCCGTATCCGTCACCATAGGAAATATTTCCGTTGAACTGTATTGCCCAGCTACCGAAGATAGGAACGAGCTGCTGATGCACATAGGCGCTCCTGAAGAACTCGAGATCACTGCCGGGTATGGTGATATCAAATGTAAACCGGTTCAGCATACCCCTGCGCGGGAAAATGGTCCGATCTCGTGTGTCTCGTGTCCAGCCGGTGCGAAATTCATAATTGGTAAATTGCGAACCATTTCTCAGCAGAAAATCCAGAATTTCATTTGAGGTGCCACCGGCAAAGGCATTCACTGCT
This sequence comes from Nevskiales bacterium, assembly GCA_041622995.1. Lineage (GTDB taxonomy): Bacteria > Pseudomonadota > Gammaproteobacteria > Nevskiales > CAJXLF01 > CAJXLF01. The sequence continues at coordinate 8,887 of JBFJXR010000059.1, forward strand.
GTTCTGTCCACACCCACACCAAGGCGCAGGGCACTGTATTCTGACATGGGCAGTCCGTAAGTAAGCGCCGCTCCAAGAGAATTGGTATCGAAACCGGAGCTAAAGCGTACTACCTGTTCAGAATTTCTGAAAAATGCAGACACCGTACGACTAATACCATCATCAGTCGCATAGGGATCAGTCCAGGATACATTGACGTACTCTGCAAACTCGTTTCTTTCTGCCTGAAGATTAATACGGTCGCCCGTACCCCTGAAATTGGTATGAGAAAGACTGCCATTGACCAGGAATCCTGATGCATCAGAAAAGCCGACACCCACCTGAACTGAACCTGCGGGACGTTCTTTTACCTTGTAGTCAACATCAACAAGGTCTTCTGTACCCGGAACCGGCTCGGTTTCTACTGTCACCTCTTCAAGATACGGCAGTCGTTGCAAGCGCTCCCGTGAACGCTCTACGGCCGCCCGTGAAAAACTGGCCCCTTCCAACTGCCTCATTTCACGACGAAGCGTTTCGTCATTGGTGCCCGTATTGCCTGCAAAATTTATCTGCCGGACGTATACACGTTCACCTGAATCCACGTTAAAGGTCAGATGAACAGTTTTTGCTTCATCATCAATTCGAGGGAGTGGATCAACCTTGGCAAAGGCGTAGCCTTCATCAGCCAGTCGACGACTGATGAAATTACCCGTTTCAGTGGTCAGTTTGCGAGAGAAGGTATCGCCGGGCTTGAGCAGTATCAGGCGGCTCAAGTATTCCTTTTTAACGACAAGTTCACCGGCCAACTGTGTATCTTCTACCGTATAAACATCACCCTCACTGGTATTGATTGTAATTGTGATATCACGCTTATTGGTACTGAGCGCGACCTGTACCGAACTAACCTCAAAACGAAGGTAACCACGGTCCTGATAATAGGATGTCAGACGTTCCAGATCACCAAGTAACTTTTCTTTCGAATACTTGTTACTGCTCTGGAACCAGGAAATGAATCGTGTCGGGCGAAGCTCAAAATCATCCATGAGCTCTGCATCATCATAGATATCATTGCCCAGAATATTAATGCTGCTGATTTTGGCAACAGGCCCTTCCTTTACATCGATTTTAATGGCGACACTGTTGTCACCTTCCTCAGTGACACTGGTATCAATTTTTACGCTGTAATAACCATTGGCGTAGTACTGACGCCTGAGTTCCTGTTCAACGCCATCCAAAAGGTCACGTCGGTAAAGTTCGCCTTCAGCCAGACCTGCTTTTGCAAGCCCTTCCTTGATCTCATCGCCACCAAGCTGCTTATTGCCTTCAATATCAAATTTTGAGATTGCAGGCCGTTCCTTAACACTGATGACAAGTGTGTCACCGTCCCTATCAAATGAAATATCCTTGAAAAGGCCTGTTTCATAAAGTGCCCGGATGCCCTGTCGACTACTGCGGTCATTTAATTCATCACCGATTGAGAAAGGCAAATAGGTCAATACAGTGCCAAGCTCCAGCCGGCGCATGCCTTCTACGCGGATATCTTTAATCTCAAAACTGTCGAAGGCCAGTGCACTACCAAGTACAGATGCCAGCGCCACCCCAACCAGCCACTTTCTGATTAGAGTCGCCATCTTAAATCTCCCTTTCTGCACGCCTTAGAACCTCTATCCGCCACTAAATAAATGTAAAAAATCGTTATATAGAGCCACAGTCATTAATGCTGCCAACATAACCAGGCCAAATTTCTGTCCAGCCACCTGAACCCTTTCGGACAAAGGCTTACCTCGCAACAACTCGACGACATAGTAGAGCAAATGTCCGCCGTCCAATACCGGGATGGGCAATAAATTCAAAACTCCCAGACTGACACTGACCAGAGCCATAAATGCCAGGTAAACATCCAGACCGATACTGGCGCTCTTTCCTGCGTAGCTGGCAATCTGCACCGGACCGCTTACATTTCGCCAAGACACGTCACCAAAGAGCATATGTCCGAACATTCCGACTGTTAATACTGACATATCCCAGGTACGTCGTATCGCTTCCGGAATGGCTTTTAACGGACCGGGTTTATACTCAGCGCGCAAATCCTGCCACAAGCCGGGATCAACATCTACGCCCGCACCCAATCGACCACGAATTGATTCGGCTTCAACGACTGAACCCAGACGTATTTTCTGATGAAATATTTCACCATTGCGCCTAATGCCAAAATCCACTTCCTGTTCCGGATGTTCCCCTATCAGGGTCACAAGCTGCATCCAGTCTGAAACTACTTCTGCGTTGAATGACAGCACTTCGTCACCCACCTGGAGACCTGCCATTTCTGCAGTTTCACCAGGAATTATTTCTCCCAGAATGGCTGGCACAGGGGGCTGAAAGGGTCTCAATCCTATACTCATGAATAAACGACGGGGATCAAGACCGTATCCAGCAACAGGCAGATCAATCTGCCTTGTATTGCCCGAGGGATCCTTCACTACAAGCAATACACTGTCACTTGTCAGCGCTTCTTTAAGAATGCCCAATCTTAATTCATGCCAGGTTGGTACGGGCCTGTGATTTAGACTCAGCACCTGCTCATCGCCCACGATACCGGCGCTGTAAGCTGGCGTATCAACTCCCGGAGCATCCAGTACGGGTTTCATGCCACTGATACCCATGGTAAATACGCACCAGTAGGCAAGAATGGCGAATAGGAAATTGACACCCGGCCCTGCCGCTACAATCAGAATTCGTTTCCACGGATGCTGAACGTTAAAGGCCATATGCTTTTCATCAGCATCAACCGGGCCCTCCCGCTCATCAAGCATTTTGACGTAGCCACCTAATGGAATGGCCGCCAACCAGTACTCAGTGCCATTCGCCGTTTTTCCCCAGATTTTCGGGCCAAAACCAATGGAAAACCTTAAAACCCGAACACCCAGTTTTCTGGCCACCCAGAAATGCCCGAATTCATGCACCGCCACTAAAACGCCAATAGCGACGATAAAAGCCGGAATCGAGACTATCCAGTCAGGCATATTATGGAATCCTACTCAGTACGTTATTCAATGACAGGCCTTAAAATCACTGGCAATAGCTTCAGTCGCCTGATTACGAGCCAACTTATCGACCTCTAATACAACTTCCAGTTCCTGAAAGGAGCCACTCATTACCTGACTTTTAGACATTTGTTCCAGAGTTGCTGATATCACAGTATAAATTCCAGGATAGGTAATTCGACCCTCCAGAAAAGCCTCAACCGCGATTTCGTTGGCTGCGTTCAATACATTTGGCGTGTGACCGCCTGACTCCGCAGCGATATTAGCTAACTTAAGACAGGGATAACGTATCAGGTCTACTTCTTCAAATTCCAGTTGACCCAACTGCTGTAAATTCAATGAACTCACGCCTGAGACTATTCGATCCGGATAACCCAGTGCCTGGGCAATGGGTGTACGCATGTCGGGCTGACCTAACTGGGCAAGGACAGAACCATCCTCATACTCGACAAAGGAATGTACAAGACTCTGGGGGTGCAGAACGATGTCAATATTATCTGCCGGCGTATCAAATAACCAAGATGCCTCAATTTTTTCAAGCCCCTTGTTCATCATCGTCGCAGAGTCCACGGAAATCTTACGGCCCATGGTCCAATTCGGATGCGCAACTGCTTCATCTGGGGTCACAGTTTCGAGAGTAGCCAGTTCTACAGTACGAAACGGCCCACCGGACGCAGTCAGTGTGATACGCCTGACGCCGATACAAGGCTCCCCGCAGCGGTATCCCCCCGGCAGGCACTGGAAAACCGCATTATGTTCACTGTCGAGAGGAATGAGCTCCGCATTGCTATTCTTTAATGCCGACATTACTAACGCCCCCGCCATGACGAGAGGCTCCTTGTTCGCCAGCAAAACACGTTTATCATGTTTAATCGCTTCCAGCACGGGTAACAGGCCAGCCGCACCGACAATGCCTGCAACTACCTGGTCAACTTCAGCTAAAGCAACGATCTGATTGATACCGCCGACGCCCGCGAGTACTTCAACATTCAGGCCTGCTGCCTTAATTCGCATACGCAAATCTGTCGCTGCAGCATTATCTGCCATCGCCGCAAAGGCGGGGTAAAATTCATTGCATAAAGCAAAAAGACCCTCAACATCGCGGTTTGCCGAAACTGCCAGAATATTGAATTTTTCAGGATGTCTAACGGCCACATCTATTGTATTGCGTCCAATAGTGCCAGTAGCCCCTAATATGGCGAGTTGCTGCATCTTAATGAGACTCTTCAGCCACCTGGTCTAGAGCGCCAGATAATGCAGACCCAGCAAATAACAGGGCGCAGCAGCGGTGAGGCTATCGAGACGATCCATAATGCCGCCATGCCCGGGAAACAGGCTCCCACTGTCCTTGATCTCGGTGGCCCTCTTGAACATGCTCTCTGTCAGGTCACCAATTATGGAAAGCGCAATAATAACCGCACCTAATGCCATATACCCCATCAACGGCTGCTCTGATAACTGGTAAACCCAGACACCTCCAGCCAACACAAGTAATAGCCCGGTCAGCATGCCACCTACTGCGCCTTCCCAGGTTTTTCCGGGGCTCACTTTAGGCGCCAGCTTGTGCTAGCCCAGAAATCTTCCGGCAAAATAAGCGCCACTGTCAGCGGCCCACATCATCGCGACAACAACCATTAATTGCCAGGGGCCATTGCCCTCCCTGCCTTGTAAAGAGACCATGGCGACAAATGTTGGAACCAGTACCAGAATGCCGGTCACCGCAATCATTATTTTATTGGGATTGCCATTTCCAAATCCACGAGGATATAACAGCACCCAGAGCGTAGCAGCCGCCCACCAGGTTGCTGCGACTCTCAGGGACCACAGTAAAAAGTCTGGCTCCGCCATCAGGTACCAGGAGGCAACGAACCCGAGCAGCATCAGGGCCAGATAAAAAAACCGGACGGCATTACCAACTCTAAGAAACCCTCCCCACTCCCAGGCACCCAGCCCCAGTACTGCAATGCAGAAAAGCGCGAAACCTTCATTGGGCAGATAAAAGACAACAGCAAGGGCGAACGGAATAGCCACCAGTGCTGTCAGGATTCGGGTTCTCATGAATTTTCCTTTATTTGTTCAGGCACACTGCCG
>JBFJXR010000060.1:0-13673 GCA_041622995.1 Nevskiales bacterium
AACGAATTGCGAGAATGAGCCAAACCTGAAAACTCAAACGTAGCTGCATAATTTTCCGTTGATGTGACTGTGAAACTGAAGGGTTCACCATTTTCACCAATTTCCTCATATTCAATGTAAGGGTCGGTTTCATCAGTTTGGCTGACCGGATGGCCTGAAAAAATTACACCATTAAAAACGAATTCGTCGGTATACCCCTCACCTGTTTCTGTTTCCCTGCAATCGTTATCAACAGACCTAATCACGGTGAATGCTTCTGTACTGTACGGCGAGTCAACATTCTTTGTTGATGGATCACCTTCCGTGTAAGTACCCCCTCCTGAGCATTCTTCAGTTGTCGATTGAGCCGTGACTGCAGACGCAGCTCTTTTCGGTGCTAGCGCTCCAAGAACACGCTGGGCAACCGTTTTACGCGTCGAACTCTGCGCCTGCTGAGCACCGCCACTGCCTTGTCCTAAATCAAACACACTCGCTGCAACGACAGCCGATTTTGCACCTTGTTGTGGTGTAACTGTAGACGTAGAGTTATCTGCCCCCCCTCCGCCTCCACAGGCACTTAATATTGCTGCTGACAAAAAAACCATTGCCTGTTTCATTCCACTGTTTTTTTCCACTTTCTCCACCCTATTTGGTTTACAACTTTATACCTATACATTTGGCATGAACGACCAAAAAATATAACCTGCACAATAACAATACGTTAAGAATTATTGTTTTACTACTTGGCGAGCTTCACCTAACCTAGCGGAGCTTGTTTACGCTATTGCAACGAATGATGCTCTTCCCTGGGGTAACACAATTCCCAAACAGGCTCGATAGCAATATAGCCCAGGCAACTTCACACTAATGTACAACCATATGTTTTTAAAAAGATAATGTATTTATACGCATTTTTACTTCATTGTTGAATAACATCCGGATTAGTATGCATAGATCACCTTACCCCAGGGCCTGAAACTGCAGTTTTCACAAAACTTACCGTTATGATTATCCTGAATGTACGGGAACACACTCACGTAACTGTTTGGAGGCGAATAGCCTCTGAAAGGAGAAACTGTGAACAAATCCGAGTACATCTGGTAGGGCCTTGAACCTCCAGGGCAGTCATTAGCGTGCAAATCAGATAACAGGCCCGACAGCTGCGGCGACACGGCTGATACCGAATTCAACAGTCTTCCGGAAACATTCTCCTGCGGATCTTCCCGGCCATCGTTGATACAACCCTCGACACTAAAGCGATAATTACCAACAGGGGTGTTACCGAGCCGAGCCGGAAATGCTTCATAAGCTTCAAAGTTGGCAAGCCACTCCCAGGCAAATTGTCCCGTATAGGCAGAGACCGCGCCTGGTACGCCCTGAGGCCAGAACACACGGGTCTGCACTTCACCACTCATGTCTGCAAAGTTCTGCCAGCTGCCATCCCGTTGCTGCCGTTGTACCACTACTTGCGGATTATCCACCTGGGTATTTCCACCACGCCAGCGGAAGGTGGCTGCATTAAAGTGTTTTATGGCAACCGGCTGAACAATCGGGGCCGCCGGCCCGATATCCAGTGGCAGCGCCGCCTGCCAGATATCATAGGCATGCGAAGTCACCTGACCTACGGTAATAGCAGCAGCGGCCTGACGCGTCTCGTCTACCTGGGCCAGGCCTGCATGCAATTCAGGCTGTAAAGCCGGCCCGCCTTGTAACTCCGCCGCCATACGCACCAATCGCGTCACCATATAGTCGGCGGTATGCGGGCCATAGGCCGTTAATGCCTTGCGATAATGGTCATAGCCCATGTATTCTCGGTAACTCACTGTATAGCCGTTATAGTCACCGGCATGACCGATACCCACAGTCATTTTATATCCCGGCACACCGAGTGACTGTATTTCCTCCTTCGTGAAGTTGCCCTTGATATCCGCGACCCCGGCAGCTTCGGTGTTTGCAAAAGCCACATTTTCAGGTGCATCCCAGCCACGGGCATCGTTATGCACTTGAGCACGCATGCGTGCCACCTTGTCGGCATCAGAAAGGTCGCCCGGTAGGTCGGTCAGGAAACGGTCCGGATCAAAGTATTTACCTTTCTGTAGGGAGCAAGCTTCTGCATAGGCAGGATCAGGTGTCAGTAAACCATAGTCTTCTGCCACGCAGGCCCAGTCAAAACCGTCGTAGATATTGTCTTTGACCGTATCGGTGCGACTTTCCAGGTTAAGAATCAGATCGTTCTGGGCCTCGCAGGCACAGGAAGCCAGCAATACATCACCCAGTCGCACCGCCTGAAGCTGCAGGCGAGCATTTTCTTCGACGGCGCCAAAGGCTGTGACGTCGTAATGATCAGGAATAGGAACCCCCTCTGCCTGAAGCGTGTGATAAAGCAATGCCAGCTGGCCATTGACAGGATTATCTCCCGGTAATCCGAAGCGCCCACAATCCGGCAGACCTACGACTGGAACACCTACATCCCCTTCAACCGTCGTATCAGACTTGCAGTTGGAAACACTGGGATAAGGGTGCGATAGAGGCCCCGGCATCCATGCGGTCTTAATCGCAACCGGAAAGTCACTCGTGAAAGGCACCTGAATGGCTGGCACCTCATTATCGACTGGTAACTCACCACCAATCACCTTCCAGCCCTTGATAACTGCATCAGCCAAATAACGCACATTACGCTCAGTCTGCACGTACCCCTTATGGTTCCAGTCTCGCCAAACACCTTCATTCGGCGGGCAGAATTCACCGATTTCGTCGTTACAAACCGTACCGTCATCACGCAATTGTTGATTCGTATTACCGGACTTTTCGGCACTGCCCACATCGCCCTGACTGAAGACCAGTGGCGCACCAATTTCGCGATCAACGAAACGCTCCAGTGCGGCCAGGAAGTCGGCACTGTGCAGATCATATCCATCCAGTGACTCCGGATGCTCGCCCCAGTTGACCCATACGGCTATCGGATCACCGTTAATTTTGTCAAAACGTATAACCGGCAAGCCATGATCGCCATACTCATTGGGGTACCCTGCCGGCGTGCCATCATCAGCGACTTTAAGGCCCATGATGTTGCCCTTGTATATATGGTGACGAACCGTGGTCGCCCCCATGCGCGCAGGCGTCATACTGGCTGAGGCAATCTCGATGGCTTTAGCAATTTTCCGGGCCTGACTTTCGAAGAACCGGGCATCAAAGGCATCCTCAAACACCCATACACCGGCCGCCAGCGTAGCGGAATAAGCCGAGCTATGGTTGTGCGTTACGTGATGCAGAATATCCTCATAGCCCACGCCGGATGTGCCGTTGGCATCAAGCAGCTGGCCGACTCGACGCATCAGCATATCCTGTGCGAGGTAGTTATCCGTTTTGACCAGTGCCACACGCTGGCCATTGTTGCCCTGAATGACGATAGCGCGTGCAGTCAGGCGGGACTGCACACCGTAACTGATCGTCTTTTCCTTGTTGGTCAGAAAGGGGTCCATATCTCCACCCGACAGACCATCAATATTGCCACCGGCCTCGGTGTACTGGCCTGCTGTATAGCCGACATCCGGTGTCATATCCACCACACCTACGCCAACCTCTACCTGACCACCCGAGGGATAACCGAGCACCAGATTCTGCAGATTATCCGGGGTCGATTCACCCAGCACAGGACTCCGGCCATTCAGGATAGAGACAGGGTCATTTACCAAACCATGGGCGACCGTCAGCAAGCTGGCATTTTTGTCATCACTGACACTGCCCTCAGCATTGTCGCGGACATTGCCTATAGCCAGATTCACACCGCGCACACCGTCATCAGCACCATCACCAAAGAAGGCGGTAATCGCATCGTCCAGATCAGCAAAGAAACGACGCACCAGCCCGAGAATTCCGTCTTCACCATTATCCGGTACTGACTGTGCCGCCAGCGGTTCAACAGGTGCCGGAACATGGAACGGTGAGGTCCAATTGCCCTCACTTGCGACATCATTGTAGTTGAGCCACACCTCTTCGGCTCCTGCGGCCAGCTTGGCAGCAATCAGCAACTGGTTCTCGTAACCATTACGAGGCACTGCAAAGGCATATCCGACTGGACATATCACACTCCCCGGACCACCCGGACCACCCGGACCACCCGGACCACCCGGATCACCCGGACCACCCGGATCACCCGGATCACCCGGATCACCCGGATCACCCGGATCACCCGGATCACAGGGACCTCCTGGACCACCCGGATCACAGGGACCTCCGGGGTCACCCGGATCACAGGGACCTCCTGGACCACCCGGGTCGCAGGGACCTCCGGGGCCACCCGGATCACAGGGACCTCCGGGACCACCTGGATCACAGGGACCTCCGGGGCCACCCGGATCACAGGGACCTCCGGGACCACCTGGACCACCTGGATCACAGGGACCTCCGGGGCCACCCGGATCACAGGGACCTCCTGGGCCACCCGGATCACAAACATCGCCCGGATCATCAGGGTCATTCAAGGGCTCTGGGTTACCGATTCCATTACCCGCAATAATCCAGTCAATTTCCTCGTAAGGGTCACCGTCAATATTACCAATTGCGGCACAAGCATAAGACCTTGGATTATCACAACTCACAGCATACATACGTCCATCTGCACCATGCACAGCACAGTCCAGCGCATCATCATCGAGCGGCTCACCCTCGGCCCAGCTCCAGACAAACATAGGCAGGCGTGGATCCTGGGGCGTGACATGATCCAGCGCCGGCATGTTCACCGCACAATTGACCATGCCACGGAAATCTTCCGGACTGCCGAGCGTACCGTTCGACTGACTGGTAGTTGCCCCCAACAAAGTGCCGTCCTCAAAGTAACGGGTAAATTGTGTCTCGTGTGCACTACGCCTGAAGCCACCACACCAGTCGCCGTCCGATGTACCAAAGGCCTGCAACTGGCTGTCATTTGAACTCTGGTTATTGCTGGGATGGTTCTTGTTAAACACCAGATGTGACCAGCCTGCATCACAGCCCTCGGTCTGAATATAGGTCTGCTTGCCGAGCTGGCGCATATTGCCAATGGTCGCGGTCAGCGGATGACCGTCACTACAACTACCGCCATGATCTGATGGCCTGTAGACACGATCGCCCAGGGTGTTTTCGATCATGGCTGCGGCTGCTGAATATTGCTCTGAACCTATTGCCTGAGCCGTGGGCTCGTCCAGAGGTTCATTCATGTTGTTTTCCAGATAAATCAACACGATTTGATCTGGATGGCCATTCATCCAGTAACGGATTTCACGCAGCTCGTCTTCCAGACCCTTTTCATAAGTACAGCCGAAATGCTGGGCATTGCCATGACAGACGGTTGGCCTGAAGCCCGAGCCATCTGCGCTTGGCATCCAGTGCACATCGATTTCCAGCGCACGCACACCCATGCGTAGCTGGTCAACCGAACCGTAACGCTGGTTGGGATCGGAACCACTCAGCGTTGGTGGTGAATTCTCATCGGTGGCATTAAAACTGTTGTGCGTGGAAACAAACGTATTGCTGACCAGCGGCAGGGTCGCACCCAACTCGTACTGCAAATTCAGTGCACGGTGCGTCCAGGAGTTTTCGAAGGCGGCGAGCTGCCGTTCATCAATATGCAGCCCACTGATAAGGGCACAGATTTCCGGACGTATCGCCTCATCACTGGCATTCGCCAATTGACGACAATAGGAAGCGCCGCCTTGAACAAAGGTGTCAATGACCTTGCAAACAGGCCCCTGAGTAGGGTCATTTACAAAGCATTCATCGATCAATGCATGCAGATTACCGCCAAGCAGTGAACACTGCTGTGTGGAGCCCCCGAAATCTTCACAACCCTCCTCAAGTTGGGTGTGGGCATCCTCCAGCATGTCGCACAGCGGTGTATTGGCGTCCAGCCCGTAACCGCGACAGACATCCGCAAGATCCGGTGCATCTATAGCATCAACAACAGGCGCACCGCCCGAACAAATCTGATTGTGGCCGGGGCTGAGAGAAATTCTGTTTTCTCCCGCGACCAGACCCACCAATACTCGACTCGAAGATGTATTAACACCGGGCACGTTATTGACACATAGTGTCATGTCGGAGCTGATATTCGTCAGTGTCAGCGAGGTATCGCCATCTGCAGATACGCTGCCGCGGATAACCGCGCCTGAATCCAGCCCCATGCGTGCAGTATCAAAGGTCACCGCCGTCAGATTCGTCAGCGTAGCCGCGAAGCGATTATTACCTGCTTCGACCAAACCGGTCTCAAACCAGTCCATGCCATGTCTTATATAGGGTGTTGAATGGCTAAGAGGCGATGCTACCGGTGTCGTGACCCACTGCCCTTCGGCATCGACATCACCCACTCGAGGCAATGCCACATAATCAGGGGCGGACAGTGGCTCACTCGTCACGTCAACCATGCCGAACTGGCTGGCGTCGTTTACGTCCGGATTACGCACCACCATGCCATCGACCCAGTAGGCACCATCGGGATTAAAGCTGAAGCCGCCGCCATTAGTCTGGCTGGTACGTGGCATATTGTTCAGCGCATCGACCATCGCAGGGAACAACTTGTAGGTTACCTGGCGTGGATTTTCCGGACGAGTAAACTTGTTCAGATAAAAAGCACCGTCCCGCCAGTCATCCACAATGGCCTGTGTGAAATGTTCGTAGCCAAGGAACATCTGCATGTCATAGCGGTATTCAAGTTCCATCAGGCGCTTCGCCACTAGCTGCACACCGGAGATAGGTACCAGTTCATCGTTGCTGCCGTGATGAATCACAAGGGGCACATGACGCAGGTTTTCCAGGGCACGGAAGGCCAGTTGTGAATCAGCTCTTCCATCATTGGCTTCGATGTAACAGGGGTTGCCTTCTTCATCCGCGCCGGGGATGTAAGTCGGGGCATCGCTACACTGTGTTTCATCCGGGCCATAGCCTGTCCATGCGCCCTGTGTAGGCGGCCCCGAGGTGCTATACCCCCCGGCAAACACATCGGGATAGAGCGTGCTGAACAGATAGGTGCCGTAACCGCCCATCGAGTAACCGGACACATAAATGCGGTCAGGGTCCACGTACAGCAAGGGTCGCCGGCCCAAGCCATGTTTGGGCGGCAAGTTCTCATCTCCTGATACTGCCACACCTGCTACATCGGCAAACACTTCCCAGACATCCTGATGGGAACGACCGGTATACCAGAGACTGGTGCCACGACCTCGCGGTGTAACCACGATATTGCCCTGTTCTTCACCCAGTTGAGTGATCAGACGGGGGGTCCAGGCGGCCCCGGAATGGGCCTTGCCTCCCCGATAGTGCAGCCAGAATGTCATGGGATTGGCACTACGTGCTATATAGCCGGATGGCACATAGAGACCATAGTGCTGAAAGCGCCCGTCTTCGCGACTGTCTTCACGTGAGATATTGGCGCCGGACAAAAACACACGCTCGTGATAGCCAGGGCCTGGCTGTACGGTCTGTGTCCGCCCTCCTGTCAGATCGGCAATATCGATGGTTTCCACATACTGGGAAATATTGCCATTAAACAACGCCAGCGCCTGATCACGATCGTTATAGATACCCGCCACCGGCACATTATGGCGATAGGCTACATTGGCAATGGTCAGCGAGCCATCCGCATTACGACGATAACTGGCCACGGCGACCTTCAGATTACCATTGGCATCTTCCAGCAGACTGCGTGGAATCGCAGCTTCAACAGCATTAATGTAGTCAGTGCTGTTTACGCTGACTGGCACCGGTATATCGGCAGTACCATCCTGCAGATTGATGACCTGACTACCGCCATTTTCCAACAGGATCGCCGTATCAAACTGGCTATTATTCAAACCGGCATTGAGCCCACGCATACCGCCGCCAGCGATTGCGTCCGCTAATATGAGAATCCCCGCATTATTGGCATCCTCCAGACGAGTCACGCGTGCAAGAAAATGCAACTCAGAGGAATCTGCTGCCCAACGCACTTCTACCAGATCAAGCCCATCTTCCAATGATGTGCTGTCACCATAATGATCGAGCGCGCCCACTGGGGATGGCGCACCAAACTGGTCGCCTGCCGCCTGAAACAGTTGATCTGCTCTGGCTACGCGGCTATTGAGCCTTTCCAGTGTCATGGTCACGGCAAGCCGACGTACATCGTCCCCGTCATCCGCACCCCAGGCATCAAATATATAGTCTGAGTAAATATGTTCGCCATGATCGAAATGCGACACGCCACCGAGTCGGCTCGCAGTACCTAGCCAGTCCGATAAATGTCCGTCGATAGACTTTGAAGAGGATCCAACCGACCTTCTGGCAACAAGGTCCTGAACATCAGCCTGGCCGCGATCGACGTTCTCTGCTGCCACGGGTATGCGATCAGGCAAGGCGCCACCCCCTGACGTACGTATTCCTTCACATACCGGATCAAGTGGTGAATCCGCACACATATCAGCCAGTTCATTGAGCGCTGCTGTCGCTTCATCAACACCAATCGCGTCATAGAGCACATTAAAGGCACAGTTGAAACCGGCTTCGTCAGGCGAACACTCCTGGAAATCCTGCAACGATGTTAGTGCCGCTTCGCAGGCATCCGGTTCCTGCGATATCAGGCAACCGGCAATACCCTGCGAGGCTGAATCACCGTCTCCTTCTCCATCGCCGCCACTCGACGCCTTTAGCCAAATCGGTGCAGTTACTATGATGTGATTACTGTTCGTACCACAGGCATTTTCGTTGGCAGGACAAACTATAACGAAGTACCAGTCCTCTCCCTGGTCAGGAAATTGCGCCGGCCCCATAGCATTGTAAGCAGTCCCAGTAAAATGTCCGTTTACGTCAGCTGCACCTAATTGCAGGGGGGCTGCCTGACCACCAAATACATTACTGATGAGCGCAATTTTAGCTCCCGCAGGGGCATCAGTCAGACTTACATTTAAATTGACTCCCCACCCGTGTGGGTCATCCTCGGGTGTCATGATAGAACCCATTTGATAAGTAATGGCAGTAACTGGCGATCCCACAAAATAAATATCAGGGACCTGTGCAGCACCACCGGGAGAGCCATTCACGACACTTTGATGAATCGCCGCAGTGCGCCTGTTCTTTAATGCCTCGTAATATTGCCGGGGACTTCGGCCGCTGGTCCTGATGAGTGTCTTGCCATCTGTCGTGCTCGCCCATTCACGCTGGTGTTCATCCTCTGCGCCTACGGGGCTGATATGCCAACCATTGTTCAGCGCTTTGATAAACCATTCGATATCATCTCCACCGCGCACTTCCATGGCCACGACGCGTTCGTCTATTTCCGCATCCACGTAGGCCAGGTCATTCCAGTTACCCCCGCCAGGAACGGTATTCAGCAACTCATTATGGGGCTGGTTTCCGTCGAATGGACTGAGACTTGGATTGCCACCCGGGTGATTAAAAATCACTAGAGCATCAGACCCACCCCCTTCTTCTACCGGCTCTCTCAACCAGTTCCAGAAAAAATCCATATCGAGAAAGCTGCCATCGTGTTTGGCATTGGCCACATTCGTCGAGAAATACACGCCCAGATGGTTGTAATAGTCATTAGTCCATTCAAACCCACGCATCGCGGTAAAGCCTGTGTATCTCAGCTCACCATCAACCACTGCGGTATCCGTTGCCTCGATGGCCTGCTCGAGAGTGGCTTGCCACTTGAAATAATGATCGGGGTTGGTTGTATTGTCGCAGCTGAAGAAATTGCCTATACCTTCAGCATTTGCCAGAGCACTAAAGAAACCTTCGGGATTCTGGTTATTGAAGGCGTCTTCACCCCCGGAAACCAGGTTTTCAAAATAACTCACACACACAGCGGCGGTTGTGATGGGCAGTTTTTCGTTTTCAGAATGCTCTGATGACAACATGAAATCCAGTTTGACGCCGGTATCTCCAATGCCACTGTCAGGCGTGTTATGCCCTGTTTTTGCCGCCTTGAAATAATCCCGGGGAATCGTAGCGGGATCTCCGTCAGAGTAGCCACTATGCTCATGCAGGGCACCGACAGCATTGAAAAACTCACGCGTCCCTTCACTTTGCGGTTGCTCGAAGGCGAACTGTTCACAGACACCCGGAATCCACTGGTAATCACAAAGTAACCGAACCATATGTGCAGCATTGCCCTCTGCAAAACAGTCAGGGTCGATCGTCGTAGTGTCGGGATCAGTGCCACCTGTGCACGAAGCATTCGGGGTAGAAACAAGATCGCTGCCGCCTGCTGTCGGGTCGACGGGTGAACACTGCCCGCCTATGCCCGGGAATTCATCAGGGGCGCAGAGCAGACCGCTATCGCCATCGCTGCCGGGTTCAGTTGGCGGTTGCGGATCAATCGGGCAGTCAGGGTAGTCCCTTTCCGTGTGAAACCAGATTGGCGATGTCACTGCCACCACGCGATCTGTCATGCGATCGATCACCCGAACATACATCCACTGCTCGACCTCAAGATTTTGTGGAGGTGAAAATCCCACCTGAAGATTAGATCCTCGCGGGCCGGCCGAGGAGCTAATCACCCGGGTATCATCATGTGAACGAACAATCTCGAGACGATATTGCGTCACGCCCGAGATGGAGATATGTGCCTGCATGCCTGATGCGGCATCCATTTTTATCCGGCTGCCCATTGGCGATAGCACAGTACCAAAGTTGGGGCGCAGACTGAATTTGATCTCTGCATCACCGTAATCCTGGGCTAATGCATAAAACCGTCGAGCAAGCAGGGCTTCCTTGATTGCAGCACGACTGTTATCTGTAGCCAGCACGACCGTCTTGGCCCGGTTGGGCTTACCCCATTCGGTGCCATGCTCGTCTTCGGCCCCGATTGGGCCAACATGCCAGCCCTTGTTCAGAGCATGAGCGTACCACCCTCCTGCCGGTGCATTGTTATCAGCGTCATAGTAATGATCAGATTTACCAAACATCTCGATACCGACCACGCGATAATCGGCTTCTGCACGGTAGTCGAAATCATTCCAGGTGTAGGCAGGGTCGCCAACAGGAGAACTGTTGTGCACATCATCTTCACGTCCGGGATGATTGAATACAGCGATGCCGTCATCACCCCCTCCCTGACTGGCTGGCAAACTGAACCATTGCCAGAAATCTTCCATCAGTACGACATAACCCGTACCTGTTTTGGCGTTTATATCGTTCTGTGAGAAAAAGACATTGATGTGACCGAATCGATCCGATGTCCATTCAAAGCCTCGGAATGCCTTGAATGTATCATTCGATGCATTATCAGCAAGTACCTGCGTCTGCTCCCACTTCAGCAACCCTTCCGGTGGTGCCTGGAAGCAGTCTGCAAAACCCTCGGATACACAGTCCTGATTGGCTGTTACAGGAATCCTGGCATTGTCGGAATGCTCTGAACTGCCCATGAAAGCCAGACCGTTGTTCTGTCCAGCTGAAAAATAATCTGCGGGGGTGGTACCCACAGTGCCATCGGAATAACCACTGTGCTCATGCAGTGAACCGCGTAATGCGACCAGTGCACTCATGTCTGTCGGCGTATTACAACTCAGTCCTGCCTCACCAGCACCAGATTCTCCCTCACCAGAAATCAGGCAAACCCCTTCAGGGAAACCCGCATCACGACAGGGCTGGGCCAGTGGTGTTGCCGGATCAAGCAGATTACAGAACTCATCAGGCCCACCGGAATTGCGACAAAGGTCTGCGTAGGCACCCTGAATCCAGTCGAGCCTGGTGCCAATGTAATTAATGGCACAGACATCATGACCGGGATCGTCCATGCAACGACTCAGGGTCGGTGGAATATGTTCACTGGAGTCGGCATCAAACAAGGGTATGTAAGCCTGATTCCGCAATAACGGGGCAGTCAGTGGGCCAAGAGAAACAAACTCCTCGTAACTGGTGAACGGCGCCGTAAAACCGGAATTACAGAAGGGAGAATCACTCGGTTCCAGACAGTTAACCGTCGGGTCAAGATAATCAAACTCTTCCTCGGGAATAATATATCCGAAGGAGTTCTGCGTCAGACCCAGGAACATCACATCTGTTGCTGCCAGACCCTGAATGTATTCACCAAAAGTATTGGTCGCCTCGCCCGGGATAGTGACAATTTCCAAACCACTTGCCGCACCGCCCAGAGTTATACGGCTGACTAATGTCGTTGCCGTAGGCGTCAGCTGCGGAAGGTTGACCGACTGATCGGCAATCGCTTCACCTATGCCGGGAATGGATGCGAACGGCAGTTCCAGGAAATCGTAGTAGCGATTAAAGGCACCGCCCGCGCCACCGGCAATAAACAGCGGATTGGTCACCGGCAGGATAGCCGTCTCGTGACGGACTTCGAGTGTGTCAGCCAGTACTTTGGGTGTACTGTTGGCGGCCAGTGCTGCATCGGCAATACCCTCACCCAGACAGCGCTCACCGTTATAGGCATCCGTATCGTTGATGCAACCCGGGCGACGGCCGGATCGGGAAGCATCGGCTATGGGGCCGTTGTAATACAGTGCCACGCCGCCACCGCGTTGTGGGCTTTCCAGCCAGTTCACGGCACCGAGTATGTAGTCGGCATGCGGAATTGAGCCGCCATTGGTCGGGTGGGCGTTGTATTGCAGGATGTTGCCGATAACAC
The DNA here is from genome assembly GCA_041622995.1 of Nevskiales bacterium. Taxonomy (GTDB): domain Bacteria; phylum Pseudomonadota; class Gammaproteobacteria; order Nevskiales; family CAJXLF01; genus CAJXLF01. The sequence continues at coordinate 12,575 of JBFJXR010000060.1, forward strand.
TTTGATTGCGTTTACTGCGGGCCTGCAGCAGAGTCATGGTGATATCCGCCTCTGCGTTCTCGCGTACTCGCGGTCGACGATAGTTATTGAAGTCTGCGTTTTCGCTTTGGCTGACGGTCAGCTCGGCATTATCGAGTTTCTGCACAGCTTCAGCCGCGGCGTTGGCGGCCTGTGTATAGAGCGTATTACGAATCCAGTCTTGCGGTACACCCCCCCATAACCCCTGAAGGTCCGCACCGGAATGGGTATGCGTTTGACCAAACAGAATGTTTTCGGGAAGGATTCCGGTTACTGCCGAAACCGCAGTCTTCAGATCGTTCTGAATAACATTGCCGGCACCAATTGCATCCAGTGTGATGAACGCAACAGTGTTCTCTCCGCCCTGGCCATCAGGGGCACGCACTACCATGACACGCACCCAGGTATCTTCAGGCTCGTTGTTAACATTAATATGCACAGGCTCGGTCGCAGGCGTATTCGCAATACCATTGAGACTGACCGGGTCTGGAAGGTTCTGGGTAGGGTCGACGCCAAATCCGCCAAGATTGAATTTCTGGGTGTGCGGGAGACCGCCTATACGGGCTTCTGTAACGCCATCGATATGCTGTTGGCTGGGTGTCACAACACGCTTGGCTGCCCCTACGCAAAGACTTCCGGCATCACAGACAAAATCGCCGTCGCCGTCGCCGTCGCCGTCTCCGTCACCATCGCCATCCCCGTCACCTCCCGGACCCTGAGGACAGAGTTCAGGGAATGCATATAGGCCGCAGAGACTGGCTTGAACGGTGTTAATCAACCCAGCCAGCGGACCACCGACACCAGGCACATCTGCAATGCATTCACCACCAATGCCGGGCACCTGATCTGGTGCACAGAGCTGATCACTCAGCGTAGGCGCGTCGCCATCGCCATCGCCATCGCCATCGCCATCACCATCACCATCACCATCACCATCACCATCACCATCACCATCACCATCACCATCACCATCACCATCACCATCACCATCACCATCACCATCACCGCCCGTATTACCCGGAAGTGCCGGGCATTCCTTGCCAGGCAATCCGGTAATATCAATCAGTTGACCTTGTGGATG
>JBFJXR010000061.1:0-13606 GCA_041622995.1 Nevskiales bacterium
AGAACTCGAATTATTTCGGGATAACGTCCGCCGCTTTTTTACAGAAGAGTGCGAGCCGAATTACGAACAGTGGGAACGTGATGGTCGTATTCCACAATCGTTCTATCAGAAGATGGGTGAGACCGGTCTGCTCTGTGTAGATATTCCCGAGGAATATGGTGGCATCGGTGCACCATTCGAATATTCCATGCTGATTGTGGGGGAAGCCGCGCGCATGGGTTTCCTGGCACTGGCCAGTAACCTCTCGGTGCATTCGGATATCGCAGCACCCTATATTCTGCATCTGGGTACTGAAGAGCAGAAGCAGGAATATCTGCCAAGAATGGTGGCCGGTGATTGTATTGGTGCCATTGGCATGTCTGAGCCCGGAGCCGGTTCCGATGTGCAGGGTATCAAGACCAATGCCAAGCCGGACGGTGAGGGCGGGTACATCATTAACGGCTCCAAGACCTTTATTACCAACGGTCAGAATGCAGGTGTCGTCGTGTTGGCGACCAAAACAGATCCTTCCGCCGGTGCGCGCGGCACTACGCTGTTTCTGATGCCCGACAATGTTGACGGCTTCGAGCGTGGTCGTAACCTGGAAAAAATCGGGCAGCATGCCGCGGATACTTCCGAGATGTTTTTCAAGGATGTAAGGCTCCCGGCCTCGGCCATTCTGGGCAAGGAAGGCGGTGGCTTTGGTCATTTGATGGACGAGCTGCCCCGTGAGCGACTGGTGCTGGCCGTCAGTGCAGTTGAGCACGCCCAGGGTGCGATGGAACTGACGCGTGATTACACCCTGGAACGCAAGGCTTTCGGTCAGCCGATTGCCAAGTTCCAGAACACCCGTTTTGAATTGGCCCGTATCAAGGCCGATATTGAAGTCAATCGTGCCTACGTGGAAAAAGCAGTCGCGGCCTATGCCGAGAAAAAACTGGATGTCACCATGGCGGCCATCATCAAGTATGCGACCACTGAAATGGAATGCCGCGTCTGCGATGCATGCCTGCAGTTGTTCGGGGGCTATGGTTTCATGTCGGAATATCCGATATCCCGTTATTTCGTGGATGCCCGCGTGCAGCGTATTTATGGGGGCACCAGCGAAATCATGCTGGAAGTTATCGCCCGTGATGTGGTGGGCCGATAGCCTCCTGATGGATAGATTGGTCCGCCTTGGGCGGGCCTTTTTGTAACTGTTCAATATTGTTTCGTGGGTCGGCAAGGCACTTGATATCAAAGGGAATAAAGTCGACACTGCCTGAGAATGCCTGTACAGTGCGGTCAGCAGTCGTTTCAAGTCATGTTACTCAGGTCCCCGTTACCCGCTACTGCAGCGGATTTTACGTTACCACCATGTTCCTTGATCGTTTGTTACCCGGGTTCGCCCGGTCGTTATTTTTAATTTACTTTTAAGGAATGTTTAATATGTCAGACCAAGTAACAGGAACCGTAAAATGGTTCAACGAGACCAAAGGCTACGGCTTCATTACACCTAACGATGGCGGCAAGGATGTTTTTGCCCATGCCAACGAAATCGCGGGCACAGGCTTCAAGAGTCTTCGCGAAGGCCAGACGGTAGAATTTTCTATCACTCAGAGTCCTAAGGGCCCACAGGCCTCGAACATTAACCCGCTTTAAGCGATTTAAGGTTCAAAAAAAGCCCCGGTTCTGCCGGGGCTTTTTCGTTTCCACAACCTCCTCGTTCCCCCTTTACTCAAGGGGGAGGGCGTTCACATCCCCTTTCATACTATGACTAAAGGGAATGTCGGCTAAAGCGCTTAAGATCCTTTCTCTTTTTTAGCGGGTAATGTTTCGGTAGTTAAACTATTGCCAGTCTGGCGTCAGTCCAGACAGGCGTGATCGCTGCTGGCAGGGGTGGTACTTTGCCCAGCCCTATCCAGCGTTGTTCAGGATGATGGAAGTCCGAGCCCACCGAGCCCATTAATTCATATTCAAGGGCATCGCGAGTGCTGAGCTGGACCTGCTCGGCATTTGAGTTTCCACAGCAGACTTCCATTGCATCGCCGCCGGCTTCCCTGAAAGCCTTGTACATGCGTTGCCGCCAGGCAGCTGTCATGTTGTAGGCCATGGGGTGGGCCAATACGGCTACGCCACCCGCTGTATGAATCCAGTCGACGGCGGATGCCAGTGAGGTCCATTCAGAAGATACATGCGCAGGTTTGCCTGATGCGAGGTAGCGCTTAAAGCTTTGCTTCATATCCTTGCTCAGGCCGCTTTTGACGAGCAGGCGGGCGAAATGTGTACGGGTGATCTGGGCGCCATTGGCCATGGACTCGGCTTTCTCAAGTACATTCTCAAGGCCCAGCTGTTCCAGCTTGCCGGCAATGCGTTCTGCACGTTCGCGGCGTAGTAGCTGTAAACCTTGTAATCCTGCGCAGAGTTTTTCGCAGTCTGCAGCGATACCAAGCCCGACAATATGCAGGGTACGTCTCTGCCATCCGACAGATATTTCAACGCCACTGATGAACCGAATATTATTTTTAATGGCAGCTTTTTGAGCTGCCGCAAGACCTGCGAGCGTGTCATGGTCGGTCAATGCAAGTACATCAACACCGGCTTGAGCTGCTTCATGCACGAGTTCCTCTGGTGCATAGGCACCATCGGAAGCGGTTGAGTGTGCGTGAAGGTCAAATGTAAGCGTCAAATGAAGAGTTCCGGTGTTCAGGTGGTATTCAGCCTCCCTGGGTGAAACTGCATCTGAGTCTGCAGCCATGCAGTTCAGATTAATGGTAAAGGAGTATGAAATGAAGAAGTTAATGACAGGAAGTGTACTTGCTTTTGCACTGGCTGCCAGTCCTGCAGCATTTGCCGATGACGATAAAATTATTGGTGGGCTGCTGGGTGCAGCTATAGGGGCGACGATTGGCCATCAGGTTGATCATCGTCACGGAGCAATTATCGGCGGTACGATTGGAACAGCAGTAGGTTTGGGTATTGCCAGCCAGAATAGCAGACACGGTCGCCAGGCTGATCACTATAGCGAGCCACCCCGCGGCTATGGCCATGGGTATGCGCATGGCCATAAAAAGCATCGTCATGACCGTCACTGTGGTTATAACGATCGTCATCGCCCTAAACATTACGGCAAGCATGACTATGGACATCACCACGGTCGGTATCAGGGACATAAGCAGCATGGATATGACAGACCCCGAAAGTGGCATCACAGCAAACCCGGTGGATATCGACATGATTCACACCCAAGGCGTGACAGACATTTCAATATGGCCAGCAATGGTCATGACCGCCGGTATCACTGAGCCTCAGACGAACGCGGCCCCGGTCATCCCGGGGCCTCATTTATTACGAGAAGATGCCTGACATTATTTGTCAGAATTTGCTGACTGACGGCTCTGCCTGATTCATAGAGACTGAATCCATTGAAAAAGGGTTTGCACACCCAAGACTCCATGTTTAACCAATACAGGAGCCGGTCATGGAATCAAAGGAAGTCGTTTATGAAGGCTATTTCGCACAGCCAGGACATGGCGGCAGGAAACGCCTGATTCGTATGTTGGTGGATTATGTGGCTGGCAAGATATTTGTTACCCGCTCTGAATCCGAGGCCTATCACCCAACTAGAGTGCTGGCATCCCGGTTTGTAGAGCCGGATAACGACGACTGGCGTGCCGGACATGGCGTTGCATTTGATGACGCCCGCAAACATCTCGAAGATCTGATCGTCATGATGGGCACGCTGGGCTATGTTGAATCTCCCGGTAGTCCGGGCTGGCTCAAACCCCTGCCTCATGTATTCGAAAACTATCTGTCGGCAGAGCGCTTACGGCACCCGATTCAGCAGGTCATTCACTAAAGATTATATTGCTGCCAATACTGATCTGATGATAACCCTGGGTCTCCATTTAGAACCTGACTCCGGGAGCTTGGCCTCATTCGCAAGTAACTCTGGTTTTTTTCAAAGCCAGAACTAAAATCCAATTACGATTGTCCATAGTGCTTCGTGCTTTGCCGCGACAGGTGCTCACATGTATTCCTGCAATATTCTAAAGCCGGACATGGCTACAGTATTGCCGCGAATGAGCTATCCTTGAACGATGTGGTGGAGCTGAATAGCGCTGTTTTCGAATGGAGACTGAAAGTGCGTAGATTGAGTCCGATTGACAATGCATTTTTAATGGCTGAAAGACGTCACCAGCCTTTGCATGTTGGAGGGCTGTGCATTTTTCATCCTCCTGAAGATGCTCCCGAGGGCTTCGCGGCTGATATAGCCGCTCATTTGCGTGAGTCCACCACGGCAGCAACGCCGTTCAATCGAAGACTCGAAAGTCGCTGGGGTATGAAGTCGTGGGTAGAAGCGCCAGACTTTGATATGGGGCAGCATTTTGTTCATTTGTCTTTGCCTAAACCCGGTCGCATTCTTGAACTGCTGGCCATGACATCCAGAATACATAGTGCTCATCTGGATCGGGCTTATCCTCTCTGGCGTATGTACCTTATCGAGGGGATTGAGGACGGTCGCATCGCCCTTTACATGAAAATTCATCACTCATTGGTGGATGGTGTGGCTGGTCTCAGGTTAGTGATGAAATCCATGTCACCCGACCCAGTGGCATCGATGTCCATGCCAGCCCCCTGGGAAATGCAGCCCTATAAAGGGCAGGAAGGCTCAACAATCAGTGCTGCACTGGGCAATGTGAACAGTGGCATTCAGGCGCTGAGAAATGGCCTGGCCGGGGCGCCTGAAGTGATCAGGCATTTACAGCATGTAGTTAAGGATTTCCGAGAAGACAATCCGGATCTTGTGACCAGCTTTCAGGCGCCCAACAGCATTCTGAATGCCAATATCACTGGTTCACGACGGTTTGCTGCCCAATCCTATTCGGCGAAAAGAATACGCAAGATTGCAAAGGCGCTGGGTTCAACAACGAATGACACTGTTCTGGCATTGTGTGGCAGTGCATTGCGAAGATATTTGCTGGAACAGAATGCTTTGCCTGACAAACCGCTTATATCTGTCGTACCTGTTTCGGTTCGGCGTGATGAGGGCGAGACCGGTAATGAGATCGCCTTTGCATTGGCTAATCTGGCAACCGACCTGGAAGACCCGGTTGCGAGAGTGCTCAAGGTTAAAAAGAGCATGGACTACAACAAGGCAATGCTGGAGGGCATGTCATCAGCCCAGATCATGGCTTATTCGATGGCAACACTGGCACCGGCACTTGTCACCTTTTTGCCAGGCGTGAACCGTAATCACCGGCCGGCGAATGTGGTGATATCACATGTCAGGGGGCCACAGGAAACGGTCTACTGGCAGGGCTGTCGACTGGACGGGATGTACCCCGCGTCTTTGGTGCTGGATGGTTATGCCCTGAATATCACGCTTATCAGCCGTCACGATGCGATTGATTTCGGCATTATTGCCTGCCGTAAATCGTTGCCCAGCGTGCAGAGACTACTGAGCCATCTGGAAGACTCGATCGTCGAGCTTGAGGTTGCACTTGGTTTCAAGTCGGCCCAGAAGAGGATAAAGCGCAAGGTTGTCAGTATTCGTACAGCCGCTGTGAATTAAAGCTTTATCGTAGTCGACTAGTAAAAGAGGCCAGCGTAAATCACAAAGAGCCAGGAAAGCAGGCCATGCAGAATGGCCCAGCCGATGGACTGGTTGTGATCGTAGCTTATCGCTATGGCCAACATGGTGCCGAAGCCGAACATGCGACCGGCAACCGGCACCTGAACAAAGCGGGTCTGGAAATTCTGCCAGCGTTGCTGGTTCTGGCTACCGGGGATGAATTCCCCTGTGCGAGGATTTTGATCTGAATTCATTTCGTCTACATATGGATATGAGTTGCCAAGATTACCAGACAGTTATCGCATAATGTTGAATAGCAGTCCCTGCGCTGGGCTAAATCGGTATTCTGGAGGGAGTGATGTGTACCCAGTTTGAACAAACTATGCTGGAAAATCATGAAGACTATCTGGAACGCTTTGTAAAAGGCGGGCCTGAAGTGTATGTCTCCAGGGAAAACATTCGTCCTACTACGCCCGCTTTGACCATAGACGCTGAAGGTTACCGGGACCGCTCATGGTCCTTGATTCCGGCCTGGTCTAAAGAGCCAAAGTTAAAGTTTGCTACCTTCAATGCCCGCGCTGAGACTATTACAGAAAAGCCAGCATTCAGAACCGCCTGGAAACGGTCCCAGCGCTGTGTAGTGCCGGCCACTGCCTATGGTGAGTGGCCTGTTGTTGACGGTAAAAAGCAACGTCATCGGTTGCTGCTAAAAGGTGACGTACCGCTAATGTTTGGCGGTCTATGGGAACGATGGCAGCAGGGCAAAGATGTTCGTAACAGTTTTACGATTGTTACAGTACAGCCGGTTACGCAGATTGCCTGGGTGCATCACCGCATGCCCCTGATGCTTAAAGCTGAGAATGTTGAGCGCTGGCTACATGCTGCCCCGGAAGAATGTGAGGAACTCCTGCAGCCGCAGGAAGTCGGTGATTTGAAGGCAGAGCCTATCGAAGAATCTATCGACGCATCACGCCGGATTTGAAGCAAATACCGGTATGCCCTGTTTGCGTAATGCCGACCATGTCCACAGACCGCCCAGAAAATCGAGTGTGGTGAGTGCGATGTATAGCGGGTTCATGTCGAAAACAAGCACCAGCAATACGAATACAAATGGAATGATCAGACGCATCTGGGCTGAATATTTACAGAAGGTCAGGACATCGTTGGAACCGAGTTGCAGATAGTAATAGCCGACGATCATGGTGACCACGCCCAGCATGCGAATCCAGTCGAGGCCTTCAATGGGCCAGCCGAGGATTTGCAATGGCAGCGCCGGCGCAATAATCATGCTCAAACCGGCAAGCAGGGGATAGAAACCAAAAAGGTAGATTGTGCGACAAGCCGGGTTCATTTTGATGTCTCCTGAAATCCTGTGAACACAGTCTAGGTAGCTGCTCAGGCGTTCACTTCATCCATTTGTGCGAATAAACCGGAAAACCGATTTTGAAGTTACTTTGTCAAATGCTTGTAAATCGAGAGCGGGATATAAATCAGGAATGAGTACACGGCGATGCCCATTGGCAGGCCCGCATAGAATGCCACCACACTCAGAGTGGTGTATTCACATTCCTCAATACCGAGGATGACAACAGTTTTGCAGGGCACGAGCATACCGAGGAACCAGCCCTGCCAGTAAAGCAGATAGGAAAATCCGATGAATTGCCGCTCGGCAGCCAGATAAGCACAACCAAACAGAACCAGGGTGATGATAGTGCCGGCGATGAGAGATTTTGTGAGTGTATTCATGCTGTTTGATGTCCACGTGCCTGTAGCATGAAATGATAACAGGTTGACCCGGTATCAGGTTTCATTCGTACATTTCCGAAGCAATGACTTCATCTTTTCCATGCCGAGTGCATTCAGCAGTTTGATATTGCGTTCTGGAATGTCGGCTGTGTCTGGATATTCGTTAATAACCCGCTCCAGACTGTCCTCGCGAAGAATATGTAGAGAAGGAAAGGGCGAGCGGTTGCTGAAGTTTTCAACGGCGTCCGGTTCTGTGCCTGCAAACTGGTAGTCCGGGTGAAAACTGGCTACCTGGTAAACCCCTGCAAGTTCCAGTGCTTCGATCAGGCTATCAGCCAGGTCAAGAAACTGGTTGTAGTCCAGGAAGTCGGTTAACACATGGGGATGTACCAGAACCGTGGTCTCAATATCCGGGTTCTCTTCAAGAAGCCCGAGTTCGGTCTGAAGGTCATGAAGTAATTGTTCAATGTTACCGGCGCTGGATAATGCAAAACGAACCCGGTTTTTGACCAGTTCCTTTTTCGCAAATGGGCAGAGATTGAGATCAATCACGACTGACTCCACCCATCGTCGGGTTGCGGAAAGGATGTCGTCCGGATTCAATTTTCGATCTCAGGGTGAATGCTGTCACCTACCTGTATTTTTCCGCCTTGAAGAATTCTGGCCCGCAGTCCGCCCTTGTGAACAAAGAACCGCAGAACTTCGGGGTAAGTTCGTCGGGCAAGACTGGCACAGGGTTCGCAAAGCTCTATACCTTCAATTAATACATCTCCAATGCGGAATTTACGTCCACATAATTCATTTAAAGCAATGCCTGTTGTGACCAGATTACGCCGAGGGGCCTCCATCGGAAGTGTTAGCTTAGTTTCGGCTGTAAAGCTCTCGATGTGTTCAGCTTCAATCAATGTAAGTTGGGATTCATTGTCGGTATCGGTACTTTCAATGGCATATCGGTCGCCCGCTAGTCCGACACCCTGGATGGCTTCAATTGAGATATGAGAGATCATCTCGGAAGCAGTTCTGTCTGCTGTAAAAATATGTTTCACCAATCCCATAATGCAGCTGTTCGTGTAAACAAGCAGCCCATTCTACTGCATGCTAGATAATGTCATTTTTAAAAAGGGAAAATGCGCGGGAGGCAATATTATGAGGTGGTGTTTCTTCGATGTGCTATGGCTGCTTTAAGCTGAGATCATTCTTGATATGGGATTGTCATGCTCGCCAGTAGTAGTGTCAATTGCGGATTCTGTTGGATTCCTGAGTTGACGGCCAAGTCGGTACGTAAGGTCAAACAGTTTCGCTGAGACGAGTTCCTCAGTCGTGAGTCCATTGCGTAAATCCAAGACCACTTCCTGAATTTCTATCATGAGCAAGCCGGCTTTGTCTTCAGTTCGGGTGAGCTTGTGGAAGCTGAAGTCCTCAAAGTAATGATCTGTTTTTACAGGTAGCTCCAGCGAGGATACCAGCGTGTGCCTTTCACTATGCTGAAGTAACGATACATGCTGGTTGAGCACATAACCGGGCCCCTGAAGATAGGTCCATGTCATGCCAAAGGCATGTGCCATAAACCCTGTAATCTTTTGTTCTTCGCTGGTAAATGGCAATACATTGGCAATCAATGCTTTTGGGTCATTGGCTTCTACGGGTTCTGTAATGCTAAGGCAGCCCAATGCATGTATAGGTTGTAGCGCTTCCATTCCGATTGTTCCCTGGTATCCATGCCAGTAATTGAGTCTATTTATTATCGGTAGCTTAACTGAATGCCCGTCCGGCCAATGTCGGGCGCTTACAGAAACTTGTGTAGGGTATTGCTTACGCCTGATCTGGTGCCAAGTTTGAGATTACCATAACTCATTGAATTAAAAAGGTTTAACATTATTGCTTAAGTGATAATAGATTTGCGTGCTTATAGTCTAATCCAGCGTTTGGTAGTTTTCCTGTCTAAAGCGGGGTGTGCAGATGGCCAGAAAAACAAGGTCATTGTCACCAGTGTTCGTGATTCTTTGCCGACACATGGCCGGTATAAATACTACATCACCGGGTCCGACGTGGGTGGGTTCGAGATCAGCGATTTCCACTCGCCCGCAACCCGATTGGATGACATAGCGCTCGATGGTATCCCGCAATTGATGCCAATGCGTGGTGACGCCGGGTTCCACCCGGGCACGTGCTATTGACAGTTCAGGATCATCGGGTGAGTTCGATACTTCAATAATATGGCAGAGTTCATTGGTGAAGTATTCGGATTCAATGTTTTGTTTTTTGATGAAAGGATTCATTTTTCAAAAGCCGGAGCCGGGTTGTTGAAGAAACGCTATTTCTTCGGCTGTTGACACTCTGCCTAAAATCGCATTTCTGTGAGGGTAACGTCCAAACCTGTCGATTATAGCTTTATGTTTACGTTCAAAATCGAGGTTGGATTCCACACCCGGTTGATCAAACAGCTTTAAGGCGAGCTCATGAATTGTGAGTGATTCGCTGTGCATGTAAGGCATATAGAGAAAGCTTTTCTCAGTCGGTTCCAGATCGTTATCGGCACTAGCAGTGATAGCCTCCTGGGCCAATGCAAGGGCCAGGGGGTCTGAGGCAAACGCAAGAGGCGTGTCGCGGTAAATATTCCGTGAGAATTGATCCAGAACGATGATTTCGGCAAGCCGTCCTTTTGCCGAACTACGCCAGGAAAAAAGCTCGCAGCGATTGGCCTGGGCATGGAGCTCTCCGAAGCGCTGGCATATGAGCTTGTCGAACTCGATATCCTTGACCCACCATTTCGAATGATCGATTTCATCAAACCAGAAATCCAGTACTTCCTGAATCATGAACTTGTCCCTGGGATTGTGAATGCATGTATGTTTATGCGAAAAAGAAAAAGGGGTCGGAGTGTGAACTCGCGACCCCTTTGGGTTTTCAGGCAGTGGTTTAGCTCAAGTGAGCATTTACCAGTTTGGTCATTTCAAACATGTTGACCACCGCCTTGCCGCCGAATACGGCTTTAAGCTTGTCATCAGCAACAATGTTGCGTTTGTTTGCAGGGTCTTGCAGGTTGTTACTCTTGATGTAGGCCCAGATCTTCTTGGTGACCTCCGTACGTGGTGCTGGTTCAGAGCCGATTACGGCAGCGAGTTCAGCGCTAATGTTCATTGGTTTCATGAATGCTGCATTAGGTTTGCGAGCCATGATGTCTTCCTCCTAGTATCTGGTTACACCAGTTTTAAAAATGCAAAAGCCCAGGCTAAGCTTTGCAGCTTTACCTGGGCCCTCGCTCATCCCGTTAATTCTCCTATCCGCTCTTGGCCTAATCCCAGTTCAGGGTGCCGCCAGCCTGATATTCGATAACTCGGGTCTCGAAGAAGTTTTTCTCCTTCTTCAAATCCATCATTTCGCTCATCCATGGGAACGGGTTGGTTGCCCCCGGGAAGAGCTCGGCGAGGCCGATCTGTGCACAACGTCGATTTGCGATGAAGTGCAGATAGTCAATAAACATGCTGGCGTTCAGGCCCAGTACGCCACGCGGCATGGTGTCGTGAGCATAGCGAATTTCCAGTTCGGTGGCTTCGCGAATCATGTCGCGGGCCTCTTCCTTGAAACTGTCGCTCCACACGCTTGGGTTTTCGATTTTAATCTGGTTGATCACGTCGATGCCGAAGTTCATATGCATGGACTCGTCACGCATGATGTACTGGATCTGCTCGGAGGTGCCGGTCAGACGGTTCTGGCGGCCAAAGCTGAGCAGTTGCACGAAGCCCACGTAGAAGAAAATTCCTTCAAATACAACATAGAAGGCAATCATGTCGCGCAGCAGGCGCTGGTCATCTTCGGTGGTGCCGGTCTTGAAGGCCGGATCAGCCAGTGACTGGGTGTAGGGTAGTGCCCACGCTGCCTTGTCATGCACGGCAGGAATCTCGCGGTACATGTTGAAAACTTCGGCTTCGTCCAGTCCCAGTGATTCAACACAGTACTGGTAAGCATGGGTATGCACAGCTTCTTCGAAGGCCTGGCGCAAAAGATATTGGCGGCATTCGGGGTTGGTGATGTGCTTGTAAACAGCCAGTACCAGGTTGTTGGCAACCAGTGAGTCAGCGCTGGCAAAGAAGCCAAGCGAGCGTTTTACGATGGCGCGCTCGTCATCGGTAAAGCCGTTCGGGTCCTGCCACTGGGCGATATCGGCATTCATGCTGATTTCGTTGGGCATCCAGTGGTTTGCGCAGCCGTCGAGATATTTTTCCCAGGCCCATTTGTACTTGAAGGGTACCAGCTGGTTAAGGTCGGCCTTGCAGTTGATGATTTTCTTGTCATCAACCTGAATGCGGGAGGCGCCCATGGCGACATCTTCAACGCCTGTGGCCGGGCCGTTTTCAAGAGCGGCGGGGTCGGGGTGATGTACATCCACCGGCACCATGCTCTCAGGCAGGTTGGCCACAGATGGTGGCACAGGCGCCGCCGAAGGCGTGACCGGCTGGGTCTGGGTTTCTGATGTGTCATTCCAATCTAACATTCTTAAGTCCTCATTGCTTTAGGTGGCGGCTGTGCTGTTTATCGGTAGTGTCAGTCGCCTTGGTGTAGGTTTTCATAATTCCGGATTTCTCCCCTGGCCGGTTACTTTCCTGTGCAGTCCCTCGTTTGAGGTCGGGTCAAACCACAAAGTTAGTACTCTTGAGTACTATTTGCGTATCAGAAAAATTTAACTCTCGCTCCAGTGATCAGATTGCTACCAGAGGGGGCAGTTGTCAAGGATAAATCACCATATATTGATAACTAATTTGCATTGTGACACTACATGATGTGTTTATGCACATTTTGCCCCCACGTTATACACAGCTTATTCATGGCTCCAGGCTCGGGATGAAGTGAATTACCTGTAAATGGGGTTGTATCTTGGGGTTCTAAAAATGATATTTACTTCGATGGACACGAAATCACGCTTTTATGGATGTAAGCCTCTTAATTATTTAGGCATTAACCCTGTATCAATGACATTTAATAGTACCTTGGTACAATATTAATTAATATCTATGGGGTATACCCTGTATTTGTGAAAAAATAGTGGGCTAGCGATAAGGAAGTCAGCCATGGACGCAAAGACAGAGTCAGAAATTGCAAAGGTTGTGACAACTATTGGCCAGATTAAGGTCCAGGATAGAGAGGGTAATTTACGTGATGTAAAACCCGGAGACAGCCTGCAGGAAGGCGATGTCGTTATAGCGATGCCTGATGCCCGGGCTGAGCTTATGAGCAATGAAGGCCAGCATTATTTTCTGCAGCCTAATGAAAGCATCACCCTGATACCGGGAATGACCGGTAATGAAAAGGCCGATGTTTATGACCTTGCATTAACGAATATTACCATTGAGGAAATTCTTGAGGCTATTGATCAGGAAGGCACCCTTGATGAATTGCTTGAGGCAACAGCCGCTGGCCTGACTGGCGGAGTAAATGGTGAAGGCAACAGTTTTGTACGTCTGTTGCGTATTGTGGAAGAGGTGTCACCAGAGCTGCGACTGGAACTGGATAACGCATATTCGCCTGAGCCTGTGGTATTTGATGATAGCGTGGCGTTAGATATTGAGGAGTCCGCTCCTCCTGCCCAGAACCTTCCGCCTGTGGCCGAGCCAGACATCGAATCCACACCGGAGGATATACCGGTAACGATTGCGGTTCTGGGTAACGATAGTGACCCAGATGGTGACCCACTGGTTGTGGTGGCTGTGGACGATCAGCCGATTGCTGTGGGAGATCCGGTTACCATTCCCGAAGGCGTGGTGTCATTGAATCCGGATGGCACGGTTACATTTACACCAAGTCCTGATTTTAATGGTCCCGTTGAATTTCCCTACACCATCAGTGATGGGGTTAATACAGATACAGAAGTCGTATCTATTGAAGTGACGCCGGTTAATGATCCTCCGGATGCAGTGGCTGATATTGGCACTACGCCGGAAGACACGCCGATTACGCTTGTGGTGCTCAGTAACGATACGGATATCGATGGTGATACGCTAACTGTAACCCACGTAGCAGGCGCGCCAATTATCGTGGGTACCCCAGTACTTATTCCGGAAGGTTCAGTTTCCCTGAATGGTGATGGTACGCTGACATTTACACCGAATCCTGATTTTAACGGGCCGGTGAATTTCCCTTATACGATTACCGATGGCGCGGCCAGTGATACCGCCCAAGTATCCATTGATGTAACACCCGTCAATGATGGTCCGATTGCGAAAGCGGATGAACGCACGGTGGATGAAGACAGTGCGGGCATCACGGGTAACGTGATTACAGCGCCGAATGCAGGCGAAGTCGCAGACACGGATGTGGATGGTGATGGTC
>JBFJXR010000062.1:0-13535 GCA_041622995.1 Nevskiales bacterium
ACCGCTGAGGAAGTGTGATGAGGCGAGCGAAAAGGCCTTTTCTTCCACTCAGTCCTCTTGAGGCCATCCTGATGAATGGCATGTATGGCAGCCACATTCAGCGCTTCCTCATCCGTAAGCTGTGGCAAGACACTGGTGGTTCGGCTGGCCAGCATGCTTTTTCCACTTCCGGGCGGGCCAATCAGCATCAGGTGATGCCCGCCGCTGGCAGCAATTTCAAGTGCCCGCTTGGCCTGCTTTTGCCCCCGAACCTCTGCAAGATCCGGCATGTCAACGAATTCAGCCTCCGGTGGGTGATAATCCACAGCGGCAATTCTCTCCCGCCCGGTCAGGTGGGCACATACACCCAGCAAGTCCGTAGCCGCAAAAGCCTCGCCGTTTGCAATCAACGCAGCCTCTTCAAGGTTTGCAGCGGGAAGCATCAGTGCTCTTGCTGCATTTGCACTGGCTATCAATGCAGGCAGGGCGCCGATGACCGGACGTAGTGCTCCGCTTAATGAAAGCTCACCAAGAAATTCATGCTGATCGAGGCGCTCAATTTTAATTTCACCCGCCGCGACCAGAATGCCGATTGCAATTGGCAGATCAAACCTTCCCCCGTCCTTGGGTAAATCCGCAGGGGCTAGATTCACGGTGATGCGCCGCGCGGGAAACTCGAATCCACTATTGAGGATGGCGGCACGGACACGATCTTTGCTTTCACGCACGGCGGCCTCGGGCAGGCCCACCAGGGAAAACCCTGGCAAGCCATTGGCAAGATGCACTTCCACACTTACGAGTGGCGCATCCAGTCCCTGTCGGGCACGACTATATACAGTGGCGAGGGCCATAGGGCCTCCTATTATTTTAGTTCTTGGTTTTATGCCCTTTTCAGGGCAAGTGGTCTTTCAGACCCTGTTATTTCTCTTCTATTTCTCTGCCAGGCGTTTTTCCAGTTCCGCAAGCTGTTTTTCAAGCGCTTCCAGCTTGCTGCGACTGCGGCCCAATACCGCCTGCTGGACTTCAAACTCTTCCCGGCTGACCAGGTCCATTTTGGACAAGGCCTGCTGCAGCACAGCCCGGACATTTCGTTCGAGCTCGTCTCGCATACCGGACAGGCCTGGAGGCAATAGCTGACTGAGGCGTTGAGCCAGATCATCAAGTTGTCGAGTTTCGACCATGGTTCGTTTACCTGAATTAATTAGGCAAGTTTACTGTGCCCCGGGATTTTATGCGCACCAAAGTAGTGCGAGGGGTTTCCATGTCATTTTTTTCACCGGAATCCTGATGTCCCAAGCACTGTTTCCCCCGAGTAAATACGCCCGGAACCCCAACTTGGCACAGGATATGCTTGTTACTGCTTCGCGTGAACAGGAGCGTCTGTAAAGACGTCTGAATTACATAAGGAGCTAAACGATGAAATTGGTTACAGCCATCATCAAACCATTCAAGCTCGACGAAGTGCGTGAGGCCCTCTCCGATATCGGGGTGCAGGGCATTACGGTTACTGAAGTCAAGGGCTTTGGTCGGCAAAAAGGTCATACAGAACTCTACCGCGGCGCTGAGTACGTGGTTGATTTTCTGCCCAAGGTTAAAATCGAAGTGGCGGTAGACGAGAGCATTCTCGATCAGTCTATCGAAGCCATCACCAAGGCCGCGCATACCGGCAAAATCGGTGACGGCAAGATCTTTGTGACCACCCTTGAGCAGGCAATTCGTATTCGTACCGGCGAAACCGGTAGCGAAGCCCTTTAGGGTTTTCAGGAGGATTTATTGTGGAAATCGTAGACGTAAGAGAAGTCGCCTACGCGCTGGACACATTCTATTTTTTGATGTGTGGCGCCCTGGTGATGTGGATGGCCGCCGGCTTTACCATGCTGGAAGCGGGTCTGGTCCGTGCCAAGAACACGGCTGAAATTCTAACCAAGAATGTCGGCCTTTATGCTATTGCCTGCATCATGTACATGGTGTGTGGCTACAACCTGATGTATCCCGCCGACGGCAATGGTTATCTGCCTGTACTGGACTGGATGCTTTCAGCAAGTGACAACACTGCAGAATCTGTACTGGCCGGTGGTGACGATGCCCCGTACTACTCCAGCCTGTCAGACTTCTTCTTCCAGGTGGTTTTCGTGGCGACTGCCATGTCGATTGTCTCGGGTGCAGTCGCTGAGCGCATGAAGCTCTGGAGCTTCTTCGTGTTTGCCGTCTTCATGACGGGCCTGATCTACCCAATCCAGGGTTACTGGAAATGGGGCGGTGGCTGGCTGAACGAACTCGGCTTCCTGGATTTTGCAGGATCCGGCGTGGTGCATATGTGTGGTGCAGCGGCTGCTCTGGCTGGCGTACTGCTACTGGGTGCACGTAAGGGCAAGTACGGCAAGGATGGCAAGATTCATCCGATTCCGGGTGCCAACCTGCCGCTGGCGACGCTGGGTACGTTTATCCTTTGGCTGGGCTGGTTTGGTTTCAACGGTGGTTCCGAGCTTAAAGTCTCGAATGTCGGCGAAGCCAATGCAGTGGCCTTGATTTTCGTGAACACCAACATGGCTGCGGCCGGTGGCCTGATTGCTGCGTTGCTGGTTGGCCACGCAGTATTCACAAAAGCCGATCTGACCATGGCACTTAACGGTGCGCTGGCTGGTCTGGTAGCGATTACTGCTGAGCCACTGACACCAACACCGCTGGAAGCAACCTTGATCGGTGGCGTAGGCGGCATGATCGTTGTGTTCTCGATCATCCTGCTCGACAAGCTCAAGATTGATGATCCGGTCGGTGCCATCTCGGTGCATGGTGTTGTCGGTCTGTGGGGTCTTCTGGCGGTTTGCCTGACCAACGCCGATGCAACATTGGGTGCCCAGCTGACGGGTATCGCAGCCATCTTTGTGTGGACATTTGGTGCAAGCTTCATTGTGTGGTTCGTGATCAAGATGATCATGGGAATCCGTGTCAGTGAAGAAGACGAATACAACGGTGTTGATCTGTCCGAATGCGGTCTGGAAGCTTATCCGGAATTCGCAAGCGGTACTAAATAAACAACACCAACTATTCCAAGCCGATTTGCGGGGACTTAGGTCCCCGCTTTTTTTTGCCCGCTGGAAATCCCTGTTACAGTACGCAGCACGACAAGCCCAACTTTAGTCATGCCTGAACCCATTCAAAACCAAAGAATCAAACGCCCTGTGAGCCAGTATTTACTATGGCCGTTGTACATATTCACGCTACCGACCGGTGCAAAGTCCTTCAAGAAAAACCCGGTGATCGGTAATCGATTACTGAATTTGCTGGGGCTTCATGTATTACGTGTGATTCTGGCCGCTGGCATAATGAAAATACGGCGCCTGCCGCTGATCTGGATGCTCAATGCTGAAGATAGAAAAACCTTCGCGCGGGATGGCTTTCTGATTAAAACCGATTTTCTGCCCGCCGAACTATTTACCCGGCTGAAAGAAGAGGCGCAACAGCAAAAAATAGAAGCGCGTATCTGCCTTCAGGGGGATGCGATAACCCATCGTGTGCTGCTTGATCAACAGACTCTCGAGAATTTACCCGCCTGCAAAAACCTGCTGGATTATCGGCCTTATCGTTACCTGTTGGCATTTACCTCGGGTCGCCTGCGCTCTCCCGGCACATGGATTCAAAAGGTATATACCGGCGTGTTTCCCGACAAGGAAGACCCTCAACTGACCCTGCATAGTGACAGCTTTCACCCAACGACCAAATCCTGGTTGTTTCTCGAAAATGTTACGGAAGATATCGGCCCCTTCAATTACGTACCCGGCTCACATCGACTCACATTCAAACGATTGATCTGGGAATATCGTCGCAGCCTGCAAGTACTGGCGGGCAGTGATCATTATTCTGCCAGTGGATCATTCCGCCTCAATCAGGAAGACACTGAAACCCTCGGCCTACCTCCGGCCAAGTCATGTGTTGTTCCAGAAAATTCCGTGGTCATTGCTGATACCCATGGCTTTCATTGCCGTGGCAGTTCAGCGGCAGGCAGCAGCCGTCTGGCTATCTGGAATATCTCGCGAACCAATCCTTTTAACCCCTTGCCCGGCCTCCCCTTCGCAATTCTGAACCGTGTTGACCTTTACATTTTTCGTACACATCTCCGATTACAGGATATGCGCGCCACCAGACTGGGAAACCTCCCGAGTTGGCGTAAGGTCAACAAGGACTGGCGTCCTGAAAATGAAGTCGACTGACATCACTTCAGTAGCTATATTTTCTACCGGCTTTTTTTTATTGCAGACTCGGGCTAGACTGCGTGGCAGCGCCCCATAGCAAATAAGGGGCTGGAATGAGGAATGAGGGAGGAGACTATGCTCACTAGCGTCGCAAGTCGGCTTGGTGCCATATTTATTTTAACTGGACTATTTCCGGCGACTGCTTTTGCTGAGGACACTTTGAATGGCGCCGATACCGCCTGGATTTTAACGTCCACAGCCTTGGTGTTATTAATGACATTGCCAGGACTGGCCCTGTTTTACGGTGGACTGGTCCGTTCGCGTAATGTGCTCTCGGTACTCATGCAGTGTTTTTCCATAGCCTGCATGATCTCGATTCTGTGGATGGCCTACGGATACAGCATCGCATTTTCTGATGGCAGCCCGTATTACGGCGACCTGTCGAAAGCATTCTTCGCAGGCATGACTGAAGACTCGCTTTCCGGAACCATTCCGGAATCAGTCTTCGCCATGTTCCAGATGACCTTTGCCATTATTACCCCGGCGCTGATCGTTGGTGGCTTTGCAGAACGTATGCGCTTTTCCGGCATGCTTTGGTTTTCCGCATTGTGGTTTACCTTTGTCTACGCACCGATTACTCATTGGGTATGGGGTGGTGGCTGGCTGGGCGAAATGGGCTTACTGGATTTCGCAGGCGGTACCGTTGTTCATATTACTGCCGGTGTGGGCGCTCTGGTGGCCGCAGTTGTCCTGGGCAAACGTACAGGTTTCCCCGAAAAACCCATGCCCCCGCATAATCTCACCATGACGGTCACAGGCGCGGCGATGCTCTGGGTCGGCTGGTTTGGATTCAATGCAGGCAGCGCACTCGCAGCAAATGGCGATGCAGGCATGGCCATGCTGGTTACACATATATCTGCCGCCGCCGGTTCGCTCGCATGGATGGCGATGGAGTGGATCAGGTTTGGCAAGCCTTCCGTATTGGGAATCGTCACCGGTATGGTGGCTGGGCTGGGTACGATCACGCCCGCATCAGGCTTTGTCGGCCCCGCCGGCGCATTGGTCATTGGCCTGTCTGCCGGTGTGACCTGCTTCATAGCAACACAAGTTATCAAGCGTGTATTGAAAATTGATGACTCGCTGGATGTATTCCCGGTCCATGGTGTGGGCGGTATTCTGGGCACGATGTTGGCAGGCGTATTCGCCTGTGACCAGCTTGGCATATTCTCGGGGCAGGGTTACGCAGAAGGCGTCACGATGGGCGCTCAGCTAAAAGTACAGGCCATTGGCGTCATTGCCACGCTCACCTACACCGCAGTTGCGACTTATCTGATACTCAAGGTTGTTGGCTGGATAAGTGCTTTGCGTGCCAGTGAAGAAGAGGAAAATAGAGGCCTGGATTTATCCGAACATGATGAGCGCGGCTACGACCTGTAGACGCTCGATATAGAGGAATCGTATAAATGAAATTGATAACCGCAGTCATCAAGCCCTTTAGAGTCGATGATGTTCGTGAGGCGCTTGCAGAAGTTGGCGTTCAGGGAATTACCCTGACCGAAGTGAAAGGCTTCGGCCGACAAAAAGGCCATACCGAGCTATACAGGGGCGCTGAGTATGTCGTGGATTTTTTGCCCAAGATCAAACTGGAAATCGCCGTAGCAGATGATCAACTCGACAGTGTAGTTGAAGCCATAACCTCCGCGGCTAAAACCGGTCAGATTGGTGATGGCAAGATTTTTGTTTCTAATCTTGAGCAGGTCATTCGTATTCGCACAGGCGAAAGAGGACAGGACGCTCTTTAAAGCATCTGTGACCCGAAAAACCCGCCTTCCTGGCGGGTTTTTTTTATCCGCATATAATGCGGAACATTCAGTATATGCCCTAAGCCATTAAACTCATGAGATTTTTCTTGCATACACATTAATTGGAGTGTAGGGTCTTACTTACAAGAGTGTAAGTTTCCGCTTATTCGCGTTACACTCCAAGTACACCCTTAGGTTAAACAAGTAGGGGAAAGCATGAGCCAGAAGATTGGCCACGAGCATCAGGAGAGTTGGGGCATTAGCCCTTTATCAATGCCTGCCGGCCGCATTTCCAATCAGGCAACAAGGCTGCAAGGAAAGATACTGCTTGGCGGATTCGCTGGTGTATTTATGGGGCTTATACTCAGCTTTCTGGTAGACCCGACAGCGCATGCGGATTTGTCTGCAGCCAGTCAAAATGATAATTATCTCACCGGCTCACAACTCATCACCGAGAATGTAGACGCACTTCCCAATAGACACCAGATTGTTCTTGACGCTCAACTTAGTGATGATTATCGCTACAGAATTCCAGCATGGCAGAAACCCGAAAGAAAAAATGTGGTCCTTTCTGTGGTGGCCACAGCCTACAACAATGTACCGAGTCAAACGGACGATACCCCTGACATAGCCGCGTGGGGTGATCGAATTAAACCTGGCATGCCCCTGATAGCCGTATCACGTGATTTACTGAAGATGGGGCTTAAGCGTGGCATGAAAGTTCAGGTATCGGGGTTAAATGGCGAATTTATTGTTCTCGACAAAATGAACAAAAGATATAAAAAGCGTATCGATATTTATATGGGTAAAAATATTAAAGCCGCACGCAATTTCGGCAAAAAGCGTGTCATGCTGAGCTGGGCGAAAAATCAGGAAAAATTCATACCTACAATCGTCGCTTCTCGCTAATCGCCTCTCTGAAACAGGCGACCATCGCAATAGCGTTTATTGGCAAGCCATGTGTAGCCGAAATAGCATACGGTACCGCCCTTCTCTTTTTCCTCAAAGCTAACGGGACTTGATTCCGTCTATTAAGAAGCACCATTAAAAATGGCCGGGGCTTTGAATGTTCATATCCACGCCAGAAATATTCACCCGGATAAATTATTTGCGTATAGCGCCTTTTGCTCTTTAATTCGCATAATTCCTCTCCAATCATGGCATTAGAGTGCTATTCTTGGAACAGACCAACTGAGAGTATACGTATCTGCGCTTGCGGATTACGGTTGAGGGTTAACATGGATACGATATCAAGAGTCTCGATTCTACTTGCTGCAGCAATGGCTTTGCTGTTCAGTACCTTTGCTATTTCTGGCAACATCTATCGCTGGGTGGATGACAAAGGCGTTGCACATTACGGCGACAGGCCCGATGTAGGCGCCGAGGTCGTTCGCGTCCGTAATGGCAAACCCGTGCCCCCCCCTAACACCCAGGGAAAAGAACAGACAGAAGATGAGTTAGCTGAAATTCGCAGCAATCAGTGCGAAAAGGCACGCAAACGCTATAGCCAGTTTGAATCCTCGGACCGGATTGTAGAAACAGATGCTTTTGGCAAAAAACGTGAACTCAGTGCCGAAGAACGACTTACCAGTATTGCCAGGGCCAAGGGTGATATTGCTAGCTATTGTGGGGAAGAAGGCTAGGCCTGGGTTCTAATCGTTTAATGCTGCCCTGACAAAGGGCGGTAACGCCAATGCTGCCCGATGAATATCAGCACTATAGTAAAGCGTTTCCAGATGACCGATATCAAGCTGTTCGAAACGTGGCTCCAGCGAAACATCCTTCATTGCCATCGTACTTGACCACCATCCGGACGGATAAATTGGCTGGGGAAAATTAACCAGTCGTGTTTGGGAAAACCCGGCCATGCGCATTTCGTGATGCATGGCTTTCAAAATCTTCATATGCAGCATCGGTGATTCACTTTGTTGCACAAGAATGCCCTTGTCTCCCAATGCCCGGTAAACATTTTGATAAAACGCCTGGTTAAATAGCCCTTCTGCGGGTCCAACAGGATCAGTACTGTCAACAATCACCACATCCAGACTGCCGGGTTCGGCCTTTGCCATCCAGTCGATACCATCACCAAAAAACAACTCGGCGCGTGGATCATTATTGGCATCACATAGTTCAGGGAAATACTCTTCAGACAGGCGCGTTACCCGCTCATCAATTTCAACCTGCAAGGCATATTCAACACCCTTGTGTTTGAGCACCTCACGTAGTGTTCCACAGTCACCACCACCGATGATCACTACCCGTTTGGGGTCGGGGTGGGTCAGCATGACCGGGTGCGACATCATCTCGTGATAGAGAAAATTATCGCGCGTCGACACCATGGTGCAACCATCAATCACCATCAGATAACCGAAAGTTTCCGTCTCGTATATTTCTATCTTCTGAAATTCGGTCTGCTCCTCAACGAGCTTCTTGCCCAGCTTCAGGGAAAATGCCGAGCCTGCATCATGATGAATTTCCGAAAACCAGCTATTGTCCAAGGTCATGGTGACGTCCTGAGTAGTGACTGAATCGCTTGCGCAATATGAATAGAGCGCGGATTATACGCCGCTAATTAGCATTTTTCGGGATAATTTAACCCGCACAAGAGAGAACTATGTCCAGCAATTGGCAAGCTGAAGACGCCCGGAAGCTTTATAGCATTCCCAACTGGGGGGAAGGCTACTTTGATGTGGACGCGAATGGTCATCTGCACGTCAGGCCATTTCGGGACCCTGCCCGTGGGGATATCAATCTATACGAGGTTGCCACGCAGCTGGCCGGGCAAGGCCTGCGTCTGCCTGTACTGTTACGTTTTCGTGAAATCCTGCATGACCGGGTCGACCGGCTCTGTGCCGCATTTGAGTCAGCCATCGCCCAGAATCAATACAGTGGGCAATATCACTGTGTCTACCCTATCAAAGTCAACCAACAGGGTTCAGTCGTCAGCCAGATCGTGGCGCATGGCGGTGATCGCGTTGGACTTGAAGCTGGCAGCAAACCGGAGCTGATTGCAGTTCTGGGCATGGCGCCCCCTGGTGGCCTGATTGTCTGCAACGGCTACAAAGACCGCGAATATATTCGCCTGGCGCTTATCGGCCAGCGTTTGGGACATCGTATATTTCTGGTCATTGAAAAGCCCTCCGAGCTGGACATCATTCTGGAAGAATCAGCAAAACTGGGCGTTCGGCCCTTGCTCGGCCTGCGTATTCGTCTGGCCTCGGTTGGTGCCGGCAACTGGCAAAACAGCGGCGGTGAAAAAGCCAAGTTTGGCCTCTCGGCCACACAGATCCTAGACATGGTCGGTCGCCTGCGGCAACTCGACCATCTTGATAGTCTGCAGATGCTGCACTTTCATCTCGGCTCGCAGATTGCCCACCTGCGCGACATTCACAATGGCCTGAAAGAAGCCGCGCGCTATTACCAGGAACTGCGGCAGCTGGGCGCACCCGTAAATGTCATGGATGTTGGCGGCGGACTGGGCGTGGATTATGAAGGCACCCGTTCACGCAGCTTTTGCTCTACGAATTACAGCATGGAAGAATATGCCCTCAATGTCGTGCGCGCATTTTCTGAAACCTGCCGTAGCCATAACCTGCCTGACCCGGAAATCATTACCGAGGCCGGCCGCGCCCTGACCGCTCACCATGCCGTTTTACTGACGAACGTCATTGACGCCGAGACGGCACACCCCAATTACCCCGAGACCCCCGACGAAGACGCGCCGCTTATCCTGCGTGATCTCTGGGAAGTGCTGGAAAACCCGCGTGAGCGACCTCCCCTGGAGTGTTATCACGATGCAGCCAACTGGCTGGGTGAGGCGCAGGCCATGTATGCGCATGGCAACCTGAGCCTCGAGCATCGTGCCTATGCCGAGCGCATGTACCATGCTGTCTGCCAGAAACTACGACCCTTGCTGGACCCGAATATTCACAGCCACCGAGACCTGATCGATGAGCTCAGGATCAATATGGCCGACAAGTATTTCTGCAATTTCTCGGTGTTCCAGTCCATGCCGGATGTCTGGGGCATCGATCAGATATTCCCCATCATGCCCATTCACCGTTTAGACGAAAAACCGGATCGGCGTATTTCACTCTGCGACCTGACCTGCGATTCGGATGGACGTATTGATCAATACGTGGATGGTGCCGGACTCGAGTCATCACTACCGGCCCATGCCCTGAAAGCCGGTGAGGACTATCTGCTGGGTTTTTTCATGGTTGGCGCCTATCAGGAAATTCTGGGAGACATGCATAATCTGTTTGGCGACACCGATGCGGTTGACGTCGCGTTGGACGAAAACGGTAGCTGGACACTGGTAGACCCCGAACAGGGTGACCGCGTCGACGAGCTGCTGCGCTATGTACATATGGCACCGGAACAGCTGAAAGTCGCCTATGAATCCAAGCTTGCGGCTATTCAGGACATATCAGAACGGGATAGCTTCAGACAAACCCTGCATGCAGGACTGGGTGGCTATACCTATTTAGGCCAAGATTAGAACGATGATTAAAACAGGATTTGTCGGACTCGGTGCCATGGGTTATTCCATGGCTGCCAATCTGCATAAGGCCGGGCTTCTTGCCGGTGTGTGGAATCGTAACCCGGTACGCGGCGCTGAATTCTGCCAATCAGTCGGCGTCACGGCCTACAGTGATCCTGGCGCTTTAGCCGAAGCCTGTGAAGTACTGGTGACTTGCGTGTCAGCAGACGCAGACCTGCTTTCTGTACTGGAAACCCTAATTCCCTCCTTAAAGCCCGGCACCCTGATCATTGATTGCTCAACCGTCAGCCGTGAAACAGCCCTGCAGGTCGCCAAACGCCTGGCGAAAATTGAATGCCGCTTTCTGGACGCGCCGGTATCGGGTGGCACGGAGGGGGCCAGGCACGGCAGCCTCACTCTCATGGTAGGCGGTGATGCAAAAGATTTTAAATATGCCATGCCCATCTTCAAGGCCATGGGGCAACGCATAGAACACATGGGGCCAGTGGGCTCAGGTCAGGCAACCAAGGCTGTCAATCAGGTGATGTGCGCCGGTATCAACCTGGCGGTGGGTGAGGCATTGGCCTTTGCCGAAGCCCAGAACCTGCCCATGGATAAAGTCATTGAGGTCATTGGTTCTGGCGCCGCGGGCAACTGGTTTGTAAACCACCGCGGTCCGACCATGATCCGTGGACAATACCCACCCGGATTCAAGGTTTCTTTACATTTGAAAGACCTGTTGATCTGTAAGGAGATGGCCCGCAAAGCCCAGGGTAAATTACCGCTGGTAGAGGAAACCATTGCCGCATATCAAAAGCTCATCGAGGCAGGTTTTGGCGAGGAAGATATATCCGCACTCTATCGTGAACTTCGTCAGCTTTTTGCCCACAGCTGATATCTGGTCTTTCCTTCTTCATAGCCGCTACATCACTACTCCATGTAGTTGCTATCCTACAAATTGAAGCGCACATTGACTTCTAATGCCTTATCGAAAACACTGACAGGTAGACTATCTGCTACAGATTAGGATACACACCACAATAATCGTAATCACGGTGCCGGAGAATACATTGATGACTACCTTTGCTAAAACCTCTGGAAATGGGAAAAACCTTTCTGTTCGGCCAGCCCTGTTATTGGTTTCTGCACTTCTTTACAGTCATGGCACAGCACAGGCTTCCGAAATAATCGATTTAACCGAGTTCTCACTCGAGGCCCTGGGTGATGTCGTTATTACCTCGGTCTCAAAGAAAAAAGAAAAGAAATCCTCCGCTGCCGCTGCAATTTACGTATTAACCGGTGATGAAATCCGGGCCCATGGTGTACGCAGCCTTCCCGATGCCTTACGGCTAATCCCCGGCCTGACGGTCGCCAAAAGTGGCGCCAGTGACTGGGCAATCAGTGCACGTGGCTTCAATTCCTTTCTGGCCGACAAAATGGAAGTCGTCATGGATGGTCGCAGCCTGTATACCCCGCTACTGTCAGGCGTGTTCTGGGACGCCCAAAGCACTTTCATCGACGATATCGAACGTATCGAAGTCATCCGCGGCCCAGGGGCATCTGTGTGGGGTGCCAATGCAGTAAATGGCGTTATCAACATTGTGACCCGCTCATCAAAAGACACTTCAGGCACCGTCGTTAACACGGGCGTTGGCACAGAAACAAAAAGTCACCTGAGCGCAAGGCATGGTGGAAAGCTGGGTGAAAAAGGTTTTTACCGGGCCTATGTACAGAGCAGTGACTACGATGAAACCAAATCTCTGTCTGGAGGCGGTGCAAATGACGACTGGGATTACAAGCAGGCTGGCTTTCGTACCGACTTCCAGTTAGATAACAGTGCAGACCTGACTGTTCAAGGTGACTTGTATGATAGCAACACCTCTTCAAATGACTCTACTGGGGAAATCTCCGGTTTTAATTTACTGGGTAACTGGAATAAAACCCTGTCAAATGGCTCTAATCTCAGTACCCGCGTTGTATATGACCACATTGAGCGCCTGATGCCCGGTCAGTTCGATGAAGACCGGGATCAATATGAAATCGAGCTCGTGCATAATTTTCAATGGGGCACTCAACATGACATCGTCTGGGGAGCCGCCTACAGGCTTTCCGAAGATGTCCTCAAAACAATCCCCGGTGGCGGAATTTCATTTGATCCGGAAAGCGAATCACTGCAAACGTTGAGTGCCTTCATACAGGATCAGTACAGCTTAACCGACACTCTGGAGCTGACTTTCGGAACCAAAGTCGAAGAAAATGACTTTACCGGCACGGAAGTACAACCAACCATACGGTTGGCCTGGTCACCGGATCCGCTGCACACCTGGTGGGGCGCATTGTCGCGCGCGGTACGAACACCCAACCGCCTTGACCGCGATTCTGCAATATTCGGTTTCAGGGGTTCTGATGAGTTTGACTCAGAAGTTGCCATCAGTGCTGAAACCGGATTCCGCTTTCCACTCAACAAAAGTACGACGGGTGATATAGCTGTTTTTTATACCGAGTATAGTGAATTACGTGCCATCGCCAGGAACGGACAGAGTTTCCGTGCCGAGAACCTGGGCGAAGGTGAGTCATGGGGAATTGAGGCCTCAACTCTTTGGGTGCCCAATCATCGTGCCAATATATTATTCGCCTATCGTTACCTGAGCGTTGATCTTGATTTCCCCGCCTCCAGCACCAGTGGTCAGCTGAACACGGACCCGGATCATCAGGCATTTGTAAGGGGCTCCTACAAGGTTAACGATAAATTATTGCTTAGCAGCATGCTGCGTTACGTAGACAAGCTGGTAGACCCTGATTCCCGTGGCGCGGGTGCAACGCCTTCCAACAGCACTGTACCGGCCTATAAAGAACTCAATATGGGCGTCATTTACCAATATTCTCCGACTATCGAATGGTCCTTGCATGCAGAGAACCTTCTGCATTCTTCGCACAGGGAATTTGGCAATGATGTCGCCATAGAGCGCAGTGCCTATACACAAATCAAATGGCGCTTTTAAGGCATGGACGCCTCTGCAATGTATGCAAATAAACGCCGAGCAAGGGTCGCCGCCTTGTTCAAATTTCTTGTCACCG
>JBFJXR010000063.1:0-12561 GCA_041622995.1 Nevskiales bacterium
ACCAACTCGTTAATTTCGCCTGTTGTAAGACGATAATTAAGCGGCACATAGGGAATGCCCGCATACGCAGCGCCAAAGATTGCTGTCTGAATAACGGGCCCATTCGTATCCAGCAGAGCCACATAACTGGCACCGACTTGCTGAAAATGATTGGCCGCACGTTGTGCCTTTTCCTTCAGTTCTCCAAAGGTCAGGCTCTGGTCGCCACAGACCACGGCTGTACGGTCGCCGAATGCATCGGCGGCCATGTCGAGAAGCATTGCTATATTCACGATTCTTTACTCAGTCCACTATTCACGAGGGTTTGTGATTCGCCTTTGAGTGACCGTTGGCCGCAAGGACGCGGCCATCGAGCCCCCATGGATGGGTTCACGGCGAGTCACACAAAGGTGAATCATGAACCCTCAAACCAGTTAGTCGGAGGAAGGCAGCTGCTTAGCCTGTTTAACATCAAGCGGCGCGCCATCCAGAACCAGCGTACCCGCACCAGCCTTGGTGCAGAGAAACTCCACGGTTTCACCTTCGTCCACATAACGCTTGCCCATCAACACCTCGCCACTATCACCCGCAGCGATATCTGCACCTTCTGGCGTTGCACCACCGGCAAGAACCATGTCGACACCACCGCAAGTGATTTCATACTCACCTGCAGGAATCTTAATGGCCATCACGGTCGCATCTGACACTGCACTGGTTAAACGTGCACCGGCTTTCAAAGCTACTTTGCTCATTACCCTACTCCGTAGTTTTCAGTTCAATCGGCAATGCCGACTTAAATATCATCTATCCATTCTGCCAGACCATCAAACAACTGGTCTCTGGCAGGAAACAAAAAATGGCTATGCCCGGTCTGGGGCAGAACCTGTAATTTCACATTCCTGCTGGCCGGAAAACTTGCCGGCACATCTTCCGGCTTTCCCACCATATCCCGTTCGCCAATGCCGAGATAAACCGGCACCTCAACCGCTGCACATTCCGGTGCAATATTGCCGGGGAACATCGACATCATCGCCGGCACCGGTAACAACACATCATTGGCAATTTTTAATGCCTTAACGGCATCCGGATCAGCATGCGTACTGCCAAACAACCCGGACTCACCACCATCCGTATGCAACACCGGATAAGACTGGCTGAATGCTTTCTTCGCCAGTCCTGGCAATGCCTCACGCAGTGCATCGGCATCTTCCAGCAAATCACGGGCTTCCACCGGTAAAAACTGCGGTAATCCCCGTGTGCCAAAACCCAATAACACCAGCGCATCATGCGCTGGCGTATGAAACTGCTGTAATACCGTCAGCATGGCTCCCATGGAATGGCCTATACCTACTGATTTCATTGCCGGCATGGCCCGCAATCCAGCATCAATTTGCCCGGCCTGTAAATCCACGACCACCCTTGCCTGTGTTTTTGCCAGTATTCCGGCAATCACCATCGGCGTCAGTGCATGACCATTTTCAGGCCGGTCACTCTCGCCAATCGCTGGCGGGTCAATAAGTACCGAAACGTAACCACGTGCAGCCATTTGCCGTGCAAAGCTGAAACGACTATCTGTCGCACCGCCCAAATCAAAATAACGGCGATTCATACCGCCACCGGGAACGCAGAATAAAACCTGCTTCTGCGTCACCTGCTCAGGCCAGCAAACTTCCACTGCTATTTCAGAAGCGGAATCACCCTCAATGCCAAAGCCTATGTCATATCGCACTATCCGCTGAAACAGACGCTCGTTATGCATATCAGTGGCAACGCTGGACATACTGCCTTAGCTATCTTTGGCGAGTACCGCCCCCGCCATACCCGATGAAACCAGCGCATGCTGAACGTCCGCAACCTGGTTGGCCGCCGTGCCACGTACCTGACGCACCATCTCGGTGATGCTGTTCATGCCGTGAATATAGGCTTCGGCAATCAGTCCGCCATTGGTATTCACCGGAATCTTGCCATCGATATCAATCTGACCATCTTTGACAAAATCACTGGCCTCGCCAGGCTTCACAAAACCAAAGCCTTCCAACTGCTTGAAAATCTGTGGTGAAAAGGCGTCGTAGAGCATCGCCACATCCATGTCGTCAGGCGATAATCCGGTCTGTGCCCACAGGCGCTTGGCCGTGGCATAAGCTTCGGGCATATCGGCCAGATCACCGCCATGGTAGTAGTTTGAAATCACTTCCACTTCACGCGGAATCGACTGACAGGCACCAATGACTTTCACTGGCGGCTGCTTCAAATCACGAGCGCGTTCCAGGCTAGTGACGATTAGTGCCACGCCACCATCAGATTCCTGACAGCAGTCAAACATGCGCAGCACAGGTTCGATAATCCACTTGGAATTCTGATGATCATCCAGCGTAATCGGCTTCTCGTAGAACCATGCATCCGGATTGGTCGATGCATATTTACGCTGCTGCACCGATACATGACCAAAGTCTTCGTTGGTTACGCCGTATTTCTGCATATAACGCTGGGCGTTCAGGGATTCCCAGGACGCAGGCGTCTGGGCACCAAAGGGCATGCACCAGGACAAAGAGCCTGTACCACTGCCCGGTGCGAAAGCTGTTTCCATGCTGATCGGTTGACCGAAGCGATACTGGGAACGCTCGTTCATGGCACGCCAGATCAGAACGTTTTCACACAAGCCGGCATTCACCATCGCCATCGCCTGGTAAATGGTCGCTACTGCGGCGGCACCGCCGCCCGGAATACGTGTGGTGTAGGCCAGATTTTCCACGCCGAGACAACGCGCGAGATGAATATCGTCCGTGTTATCGAGCGTGAAGGTAATCATGCCGTCGATGTCTTTTGGATCGATACCGGCATCCTGACACGCAGATAAAGAGCACTCGGCCGCCAGCTGTTGCTCACTGCGCCCTGAAGACTTGGAGAACTCGGTCTGGCCTATGCCGGCAATCGCGGCATCCTTAAAAGTACGACCCATTTTATTTCCCCGCTGGTCTGAAGACCGGCACTTTCTTGTTCTTGATGGTGGGCGCAAACGCGACTTCTACAGGCATTTCATACGTAATGTCTTCGTAAGCGATATCAATGATATTGGTGACCAGCCGAAACCCTTCTTCCACTTCAACGACTGCAGCAGTGGGTGGCTCATCAAAGCCAATCGGCTTGGGATGTACCGGCTTGATCCAGCTCAATACCTTGCCCTTGCCACTCAGCTCGGTGATATCACGCTTCACGCTATGGCAGTCCGGGCACATCGGCCGGGGTGGGTAGCGGAATTTTCCGCAGTCGCTGCATTTTTCACAGACGAACTGCTCTTTCGTAGCGCCATCCCAGAAGAACTTGGATTCCAGGGTCAGAATCGGCGCCAGTTGGGTCGGCTCTTTAGCCTTGTCAGTATCTGTCACAGTTTTTCCTACTGTTGGGGCATGGTGGGCATGCGTGGCATACCGGGATAACCGATGGCGAACTGTTCTTCCATCTCGTTCATCTGCTCTTCGGTGTAACCCATTGAAGCGAGAATTTCCTTGGTATGTTCACCGACGATCAGCGGACGCTCACCGGGCTTGCCAGGCGTTTCAGACAGATCGAAGTTCATGCCAACCTGATCCAGCTTGCCGACATGCGGATGCTGGTAGGAGACAACCCAGCCACGTTTCTGCATTTCCGGATCGTCATGTATGCCACGACCAAAGGTTTCGGACACGATTTCCACCGGCACACCGGCAGCATCCAGAGCGGCAAACCAGTCAGCAGCCGACTTAGCCTTGAAGGCCTCCGTCAATGCGGCAGCCAGGGCAGCATCATCAGTCAGATCTACATCCACGCCTGCGGTTGCGGCCAGAGCACGGACATTGTCATCAGAAGCACAAACAACACAGATCCACCCTTCGGCTGTTTCATATAAACGATGTCCTGCATCGAAACCATATTGCTCGCCATCAAGATGCGGCCGGTCGAAGCCAGTGCCATCCGGCCGTGCAACAGCATAGGAAGTATTCAGCAGACCCGCATTCACAATGGAGGTATCCACAAACTGGCCTTCGCCGGTCTTGTCACGGTGATACAAAGCCTGCATTACAGCCACAGCGGAGAGGTAACCGTTACCGGTGTCACCCATGGATGTCAGGCTCCACATCGGCTTACCACCGCGATACATGCCGCCATCTTCCCACTGCACGCCCGTCAGGCAGGCACCGGTCTGATCATTACCCGGCAGTGATTCACGCTCACCGGTTTCAAAACCGCGGGTATGGCAGTAAATCAGCTTCGGATTGATTTCCTTCAGGCTCTCGTAATCGATCTTCAGTCGTACAGCGGCGTCATAACGCATGTTGTGATGTACGACGTCGGCATCCTTGACCAGATCCAGCAGAATCTTCATTGAGCGTGGATCTTTCACGTTCAACGTGAGGGACTTCTTGCCGCGGTTGGACATATAGGCAATGTGTACCTGGTGCCAGAACATGTCGTACAGACCATTGATCTTGATTACCTCAGCACCGAGGTCGGACAGAATCTGGCAACCGAACGGGCCGGCAATCGCCATACCCAGATCCAGCACCTTGATACCTTCCAAAGGTTTCTTCATCTGGCCAGTGCCGGCTTCCGGCGCAGGGGCTGCCTTGGCAGCCTGGGCCTCAGCCCGGATTTCTTCAGTGTTCTCACCGGGAGCCACGGGTGGTGCACCGACTTCAGTCGGGCAG
This sequence comes from Nevskiales bacterium, assembly GCA_041622995.1. Lineage (GTDB taxonomy): Bacteria > Pseudomonadota > Gammaproteobacteria > Nevskiales > CAJXLF01 > CAJXLF01. Next base: position 4,665 of record JBFJXR010000063.1, read on the forward strand.
GCGCTCATCTTGTAAACCTGACCCAGCTGACGAATCGTACCCAGCTCAGGGTCATTCACCTCTGCGACACAGCCATCCTTGAGGAATAGCGGATCAGCCAGGGATTCTTCCGTGGAGCGAATCGCCTGCATGGTCATGCCCGTTTTGGCTGCAGCTTCTACCCACTGCTGAGCCGGGAATTTCTTCACGCATTCCATCAACTGCGCCTGGTACTCGGTCAGAACGAACAGTTCCTCGGGACCCGTACCGAAACGGTCGGGATCATCCTTGGACTTGAGATCAGGGGTGGCATCCAGGCTGTCACTTTTTGACGCCTGAATAATAAAGCGTGGGTTAGGCACCCAGTTATGAATCCATTTGCCATCCGCAGCTTCGTAATGCCCCTTGGGTGATTTGCTGGTCAGAATCCAGGAATCAAAGCCTGGCTGATCCACCTTCTCACCACGCATCCATGCCCAGCCACCGCCCTGCATGGCGCCTTGCAGCAAAGAGGTTTCAACCCATTGTCCACGCCCGGTAGTCTGACGCGCCACAACAGCAGCGTTAATACCAACAGAAGCAGAATAAAAGGCACCCAGACTCGGCCAGTATGATGCAGAAAACAGCGGACCTTCACGATTTGCGCCCTGTTTCCAGCTAGGGTCTACATCGAAATCCGCGAACGGATCAGGGTTGCCTGCCATATGGTTCAGTGCACCCTCTGGCCAGCCACGTTGTTCCCAGTAGAGTCCTGTACGTGATGCAACAAGGGCATCGTAGGCAGGGCGCTGCTCATCCGGCGTACCTCGGCCATAGCCTGTGATTGAGCAATAAATCAGGCGAGGATTGATTGCCTTACAGGTTTCGTAATCGATTCCCAGGCGGGTTGTGACGCCTGGCGTGTAGGACTCAACCAGTACATCGGCTGTTTTCACCAGTGCAAGAAAATCTTCCTTATCGGCGGGATCCTTGAGATCAAGAATGGCGCTGCGTTTACCACGCTGCCAAACCTTGTAGCCGAGCTGGCCGCGATAGGGGTCGCCACCAGGCGGTTCAATCTTAACGACATCTGCGCCATGGTCAGCCATTAACATTGTCGTCATCGGGCCAGCAATGCCCCAGGACAAATCCAGTACTTTTAAACCTTCTAATACTTTCGCCATTTTTTGTCTCACTACGCCTTAATGATTCTCGCCAGATAGCCGACGACACATACGTTTATTACGGTCTAAACAATACAGGCGCTGCCATAAGCAGCGCCTGCCTCATTTGGATGAGTTAAGAAGGCGATGAAAAACCCCTTTAACTATAATCCCTTACAAGCGATATCAAACCCTACTCTGCTTTCTTTCTACCCCGGTAGAACCAGGAACCCAGAGCAGGTAGCAGAACCACCGCTCCAAACATGTTCACCAGGAAGAGGAAGGCCAGCAACAGACCCATATCCGCCTGATATTTCAGGGCAGACAAAGTCCAGGTTGCCACACCGACAGACATGGTTGCAGCGGTAAATACGATGGGGCTGCCTGTGTCATGCATAGCCAGACGGAATGATTCCTTGAAATCATTTTTAGGATCATGCATGTAATGCTGGATACGTTCGAACAGATAGATGCCGTAATCCACACCCACGCCGACACCCAGTGCAATGACCGGGAGGGTCGCGACCTTCAGACCAATGCCTAGCATGGCCATCAGGGCATTACCCATCACCGTCACACCAACCAGTGGTACCAGCACACAAAGCAAAGCCGTCCATGAGCGGAATGAAGCCAGGCAGAACAGCACCAATGCACCGAACAGACAGAGCAGCATCTTGACTTCAGCCGCACCCACCTCTTCGTTAGTAGCACCCATCACGCCGACGTTACCACTGGCCAGACGCATTTTGACGCCATCGACAGGGTTATCCGCGATAAAGGCCTTCGCTTCCCTGAAAACGTGCTCGATGGTGGGCCCTTCATGATCTTCTGTAAAGACCAGCACCTGAATGGAGCGACAACCCTCGGTATTGAAACCCAATGCAGGCGCAAAGGCAGGTGAAGCTGTCGTCAATGCAACTTCCGAACGTGGCAATGCCCTCCATGAAGGGTGACCTTCATTAAAGGCTGAAATCACTCGACGTCCGACCCCGGCCACCGAAATCACCGACTGCACGCCTGAAACGCTTCGCATATAGAGTTCGAACTGATCAACCAGATTCACAACCGGGAACTGCAGGCAGGAATCACCGGGGAAATCAGGGGCTTCGACAATCACACTCAGCACATCGACACCGATGTCATACATACTGGCGATCGTGCCACTGTCCGTGTTGTATCGTGAATCAGCGTGCAGTTCAGGCGCTCCAATGTCAGAATCACCTATAACCAGATCACGGGACTGATAAGTAGCAAAGGCCATCAACATCACGGCACCGGCGAATACAAACAGTGCTGTACGCGGCTCGGCAAAGCGTGCAGGGAATTCCCACAGCTTGTACATGAAGCTGGACTTATCCTGAGCTGCATTCTCGAGACTCGCCTTTTCAAGGCTCATATGACTCAACAGGATTGGTAGCACCATCTTGTTGGTGATAATCATCAGCAACACGCCCAGACAGGCCGTGATACCCAGTTCCTGCACAATCGGAATCTGGATAAACATGATCACACCAAAGCCCAATGCCTCGGTCAGTAACGCCACCGTGCCCGGAATAAACTGCCGGATAAACGAGTTACGGGCGGATGCCTTGTTATCGTTACCCGCCGCCATTTCCAGTCGCCAGGCATTGGTCATCTGCACTGCATGTGACACGCCAATGGCAAAAATCAGGAACGGCACCAGGATAGACATCGGATCGACGCCGTAACCAATCAGTGGCAACAAGCCAATCAACCAGAGCACGGGCAGTAATGCAACCAGCAATGAAGCCAGGGTGATTTTTATTGACTTGGTGTACAGGAATAACAGAAAGACCGTAATCGCGAAGGCCAGTGCAAAGAAGCCGAAGACGCCGAGCAGACCATTAATCACATCACCCAGCAGCTTGGCAAAGCCAATAATGTTGAGTTCTATGTTTTCGCTGTACTCGGGGTTCTCGGTCTCGATAACTTCAACATCATCGCGATCAATCAGCATCGTATTGCCAGCTGAATCACGCTGCATGGTTTCAAAGTCCTGCAGCTTGTCCACAAAGCCCGGCTCGCTATAGGCATAACGTACAACCGTGCCGGCAGGGAATTCGCCGTAGTCCTTGGTCAGCTTGTATTCATAGCGTTTGGTGCTTTCGTAACGGCCACGCAGCTCTTCCAGCTTGGTATTCACCAGCCAATAATCCACGCGCTGCTTCTGGTCTGCCTTGCTACGATCGAAATACTGCAGGTCCGCACGAATCAGAGCTGCCTTGTGATCTCCTGAGACAAGCAGCCCCAACTGACCTGAGTTCTCCACATTGCTGCGAATCTGTTTCAGCTGTTCCGGTGTACCGGAATACTTCTTCGGCACCACAGGTTCACCGCGGAAACCATCCTCGGTCACCTCGATAAAGATCGTATCCGGTGTAAACAGTGAGGACACCTTGGTGCGATCGATACCCGGTATAAAGAAGACAGCCTGTGTGGCATCTTCAAAAGCCTTGAAGTATTCAGGGTTGTAAATATCACCTTCACCCTTCCACTTCAGACTCACCAGGATACGGTTGGCACCGGAGAAGTCATCCATGTATTCCATCATGGTGACCATGTATTCATGCTTTATCGGAATCAGTTTCAGGAAACCCGGGTCGAGTCGAACATTCGATGCACTCCAGCCAAAGAACAACGTAATGGCAGTAAATAAAACCGCCAGAATTTTGCGGCGGGCGATAAGGCCATGTGCCAGCTTTGCGACAATGCGATCAGTTAACGTCATGATTTGTCTCCGGCTGCCTTAAGAACACTTCTGCTACCAATCCCACCTTCACCAGCCATCAGCCAGGCGTTATCACCCAGGGAAAGAATTGTTGCCAGAGAGAAAGGTCCACGTTGTGAAGCCTTTTTGAAACTTGCACCACCATCACGTGAAACCAGAATCGTATTGCTGGCACCTACAAGAATGGTTGTTCCGTCTTCAGCCACGGCACCTGCATAAAGACCCTGCACCAGTGGGATTTCACTTTGCGTCCAGGTTTTACCGAAGTCATGGGTCAGAAAGGCATTTCCGCGCATACCAAAAACAAGCACGCCATCATTAGGCACAGCCATTACGCCATAAAAAGAACCGGTATAAATCTCTTCTCCCGCGAGCCAGGAGGCCCCGCCGTTGGTAGACCGCAACACCATACCGCGTTCACCGACCAGGATTAGGGAACCATCCGAGACCTGTTCCATATCGTAGAAATGGCGACTGCTGTAATCGGCCGTCATGCCGCCTGATTCAAATTCGGCAAAGGGGTCATAATCAGCAGAAAACTCGTCGACGATTGTTTCAGTGCTCTCTTCAACCGGCGCTTCTTCATCTTCCGTTTCGGCCATGGTTAAAGTCTGCTTCATCCAGCTCTTACCACCATCCCGGGAAACCATATACTGGCCGAATGCGCCAAATGCGAAGAGACGACCTGCCGCCTTGCCAGTGAACGGGCCACCAATATTCAACAGCGGGTCTGAGCTTTTATCGTTAAAAGCCAGCTCGTACCAGTTCTCACCACCATCATCGCTGCGAAGCAGCCAGCCACTGTGACCAACAGCCAGCGCGGTGTTTTTAGCAATAAATTTAACCTTGGTCAGGTTTGCGCCACGTTGCTTTTCTATTTTCGCCTCATGCCAGGGACCATTGGCATCGTCTGCCACCAGGATCCGACCCAGTTCCCCGACCGCTATATAGCGCGAACCCTGCACTGCCAGACCATTGGTCATTAACTGGCCGGGCTTAACTTGTGTCGCCGGAAATGGAGGATGCGGACGCGGTGAAAACGCGTACACAGCAGCCGAAATCATGACTATGGTCAGCAGAATAGCCGGCCAGCCGTCTCTCAGTGAACCCTCAGCCTCATGCTGCAGAGTATCCACATCAATATTTTCTTCGAGGTCAGTTGAATCGACCATCGTGTTCTCCTCCTGGTTAATCAGTCCTATGACTAAGACAGGCTCTTAGAGCCTTGTTCTTCATAGGTTGCCCCCCGCAGTCAGCCTTAATGTCGCACACATCAGGACTTTTTTAATACTGCAGTCGTAGTATCACCCTAATTGGCAATCTCAAACAACGTTGCGGCACCCATACCGCCACCAATACACATCGTCACCACCGCATATTTCACTCCGCGACGACGTCCTTCAATCAATGCATGACCCGTCATGCGTGCGCCCGACATACCGAATGGATGGCCGATTGAAATAGCGCCACCATTCACATTCAGGCGATCATTCGGAATACCGAGCTGATTCTGGCAATGCAGGACCTGTACAGCAAAAGCCTCGTTCAGCTCCCACAGGCCAATGTCGTCAACCGACAAACCATGACGTTTCAGCAGCTTGGGAATGGCAAACTCCGGACCGATGCCCATTTCGTCCGGCTTACAACCCGCGACTGCGGTACCGCGATAAATACCCATCACAGGCAATTCACGACGCTCGGCTTCCGCACGACTCATGACCATCACCGCGGCAGCACCATCGGATAACTGCGATGCATTACCGGCAGTGATGTGCTTGCCTTCCTTGATCCACTGCCCGTCTTTAAAGACAGGTTTCAGTGAAGAGAGACTTTCCATACTGGTTTCAGCGCGGTTGCCCTCGTCCCTGGTCAGCGTCACTTCTTCATGACCGGCAGGTTGTTTGGTTTCTTTATCAAAAAGTAGTTTCTGCGATGCGAAGGGCACGATCTCGTCATCGAACTTGCCTGCGGCCTGCGCCTCGGCAGTGCGCTGCTGACTCTGCAAAGAATATTCATCCTGCGCTTCGCGCGAGATGCCGTACCTTTCAGCCACAATCTCGGCAGTTTCGATCATTGGAATATAGGCAGTAGGCTCTGCAGCCAGCACCGCTTTGGAAACGGCCTTATAGGTATTCTTGTGCTTGGTCTGCACCAGCGAAATAGACTCAAGCCCACCGGCAACGACGATGTCTTTTTCCCCAACCATGATGTCCTTGGCGCCCATCGCAATCGTCATCAGGCCGGAAGAACACTGACGATCCACCGTCATACCCGAAACACTCAACGGCAACCCGGCGGTATAAGTGCAAAGTCTGCCAAGGTTATAGGCCTGCGACCCCTGCTGGGCAGCAGCACCCATGATCACGTCATCAATATCGGCACCATCGACACCGGCACGTTCCACTACCGACTTGATGGCATGACCACCCAGCACGGGGGCTTCAGTATCGTTAAACGCACCACGATAGGCTTTACCGATTGCTGTACGTGCTACAGCGACTATTACTGCTTCTTGCATTGTGCTTTCCTTAATCTGGTTCGGGTCTGTGAACCACCTGCTCATGAAACGCCGTGAACCCATCCATGGGGGCTCCGTCGGCGACGTCCTGTCGCCGACGGTTCCTGAGCAGGTGGCTCACAAACCCGGTGTTAGTTTGTCACCGGGGGTGCTGTTGTTCTTGATCAGAATCGTCGGCCGCATGGACGTACTTGCAGCGTTTCTGAGCAAGAACAACAGCACCCCCGAATCAATCAAAAATAAAATCTGGAGATCGTATCTGCCACACAAGCCGGACGTTCTTCACCCTCAATCTCGACGGTCACTCGTACAATCATCTGCACGCCACCGTCCTTCGTCCGCTCTGCTTCCACCAACTGGCCCTTGCCGCGAATCTTGGAGCCGACTTTTACAGCATTGGTGAAACGCACCTTGTTCACGCCGTAGTTCACGCCCATCTTCATGTTCTCAACCACAAACAGCTCTGGCAGAAAACGTGAACACAGACTCAGCGTGAGATAACCATGCGCAATGGTGGCACCAAACGGACCACTGGCTGCCTTCTCGGCATCCACATGAATCCACTGATGGTCATCAGTCGCATCAGCAAACATATCGATGCGATCCTGCTCCACAGTCATCCATTCACTGGTACCCAGTTCCTGGTCAACTGCCTCTAAAATACTCTCTGCACTATCAAATTTCGTAGCCATAATTTTTTACAAGGTTCTTTACAAAATATAAGGGATGATGATCTTGCGATCTTTCGGATAATCGTCGAATTTCTCGTGATACCACTTGTGATTGGTAATCGCACGCGGCAACAGATTCGCCAATGTCAGCAACACAAATATCCAGCCCGCCACGGACCAGATGGCTATTGACCAACCAATCCAGGTAAGCACTTCGCCGAAGTAGTTCGGGCAACTGACCTTTTCGTACAGCCAGCCACGTGGAATCTTGTAGCCGGTTTCACCTGGCTTACGCAAATCTGCCAACATGGCATCGGCTTTCTTGTTTACATAGTAGCCACTGACAAACACGACAACCCCGATGATAAAACGGGGGTCCCAGAGCCAGGACAGTTCATATCCGTGGGTCACGCCTACCCAGGTCAGTGCCGAGGCATTCAGGAATGAAATCACCGTGTTGGTACATATCGCCATGAAGGGCACACCAAAAGGCGTGGTTGCTCCCTCACGCACCCTGACCTTGAAGGGAAAAATAAATGTGCGGTGAAAATAATGGAACTGCCACATCACCAATAGCAGCAATGGCACCAGATCAAATGCATTCTCGCCCATGAAAAATATGATGGCGAACAACACACAGGACGGCACCTCCATCAGGAACCAGGCCAGACGTGGATTGATGCCGGGGCCCCATAATTTGCCACCCTCGTTATACCTTCCATAAGGTGCCGGGTAGAAAAACAGGGCACAGAAAACAAACAGACACATCCCTATCGACACGATCACCATCAGGTCGAACCAGCCCTTGGGATCGGTTGGCAAATACTCAAGCATGATC
>JBFJXR010000064.1:0-12513 GCA_041622995.1 Nevskiales bacterium
CCATCACCATCGCCGTCGCCATCGCCATCGCCATCGCCATCGCCATCGCCATCGCCATCGCCATCGCCATCGCCATCGCCATCGCCATCGCCATCGCCATCGCCATCGCCATCGCCATCGCCATCGCCATCGCCATCGCCATCGCCAGACGTCGAACAGATTCCGTCTGGCTCCAATCCGTTTGCAATATCTTCAGCCGAACAACTCAGATGCTTTTCGGCAAATTCCGCTGATGGGAGAGGAGATGCTTGTGCATTTACAAATGCCAACAAACTGGTGGGAGGAAACTGAGATGGGTCTACATCAAAAACTGACTGTGACAGGTTCAGACCCGCTGCCGCTTCACGGGCAGCCTGATTAATTTGTATGCCCGCCTGAAGCGTTCCGATGCTATCCAGACCCATAAGCAATCTTGCAACATTGACAGCAATTCGGTGATCGCCGTCTGTAGGTACCAGATTGTAGGGCGTAACAAAATCCGAGCCACTGCTATTACCCAGGTGGATTCCTGTCGTTCCGCCAATGTAGAAATCTACTACGTCATTGACAACGTAACCGAATGCGCCTCTATTTCCTGTTAGCCCCTGGCCCAGTGATGATATGTAAGTCAGACCACTCACCGGGCTATCTACAAACCGCCCCTGACTGGTACCAGTAACATCATCGTTGCTATTGGAACAGGCAATAAGACTTGCCAGTAGAAAAACCAGAATTCCGCTCTTCAAACTATGTCGCATTGACGACTCCTGCACAAAATGAATCAGGAGCATGCATACGGATAAATAGAAAGCTTAGACCAGCCCCCCGAATACTCCTCCCTATCTTCCCTTACGGGTTATAAAATATTCCGCTTCAACTGCGTGCCAGGACAGGCTGTGCAGGAGCGGATGTTGCTATCCAGCATTAATTCGGTTGCCGTTCATTCAACAATCAGAAGATGCTAGCAACTACACCTTATATATACGATAGTAAATTTGACCTAACCGTTGCTGAAGCGCATCATCAAGCCAATGTTTTTAAAGTATTTTTTATTTGGCATGTAGCAAAGATTATGTAATTGACAGCATCTACCTGCATGTAAGGGTTAAAACCAGAGGTAAGTAGTGGATCGTTTCGACAGCTTTATTGCCAATCTGTACCGTTCAAGTGCCTTTATCAAGGCTGAACACTTTCGTGAATGGGCGCTGCTTCAACTCCGTGAACTGGTGCCATTTGATGCGGCCCTATGGGGTAGCGGAAACCTGCTCATCCCCAAATTTCATACGATGACACTATTGGGCCTAAGTGATAAATATGCCAAAACACTAGAACAGACCAACGAAGTAAATCCTATCTGGAAAGGACTAATAAACAATTTGGATAAGACTCTGGATTCTTCCACTCTGGTACCGGACAGTGAATTTTACAAAAGCCCTATTTATAAAAGGTGCTTCAAAAAATTTAAAATTGAACGCATTCTGACCACCCTGCATAACGACAACAAAGCCCGCATGGCCACCTTGCTCAGCGTATATCGTTTTGACCGCGATAATAAGTTCAGCACTGAAGATCACGCGAACTTTACCCGTGCCGTTCAACATCTGACCAATGCAGCTTCACATGCCTACTTCACTCATCTGATTCGCACAGCCCCAGACGAACAGGCCCATAGTCCGGCTGCCGTATGTGATCGTGAGGGATATCTATATGAGGTACAGCCCCAGTTTCTGGACATCATGGAAGAGCACTTCCCTGACTGGAAAGGCCCTTGCCTCCCGTTCACTCTGGCTAAATGTGGTGAGCGTTTTTCCCATGAAGGGGTATGCGGAAAAACAGAAGCACTGGATGATCTAATATGCATACAAATCTGGAAAGAGAGCCCGCTAGACATGCTAACCAATCGGGAGCGTGAAGTAGTTGAGGGCGTTTGCCAGGGCATGACATTCAAGGAAATCGCCAAAACGTCCAAGATCGCCCCGTCCACAGTATCAAACCATCTTTATCGAATTTACAGAAAACTCGGTGTTAACAATCGAAGCTCACTGGCAAAAATGGTCAAGACCCGGCGCGGACCTAAAGTCTTTGGGGCCGGCAAACACGTTCCAAGACACCTCACACATTAATATCTGAACGCTCACAAGTAATCAGGTCCGAAAACGGCCAGACAAAAGCCGACTTTAAGTTAGCATAGGCTATCCATTTCAAAACATAGCCGTACATGCCATCAGCACAACTGGACAAGGAAATTTGCATACGTGCCTACAAGGCTCGTGATGCTCTCTTCTTTATTGGGGTAAAAACAACTGGCATTTTCTGTCGGCCAATTTGCCCGGCTCCCAGCCCACAGACTCAAAATGTAGACCTCTTTGCATCAGCGGCGGCGGCTGCTGCATCGGGTCTGCGCCCCTGCCTGCGGTGCAGACCCGAGTCCTCGCCTGGCACGCCAGCCTGGGATGGAAGTGCTGCCACCGTGGCAAGGGCGCTCCGATTAATTAACGAAGGCGCACTGGATGACGGTGATGTCGAAAAACTTTCCAGCAAGTTCTCCATTACCAGTCGCCAGCTATCCAGGCTGTTTCAGAAGCATCTAGGTGCGTCACCCGTAGCCGTTGCCCAGACAAGACGACTTCTGTTTGCAAAAAAACTGCTTGATGAAAGTGCCATGTCGATGGCAGACATTGCCTTTGCCTCCGGCTTTGGCAGTATCCGCAGATTCAACACGGTATTTTCAAAAACCTATGGAAGGGCACCGAGTAGTCTGCGTAAAAAAAAGCTGCCCGTAGACATCGTTCTTACCCTGCCCTATCGCCCACCCTTCGACTGGCAACGCATGCTGGCCTTCTTCGGCCATCGTGCTATCAATGGCATAGAGAAAATCATTGATGGCAGTTACTACCGCAGTCTTAATGTGGGTGGGGACAGCCAGATAATTGCTGTGAGGCAGGCGAAATCAGGTAATACCCTGGAACTCAGGTTAGTTGAAGGCGACACTCGGCAACTGATGAAACTGGCCGAACGCTGTCGCCGGGTTTTCGACCTCAGTGCCGATATTACGAGCATCCACGAACACTTGAATAAGGACGCCTTACTCAACGCCATCATCACCAAAAGCCCCGGCCTGCGACTGCCCGGCACCTGGGACGTATTTGAAACCATGATGCGAGCCATTCTTGGCCAGCAGGTTAGCGTAGTGGCAGCCACCACGCTGACAGGTCGACTGGTCGAAAGATGTGGTACAGAAAACGGATCATTCCCGGATGGTTCCCCTGCTTTTTCCTTCCCTACCGCCGAACAGGTTGCCAATGCCGACTTGAGCAATATGGGTATTACCGGGAAACGTGAAGCGACCATCAAGCGTGTTGCCGGAGCGATTGCAGCAAGAGACATTCTGCTTGAGCAATTGGTTACCGTAGAACAAATGTCGCAGGCGCTGGAAGCCATGCCAGGCATAGGTCCATGGACCAGCCAGTACATAGCCATGCGGGGCCTATCAGAACCTGATGCCTTCCCTGCCTCTGATTTGGGCCTTTTGAAGGCGACAGGAATGAACGAAAAAGAATTAATTAACACGGCTGAACGATGGCGACCCTGGCGTGCCTATGCCGCCATCCACCTTTGGCATTCTCTGAACTAGCATTGGAAATTCAAGGACAGCAAATATGAAATACCGCTATCTCAACACCCCAATTGGCAAGCTACTACTGGCTGGCGATAACGAGGGGCTAAAACTGATCAGTTTTCCTGAAGGAAAAATGCGTCGCCAACCTGAAGAAGACTGGGTTGAAGACCCGCAAGCCTTCTCAGAAGCCGAGCGGCAGCTCAAAGCCTATTTTGCAGGCAGGCTGCAAAACTTTGACCTCAAACTTTCGCCCTCAGGCACAGAATTCCAACTACAGGTGCTCAAGGCATTGCAGCAAATTCCTTATGGCAAAACCACTACTTACGGGGAGCTTGCCAAACAGATTGGGCGTCCCAAAGCCTCACGTGCGGTGGGTATGGCCAATGGTCGAAATCCATTACCGATTGTGATCCCCTGTCATCGGGTTATTGGCGTCAATGGGGATTTAACAGGTTTTGGTGGCGGACTTCCCACGAAGTTAAAACTGCTCAATCTGGAGAAATTAGCCACAAAATAAAGCCATTCAGGTTGCGTTCAGAATATAAGCCTATACTTAAAATACATTCAAGGAAGGAGATGCTCCGTGCGTCGCATATCAGTCAGATTAATTACATGGATAATATTTAGTGGATTACTTGTTGCCTGCGGCGGTGGTAGTGGAGGTGACAACTCACCCGGGACTGGCAAAGTTAGTGTTGGCGTAACCGACGCTGCAATTGACGATGCCGAACGTGTTGTAGTGGAATTCACAGCTGTAGAACTCAAACCCCAGTCAGGCAGTTCGATACTCTTTACGCTAGATGACCCACAACAGATTGACCTTTTATCAGTTCAAGGCTCTGAATTTGAGCCATTAATCAATGCTGAGAGCGTGCCCTCTGGACAATACAACTGGATAAGGCTGCACATGAACGATAGTGATTGCAATGCATCATTAACAGGCAATAACCCGGCCGGTTCATACATTGAATTAACTGGCGGTGGTCTTGAGCCATTACATGTTCCAAGTGGCAGCCAGAGCGGCCTGAAACTAAACAGTGGATTTGTAATTGCCGCGGGTGGACAAACAGATCTGACCATTGATTTCGACGTAAGAAAATCTGTAACGGCTCCGAACGGACAGGATTGCCATTTTCTCAAGCCCTCTCTTCGACTGGTGGATAATGCAGAAATCGGCCATATTGCTGGCAGTGTAGACCTTACCGGGTTAAATGCTGAACGCTGTAACTCAGGCGTTTCTGTATATTTATTTGAAGGTTTCGATGCGGCTGCTGATGACATCAGTGGCTCTGCTACAGACCCCATTACATCTGCAATTGTAGATCAGGAAACCGCTGATTTTGAAATCGGCTTCGTACTCTCCGGTGACTATACCGTTGCCCTGACATGCGATGGTGAACTGGATGACCCAGAATCGGACAATCCTGAAGTTACTTTTGAAAGCACTAAGAATGTAACTGTCAGTGTCGGTGAAACGACTCCTGTCAATTTCTAGCCTTAAACCTCAATTATAAAACCCCGCACTGCGGGGTTTTTTTATGCTTTCTTCAGCTATCGCCTGCGTGACAATATTCACATTACCGGCATGGTGGAATAGGTAGACATGCGAAATTTAGACCCTCGTGTTGCGGTTAAACAAACTTTCGTCCTGAGGCACAGAATTTCAGCTACAGGTGCTCAAGGCATTGCAGCAAATTCCTTATGGCAATACCAATACTTACGGGGAGCTTGCCAAACAGATTGGCCGTCCCAAAGCTTCACGTGCGGTGGGTATGGCCAATGGTCGCAATCCATTACCGATTGTGATTCCCTGTCATCGGGTTATCGCAGCCGATAACAGCCTGACCGGATTCGGCGGTGGCATTGAAAACAAGCAGAAACTGCTGACGCTGGAACACAGGCACTCAGACACCGGAGCCTGACACCTGTCCGCCTGCTTTTCTATGGAAGGACTCTCCCGCCTTTCCTTCTTAGCAAATAACCCAGCGAGAACATGAGCAGACACCAGAATGTCGGGTCCGGGATGTGACCCTGCCCCATAGTGCTGCAACCACCTCCTGTACTGTCACGGCCACCAAGACCGCCAATACCACCCAATGGAGGCTGTTGGGGTTCCAAGCTATTTCCGGAAGCCGCTTGTTCAATCTGCCTGGTCTGACTGACAAAGCTGGCGGAAACGCCACCGATGCTCAGCACTGTGGTCACGGTTCCCTGGGATGCTGCAGAAGATGTATGACGAACACAGATCGACTGCCCGTTCTGGATTGTTGACGTAGTGGATATGAATGCTGTCTGCACACAGCCAATACTGAATTCGCCATCAACCACGGAAACCTGCGCATCGGTATTGATGCCACTGATAATGACTGTATTGGAAATCACCACTGCATTCGGATCCACATTCACGACTTTAGGCAGAACAAAGGCATCCGGTGTGGAGTCCTGTTGCTCAGTGGTACTGGTAAATGTGCCGTCCACACCCCCAATCGTCAGTGTCGTCAAGGTCGCCGTTTCGAATCCGGCCGCTGTCGTATGGCGGACACATACGGTCTGCCCGTTGGCGATTACACCCTGAGCCGCGGTAAAGTTTGCGGTACAGCCGATACTGTATTCACCAGCATTAACCGTCACGACTGCATCCACACTCAGGCCACGAATCGTAATCGTGTCGGACACGAGCACTGTGCTTCTCGCCACCCCGTTACGGGTCGCAAATCCGAAATTATCAGGAATGGCATCCGGTGCCCCGGTGGTACTGCTAAACGTGTCTGAAACCGTACCGATAGTTAAAGTCGTATCTGTAGTTGTATTGAAACTGGCAGATGAAGTATGCCGCACACAAATGGTTTCGTTGTTATTAATGTTGCCTGCAACAGCGGTGAATACTGCCGTGCAACCTATACTGTATTCCCCCCCGGCGATTGTCACCGGGGAGGGTGAATTGATTCCGGTAATAGTCAGGATATCGGAGGTGATTTCCTGACTGATCCCCACATTATTCTTGTCAGTAAAGGCAAAGGCGTCCGGTACGGCGTCCGCAACAAAGGGTGGCACTGCTGTAACCGCGGCCGCTGCATCAATTATTCCGGCACCGCACTGGGCGACATTGCACTGCTGCGCCGATATCGGAAAGGCCCGGGCTGTGTTGGTGATGGCATTCAGGATGTCTGCATTGGAAAGCGTGTGATTTCTGGACAGCATCAGACCGATGATGCCCGATACAAGGGGGGTGGCCATACTGGTCCCCTGGTAGAACGCATAGCTGTCGTCATTTGCAGGTGCACCCGCCCCGCCGTCGAGCGTCGAGAGTATCCCGTCACCCAAAGGCGGCTGCTCGCCCCCGGGCGCACTGATATCAATTTCAGATCCGAAATTACTGTAGTTGGCAAAGCCCCCATCCTTACGGGTCGCATGTACCGTAATGACACCATTGCAGTTGCCTGGTGATGATGTCGATGCTGCAGAGGCTTCATTGCCGGCTGCAACAACAATCGTCACACTCCGGGCCAGAATATCATTGATCGCGGCTTGCTCAGAGGCCAGGCAGGGTGAAGCTCCCCCCAGACTCATATTGATAACCTTTGCGGGCGTTGAATTGTTCGGTACGGCGCCCACCGGAATACCTGCTGACCAGCGCATTGCGTCAAGGATGTCAGCCAGTTCTCCCCCGCATTTGCCCAGCGCCCTCACCGGCTGAACACTGACATCCCAGCCTGCGCCGGCCACACCTAGTGCATTATTTGTGGACGCCGCCACTGTTCCGGCCACGTGAGTTCCATGCCAGGATGATGCGACGGGTGTCGGTGGTTGTGCTGGTGTACCGCCACACTCGCCTGCGGCCACGGCATCGCCCGTATCACTGGGATCTGCATCTCGCCCGTCCCCGTCATTTGAAATCAGGGGGTTGCTGATAAAATCATAACCGGGCACGACCTTGCCGGTGTTATCCAGAATATTGGCATCGATATCCGCGTGGGGAAGTAGCCCACTGTCCAGTACGGCCACCACCACGGACGGATTACCTGTTGTGATGTCCCAGGCGCCTTCAAGGTTGGCGCCAAAAAACGTCGTTACCCCAGGGTCCGAATAATGCCATTGCTGGTTATATTGGGCGTCATTGGGCACGAGCTTCGGGTACAGCCGGATATTTGGGTCTGCATATTCTATGATTCCGGAAGCACGCAGTCTTGCCAGCAATTCATCAATCTCTTTCTGTCCCAGACCGTCCGGTAGCTTCAATAAATGGGCATTTCCTGACATGGGTCGCACAAGAGACAACTCCTGCCCGGCTATTTTGGCAAGCTGCTTTAGGGTCTGGTCGGGGAGTACCGTCAATCTGTCCAGCGGGCTGACAAGCTTGACGATGATTTCCGTAACCGGCGGTTGTGCGAATCCTGCAGCCGCAACCGTGTTCATCCAGCAGGAAAGCCCTATCAGAATCCCCAGCAGACCCGCTGAAATTTTTCCTTGTCTGGAAATAAACATGCTGCCCATATCTCCACCCTGACCCAATCTGATTTTGATCTTATGAAGCTGTATCATGCCGGTTTTGGGTATGCAGTCCAAGTCATATGAATCTGAAAGCATTATTCACATCCAGTCTATGGAAGACCGGGACGGCACTGGGGTTACTCACTGGTGGCCTGCTTGTGCTGCTACTTCACAACGGCTGGCACAATAACCTTGGAATAGACAAGGCAGTTCGCTGGCTTGCATCCTGCCCACCCTTGAGCTGGGACTGGGTCATGCAACTTCAACGCGAGTTACAGTACGGCATTCTCATCCTTTGGTGGACAGTCACTGGCGCGGCACTTGGTTGGCTACTTGATGGCAACAAGGCAGATAAGGCTTGTGCAATATTGTTAATAGTTACCCTGATTAGTGCGCATCAATTGTCATACGACAATCTGGGCCTAGCCATTGAACGTCATATGAACAATTTCAAAATGGAAATTGATCGTATTTTCTAGTCGCTTGAAGGTGGTTATTACACTACACACCTAAAATTTTGATGCAGACAATGCCGTTTTCTTGTAAATTGCTGCCCCCACAGTGGTTTTCGACCACTGAATTCACACTGCCGGCGTGGTGGAATTGGTAGACACGCGAGGTTTAGGTCCTCGTGCGAGCGATCGTGTGGGGGTTCAAGTCCCTCCGCCGGCACCATAATTACTCACGATTTTCTGTTATTAGTAATTTCTCTTATCACTGATAAGATCATCTTCCCCGCTAAGCGTATAATTGTCCGGTTAATCCAGCGTAGTTACCCTTGAGCAGCATCAAGGGAGCAGCACTACGCCCACATTTCCAATAATGAACCGAAAGCAATGAATACTGAAAACCGCAAACCTCTTACCGGAACCGAACTGGACTATTTCGACACGCGTGCTGCTGTTGATGCAATACAGCCCGGGGCATACGAAAAGCTTCCCTACACCTCTCGCGTTCTGGCAGAAAATATCGTGCGCAGATGTGATCCCGCACAGGTTAACGACGCCCTCAAACAGTTTATTGAGCGCAAAAGGGATCTGGATTTCCCTTGGTTTCCAGCCCGCGTGGTTTGCCATGACATCCTCGGACAAACCGCATTGGTTGACCTTGCCGGTTTGCGTGATGCCATTGCTGATCAGGGCGGTGATCCTTCCAAGGTCAACCCGGTGGTCCCTACACAACTGATCGTTGACCACTCGCTCGCTGTCGAACATCCCGGCTTCGAGGAAGGTGCGTTCGAGAAAAACCGTGAAGTAGAAGAACGACGCAATGCGGACCGTTTTCACTTTATTAACTGGACCAAGACCGCATTTGAAAATGTGGATGTAATTCCACCGGGCAACGGCATCATGCACCAGATCAATCTGGAGAAGATGTCTCCGGTGGTGCAGGTTAAGGATGGTGTCGCCTTCGTAGACACCTGCGTTGGTACTGACAGCCATACGCCCATGGTTGATGCCCTCGGTGTGATTTCCATAGGTGTGGGCGGTCTAGAAGCGGAAAACGTAATGCTGGGCAACCCCTCCATGATGCGCCTGCCCGATATCATTGGTGTGGAACTCACCGGCAAACTACGTCCGGGTATTACCGGAACGGATTTGGTACTGGCCATGACACAGTTCCTGCGTGCTGAAAAGGTTGTGGGCGCCTACTTGGAATTCTACGGTGAAGGCGCTTCTGCACTTACTGTAGGTGATCGTGCAAGTATTTCGAACATGACGCCTGAATATGGCGCGACGGCCGGCATGTTCTACATCGATGAGCAAACGATTGACTACCTGAAGCTTACCGGTCGTGAAGATGATCAGGTCAAACTGGTGGAGTTGTTTGCTAAGGAAACCGGACTCTGGGCCGATAGCCTCAAAACAGCTGAATATGAGCGTGTGCTGAAATTCGATCTTTCCACAGTTGCCCGCAACCTGGCCGGTCCTTCAAACCCACATGCCCTGTTACCAACATCTGAACTGGCAGCGCGCGGTATAAGCGGCGTGGTAGAAAACGAAGAAGGACTGATGCCTGACGGAGCCTGCATTATTGCGGCTATTACCAGTTGCACCAACACATCGAACCCTCGCAACATGGTTGCTGCCGGCCTCATTGCCCGTAACGCCAACAGACTGGGTCTGTTGCGCAAGCCCTGGGTTAAATCCTCACTGGCACCAGGCTCCATTACTGTGAAGATGTATCTGGAAGAAGCCGGTTTGCTTTCAGAGTTACAGCAACTCGGTTTCGATGTCGTCGCCTTTGCCTGCACGACCTGTAACGGCATGTCAGGTGCGCTGGATCCGGCCATCGAGAAAGAAGTGGTCGAACGTGATCTTTATGCGACGGCCGTACTTTCAGGCAACCGTAACTTCGATGGCCGCATTCATCCCTATGCCAAACAGGCTTTCCTGGCGTCACCACCATTGGTGGTTGCGTATGCCATCGCCGGCACCATCCGTTTCGATATTGAAAAGGATGTGCTGGGTCATGATCAGGACGGCAACCCGATCACGCTGAAGGACATCTGGCCCAGCGATGAAGAGATCGATGCCATCGTGAAACAGAGCGTGAAGCCCGAGCAGTTCCGTGCAGTGTATATCCCGATGTTTGAACACAAGGCGGCACAGAAATCAAAGAGTCCGTTGTACGACTGGCGTGAGATGAGTACCTATATCCGCCGCCCACCTTACTGGGAAGGCGCACTGGCAGCGCCTCGCACTATGAAAGGCATGCGGCCACTCGCCGTACTGGGCGACAACATCACCACCGATCACCTGTCGCCTTCGAATGCCATCATGATGAATTCTGCGGCCGGTGAGTATCTGCACAAAATGCAGGTGCCGGAAGAGGACTTCAATTCCTACGCAACCCATCGTGGTGATCACCTGACCGCACAGCGGGCTACCTTCGCCAATCCCAAGCTGCTCAATGAAATGTGTCGTGATGAAAACGGCGAGATTGTGCAGGGTTCGCTGGCACGCCTGGAGCCTGAGGGTGAGGTGATGCGCATGTGGGAAGTCATCGAAACCTATATGGAACGCAAACAGCCACTGATTATTGTGGCGGGCGCTGACTACGGTCAGGGCTCTTCACGTGACTGGGCCGCCAAGGGTGTACGCCTTGCGGGTGTGGAAGTGATTGCCGCGGAAGGTTTTGAGCGTATCCATCGCACTAATCTGCTGGGCATGGGTGTCCTGCCACTGGAATTCCAGCCGGGTACTAATCGTCTTACGCTCGGCCTTGATGGTACTGAAACCTATGACGTGACAGGTGAGCCTTCTCCACGTGGCAGCATGACGCTGGTGATTCATCGCGCCAATGGCGAGACCCTGGAAATACCGATGATCTGTCGCCTGGATACAGCCGAGGAAGTCTCGGTATATAACGCCGGCGGTATCCTGCAGAAATTCGCAAATGAATTTCTGGCATCTGAAGCTGCGGCCTGAATGGGAAAGACCATGAACTGGATCGCGACCACTCTTATTGTCATTACGGCACCTGTGCTGTCAGTTTTGGTTGGCTGGCTGGTCGATGAGAGCGGGCAGTTATTGTTCGGACTGCCATTGCTGGTTACTTTGGCTCTGATTGCCTACGGGATTCAGTGGCTCGCATTTATTCCCGCATATCTAAATCAGACCGAGCATTACTACGATCTCATCGGCGCAATGACTTATGCATCTTTGGTTCTGCTGGCACTCTGGGCAGGCGAGGGGCACAGTCGCGCGACTCTGGTCGCCGTTCTGGTGGGCATCTGGTGTGCACGACTAGGCAGCTTCCTGTTCAAGCGTGTGAGAAATGTAGGCAAGGATGGTCGATTCGACGAGATCAAGAAAGACCTGAATAGGTTTCTGGTCGCCTGGACGATCCAGGGTACTTGGGTCTTTATTACCCTGCTTGCGGCATTGATTGCAATGAGTGATCCGGTTCCGGCCTCTCTGGATGCCTGGGCATTGGTTGGCGGACTGATCTGGTTATGCGGGTTCGGGATTGAGGCCATAGCCGACCACCAAAAATCCGCGTTTAAGTCAGATCAAACCAATAGCGGGCAGTTTATTCGTACCGGGTTATGGGCCTGGTCCCGACACCCCAACTACTTCGGTGAAATAGTGCTTTGGTGTGGAGTCTGCATAATCGCCGTACCTGCATTCGAAGGCTGGCAGTGGCTCGGCCTGCTCTCTCCACTATTCGTACTGTGGCTGTTAATGTGGATAAGCGGCATTCCTCCACTGGAGAGAAGAGCCGATGAGAAATGGGGCGGCCAGCCGGATTACGAGCAATACAAGGCTGCTACTCCCGTGCTCTTGCTACGTCCGCCACGCTAATGCCATGAATCAGGCATTAATCGAATGGGCGCAACAGCATCAGCAATATGCCCTGCTCATGGTGCCCCTGTTCGCATTTATGGAAACCTGCGTGGGTATCGGACTGTTCGTTTCCGG
>JBFJXR010000065.1:0-12069 GCA_041622995.1 Nevskiales bacterium
GACAGCGTTTCCCAGTCCATGCGTTCATTCTTCTTTGGCCAGGCCGCCTCGCCGACGATCGGTAAGCTGCACCGTTCATTGCGTCGCTTCCTGGTGCCGAAAGAATGCACTATGACGGTTCGGGAAGTGCTGGAGTCCCTGACCCGGAACCAGGAATTGATCGCGGTGCTCTGTGGTCAGTGGGGTGACTACGGCATGGTGCCGGCAGAGGCGACCTTTCTTATGCATGCCTCTGTAGCGAAGCATTATTTCGCGGGCGGTAACTATCCAGTCGGGGGTTCATGGAAAATGTCGGACACCATAATTCCGGTGATTCGCTCAACCGGGGGTGAAGTATTTACCTATGCCAAGGTCGATGAGATTGTCATCGAGAAGGGCAAGGCTGTGGGTGTACGCATGGAGAACGGCGATGTGCTGCGTGCCGACAAGATTGTAAGCTCGGTAGGTGCTCGTCTTACTTACGGAAAGTTACTGCCTGAGGATGAGCGCAAGAAATTCAATTATGAAAAGAAACTGGAAACGGTAAAGGCGTCCGGTTCGAGCCTGTGCATGTTTATTGGCTTCAAGGGCGATGCCAAGACCTTGAAGTTGCCAAAGACGAATCTGTGGATCTACCCCTCGGCCGATCATGAAGGCAATGTGGCTAAATTTGCTGCAGACCAGAGTGCGGAGTTCCCCTTGCTGTATGTGTCCTTCCCGTCGGCCAAAGACCCGGAGTGGGATGAGCATTATCCGAACAAGAGCACGGTGCAGGTCATTACCATGGCGCCGTATGACTGGTTCGAGAAATGGAGCGGTACGACCTGGAAGCAACGTGGAGAAGATTACGAGGCCTTCAAGGAAGTATTTGCCCAGCGCATGTTGCAGGCACTCTACAAGCAGATGCCGCAGCTTGAAGGCGCCTTGGATTACTACGAACTCGCCACGCCGTTATCGACCGAATGGTTCCATCTATACGACCGCGGAGAAATTTACGGGCTGGATCATGATCCGGACCGGTTTAATCAGGACTGGCTACATCCCAAGTCACCGGTCAAGAATCTATATATGACCGGGCAGGACGTCGTGACTGCCGGCATCGGTGGGGCGCTCATGGGTGGTTTGCTCACAACAGGCGCCATGGTCGGGCTGAAAGAGTTTGGCAAGGTGAATCGTATGCTCAAGGAATGGCAGCCGGAAGAGGAACTGCTGGAGGCCCAGGCTTAGTACCTAAACACTTATGATTATCGCCATAGGTTATCTGTTTATTATTCTGGCTGTAGGGCATGCCATTACAGGTGTCGTGCTATACAAACCCGCATATACGGCACTGTTCAAGGGTGGCTTTATCAACGCCGTGATCCCTCATATGAACAGGGCGCTTTTTTTCTGGTTCATGATGTTCAGTGCCTTAATGCTATTGCTGGGGCAGTTAATACTTCATGCGGCAGCCACTGCAGATCAGTCAATACTTAAAATGGCTGCATGGTATGCATTGGTTGTCGGGCTTATCGGGGCTCTGGCAATGCCAAAGTCACCTTTCTGGTTTGCCGTGCTGTCCTCGCCCTTTTTGCTTCAGGCCGCGTACACGGAATAACTATTTCCCTGAAAACTTCGGAAAGGCGTCGTTGATTGTCTTGAGGAAGCCCATCAAAGGCAGTAAATGGGGGGCGATGATGGGTTTGCCCGTGGTCAGTAATGACACAGAAATATCACGCGCCGGATCTGCCCAGCAGAAGATGCTAATGAAGCCCAGGTGGCCGAAGGCTTCACTGGTATTCGGGCCATACATACCCGCGGGATAGTCACCGAGCATGAAGCCTTCACTGGTGCGTAAAGGTACGAGTAAAGTGCGATCAAATTGGCGAGCCGAGGCTTCGCTTATGGCTCTGACAACAGTTGAGCGTTCAAAGAGTCGTTTGCCATTGTAAGTGCCACTGTTCAGCAGGCACTGGAAGAAGTTGCAGGCCTCCTCGGCTGTCGCATAAATATTGCCGGCAGGGATGGTGGCGCCCATGAAGTCCGGTGTATTGGAAATTTCACAAACCTCGGCAAATGAGGCCCCAAGAGCACGTTTGACGATTCGGTCAACCGGGAACACTTCAGGACGGCCGGTGAAGTAGTTGAGCGCCGCTTCGTCCTGATGACCCTCGGGCATGCCGAAGCTCATGTATTTGGCGCCCAGTGGGTCGGCGATGCGGGATTTCAGTATGTTGTTAAGTGTGTCGCCAGTCACCCGGCGCATAACCTCACCCAGGATGAAACCACCCGTAATGGCGTGATAGGCCTGTGTGGTGCCGGCATCCTTGCGTGGCCAGGCCTGACAGAGCAGGTCTACACAGGCATCCCAGTCCCAGAGAATGCTGGGGTCCAGATCGTCCTGTTTCAGGGTAGGGATACCGCCCTTGTGGGAAAGCACCTGCCCGACGGTGATGTACTGCTTGCCGCGTACCGCGAACTCGGGAATGTACTCGGCGACAGGGTCATGCAGATGAATCAGCCCTTCTTCGGCGAGCTTGTGTACCAGCATGGCGGTGATGGCCTTGGACGCTGAAAACAGGCAAACCGGTGTGTCCGCTGTCATCGGTACCGCATTTTTGCCCGAATCTTTCGGGCCATTGCCGCTGGCATGGCCAATGCCACGATTGATAACCAGTTGACCCTTGTGGCGTACTGCCAGGCTGATGGCTGGCATGGTGCGGCTCTTGTAGAGCTTCTCTACACCGCCCCAGATTTTACTGATTGTTTCGGTTTTCATGCCGACATCCTGCGGATCGACTTCGTCGTCATTGATGTCGGTAACACTGGCCAGTGATTTAGGCAGGGTAATCAGATTGGGGTCGAGGAAGTTCTTCAACACAAGCTCCGAAGCTTATTCAATAAAACGAGTCACAAAATATCACGACTGCGGGTCACCTGTGTTGTACCTAGTATTCGAGATTACTTTGCTGGTCCAGGGGCTGGTTTTCGGGGCTAGTCCTCTGGATCGTAGGCGAGGTAGGGTGCCAGCCAACGCTCGGCGTTTTCAACGGTCATATTCTTGCGTTGGGCATAACTTTCGATCTGGTCCTTGAGTATACGTCCGACCACAAAATACTGTGACTTTGGATGCGAGAAGTACCAGCCGCTGACGGCAGCGCCGGGCCACATCGCATAGCTTTCGGTCAGTTCGATGCCGGTATTTTTTTTCACATCAAGCAATGACCAGAGCGTGCCTTTCTCGGTATGTTCCGGGCAGGCCGGATAGCCCGGGGCAGGGCGTATACCCATATAGGACTCTTTGATCAGGTCTTCATTCTCAAGTGTTTCATCACTGGCATAGCCCCAGAGGTCAGTACGCACTTTCTTGTGCATCAGTTCGGCAAAAGCCTCAGCCAGGCGGTCAGCAACGGATTCGAGGAGGATGGCGTTATAGTCATCCAGATCAGCCTTGAACTCCATGACCTTGTCTTTACAGCCAAGTCCCGCGGTGACTGCAAAGCCACCGACATAGTCTTCGATGCCCGTGTCTTTCGGCGCAACAAAATCAGCCAGACAGCGATTGGGCACGCCGGCACGATGCTCACCCTGCTGCCGCAGATGGCGCTGGGTGGTCAGCACTTCACTGCGTGTTTCATCGGTATAGATTTCTACATCGTCATCGCCCACCTGATTGGCGGGGAAGAGACCGATCACGCCGTTGGCCTGTAACCAGCCTTCAGAAACGATGGTGTCCAGCATGCTATTTGCATCGTCGTAAAGTTTCTTCGCTTCCGGGCCGGTATTCGGATTGTTGAGGATGTCGGGGTACTTGCCCTTCATCTCCCAGGCATTAAAGAACGGACCCCAGTCAATGAATTCACGGATTTCAGCAATCGGATAGTTCTCAAAGACCTGTACGCCGAGTTTCTTCGGTTTGGTCGGTGTGTAGCCTGCCCATTCAATCGGCGTGCGGTTGGCACGGGCTTCCTTGAGCGGTATGGCCTTTTCGCGACCGCGCTTGGAGGCATGCCGTTCGCGAATACCGTCGTATTCGTTCTTCACGCCTTCCATGAATGCCGGCCGGTTCTCTTTGGAAATGAGGGACGACACTACGGGCACGGAGCGCGAGGCGTCTTTCACCCAGACAACCGGATGCTTGTAAGCAGGGTCGACCTTGACTGCAGTATGGGCACGGGAAGTGGTTGCCCCGCCAATCAGTAACGGAATGTCGAAGCCTTGACGTTGCATTTCACTGGCGACAAATACCATTTCATCGAGTGAAGGGGTGATCAGACCAGACAGGCCGATAATGTCGACTTTCTCTTCGCGTGCGGTGGTCAGGATTTTCTCGGCGGAGACCATGACGCCCAGATCAATGACTTCGAAGTTATTGCACTGAAGCACCACGCCGACGATGTTCTTGCCGATGTCGTGCACATCACCTTTTACGGTGGCCATGAGTACCTTGCCGTTGTTCTGGCTGTCATCACCGACGGCCTTCTCGTCTTCGATGTAGGGCAGCAGGAAGGCCACAGCCTTCTTCATTACACGCGCAGATTTGACCACCTGAGGCAGAAACATCTTGCCGGCCCCGAACAGGTCGCCGACCACGTTCATGCCGTCCATGAGGGGGCCTTCGATTACCGTCAGGGTTTTCTCCCCGGCAGCGGTCATTTTGACGCGCGCTTCCTCGGTATCTTCCTCGATGTACTCGGTAATGCCTTTGACCAGCGCGTGCTCGATGCGTTTTTCGACGGACTCTTTGCGCCATTCTAGGTTCTGGACCTGAACTTCACCGGCTTCTCCTATGAACTTCTCGGCGATCTCCAGCAGGCGCTCGGTACCATCGTTACGACGATTCAGAATGACATCTTCAACGCGTTCACGCAGTTCAGGGTCGAGGTCGTCATACACCGCCAGCTGGCCGGCATTAACGATGCCCATATCCATGCCTGCCTGGATGGCGTGATAAAGGAATACGGAGTGAATGGCTTCACGTACGTGGTTATTGCCACGGAACGAGAACGACACATTAGATACGCCGCCCGAGATATGGGCATGCGGGCAGAGTTCTTTAATACGCCGCGTGGCTTCAATAAAGTCCACCGCGTAGTTGTTGTGTTCTTCAATGCCGGTGGCGACCGCAAAGATATTCGGATCGAAGATGATGTCTTCCGCAGGAAAGCCAATGCCGGTCAGCAGGTCATAGCTGCGCTTGCAGATTTCCACCTTGCGTTCTTCCGTATCTGCCTGGCCTTCAGTATCGAACGCCATGACCACGACCGCTGCGCCGTAACGCATGATGGTGCGGGCCTGCTCGAGGAATTTATCCTCACCTTCCTTCAGGGAGATTGAGTTGACGATGCCCTTGCCCTGCATGCGCTGCAGACCGGCTTCGATGACTTCCCATTTGGAAGAGTCGACCATGATAGGCACGCGGGAAATATCCGGCTCGGAGGCGATCAGGTTCATGAATCGAATCATGGCCGCCTTGGAGTCGAGCATGCCCTCGTCCATGTTGATGTCGATTATCTGGGCACCGCTCTCGACCTGCTGGCGGGCGACATCCAGGGCCTCGTCGTATCTTTCCTCTTTAATGAGGTTACGGAATTTGGCAGAACCAGTGACGTTGGTACGTTCGCCGATATTAATGAACTGGGCAGTTGCTTTAGTCATTTCAGGCTACCGCGTTGAAAGGTTCGAGGCCGGACAGGCGCATGGCAGGGGGCAGTGTGGGGAGCTTGCGAGGTGCCTTGCCTGCAACTGCCTCGGCAATGGCCTTGATATGTGCAGGCGAGGTGCCGCAGCAGCCACCGACGAGGTTCAGCAGGCCGCTTTCGGCCCACTCGGCAATCTGTTCCGCCATTTCTTCAGGCCCCAGATCATATTCACCGAATTCATTTGGCAGGCCGGCATTTGGGTGCGCAGTGACATGGCACTCGGCAATGCGTGACAGTTCGGCGACGTACTGGCGCAGGGCATCAGGCCCTAATGCACAGTTCAGGCCAAACAGCAGGGGCTTGGCATGTCGCAGGGAGTTGTAGAAGGCTTCGGTTGTTTGCCCGGACAGGGTGCGGCCCGAGGCATCGGTGATGGTGCCCGAAATCATGACCGGTAAAGTCATGTTGTTGTCTTCGAAAAATTTCTCGATGGCATAAATCGCGCCCTTGGCGTTCAGGGTATCGAAAATAGTTTCGACCAGCAGGATGTCAGCGCCGCCATCGACCAGACCCTGAATCGCTTCGGTGTAGCTCACCACCAGCTCGTCAAAGGTCACATTACGGAAGCCGGGGTCATTCACATCCGGTGAAATGGAGGCGGTGCGATTGGTTGGTCCAAGTACGCCGGCCACGAAGCGTGGACGCTCTTCAGTGGCAATGGCATCGCAGGCAGCACGTGCCAGTGCGGCAGAATCTTTATTTAACTCGTAGACCAGTTCTTCCATGCCGTAGTCGGCCTGGGCAATCGAGGTGGAATTAAAGGTGTTGGTTTCTAGAACATCTGCACCCGCCTCAAGATAGGCGGTGTGGATGTCACGGATGATGTCCGGTTGGCTTAATGAAAGCAGGTCATTATTGCCCTTGACGTCCTGCCCCCAATCGGCAAAACGCTCACCGCGATAGGCGGTTTCATCCAGCTTGTAGTTCTGGATCTGGGTACCCATGGCGCCATCCAGAATCAGGATACGTTGGGCCAGATGAGCGTTGAGTAGGGCAGTTCTGTCAGTAGACATGTTTTAAATCCGGTGAGTAGCGCGTCATTATACCATTATCCGTATATACAGATATAAGCTGTTCTTGGAAGAGCGCAGCCCAATGGATTGATGATGTAAAAGGTAGCACACACCCCGACTAAAATAAGCGCTACTGCCCGCCCATTTGCTTCAGGAGGTTCTCGGTAAAGTCATCGGCCGGAAAGAAGGTCTCGATCCTGAGTTCGTCAGTGGTGACATCCTGCGCCGTGCCGAAGCTGGAGATCATGGTGAACGTCTTGATCGTCATGCCGCCCATACTGAGTTCTACCGGCATGATAGGAGGTGGCGGGCTATGCCAGATGCTGGCGTTGGCATCGGGTACACCCGGATACTGCCTGATTTCGTGATATAGCTCTTTGAGTGGACTGTCCCCGGGTTCGGTGGCTACTTCACGTTGCAGTCGATTGAGCATATGCCGGGCAGCCTGATCCCAGTTGCTGATGTAGGGCTGCATGCCCTCCGGATGGAAGGTATAGCGCATGACATTATGCTTGCCGCCGGGATCGACCTTGTTCCAGATTTCCTCCGGGTCGCCCAGCATGCTGTACATGCGATCAGCTGCGGCATTACTCATCAGCATGTCCCAGTCGCGATTAACCACGATGGCGGGGTAGGGATCATGATGCTTGAGCGTCATTTCCAGTGCCTGCCGTACGGGCTTCATCTCGTCACCATTCAGATCCCGTTCCCGGTAGAGGGCGGCAAAGCCGGCTGAGCAGAGAAGCGTGTTGCGTTCCCGCAAGGGGATGTCGAGTGCCTCGGCCAGTTGCAGAATCATCTCGCGGCTGGGTTGCGAGCGACCGGACTCCAGGAAACTCAGGTGGCGTTGGGAGACGTCCGCTTCTACCGCCAGATCCAGCTGGCTGAGCTTGCGGGCACCGCGCCATGACTTGAGTAAATGGCCGAATGGACTTGTCTGGGTAACGACCGCTTCCATTTCAATCTCCTGAGGACTTGGGCTGAATTATCGCAGTTGCAAAACTTAATGCCATTACCTGGGGGGTAATTGCCCTGTTTACGTTCCAGCGCAATGATGCAGGTCATTGGAATGCAGCAGGAGAAGATGATGAATATGAAGTTACTGGCGTTGTGGTTTATTTTTATCGACTTTACTGCCTTTACGGCCTACGTGGTCTGGCAGGAGGGCTACTTTGGGTTTCTGACCATGGCGATGGGTGGTCTGTGGAATTTACAGGTATTCATGGACCTGGTTATTGCCGGTTTATTGATTATTGTGTGGATGTTCAATGACGCGAAGCAACGTGGCGTGAATGCCTGGCCCTATGTGATTGCGACGTTATTCCTGGGCACGATTCCGCCGCTTTGGTACTTGATCAGACGAGAGTCCGTGAAGAGTTAATGGCCTTGAATATTCAAGACTCCGGTCAGTAGGGCTGTTGTACATTTATTCCGGGTCACTGATTTGTATCCGGTTTTCACTTTCCACGACTTGGGGCGCGGGCGCGGGTTGAACAGCTCCCGGGTCTGGCGCCTGAATCTTGGCCTCCAGTTCCTCACGCAGTTGCAATTGCCTCTTACTCTCGGCTTTTTCCTGATTCTGTTTCTGGTATTCCCGCAGTGTCTGGATTTCCTCCGAAGTGCGATGGTTCCAACTGGCGCCATCGAGAGGTTCATAGGTGTCTGAAATCGGTTTATCAACTTTCGGGAGGAAGCCCTCTTTTTTTGCATCTTCCGAGTGAGCAATCGAGAAAGGCAGTGCCAACGCTGCAAGAATAAGCAGCTTGTTTAATGAGAAGTTCATTCGTCTATTTCCTCACTTAGTTCAGAGTCATTGCTTTGCTTAACCATAGTACCCACATCGCGACCAGTATTGCCCAGCTGAGTATGAATACGCGGAATCTATAGAGCACATTATTAATCGTTAAATGTATGCCGCTATGAATTAAACGCACTCCAACATAAGTCCAGGCCAGTGCCAGCATGGCTGTACCACCGAGGCCGGTGATAAATGCAAATATGCAGATCACATAAAACAGCAGGGGCATTTCCAGCAGGTTAATCACATGGCGTGACATCACTTTCAGCTGCTCTGGTTCGTCTCCGTTATATGCCCTAAAAAACTTTATGCTGATTTCACGGCGACTGACTGCGCCTGAACGCATAAGGCCCATCACTATGTAGAGCAGCAGCGTCCACAATGCGAGTGCGCTGGCTGGATATAGAATGCTCAAATCCATTGTATGGTCTGCCATGTCACATCATCCCGAGCTGTAATTTCGCCGCGTCCGACATCAGCCCCTGGTTCCATGGTGGGTCAAAGACCAGTTCTACATCAACCTTTTCGACTGTAGGTACCTTGGCAACTTTCTCGCGTATATCGGCAACAAGGATATCGCCCATGCCGCAACCCGGCGCGGTCAGTGTCATCTGAATGTCCACGTCACGCTGCCCGTCTTCCTTTTTATTGACCTCGCATTCATAGATCA
This sequence comes from Nevskiales bacterium, assembly GCA_041622995.1. Lineage (GTDB taxonomy): Bacteria > Pseudomonadota > Gammaproteobacteria > Nevskiales > CAJXLF01 > CAJXLF01. The sequence goes on from JBFJXR010000065.1 coordinate 9,142, forward strand.
GTCCCAGTTCAACAATGTTGACAGGAATTTCAGGGTCGAAACAGCTGCGCATCTGTTCCCAGATGAGATTTTCCACATCTTCGTCACTGGCATCCGGTGGCAGCTCCGGGCCGGCGACCTGCTCCTTGCCCAGTGCATCACCGTCGGTGCCGTCCACTCGAAACAGGCGGCCCTGAATATATATCGTATAACTGCCGCCGAGCGCCTGAGTGATGTGACATTCGGTGCCCTCTGGTATATGGACTTTGTCACCTTGCGGTACGAGGACGGCGACAAAGTCACGCAGGGTGGTGACCTGTTCGCTATTGGCGGTAATCATTGGGACTCACATTGCAAATAAAACACTAGTATAGTGGACAGATAGCATTTACTTTGTATTTTTGTATCATAATCGGGCGACAACAAGCTCAGATGTGGGGCGGCGAGGAGTAGTACGGATGCGAATTGGTGTTGTAGTAGATTCAACCTGTGATTTACCACAGGAATTTATAGAAAAGCATAATATTCGGATATTGCCGATCAGTATTCATCTGGATAAGGATACGCTTGTTGATGAGCGTGATCCTGAGGCAACCATGTCCTTTTATGATGCGCATCTGGCCGACAAGGGTCATGCTGCGGAAACGGCACCTTTTACTGTGCAGCAGATTCAGGACGTATTTCTTGAGCGTCTGGTGATTGATTTCGATTTTGTGTTCTGCATCACAGTACTCAGTGACCGTAGCCCCATATTCTCAAATGCAACCAAGGCATCGTTTGCCATTCTGAGCGGTTATCGCCGCATTCGTAAGGAGGCAGGTGTCTCCGGACCGTTCTCCATGCGTGTGATTGATAGTCGCACCATGATGTCGGGGACTGCCGTTATTGCCGCCGAGGCCTGTCGCATGGCTGAGGAAGGTCTCACCCCGAATGAAATCCGTCAGTATCTGGATGGCATAATTGAAAATACGGTGGGTTACATGGTGCCGGATGATCTTTACTACATTCGCACACGTGCCAAGAAAAAAGGTGAAAAAAGTGTTGGTCTCGTGAGCGCAGTGCTTGCCGGTGCACTGGATATCAAGCCCATACTGTCTGCTTATCATGGAGATACCAAGCCGGTTGCAAAGCTGCGTGGATATGATCCTGCAGTTGAAACCATGCTCAAGCATGTTGCGGCACGTGTTCGCGCGGGAGACCTGATATCACCCTATGTATGCATCAGCTATGGCGGAGACCCGGAGAAGGTCAAGAGTATGCCCGGTTATGCTGACCTGGAAGTGGCCTGCCGGGATAATAATGCCGAGATCATGCTGAGCATCATGAGTGCAACGATTGGTGTTAACACTGGCGGTAATTGCCTGTCGGTATCCTACGCGGGCACTTACGTCGACCTGGATTAAGTCTTAAAGGTTTCATGGGTCCATAGAGGTTTTTCAGGGCCTACATGACCACCTGTCTGGAAGAGGAATATCCGGCACAGGTAAGTAAGTATTTCAAAGCCGTGCCACAGATGCGGTTATTAATTAAGTTCAGTTGGGCAGGATTCATAACAATATAGGTTTTATATGCCATACGTTACAGCGCGCGATGGTGCGCAATTGCATGTTCGTGTAGTCGGTAAGGGAAAGCCCGTGGTCATGCTTCATGGCTTTGCCATGAATTCCATGCACTGGATGCCTTATATATTACCTCTCAGCCGTCGCTACCAATTCATCATGCCTGATATGCGTGGCTTTGGCGGGTCGCATGACATTAACCACAACAGCGATTGCATACTGACAAATTATGTTGAGGATCTGGATGACATCCTGGATGCGTTGCGGTTGGACAACGTGGCTCTGGCCGGGCTGTCCATGGGCGCATTTACCGGTCTGCAGTTCCACAATCTGACCGGCTTCAGGCGTGTAAACAAATATCTTCATATTGATCAGGCACCCAGGGCGATAAATAATGAGGGCTGGACGCATGGTTTATTCGGGAACTCGCAGGGCAAGGAGTTTTTGACATTCAAGAAATTGCTCAGGCAGGCAGAAGCATTCGGGCCGGAAACGAGCTTCGAAGACTTGCCGGCAGACTTCAGAAAGGAAATTCGCAAGGCATTCAGTGATTTTGTTTGCTACGCGATGTCACGCAGGATAATCAAGGCCATGATTAAAGGTGTGTTCTCCAGCGAAAAGCTCGCGTCTTTCGCATTACCCACCAATAACTGGTTTACCTATGTTCGCTGTATGCGGGCCTATGTCGAGAATGAATATGACATGCGTGAAAGCCTGTCGCGTATGGATACACCGATGACTGTCATGGTAGGGATGAAGTCAGAAATGTATCCGGCTGAGGGTCAGTTGCATATCAAGGAACTGGTGCCACATGCCCGGATCATGCCATTCGAGCGTTCAGGCCATGTGCCCTTTATCGATCAGCCGGTTAAATTCGTTAGCAGCCTGAAACGTTTTCTGGACAGCTAACTGCCTAGCCGTCCACACCCGCACGTAGCACGGTTCTTACACCGTCAATCTCTACCTCACTGCTGTGTAGTGGTGAAAGATGAGCATGCGGTGTGAGCAATCTTTCCAATCCCGTGCGGTCGCCCTTCAGATACAGGTCCATCCACGCAACTGAATAGATCGCTGCGATTTCACGGCTCCAGGTCGGCGTCGGCAATAATGGGTAGTTGGTGTGCTGTGCGTGGCTGGCGGCCTCCGCAACGATAAATGCCCGATCCATCTCGAATTTGTCATAAACCGAGCGGGTTAACTGTGGATTGAGGAAGGGCACTGGCGCAACCGGACCGTCGTGGTCACCTGTCTGTATCATGATCGGAATATCTGCAGTATCAAAACTGCTTGTCTGCTCATGAATGGGGGCGGCGGCAACGGCGGCAATGAAACGATCATCTACAGCCTGGACTTCAAGGGTGGTGATTGCGCCTAGACTATGTCCGATCAC
>JBFJXR010000066.1:0-11202 GCA_041622995.1 Nevskiales bacterium
GCAATAAAAAACGCCTGCAGAATTATCCCGCGCTATGGCAATACACCCGTGAGCTATACCAGATGCCGGGTATTAGCGACACCGTTAACTTTGATCACATCAGACATGGCTACTGGCGCAAGAGTGAGCGTAACCCGAGCGGCATTATTCCGCTGGGGCCGGAGTTGGATATGACAACACCTCATACGCGATCCTCGCTCTGACACAGCATTAGCTTAATCAATTAATTTACTGGAAATACTATGCCTTCTTACGATTATGACCTGTTTGTTATCGGCGCCGGCTCCGGCGGCGTCCGAGCCAGCCGTATGGCTGCTGCCATGGGAGTACGGGTTGCTGTAGCAGAAGATCGCCATATTGGCGGCACCTGCGTCAACGTTGGCTGTGTGCCAAAAAAACTGTTCGTCTATGCTTCCGAATTTGCCGAGGCATTCGAGCAATCTGCCGGCTATGGCTGGCAACTCGGGGAAGCTAAATTTGATTGGGCGACCCTGCGGGATAACAAGAATGCCGAAATCGACCGTCTCAATGGCATCTATCGCAATATGCTGGCTAATTCCGGCTGTGACCTGATTGAAGGGCGCGCGATAATTAAAGACCCGCATACTGTTACGGTCGGCTCACGTAATATCACCGCCGAGCGTATCCTGGTTGCTACCGGTGGCTGGCCATTCGTCCCCGATATCCCGGGTCGGGAGCATGCTATCAGCTCCAATGAAGTATTCTATCTTGATCAGTTCCCTAAACGCGCCGTAGTCGTCGGTGGCGGTTATATTGCAGTCGAGTTCGCTGGCATCTTTGCCGGTCTCGGAGCAAGCACCACACAGGTTTACCGTGGTGACCTGTTCCTGCGTGGTTTTGATCAGGAAGTGCGTCAGTTTGCTGCTCAGGAAATCGCTAAAAAAGGTGTCAAACTGGCCTTTAATACCGATATCACCCGGATCGATAAACAACAAGACGGCTCACTTACTGTCACTTACAGCGATGGCAGCAGCGAACAAACCGATTGTGTGCTTTACGCCACCGGCCGTACACCGAAGGTAGACGGTCTGGGTTTGGAAAACACCCGCATCCGCCAACAGGATAATGGCGCCATCATCGTTAACCAGCAATACCAGACCGATGAACCGTCAATCTACGCCATTGGCGACGTTATTGACCGGCTTCAGCTGACCCCTGTTGCTTTGGCCGAAGGTACCGAACTGGTGCGCCATCTGTACAGCGAAGGCGGCCCTAAAGTCGATTATTCCCTCATTCCGACCGCTGTATTCAGCCAACCGAATATCGCCACAGTCGGTCTGACTGAAGAACAGGCCAGATCTGAGTTTGACGAAGTTGAGGTGTATAAATCTGATTTCCGGGCGATGAAGCAAACCCTTGCCGGCGGCGAAGAGCGCACCTTCATGAAACTTCTGGTAGACAAAGCAACCGACCGTGTTGTCGGTGTGCATATGGTCGGTGCAGATGCCGGCGAGATTATCCAGGGGATTGCTATCGCCCTTAAGGCTGGCGCCACCAAACAAGTATTCGACTCGACCATCGGCATCCACCCCACCGCCGCTGAGGAATTTGTCACCATGCGCGAACCCAGCAACTGATGCCATACTGGAAAACATTAGCAGGAGATTAGACCATGACCCAACCAGTTGACGTAAAACTGTTTTTTAACTTTCGCAGCCCTTACTGTTATCTTGCCAGCAAGACCCTCTGGCCCATTATTGATGACTTCAATACCAACCTGCTGTGGCGACCGGTGAGTGGCTGGGACCTGCGCTCTCCTCCCGATCGGGCAAAAAGCAAGATGCCGCTGGCGCGGCAGGATACTACACGCTTTGCGCGGCGCTTAGGGATACCGCTGACACCTCCCCCGGTGACAACCGATCCGACCCTGGCGGGTGCAGGCTCCCTGCTTGCCGAAGAGAAAGGCCTGTTGCGCCCCTACATTATCGAGGTGATGCGTAAAGAGTGGGCTGAAGGCCAGGACATCGGCAACCCGGAAATACTACTGGGCGTTGGCGAAACTATCGGTTTGGATCGCGCCGAACTAACGGCGGCATTCAATGATGCAGGAAACCTCGACAAACTGCACAAAAATGCTCAGGAAGCAGCAGATACAAGCGTGATTGGCGTCCCTACCTTTGTTGTCGGTGAACAGATTTTCTGGGGCCAGGACCGTATCGACTTTGTACTCGAAGAGTTACGTGAACTGCGGGCGGTAAAGATCTAGCCCCTCATTACTATCCCTTTACCAGGACTAACAAGGTTCACAGTATCCGGTTCAAATTATTCGCCACGAGGACAGATAATGGCAACACTGAAACTGTATGATAAACCCGAATGCCCATTTTGCTGGAAAGTGCGTCTGGCTCTTTTCGAGCTGGGTATCGACGCCGAGATAATCGACTCGCAATCCCCTGAACATAGAGACGAGTGGCAAGCATTGACGCCACGGAAAACCGTACCAGTATTGGTCAACGGCGATATTGTAATCTATGAATCCAATGTCATTTTGGAATACCTCAATGACATCAGTGGCAAACTGCTACCAAAGAGCCCGGCAGAGCAGGTAATACCGCGTCTGATCAATAAATACAGTGATGGCGTGATCGGTGCAGGCCTGCGCGAAGTAATATTCGAGAAACGCGGAAAGACGGAGCATGAATGGGATCTAGAGCGTATTCAATCCGGTGTGAGCAAGTTCGAACAAGCTCTTGAATATCTATCTGAGCAGCTCGGCGAGAAAGAATTTTTTGGCAGCGCGTATTCCCTTCCGGAATGTGCATTGACCGCCCGTTTTGGTCTGGCAGAAGCATACGGGCTAAAAATACCGGCAACCTACGCTAATCTTGACGCCTGGTTCAAGCGAATGAAGTCCCGACCTAGCTACCTGGCAACAGCACCTCAACATCTCTTCGCACATCACGCGCCGTAATCCACTCAGGGAGCCTCTGCTGAAGTCCAGAAGGTATCATCATGATGCTAACCGAGCTGATCAGAGGTTCCTCAAACTGGCGCCTGCATGGCAACCTTGCATTCCGCCATATTGGGATAGCCAGCCATATATCCAGTAAAGATTCCATACAGATGGTCAGCAAAACATTACTGAGCCTGTTCATGGGGAACGGCATAGGGCCGGTTCGCATGCCCCGACGTGTTTTGGCTATTGGCTAGCGCATACCCTGTGAAACGCTTTGGGTATTAATTAGAGCTGAGCCTGTGGGGTCTGCGCCTCGCCGCGAATAACCCCCTCATCGGCGCGAGGCGCACTTCCTACATATATGACCAGCAGCCTACCCGTAGCAGATGCATTTTTTAGCGACCCAGCTTTTTCGCTGAAGAACCGGCAATCCCCCAGTTCTGCTTAGGAAGCTCGTGAATAAGGACACGGATATTCTGCTCTGGGGAATCTCGTTTACTCCACTTAGCCGCGTTTGGGAAGAGTGATTTCGCCTTTATGCGTTTCTTCTGCAAACATCTCAGCAGTACGCAGACCGGCAGCAGTCATGATGTCCAGATTGCCGGAATATTTCGGCAAGTAGTCACCCAGACCTTCCACTTCCAGGAAGACAGACACACGGTTGCCATCAAAGACAGGACCGTTCACCAGACGGTAGCCGGGTACATACTTCTGCACTTCTTTGATCATATTTTGTACCGAAGCGGTAATTGCTGCTTCATCAGGCGTTTCTTTAGTCAGGCAGTGGACGGTGTCACGCATTATCAACGGAGGCTCCGCCGGGTTGATGATGATGATCGCCTTACCTTTATCGGCACCCCCGACTTTTTCTACCGCAGCAGCCGTGGTACGAGTGAACTCGTCGATGTTCTTGCGGGTTCCCGGTCCTGCAGAACGGGAGGATACAGTCGCAATGATCTCACCGTATTCCACATGCTGGACTTGTGAGACGGCAGCGACCATTGGGATAGTCGCCTGGCCACCACAGGTCACCATGTTGACATTCATTTCCAGATTCTTGGCGTGCTGCTGCAGATTCACCGGCGGTACACAGAACGGTCCGATCGCAGCCGGGGTCAGGTCGATCATGATCACCCCCAGCTCGTTCAGTTTACGGCTATTTTCCGCATGCACGTAAGCCGAGGTAGCATCAAATGCGATCCGGATATCGTCTTCGACTACATGCGGCAGTAAACCATCGACCCCCTCAGCGGTGGTTTTAATTCCCATCTCCTGCGCACGCTTCAGACCATCAGACTCAGGGTCAATCCCGACCATCCAGACCGGTTCGATCCACTCTGAACGAAACATTTTCATCAGCAGATCGGTACCGATATTGCCCGGACCGATGATGACTGCTTTCAGTTTTTTACTCATATTCGTATTTCCTCTCACTAACTCACGGGTTACACAAAGCGTACTGAAGCAGAACCTATACCACCGATGCTAACGCGCATGTGGTCGCCCGCCTGTACCGACTCCAGCGGCACCAGAGAACCCGACAGAATGACCTCCCCTGCCTTCAGCGGAATGCCGAACTGACCCAAGGTGTTGGCCAACCATGCCACGCAGTTCACCGGGCTTCCAAGAGCAGCAGCACCGGCACCGGTGGAGATGATCGAGCCATTTTTCTCCACCACCATGCCACAGGTCGCCAGATCCACTTTCCGTGGATCAACCGCTTTATCACCGAGAATAAACAGGCCACAAGAAGCGTTATCTGCCACGGTATCCTGGATCTTTATTTCCCAGTTTTCGATGCGCGAATCCACCACTTCGAAACATGGGATCACACAATCGGTCGCGGCCAGCACATCGGCATTGGTCACACCCGGACCCATCAGGTCTTTTTTCAGAATGAAGGCGATTTCACCTTCAGCCTTAGGCTGTATCAACTGTTCGCTGATCGGCATCTCCTGGCCTTCGCTGTATGCCATGCGATCGGTAAGGTAACCAAAATCTGGCTGATACACGTTGAGCATGTTCTGCACTGCCTTAGAAGTGACACCGATCTTCTTACCGATGATAGTTTCACCGGCCTGAACTCGGCGCTCCACCATACGCAGAGATATGTGGTAGGCATCTTCCAGACTGATATTGTCAAAACGCTCGGTGAAAGGACGCAAGGTATGGCGCTGGGTTAGCGCATCATACAACTCGTCACCGCACTGGATAATCTGTTCTTGCTTCATATTTTTTACCTTTAACTGGGTAAAAGATGAAAGCGGTCATAGCAGCGTTTGGAACCGCGCAGCTTAACGCCACCCTGACGACTTTTACCTTTCTAACTTTACGAAAACCTTATTAATCAGCCCTCTGGGTCAAATCAAAAACTCAGAGCTTGATGCAGACGTTCTTCAGTTCGGTATAGAACTCGAGGCCATGGATACCGCCTTCACGACCAATGCCAGACTCCTTGGCGCCACCAAAAGCGGTACGCAGATCACGCAAGAACCAGCTATTAACCCAAACAATTCCCACTTCCATCGCTTCGGCAACACGTGATGCCCGGGCAACGTTCTCAGTCCAGATCGTGGCAGACAGACCGTAGTTTGTGTCATTCGCCAGTGCGATCACCTCCTCTTCAGTGTCGAATGGACGGATATGGCAGCAAGGGCCGAAGATCTCCTCATTCACCACTCGGGGGTTCTGGGGACATTCCGTCCTGAAGTGACACTTATTGCTATAGCCCTCGCCTCATAAGGCCTACAGAGGCACCTTAATTTTCATTCTGCACGATTGATTGCATAATCTCATCCAAATTGAGTGTATTTTGTTCAAAGCTAAAGCTATAAGTCCCGTTCAAATTGATGTTGTGCCAGGCCACTGGTGAAACCTGCTTGATGATTTCGAGCTTCTTATCGTCACCTTCCGCTTCAAAATGCTCGAGTAATCGCGTCAGTATCAGCGAGTTAAAATAAATAATGGCGTTGGTTAACAGCCTAGCGCATTCATTCCACAAAACGATTTCGTCGTCTGATTTCCCTCTGAATCGATTACCATTCACATGAGCAATGGCACGGCGTAGTTGATGATAAGCCTCTCCGCGATTCAATGCTCGCTGCACATAAGCTCTTAAGCTGGCATCATCAATATAATCCAGTAAGTACATGGCCTTGAGCATACGGTTGTACTCAGTTAAAGCTTTCAGCAAGGGATGGTTTTGACTATAGCCAGACAGCTTTCTAACAAGTGTTGCCTGCGTTATCGTCTTTTGCTGCAGCGATATAATAATGCGTTGAATAGTATCCCACTCATCGATAATTAGTGCTGTATTGATAGGCTTTTTCAATGAGAGCGTCGTCTTATTATCGTCTCCCTCACTCACATCAAAAAGGTCTGATATCACCGTTCCAAACTGAGCATAGCGCGGCGCAAAGGTATAGCCAAACAGGTTCAGCAAGGCAAAGTTCACATGATTAACCCCGTGTGTATCCGTTGACAATATATCCGGCTTAATTTCAGAGGTGTTGTTATGAAGCAGATCCAAAATAAAGTGTGATTCATGTTCATTAGCACCGATAATTCGGGCATTCAATGCCACATGATTGGCAATCAGGTTCATCGATGTCAGTCCTTTGTTTGTGCCAAAATATTTCGATGAATAACGGGTTTTAAAAGTATCTAACCGTGATTCGAATTTCTGCCCATCGGCACTGGCATGAATGAGTCCTTCTTGGATATTGTAATGCTTGAAGATTGATAATTTTGCTGTTGCATCGTTAATGGCATCATTGCCGAGGTTTAGCGTTTCTGGTCGCAAATAATTGGCTTGTACTGTGCGCAAATGGTCGTATGAACGATCAGAGATGCTGGCCATACCATGTAAGCCGTAATACGTTCCATTGCCAATGAGGGCCGCCAATAAATCATTCAGATGATCACTCTGCCCAGACTGTACCTGACGAACATGCTCAAAGTACTTTAAAAAATCTGTCTCCTGGTGAACGAAGCGTAATACGTCAGCAACGTTGATGGGTTTCATGCGATCAAAAAAAGGATTGTTTAGCGCAGTTTTAGCACCGGAATACGGCAGCCGCCATTGGGTTTTACCCGAACGATTACGTAATATCACATTTCGATTGTCGCCTTCATCAATACGCTGGCAGACCCGCTGCAGCTTATCGCTCATCTCTTGTTCCATTGACTTGACCAGCTGGGCAGGATTGGTATTCATACTGTCTAACAGGGAGTCTTTGAGTAATTTGTCTTTCTCTTCCCAAGGGATATCCCCAACCAGATCATCGTGTAATGCGCGATATTTGATGGCCGTGGGTATAAAAAGTTGACCATCCAGCTTATTTTGGGCTACTAAATACAGCATGATCTCGTAACGTTCAGAGACTACTTTGTTATCCGCATCGATCACATACAATTGATGTTTGGACAAAATTAATCGCCGGTCTGCAGACTCCAACTGCCCGGTATCTAACAACTCCTTTTGCATTCCATTTAGTTGTGCTGCTAATGCCTGCGTATTGTCTGACCCTTCAAACGTCAGACATAAAAAGATGGGGCGTATCAACTGCCGAATCAGATCCTGATGTTGATCATAATATTCCCAAATATAATCATTTTTCGTGCGTTTTTGCTTTTTCAGATACAGGCACAGTGATTCTATTTCCCGTGCTCCAAGTAAGTTTTGTACCCGTTGTTTTATTTGTTTAAATGACACTTGATCATCAATGGTATCGTCAATAAAAAAATATAATAATTCGGCTGCTTTACTGATATTTGCTGCCGCACCTTCCCAGTCTTTATAGGCCATCTCCTTAGCATACGCTTTTGCCTTTTCACGCAATTTTCGAACATGGTAGATAAAGCCATCGGCCAAACGCTCAATATTGATTTGTGCTCGTTCTTGAAGATAACAAAGTAAATAGAGTTGCTGGGTAGATCGATCGAAGCGTTTCAGTTTGGTAATGGAATAGTAATCGACCATCGTCGCATAGTGAAGCTGGTTCTGTTGCGATAGTGACAAAGCAGATACAACTTGATTTACTTCATTCATCCAAGGCTGAATGAGCTTGTTGACGTTCAATTCTTTTCCCAATTCGGGGGCATTAAAACTTTTGGCTGCCTGCTTAAGTTCTTTAACCGTTAGCGTGCTTTCCCCATCGATTAAATCACCCAGATCAGAAGATAATTCATTCGATATGACTGTTGTTAATGTGTCAGAAAGCCGTTTGCGTTCCTGCTTAATTACCTGACTGATAATCCGCTGAAGTACGGTATATTTCGGGATAGTTATATGATTTCGAGCCAGATACTCGGTGCAGGCATCAAATAAAAAGCGTGGATCAATCCAGGATTTGGCAATCTGTTGTAAATAATATCTGAGAGGATCCTGATGTTGCTCTACTTCCCATACTTCAAAGTTCAACAGGCTAAGAATCTTGTCGTAGATGCGTGTTTTCTGCTTACTGCTAATACTGAAGCGAGGGACTTTAAATCTAGGGAAATATTCTTCAGCAATAAAGGCTAAGTCTTCCTTCAATTCCTTGTAAGCAGGATTGAGCTGTATGGGCTTGATCTTAAAGTAGCCCAGTAAAGCAATGGCATAGCATTTATGATTACGATTTCTGAAGGATTTAATAACATCCAGTTCTAGGTCATTCAGGGCAAAGCTGACACGTTTTTCTTCCAATGACAGGCTGGGAAGACAATATAAATCGTTTATTTCTGCTTCATGGAGTATCGTCAGGCGTTCTTTGTAAGACATGGGCTTCTCGCAAACCCCAAATACGACTATGAATTGAATTTTACAGCGATTTTGAAAATTAGGGCCCCGCTGTAGGCCTTATGATGTAAGGGCTACAGCGATAAGTGTCACTTCAGGACGGAATGTCCCCAGAACCCCACATCGGTACTCTTTGATATCAAACGCAAAGGCGACATCACTGAAAGCTATAACTGGATCATCAACTTTTTCTGTCCAGCGGTTCCAAACGACACGCCCATAAGAACAACCCCAGCCTATCTCAAAGGTCATCTCGGGACCATGGTTGGAGGCTTTGAGGTAAGTTCCGTACACGTTCGGGTTATCCTCAAGAAAGTCATTGAGTTCAACCGACTCCAGTACGATCTTGTCCATTCGCTGGCACTGCTCATCGGAGCCGGCCCAATTAATCACCGGTTGTTCTACATCATGCAGCGAATCAAAGAATGTCTGAAAATCCAATACAGCGCTTATGTCTGATTCAATTTGTCGAGTAAAGGCGCGTACTTCTTCTCGGTAGCCATGAGAGAGCAGAGAGGTCAAGTCATCCTCAGAAATGTACCGCTTTAATGCGGCTCCGCCTGGTTCTTTCATAATGGTCTCCTTCAGTTCATCTACTCTATGGGGTTCTATTGCGCCAAATCACGCATGACACTCAGAGCCGCTGTATCGATATCATCAAGTTTCTTCAGAGCCACCTCTGATAAACCGTTATCTTGCAGCTTGGCCAGTTCAGTCAGCCCTGTAAGCTCTGAGAAACGACTATGAATATCAGCAACAGAATCGTACTCTTCAGCGTAAGACTTCAGCTCAGAAAGGCGCTGCTTAGCGACACTGACAATCACATGCTCCAGCGTAGGTGATGGTTGCTCGATGTTTAGCGGATCTCTTAACTGAGTATACAGATTGAGTAAACAAGGGGCGCATAGGTTAACCGAGATGCGTCCGAGTTCAATGGTGGTTATCGCCACCTCTTCCAGTTTCTGGTCAGCCAGTCCACCTGTATGCTGGCCTGTTAGGCATTCATCACAGCAACCGGCTTCAACTTCATTTGACGTATTGATTTCCATCTTGATTCCTCAACCGGCATTTATATTACTTGGGCGTTTTCGCCCCTGGGAGCTTCTGTGCTGCCTTGTCGAAGGTATATGACCCACCGAATGCTTCACCAAGCCTGTTGGCAGTGAGTTTCGCCTTATTCACGATCAGAGCATCAGCAAAGTCTGCTCCGTTAGATTTACGGTATTCATCGAGCGCGATCCATGTAGCCTGACCGTCCTCAAACCGAATGCTTGGTTCTTGGAACAGCGCCTTGATCACATCAATCAGTTCAGGTTTGCTCAGTTGATATTTCGCGCCTCTGAGAGTCCAAATGGTTTCTACCAAAACCACATCGGTCACAAGCACAATCTCAGATCCACCAATCAACTTTGCAGCTATTGCCGATTGATCAGTGTCATCTTCGAGCAGGTACCGCAACAGAACGTTAGTATCAATAGCGATCAAGACAGGACGGACTCCATAGACTGTTCATCGCTGATAGGAGCCTTCGCTTTCACGTTTTTTAATATCCCCTTTGCGGCACCGGCGACCTTTTTAACAATATTGATCTGATCGCCCACAACGAACGTTTCTATTTCATCCCCCGGCTTCACGCCGATGGCTTCACGCTGACTAGCGGGCAAAGTGATTTGCCCTTTTGCGCTAACTTTTGGCATACGACCACCCTCTTTACGTTTCTGACATAGTAAAGATAGCATATTCTTTACATATAGTAATAGGTAAAGAATAGCTCAGATGCTTATTACTCTGTACACTCCTCTGAACGCAATTCGTGATTAGAATTTCCATCAAAAAGTAACAATCATGAGATCAAGTATGAAGTGGATGTTTGAAGTGGTAGGCGGTGCTCCGGTTCTGGATAATTTAGAGCACGGCCTGAAATCTGCGCATTTCCATATAGGTGATATTTCTGATGACCATGAAGGGGCAAATTATTGGCTGACTTCTGAGCATTTCAATGGTCTAGTTGATAAAAATGTAGCGTATTCTGCTGCTCTAGGTGCGGTTCAGCTTTTAAATGGGATTTCTTCATTCTTTGGCGGGTTCGAGAATATAGAGTTTTCTGGCAGGATTGATATAAGGAGAGTTGTCAGTACTGAGTTTGATCGCCCAGGTGATATGGGGTGGGATACACATCAGATAGATAGTGATATTCCAGCATCAAACCCGTTTATTTTAGGGAAGGTACGATCAAGTCGCTTCTTTCCAGTCAGGCAGTCCCATCTGGCTATATCAGCCAGAAAAACCATGGCTTTTGACCATTTACTTCTGCCTGAATACCCATTTCACGGTATTCAGGCAGATTTGTCCTACGCACGTAGCATCTGACCCACTCTGATGATATTGGCTAAAGCAAAAAGCGTCGCCAGCTTGCTGTCGTTTTTCATCAGCCCACGGTATCGCGCCTTGGTAAACCCGAACTGACATTTTATGATTCTGAATGGATGCTCGACCTTGGCTCTAA
>JBFJXR010000067.1:0-11121 GCA_041622995.1 Nevskiales bacterium
ACGCTTCACTGCTGTGGCGTAATCCTTGTTCGCCGCCGCCATTCCGGCCATCTGCTGCAAGGTCAGGGCGCGGGCGTATGGATTGCCCTCTGTACTTTTTAACAACGCTTCCGGATTATCTGCCGCCGAACCGGATGGCTCAACATAACCCGGTAGCTCTTTAGTCTCACTCCTGTACTGCTCGGCCTGTGCGGGCACCGATGCCACACCAAACAACAAGATTACCGCGGCACTGCCTGCGGCAGCACCTCGCAATGACAACGTATTACGCATTAGCTTGAATGAGTTCGCAGCTCGCGTGCTCATAGACGCCGCCTTGCAAAGAAGGCCATTAGCGAAACAGCTAGATTTGAATGATTACGCAGCCCGCGTTTTCCTGAACGCCGCTTTGCAGCGAATGCCGTAGACCAACTACGGCTTGAGCGAAAAGCAAGTTCAGGAACTCCCGGGCAAGTAAGCATCAAATCTAGTTCCAGTTGTACTGATAGTCTTCTAACTTAAACTCAACCTTCTGCTTCACCTGCCGTGCAACCGGTTTCCCCCCTTTGTAATACCGCGGGTAAATCCATTCGGCGATACTTTCAACTGCGGGCCCTTCGAAAATACCTTTTGGCTGGGCATCGATTATCTTGATATCGACCACGCGACCCTCACCCGTAACCGTGAATACAACTTCAACCCAGCCTTCGATTCCGCGTCGATAAGCAGATTCAGGTATCTGTGGTCTGGCAGTGGATAGTGGCACCAGCGGCTTGCCCTTGAAGCCCTGCCCGCTGCCATACCCATCCTTGCCAGACCCACTTCCTGCAGTGCCAAAGCCGCCGAAGGCCTTGCCAAAGCTCTGCCCGGTACCCACATCTGCAGATATTTCTGGAGTGGGCATCGACACATTCACACTGGGTGCCTGTTGCACGGGAATGGTCAGATTCGAAAGACTCGGCATTGAGGGGGGCGGCGGTGCAGCGGGTGGTGCGGCGGAACTCGCTTCTTCGGATACCGAATCGTCTTCAGGAACCACTTCAACGATTTCCACCATATTGATGCTTTCGGGCGGCCTTGGAATTTCTGTGGGAGGCGCAATAAGAATCTGCATGAACCAGAATAGAATCAATGTAATCAGCAATGCGCCTGCAAGGGGAAACCCCAGACGTGGCATAGTACTGCCCGTAGCAGTGGCCGAGCCGGTCAGGGTCAATGCGTCTGCCGTCATGCTTATTCTGGCTGTGCTGCGATCGCTACGTTTTCAACACCCGCCAACCGGATTTGGT
Organism: Nevskiales bacterium; assembly: GCA_041622995.1. GTDB lineage: Bacteria > Pseudomonadota > Gammaproteobacteria > Nevskiales > CAJXLF01 > CAJXLF01. Next base: position 1,269 of record JBFJXR010000067.1, read on the forward strand.
CCATTACCTTGACCAGAATTCCCGTGCGAGCTTCCTTATCCGCCTGTATGACCACCGCAGAATCCGGGCTCTGGGCACGCAGGCGCTGCACATTGGCGCGAACGGCTCGCACATCCACTTGCTGCTTGTCTATCCAGATTTCACCATTCGGAGTGATGGCTACCAGGATATTGTTCTTGTCCTGTCGATGCGTTGTTTCGGCAGAGGGCTGATTGACCTCTACACCCGACTCTTTCACAAATGATGTGGTCACGATAAAGAAGATCAACATGATGAACACGACGTCGAGCATTGGCGTCATGTTGATTTCACCCTCTTCATCAGATCCCTGTGCGTGGCGACGATGTTTCATTGGATTACCATCATGATTGAGTCTGGAACTGTAGTGCGTCAGCCAGGCGTTCGGTTTCTACCCGCACCACCTGTCCAAATCGACTGTTGAAATAAAGGCCGGATAGCGCGACAACCATGCCAGCCATGGTTGGCACGGTGGCCTGGAATACCCCGGATGCCATCGCCCGTGCATCCGACGTGCCTTTCAGGGCCATAACATCGAATACACCGATCATTCCGGTCACGGTACCGAGCAAGCCCATTAAGGGACAAATGGTAATGAGTGTCTGAATGACCGGCAGTGTGGTCTTCAGCTGACTGTTGGCCTGCGAAATAATTGCTTCGCGAATGCGATGAGCAAACCAGGAGGCTCGCTCCTGTCTCTGATTCCAGCCATCAACCCAGGATTTCAGCTGGCGTGGATATATACGCCTGAAGTACCAGTAACGCTCAAGGATCAACGTCCATAACACCAATGAGACAACCAGAATGCCCCACAGAATGGAGCCGCCAGTTGCCACCAGGTTGGTGACAGCATCAAATGGATTAAAGCTTGCGAAATCAGGCATGATGACTGACTAACTAAACCTTACCCTTGGATTCCAGACTGCGTGCCATAAGGCCTGCAGCCTGTTCATCGAGAATCTGGATCAATCCACGACTACGACTGGCCACAACGCTATGAGCAAACAACAGGGGTATCGCAACCACCAGCCCCAGTACTGTGGTGACCAATGCCTGCGAAATACCGCCAGCCATCAGTTTGGGGTCACTGGTACCGAAAACAGTAATTGCCTGGAAGGTCACGATCATACCGACCACAGTACCGAGCAGTCCCATGAGTGGCGCGACAGCAGCGAGCAACTTCAGCAGTGCCTGGCCTCGTTCAAGTCTGGGTGTTTCTTTCAGAATGGCCTCGTCCAGCTGGAGCTCCAGGCTCTCCACATCCACAATGGCGCTGGGCTTGAATACAGCCAGCACACGACCAAGTGGATTATCCAGACTTGGACTCGAAAGGTTCGACAGCTGTTTCTTAACGCCGCCGGATACGCGTTCAAGATGGAAGAGCTGAATTACGGCGAGCAGCAGGCCCAAAATACCGAGGACAATGATCATGTAACCCACCCAGCCACCTTGCTGGATTCGATCTGACAGTGCCGGCTTGTTTTGTAACAGTTCAAATATTGAACCACGGGTAGGATCGATTGCTATGGGATAAATCTCGGCGCCTCTCGTGCCAACAGCTGCCTCCAGTGCTTCTGCATTACTTACGATAGAACTATCGGGCTGACGGAGAAGATACTGAAACTGCAAGGTCAGGGGTAAATACTGCAGGAAATTACCTTGCGAGACCGGCGTAAAAGGTCCCACCCGGATCACTTTCTTTTCACTGGTCATGCCATTGGTTTCCATAACCTTGGCATCAAACTGCACCACTTTGCCGTTCTCGGTCATTTCCTGTTGCAAGGTAAACCAGAGTTTCTCCAGTGTTTTGATATCCGGAAGCTCATTGGTTTCTGCCACATCATCCAGAAATTCCAGACGATGAGGGAACTGTGCAGAGATCATGGAGTTATCTGCCACTGCCCTGAAGTCGCCAGCGACTTGCCTGACCAGTGCGGTAAGTTGACTGAGATCACCGGCACGCTTTTGCAAAAGCTCTTTGAGTTCCTTGATGTCCTTTTCATTCTGGGTAAAGTCACTACGTAGTTTCGCGACCTTGTTCTGCACCGGCTTTAATTCCGCCCTTGCCTGATTCAGCAAATCCTGCTGTTTGGCCTTATTGCGCATGAACCTTTGTTCACGTTGCTTGTTGATTTTGGATGATTCCAGCTGGCTTTCCTGAACCTGCTTTAACAGCTCATCCAGATCTGTGGCTGCATAGGTAAAAGAACTCGCCATCATAAGACTCATCAATAAACCGGGGAGCAATAAATTTTTCATCGTTTTGCTCCTCTGGCTGCTGTAGATTTATGCAACGAGGGCGCGACAACTGGTAATTCAAGTAGCTCTGGGGCTATCTGTTGCTTGGCCAGCTGTATGCCACGCCGAATGGATTTACGGTAATCAGAATCCAGAGGCATCCAGTCTTTCGAAGTCGGGTGCCAGAATCCTGCCTGACCATCATCTATGGTGACGTAATACAGCCCCACCCTGCCCATACGCAGAAAATCCACAGCCCGGATTATTTCTCCAAACTGCAGTTCACCTCGATAGGTTTCCAGGGTGCGCCCATATTCAGCTTCTACCTGATAAGCCTCAAGTACACGTCGATACTTAACCGCAACCGAGCTTTCCGCGTTGTTAAGTTCTGCCCGCAGGCTCTCAATTCGCCTGGCGCGTTCTTCAGGAAGAAATGGCATATCCAGTTTGACGAATTCTTCGAGGGTATCCACCATGCGCAGCATTAACGGCATGATAGCTTCCTGGGTTTCGTCAACCGCATCAACCTGTCTTTGCAGACTGTTTTTTTCTGTTGTCTGCGAGGCGATCAGTTCGGACAGTTGGGTTGCGTAAACATCAAGTTGCTTACGCTTCCATAGTGTCTGCCGATAGGATTCCAGCAGCTTCTTGGTATCTCTACTCGTGGTATCTACACGTTTTTGCGATTGTTGCGATGACTTCTGCGTTTTTCGCTCGGTCTCGATCACTTTATTAACATCTGCGGATATGGCGGCCGTGGAAAGAACCGCCAGTATCCAGCACCCGTGTTTAACAAGCCTGGTATTCATATAGCTTTCTTGGTTATGGGCAGTCCCTGCCCGTTGTCTCCTCGCGCAATCAGCACCACCGATGCTCGCGAACCTTTTACTATCATAGAGTTATACACGCCCGTCACTCGACAAACAACCAATCCAAGCATGCATTGCTGCAATCGGCAAACTCAGGACTGCTCTTCGCGCTCCATACGGGCTTGTCGCAGCTTCTCTCGTCGTTCATCGGCATCTTTGTCTGAGAACCAGATGACATGTGGAAAGAGCAACACGCGTAAGAGTCCAACGAGCATGAACAGATAGGTAGCCGCGAACAGGATGCCGCAGATCATCGAGATGTGTTCGAAATTGCTGCTAACATATTTGATGCCCCACCAGGACACCACATCGGTAAAGGCCGCCGCCAACCCAACTGGCAGAAACCACTGGTAGTAGCGCAGGTGATTAAACTGCATGGAAAAGGGTATGCCAATAATTAAAAATGAAGTCACGAACCCAAACAGATGTGCATGGGTAAAGGCAATCAGCTTGCCCTCGGACATATTCGCGAAATACTGTTCTGCAGAACCATGAATATGCAGTTGATAAACGATTTCAAGCGAACCAAACAGAAAGGCGACACCATAAAGAATGACCGCCAATGCAAGCCCACGTTTCACACCCGTGGGGTAGTGGTAAAGCAGCAGGCTTTCTTCCGAAACCTTGAAGGGCACTGTGACTTTGTTAAGCCAGAGCAGAGCCACCAGAAACAGGCCGAGTGCAATCGGGCCACCTGTTGTCATCCAGACCGGCTTCTCCGGTGGTAACTCAACCAGCTCGGCCTCATCGATTTCGATATCCAGCTCAAAGTCATCTTCAAAACTATCGAGTGCCAGTTCTTCCGCACTGGCTGTCGATATTAAATCAACCTCCAGACCGGACTGGGCAGATACAAAAGCAATGGCAGCCAGCAATACAAATAACTGAATACAACGCATGGACTAACCTTTTTTCAGTCGTACGGTAATTAGGGTCACGGCCTTTTTAACCACGGTATTGATCGTTTCCTGTAGCCCCGACTCACCGCTGGGTGCAGGCAGCTCACTGGCAGTCTTGCCTATCAGGGGTTCATACAGGGATTTGTTCTCGGCCTTGGGAACATGTTTCGTATTAAAGGGCACGACATTCGTAACAGACAGTTTTTTATCGGTGGTCACCACCAGGAAGAACTGCTTTCCTGTATGTACAGCTGGCACGATGATGGCCGTGCCGCCTGCCTTTTTATCAATGACAGGAATGTAAATGGTGTTCTCGTCTTCAGCGGCCAACGTGACGCCCATGGCTTTGGCACGCGATATTTCACTGTCAGTCAGGATGGCATCCTTGGGCAAATAACTACGTACTCCGGGAAATAAAACCTGCACTTCTTTGGGAATCAGGTTTGCGATATCCAGCCATTGACCCGCATTATCCGGCGTTGAGCCTTTGGCTCCGGGATTTGATTTGGCCTTGGCCTCCGTATCATTACTGACACCATCGCCATCGGCATCCAGATCAGCAATCTTTGCAAACGACGCAGCCTTCATCCCCGCGTCCTCAAACTGTTTGCCATAGAGATTCAATGGCGAGCCGCCCCCATCTTTATGACAGGCATTACATGAAGGCACATAACCAAACTGGCCCTTGTACATCCGGGCAAAAGCAGGTTCAGCTGACACCTGTGCCTGCCCACATACAAATACCAATAATCCGATTAAAAAGCGTCGCATAAACTTGTTTCTCCTATCCGATCTCGCTCAGCCAAGGGCCAAGATATTTTTTATCAGCCTGGCACCATATTGCCATGCCCATACTTCGTTATCCATGGACAGTTGAAAACTGCGATGATTCAGAAATCAAACAGGCTGGGGACAGCGTCTACCATTTGCTTAAGATGATCTTCATTGTTCTGTATGGACTGATCCAGTAAACGCCGCTGATAGGATTTTGTCGGCGGCATTAGGCGTCCTTCCTTGTCTGTGCCTATATAGCGTTCGTAGTCGAGTACATCAGGGATTTCAGAAACTTCCCTGATGCGAGCCAGAACGGCTTCTTCTGATTCACCATTCATGAAATCAAGTCTTGCCGACGGATTTCCACGATGGCAGCCAAAACAGTATGTCTCAAAATGTTCAAGTACAGATCCTTGCGTAATCGCCAGGGGTGGAGCACCTGAAACCATTGGAGGTGACATTTCATCATCCCCGGCACAGCAAAATTCGGGTGCTGTCTTACCGAACGCATTCATAATGGCCTGCATCATCAAAACCCGCGAAAACGGCCTTGCTGCCCAGGTAGTTTGTGGCAAAGCACTTAATACATCCTGAAGGACTGAGATTTTATACTCGCTGTATTTTTCCAGCAGCGCCCTGTCCTGACGACTAAACATCTGAGCAAGGGCATAAATACCATCCAGATCTTTCGCGGTGATAACTTTCTTTGGCAAACGAGGGGTTAAGGGATCAACCTCTGCACGCAACCTAGGCAATGCCTCGAATGCAGCCAAGGTGTCTTCTGGCACTTTTCGCAACTCAGCCTGATTTCCTCCTGCAAACCATGAGCTCACCCAGTCAACCCAGTTGTAATCAGCCGGATGATCTGTGAACGGATTACGGTTAAGAAGATCGCCATTGTCCAGAGGTATGCCATCTTTCGGCCACGCAACTGATTGAAGCTCACGCAAACGGGCAATATCTGAGCCGGTCTCATTGAAACTGCCAGGGTCCCACAGGTATTCCAGTGCAAGTGCCAGCATCTGCTGGCGGCACAAGTCACCAGCGCCTGAAGCACCACAGCCGTCAAGCCACAGTCGTTGTGCAACAGGTATCAAATTAGCCTTGTCCGTCAGGGCATCAAATTCTTCAGCGTCGGCCAACTGGTTATCAATTTTGGCACCGAAATAAGCATTTGTATTGCCACGCGCTTCAATAATAGCTTTTTGAATTGCCGGCTGGGCTGTCGTTTCTTCCCAGGGACGCGTTGGAAATATAGGCCCGCTACCAACATGGCAGGTGGTACAGACAGCACGTTTGGCGTAAACCAGCTTCGGCACCTTGCCCTCGGCGTAGTCCTTCACCAGTTGAAACTCAAAACGCCCAGCAGTTTCGTTGTAACTGATAATTTCAACTTCGTCCGCACCATCGACAAAGCCCATAAACAGCCGGCTTTTCAGTATAGGTGCGAGCACTACATCACTGGCTGCAGGCTGTGCTGTTGCCGCGACGACAATACGGGGGTGTTCAAAGTTGGCCTGACCCTTAAGCAGGGAACGACCATCAGGAATAAGCAGGGTAATAGGCGGTTCGCCATTCGCGTCGTAGCTGGCCACCAGTTCAATCAACTGATCAAACGGATAAGGCAGCGCGCCATTCTCTTTAATGATGTGATCGAAAAGTGAGCGTGTACCTTCTGGCGGCAGGTCAGTAGGCGGGATGGCTATAATGCTGACATCGTCACCTACCGTTTCGACCTTTTGCGCAGCCAATTCGGTAACTGTTGGCCCCTTGGGATGACTGTCGCAGCCTGACAGGAAAGCAAGTGAAACCGCCATTGCAAGACCCGCAATGATCCGTGGCGATCTTGTACTTTCAAGATCGCCACGTCGACCACAAACCGGCCTGCTCGCGATGACTGCCATCGACTTACATCAATTTCAGGAATTCAGTCAGTGCAACCTTCTCATCGGCGGTCAGATCAACACCAAACTGATGGCCCTTGTTTTCCACTTCGTCATAACATTTCATGAAGACCGGGGCATGCGGGTTGGAGGAAGCCACATGCACAATAGGTGTGTCTTTATGAACGGTGAGTTGAATCCAGCCCTGCCCATCTTCACGGGGAGCCACCTTCACATCACGATCGAAGCGTGCAATTTTTGGCTCACGATGCGGTGTGTCGCCAGGATTATCCGACATCAACAACTCTTTCATGGCCATTTCAAACTGTTTGATGCGACCCGCTACGGTGTAATCTGCAGAACCATCTGCCAGGAAGGTCAACTCGCCAATCGCATTGTTATGCAGGAATGGTGCAGTCGCCCAGGCTGAAAGTAATGAGAAATTACGCAGGTAACCGGGGCCGCCCTCAATCTTGATCTCGCCTATCTGTTTGCCACCGACAAACGGCACGAGCAGATTAAATACCTTAGGAATGGAACCGGGTGATGGACGCTCACGGTAAGTGATCGAGGCATATTCTTCCCAGATATGACCTTCATTGTGGTTGTCATGCATGGCACGACACATATTCGTGCCAATCACGTGGAATGGCGTCAGCTCATCATTACCCAGCCAGTCCTGCCCGAACACATCGCCTTTTTCTGCAAACTGCTTAGGTCGACCATCCACCAGATACTTCGCCTTGAACGCTTCCGCTTCACGCTGCTCCTGGGTGAATTCAAGCTCCCAGTAATCTTCCTTGCCAAATACATGGCCGGCATAAAATTCTTCCAGGGCATCCTTGTCGCTGGCTATGGATTCCGGCGGCACGCGGGTGGAATGACAGCTGGCGCATTCCCGGATATAAGTCTTGCGTCCCGCTGGCACCTTGGCCGTATCGATAAAGCTGCTTCCCTGTGTGCCATCCACGTCCGTGGCCTTCAACAGATAAGTCGGGCCACCGGTGGTCAGATACTGTGCGAGTTCAGGCATCTTTGCATCAGCGTGATTCCAGGCTTCGCAGTCCTGATAACATTGCTTGATCGTCTGAGGTGTTTGTGCAGCCTTAGAGCCAAAGAAAGTACCTGGCACAGGGAAATTAGGCACCCAGCATTCTTCCGTGCACATACCTATATTGATATACACGCGCATTAATGACAGTCGGTCGCCCACTGAATCCTCACCGCCCTTCAGGATATGCAAAGTCGGCGCTTCACTGACTTCACCGGTAATCGGATGCTTCATCTTGTGCATGAAGGTCCGCTTGTTCATGAAGTCGGTAATGTTGTTCTGTGTGCCCGGGTTATGCATGAAGTCATTGGGGTTCAATGACGTATCCACTGTGCCCTTACGTGCACCGTGTACAACCTGCCATGCAAAGTTTTCATGCGGCGTGCCCATCAGGAAGGCTTCACCCGGCTGATTCACATACTGGTTACCGATCAGACCCATGAGGTTCTCCCACTCGGGTTCGTTCGGGTTTTTGGGCGGATTGGTCGGATCAAACGCCACGTGACATTGCACACAGGTATGGCCAATCTGGTAACGCTTGTTTTTCTGAAGTTCCCCTTCTTCATAAGGCGAGGTCATGGGATCAAAAACCACCTTGCCATCTTCAACAATGGGTTGGTTGATATATTTACGATATCCCAGCACACCGGATGATTTGTCATCTTCACAGATGTCCAGCCAATTGGATTCAGCGTTACCCTGTACACAGTCAGGATCGTTAATCAGACCCCATTTTGTGAAACGATGGGGACGCGTACGGGTATCCACCCATGGATACCACATGTTCTCCTCGCCGATGGTACGGGCCAGGTGAATGTCATTCAGATCCTGATTACCGAAGCTTCCCTTGAACCAGACGTCACGACCACGGCGAACCATTTCACGAAATTCATTTCGCTTGGCCTCGTCTTCAATATCGGCAAATAATGCGTTGGCTATGCGGCAGCCTTCGGCGTCGTAACCTGATGGCTGGGGTTGGTCACAGGGAGGTGGAGTGTACTGTGGAATAGGCACGATATCCCAGGTGATGGGGCCACGACGTTCATGCTTGGCGCGACTCGTTCCTTCATGCCAGACTTTGCGGGAAGCGAGAGTATTGTAGAAATTCTCTTTATACCAATCGGCATTTTCATGGACCTTCGGACTACCGTGGTAAACACCTGTCACGCGCCCACGCTCTGCAAGATCATCAAGCGATACGCTCCGCAACGTGCGGGTAAAAGACTTATCCGAAGCCTGCGCACCTACTGTTGCCGTTTCGTGATTATCGGCAAATGCCAATGTGGATGCGATCAACAAGACCGATGTGACGAATGCTCTCATGCCCTACTCCCTTTGCAGTGTTCCGCGTGAGGCCAGACGTACTTCCCCTTTACGCCCTGCCTGATATTCAAACGAATAATTTGTATGACGATCTTCCCTGCAACCGTCATTTTTTTATTTAATATCAGATCAGTGTATGTGAGTTAAGGTAAAGGAACAAGAAAAAGCGCCACACTCTAAAGTAGTGTGACGCTTATCATTTACTGAAAATCTATTTTCCGAATCTAATTCCAATACCTACAACTCAGTTTCAACTGCACATTCTGCATGGATAGCATCTACTTCTTCAGCAGTGAATGTTTGTGAAGTTCCATTTGCTTGCACAATCATGTCACCGTTCTCCTGGAAATCGATTGTATAGGTCGATCCACTTTGTGTGATCTGCACCTTACCATCGACTACAAGGTCATTATTTTCGATGATTGGCTCCAGGGTAGAAATAGTCATTTCTGACTGAGAGCACTCCGGATTGTCGGCGATTGAAATTGACATAGGACCATTGAGCTCAATACTGAACACACCATCACTCACCCATCTATCCCCCCAAACAAAAGGGGAACCTGCTTTACCCGCCGTTGCCTGATAGTTGGTAACTTCCGGTTTCGTCACATTGCCTGTGAAGTTAACTATTATCTGCTCTTCGAATGCACCTTCCATCAACGAATTGCGAGAATGAGCCAAACCTGAAAACTCAAACGTAGCTGCATAATTTTCCGTTGATGTGACTGTGAAACTGAAGGGTTCACCATTTTCACCAATTTCCTCATATTCAATGTAAGGGTCGGTTTCATCAGTTTG
>JBFJXR010000068.1:0-11065 GCA_041622995.1 Nevskiales bacterium
ATTTGATGGTATGGCGGCAGGCATCAAGACACGTTCAGAATCATTAGCCAAACAACGCAAGGCTGCCTGATACTCTATTCATGTCAGTGCCTGCGGAAGTAATACCATTGCCCGAGCCGGGCGCCACGGAATATGCCAACAAACTGTTGACCGATCTGGGCTGTGCCCAGGTGCTTGTCTCCGGTCTGGCATCTGAACATTCAGCGCTCACATGGGCCAGAAGTGGCCTGATGCTGCTGACTGGCAATGACTCGCCTCAGATGTGCCCGGCACCGCTGGCGGCCGGTGCCGATGGCGTACTTGAAGCCCTTAAATCATTCGGCAATCACGAGTTACGTCATGTGACGGGTTCGCATTTACTCAGTGAGCGTGCGGCATTAATGGATATCCAACGCGCTGGGCGGATTGCTCCCGGTGGGAGTTGTCGTTTATTGGATACCGCTGATGGTCGCCTAGCCATTAATCTTGCCCGCGATGAAGACTGGGCCATGCTGCCCGCATGGCTGGAGACCGACGAGATCGAGGGTCGACCTGGTCAGTGGGAAAAGCTTGAAGTACTGGTGGCTGCCCGTTCAGTCGACGAACTTGTGGAACAGGGACGCGTTCTGGGGTTGCCGATTGCAAAGGATGCCATGCCGGAGCGAGTTGATGACTGGTATAAAACTATCGTCACTGGCACGCCGGCGATTCCGGGGAAACAGCCTCTGGTAATTGATTTGTCAGCGCTATGGGCAGGGCCGCTTTGCGGTCATTTGCTACAGAAATCCGGTGCCCGCGTCATCAAGGTTGAGTCGACGACACGTCCGGACGGTGCACGTGAAGGCAATGCGGATTTCTATGACCTTCTGAACAGTGGCAAGGAATCCGTTTCACTTGATCTGATATCTGAAACAGGACGAGAGCAATTGCTGGGGCTGATTGCACGGGCGGATATCGTGATCGAATCTGCACGTCCACGCGGATTGCAGCAGATGGGTATAGATGCCGAAGCGTTAGTAGCCAATCAGCCAGGGCTGACGTGGGTCAGCATCAGTGCCTATGGACGTGAAGGCGAGCAGGCTAACTGGGTCGGGTTTGGAGACGATGCTGCAATTGCAGCAGGTGTTTCAAGCCTGATGGAAGCGGTGACAGGCGAGCCCATGTTTGTGGGTGATGCCATAGCCGATCCATTGGCCGGTCTGCATGCGGCGCTGGTGGCATGGGCCACGTATCAGCAGGGCGGTGGGCGGTTGATCTCGCTGTCATTGAAGGATGTTGTTTCTCATTGTCTGCTGTTCAATCTGCCGTCAAATCTGAATGTACTTAATGAACGTCAGGCTGAATGGTCGCAACTGCCTGCAGCCGATGATATTCGATTACCCGAGCCCAGAACCGCAGATAGGGTTGCAGTCAGGCTTGGGGCAGATACACACAAGATACTGACCGAATTCGGTCTTACAACTGGGTAATTGGGAATGACGATTTCAAACTGGTACACAGGTGATGCCGCTTTCGATACGGTGCTGGCAATTGGCCTGATATTCGCAGCTTTCACTATTCTGGCTGGGCCATTCCAGCAGAGCCCATATGGGCGTTTTGCCTCCGACAGTTTCGGGGTCAACATGAACCCCAAACTGGGTTGGTGGCTGATGGAAATTCCTGCCACTGTCTCTTTCCTGTTTTTCTTCCTGATGAGCGATTCAGCCAACTGGCAGATTACGACATTATTTTTGGGTGCCCTGTGGATGGTGCATTACGGTAACCGTGGCTGGTTTTTCCCGTTATCTATCCGCGTGGCGAAGGGTAGCAAAAGCAGCTTCAGTCTGATGGTGATGGGTATGGGTATGTTTGTGACGGCCATTCATGCGTACCTGAATGCGACCTGGTTCACTTCACTGGGTAAACATCTGACGCCGGAATGGCTCAGTGACCCTCGTTTCATCATTGGCTTGTTCATTTATGCGGTGGGATTGTTTCTTATTCTGACGTCGGAGTCAGTTGTACGAAACCTGCGTAATCCAAATCCTGCACCTGATGAGCCTCGCTACAAAATACCTGAAGGCTACGGCTATAATTTCGTGTCCAGCCCCCAGTATCTCGGGGAACTGCTCGCCTGGGCAGGCTTCGCCACTCTGACCTGGGGACTGCCGGGCGTGATGATTTTCCTGATCTCATTTGGCAACCTTACACCCCGTGCCTTTGCCACTCACAAGTGGTACAAAGAGAAATTCGAGAATTACCCAAAGAATCGCAAGGCATTAATTCCATTTATAATTTAATATGAATACAGCATTGGAAAGTTTCTCGGATCAGGACAAACTCGACTTTGTTAAGAAGTCGCCTGAGGCCGTGGCTGTTCATGACAAGGCCACATGGCTGGGCCTGTTTGCCAAAGACGGGCTGGTGAATGACCCGGTCGGATCGAAGCCGCATACAAATTATTCTGAAATTGATCGTTTTTACGAAACGTTCATCGCACCGAATAAAATTGTATTTGATGTTGAGCATGATGTGGTGTGCGGTAATACAGTTGTTCGTGACCTGATTATCGAAACGACCATGTCGACCGGTTTGAAGGTGGATGTGCCCACGCATATTCGCTATGAATTGGTGGAAGAAGGCGGCAAGCTCAAAGTGCATCGCCTGTATGCACATTGGGAGTTATCACCTATGGTGTTACAAACGCTTAAGGCAGGCATCTCTGGTCTGGTAACGTACAGTAAATTAAGTGTGCACATGATTCGTTGCCAGGGCATGGCCGGCGTATTCGGGTTTATGAAGGGGTTTAACAGCGTCGGACGATCCGGGAAGAAAAGCGCTGAACAATTTCTTGCCGGTGTGGCGCAGGGCGATAGCAATCAGGCGAGTTCGGTGCTGGCGGAGGATGCCAGTTTTGATATGTCTGGCTATTCTTCGATGAATTTTGGCGACTTTGCCGCTGAGCTCAATGGAATGAGCTGGAAAAAAGTTATGGCCGCTGGTCGAACGGTAACAGCGACCGTTATGCAAGGTGACAAACGGGGGGTTGCCCTGTTTATCTTTAACGATAAGCGACAAATTTCCAGAGTGCGGTTTTACTTCTGAATACCAGGCGGACGAACTCATTACTGATTGCCAACGCCTGGATATATGGGGTGGGTCCGGGTGATGTCCTGGTTGAGGGCGGGCGGATTTCTGCTATTGGCAAGAATCTGAAACTTCCTTTAAAAACAGATGTTATTGATGCTGCGGGCGCTGCACTCCTTTCCGGCCTGAACGATCACCATATTCATCTCGCTTCTCTGGCCGCCTCACAGGATTCATTATTCTGCGGTCCGCCCGGGATCAGCAATGAAATTGAACTCACGACTGCTCTGCAGCGACTGGCCCGGTCCCGCCCTGAAGGTGCATGGCTGCGTGGTATCGGGTTTCATGATTCGGTCGCAGGCGACATAGACCGGTCTTGGCTCGATGCACGTATACCGCATTACCCCGTTCGCATTCAGCATCGTGGTGGACGTCTGTGGGTTTTCAATACGCGTGCTTTGGAGCGACTACATGTCACTGAAGACGACCCGCTGGAGCGAAAAAGAGGGAAGCTGACCGGGCGACTATATGAAGGTGATGTCTGGTTGCGTAAGCGAATGCAGGACCTGGAAGAGTCAGGTCCGCCAGATCTATCAAAGATTAGTCTTGAACTGGCCAGTTATGGCATCACCGGTATTACCGATACTACACCCTCAAATAATCCTGACACACTGGCATGGTTTGCCGGTGCACAACAGCGAGGAGAGCTTTTGCAGGAAATGTTGATGATGGGTAATGAAACACTTGATGGTGTTGTTTCGGACTTCCCCGGAATTGTGGTCGGTCATCATAAATTTCATTTGCTGGAATCTGATTTGCCGGATATGGAGAAACTGGTGTCGGCAATCCGCCGGAGCCATGCAGCTGGTCGCAATGTGGCCTTTCATTGTGTTACGCGTACAGAACTGGTTTTTGCGCTGGCAACCCTGCAAGAGGCTGGCTGTAAGGCGGGTGATCGTATTGAACACGCATCGGTTACACCCCCCGAGTGGTTAAAACGTATAAGGGATATGGGACTGACGGTAGTCACTCAGCCTGCGTTTGTGTATGAGCGGGGTGATCAGTACCTTGCTGAAGTTGAGAAAGATGATCAACCCTGGTTATATCGACTCAGAGCCTTTCTTGACGCGGGCATACCTCTGGCGGGGAGCTCTGATGCGCCATTTACACAAACGAACCCCTGGAAGTCCATGCAGGCAGCAGTAGATCGTCGAACGCTGCATGGTCAGGGCATCGGCTTGCAAGAGTCTTTAACTGTCGATCAGGCGATTCATTTGTATACATCGCCCTTGTCGGAACCGGGTGTGCACAGGACGAAGCTCGTCGCAGGTGATCGTGCAGACTTGTGTTTATTGACAGATAGCTGGGATGTAGTGAGCCGGAATCTTGCGCAATCTGAAGTTGCAGTTACCATTAGGGCTGGAAAAATTATCTGGCGCAAATAGGCTTGTAGTCCAAGTGGATGAAGTCGCTACATGCCTGATTTGTGAAGCTATACAGCTTGAATTTCTGGCAGGAGACGTTCAGTAATGCAGTTCGAAACACAGGGTCGTTATCCGGCTTCGTCTGACGTCGTCATAAAAATGTTTACTGACAAGGGTTTTCACGTTGCCAAGATGAATAAACTTGGAATTAGCCATGAGATTCTGCAGAGTGAATCAGACGGCGATGAGTTTATTATCAAGGCTGAACGTGCGGTTCCCGTGCAAGCTAACGGTATAGTTAAGAAAATTATGCCCGCGACAACACAGGTAGTGAACGATGAGCGTTGGCGTCTGTCCGATAAAAGTGGCAGTGTAGTGGTTCAGACCAAGGGTGTGCCACTCGAAATGAGCTGTACCGCCCAGATGCGAGATGTAGGAGACGAGTGCGTTATCACCTATAAATGGAATATTAAAGCCAAGATTCCTATTGGTGGTGGAGCACTTGAAAAGTTTGTGCGGAACGACATGGAAGGTCGTGAAGCTGAAGAATTGGCAGCAGGTATTTCGTTTTTGGACGATTACCGCTGATGCGAGAATTAAACCCATAGGGTTATTGGAGGAGCAGATGAAGTTGCAGCATACGTTAGGTTTAGGTGTATTGGGTTTGTGCCTGTCTTCAGGGCTGGTATTTGCCAAGGCGCCGGCCGATAAAATTGCAGAACTGGATGGAGAAAGACTGACCTGTTTTGGCGCCGAACGTGCCGGTACAGAAAGTGGCGTCGCAGCCTATGAAGGCAAGTGGTATAAAAAATGGCCGGGCGTAACCTCCGAACATGGCTACGAGCCGGGCCCGTATGCTGATGAAAAGCCTTTGTATACGGTGACAGCTGCCAATATGGCTGAATATGAGGACAAGCTCACCGAAGGCCAGAAGGGTATGTTCAAAAAATACCCTGATGCTTTCAAAATGAATGTTTATCAAAGTCATCGCGACTTCAAGTTTGCTCCCTGGGTTTGCGATGTAGTCAAGAAGAATGCTGCCGAAGCCGAAATTATTGATGATGGTCTCGGTGTAAGTGGATATGGTGGTGGCATTCCATTCCCGCTGGCGACGACAGGTGCTGAAGCGATCTGGAACGTGATTAATCCACATCGTGCCTGGACAGAAAAAGTTACCTACGACATTGCCGATGTATATGAAAACGGTACGATTGCCTGGGGTAAATCAGAGTTCATGACCATGAACGACTGTAATAACCCTAACCCGGAAAATCGCTGTAAATACACTGATCCTATCAATGCGTACTTCTTCGTGAAGACATTGTTACCAGCACGTTCTGCTGGTGAAGTATCGGTAGGTTTCCAGCCCAATAACTTCAAGAACAATTCGACTCAGGCCTGGCAGTACAACCCGGGCATCCGTCGAGTGCGAAAGGCACCTGAAGTGGGCTTCGATTATCCTGTGCCACCTGCAGGTCTGCGTACCGTGGATGATGACTACATCTTCAATGGTTCTCCAGAACGTTATACCTGGAAGCTGGTAGGCAAGAAAGAAATACTCGTGCCTTATAACAACTTCAAGGTGAATGATCCTGCTGTCTCCTATGACGATCTGATTAAGCCAAATACCATCAATCCAGACTATATGCGCTATGAACTGCATCGTGTGTGGGTGATTGAGGCTTATCTTAAAGAGGGAGTTCGTCACATTTACAAGAAACGTCGGATCTATGCTGATGAAGACACTTGGCTGGCTCTGATTGCAGAAAGCTATGACCAGCAGGATGCTCTGTGGCGTGTGAACTGGACCGGTTACTTCTATTCACAGGAATCAGGTACTTATCACCGAGGCATCTCGCTTTATCACAACCTGACTTCTGGTGCGTATGAAGCGACTTACCTGACCAATCAGGCAGGTGAAAACTGGTGGCGTATCAATACGCCCCTGCAGAAGAACATGTTTAGTCCTCAGGCCGCGGCGAGAGCCGGCCAGTAACGACTGACTGAACAAGTACTAAAGCCCGGCTCATTTAGCCGGGCTTTTTTTTGACTGTTCTCTGCTAGTCCAAACGGTGGAATCTCGATTTACTGATTAGCCGTAGTCTTATCCTCTTGAATTATCGTCTTGGGAGACATTGATGCCGTCTGCTTTTATTACCGGCGCTGCCGTCGGTCAGGGCAATATGTTGGCTAAAAAACTGGTTGACAAAGGCTGGCAGGTTTTTGCCGGCGTACTGCCCGGTGCGCAGACTGACCTTGTCGAGACTGAGAATTTAATTCTTGTAGATCAGGATGTCTCCGATTACGACTCTGTGCGTCAAAGTGCAGAAGTTGTTAAGCAGAAACTGGGGGATAAGCCCCTCGAACTGGTGATGAATGTGGCCGGTGTCGCTAATGTCGCCACAGGGGCCATTGAAGGCCTGCCACTGGAAGAACTTCAGAAGCTGTTTGCCATTAATACCTTCGGGCAGGTGGCCGTTTGCCAGACGCTGCTGCCACTGGTTCGAAAGGCTGGCAGGCAGGGCAAAATATTCAATTTCGGTTCCGGCGCCGTGGCTGCAAGTCCGCCCACGTCTGGCGGCTACAACATGAGCAAACATGCAGTACATGGTTTGACCATGACCCTGCGTATTGAACTGGCCCCCTTTGGTACACAGGTGACTTCCATCTGGCCAGGTGTGGTGTATACCGGAATGACAGAGAATTCTCGTCAAACTACAGCCGATTCATGGGATAAACAGCCTGAAGCCGTTAAAGAAGCCTATGGCCACTATCTGAAGCGGGGTGTCTGTGAACTCCTGCCACAGATTATAGAAACCCGGGGCAGTTCGGCAGACTATGTGACTGATGGTGTACTGGCCCTGATTGCCAAATCAAAACTAAAACCTTATTACCTGATCGGCAAGAAAGATGCCGAGCCTTTAAAGTACATGTACAAATGGCTGCCAAACTCCTGGTTTGAAGCCATTATCCGTTCCAGTTATAAAATTCCGAGTGCAACATGAGTACAGCAGCCGCCATGACTACAGCTATTCAAAGTAACGTTGTCGAAACGTTTAACCGCCTTCAGGCCAATACACCTGCACTGGCTATCAGCAGCGTTGAAGATCGCTGTGCACGTATCCAGAAACTGCTGGATGTTACCCTGAAATACCGGCAGGAAATTCGTGACGCGATCCGAGGTGAGTTGAAGCCCTCAGATGTAGATATAGACGGCCAGCTTCTGATGATAAAGACTGAAGCCGAGTTTGCCCTCAAGAATCTGAAGAACTGGGTAAAGGACCAGCCGGTGCAGGGCAGCATTATGACGCTGGGCAAGAAGTCCTATATCCACTACGAGGCCAAGGGTATGGTTCTGATTGTAGGTACATGGAACGCACCCATTGCTATTGGTCTGGTACCCGCCATTGGTGCCATTGCCGCCGGTTGTGCCGTCATGATCAAACCCTCTGAGCTGGCACCGCAATCTTCGGCATTACTTAAAAAAATTGTAGAAGAAGCCTGCGCAGATAACGAGGTGGCTGTTGTTGAAGGGGCAGCCGATGTGGCTCAGGAAATACTGGCTCAGCCCTTTAATCATATTTTCTATATTGGAGGGCATGCGGTTGGCAAAGTGATTGCCAGAGCTGCAGCCGAGCATTTTGCATCCATTACCCTTGAAATGGGTGGGAAGAATCCGACCATTATCGACAAGAGTGCTGACTTGGATGAAGCTGCTCTGAAAACTGCCTGGGGCCGCATGTGTAATGGCGGCCAGGCCTGCGTTTGCCCTGACTATGTTCTGGTGGATGCGACGGTTGTAGATGAATTTACTGAAAAGATGAAGTCTTGTCTGGATGCAATGTACAACGCTGATGGCAAAGGCCCGGAAAATGCTGAAGAGTTTGGGCGTATAGTGAATGAGCGTCATTGGGACCGTATCAAGGGCCTGTTAGACGACGCGCTGGAGAAAGGTGCGCAGCTGGTTTACGGTGGCGAATCAAACCGTGAGCAGCGTTACATTGCACCGACCGTGATTCGGGGTGTCACCGATGAAATGAAGATCACCAGCGAGGAGATTTTCGGGCCGATAATGGTCATCATGCCTTATCAGACACGTGAAGAAGCAATCGCTGAAATTCGTAAACATCCCAAGCCGCTGTCGACTTATATCTTTGCAAAGAACCGCGAGGCGATTGATTATTTCATTGCCAATACTACTTCGGGCAACATGGTCGTTAATCACAATATTATTCAGTCGGGTACTAATCCGAATCTGAATTTTGGCGGTGTGAATGCCAGTGGCGTAGGGCGTATAGGTGGATTCTCGACTTTTGCGGAATGTTCGAATGCACGCTCTGTAGTTGAAGAAGGGCCTGCATTGATGGACCCCAAGCTGTTCATGCCGCCTTATGGTGACAAGTACCGCAAGATGGTGGATGACATGCTCGCCAAGCCGGTGAATATTCCCAATGCTGTGGTGAACATGATTAATGGCTTAATCAAGTTCAAGAGTCTGTTTTCCAGAAGTTAATGATATGTGGTTTATAGAAATGCGGGCTTCTGGCCCGCTTTTTTTTGCCTATGTTATTTATACTTCACGAACAGCCAACCACGGTGGTCGCAATGAATGCGAGTGAAACAGAACTGCAAATGCTATGGAAACGTCTATGTCCAATCTATGAGCATGTTGGACTGGTCATAGAGTCGGCCCGCGATGGTGTTTATCGTTGTCGTGTACCCCTCAATGCAGTCACCAGGAATCACCTGGGAACTGTGCATGCAGCCATTCAATGGGCATCTGCAGAAGTGCTGGGTGGCATAGTGGGTACAGCACTATTTGATGAAGATGACTTCAGTAAGCTGTACGGTGCAGTCAAGTCAGTGTCTATTGAGTTCTTGCGTCCAGCCAGAAGTGACATTGTGGCAGAGACATCGTTTTCCGAGGCAAAAGCAGAGAAGGTGAGGGCCTTGATTGAGGATGGGGAAAATGCTGAGATGCCTCTTGATATTGTGGTGTGCGATGAGGCGGGTGAGGCGGTTGCCACAGTGAAGGCTCTATATGTTATCCGTCCACTACGCCAGGGATAATCACGGGCGTAGTGGGAATTATTGATACAAAAAATATTGTATTTATCTGCCAGTGCGCTGCGCCCTTTGAGTTGATTCTGGTAAGACAGAGGAATGCGCAAGTGCCAGCTGGGGGGGGCAATTTCAGCAGAGCAAGTTCAGGGGGAAGCAGGTTGGGGATGTCTAACTGGTTATCTAGTAGCAGTCAATCGATCAGTTCAAGAATTTCCACCAGACCATTTGAAATGATAGGTTTCCAGATACGGCCGGGCTAGATTAATCTGCTTTCGCTTCGTTTTCCCACATGTTGGCTGCGTCAGGGTCGATGGTATCCAGCAAGCGATTGAGGAGTGATTTGAGGATGGTAGTTTCCTCTTCTCCCAGCATCTCTGTGACCTGTGACTCAACAGCCTTGGCCGCTGAAATCAGGCGTAAGGCGCATTCGCTGCCACTATTTGTGAGCTGGTATGCAGAGTGGTCTGAGGGGCCATCAGCTGCTTTTTCAACATAGTTACGTTCGACAAGAGCATGAAGGGGCTCGTGACCAGCTTCATCCAGTACGCCTGCCATAACGGTGTCCATTTGTTCGGCGGTCATATCATGCTTAAGTGTCAGGGTTGATAGCACATAAAATTCGTCGTCAGTCAGTGCTTCAGACTTAAGCAGCGGCCGGATACGGTCGTAGAATTTAAAATGGCTGCGCCCCAACAGGTAGCCTAGAAAATTTTCATTGAAACTGCCGCCAAGATAGGGCGTACGAGGTTGTTCATCACGTTCAGCGCGATGTGTCGCGCGGGCGTATTTGCCTCCATGAAAGACCAGGGGGGCAGTATCAATCTGGTCAAATTCCTGAACCTCGCCAACGAAGATGACGTGATCACCGCCTTCATATTGATAGGCCGTTTTGCACTGGAACCGGGCTGTGCAACCTTTAAGCAATGGTATGCCGCCAACACCGTGATCGATTTCAATGCCATCGAATTTGTCTTCACCTCGTTGGGCAAAGCGATTGGAAATATCTGCCTGTGCGGAACTCAGGACATGCACGGCCCAGTGCTCTACTTCACGAAATACAGGCAGGCAAAGGGCGTCTTTTGCCAGACTCCAAAGCACAAGTGGTGGATCAAGGGAAACTGAATTGAAGCTGTTGACAGTGAGGCCAAGTGGTTCGCCGTTGTTGTCTTGAGTTGTAATGATGGTTACGCCCGTGGCGAAACTGCCCAGAGCCTGTCTAAAGGCTCTGGGGTCGAAATTACTTGAATCCATGTGTTCCCTGTTTTTGTTTAACCAATCACTAGAAGATTGTGTATTTGAGGCTTAATCCTACTGTATCCCGATCAGCCATAGGTGCATCAAGGAAATGCGGATCAGCGCCTGTGAAACCACTATAGTTAATGCCGAGGGTTAGCTTTTGCAGGCGTGTGAATTCGAAGCCTATCCCGACACGCGTGTCGTCTTCGCCAAACAGTCCGCCAAATGCACCGGCAAGTGATGCACGTCCCTTGAGCGCTCTCTGGTATGCAAGAGGAACTCTCATGTCCCAGCCA
>JBFJXR010000069.1:0-10927 GCA_041622995.1 Nevskiales bacterium
GCATTTGAAATTGTGCGTTTTTCTGTGCCCAGGTCACAGGCACAGACACTCTATTATCGAGCCAGCACCTACCTGCCAGAGGAGGCCTTGGCCCGAGGACTGGTTGATGAAGTGCTTCCTGCTGATGAAGTGTTAGCAGCAGCGGAAAAAGTTGCCGTAGAACTGGCTTCTATTCCGGGTGAGAGCTTTAGCATCAGTAAGCGAATGCTGCGTGGGCCTGTCATTCAGCAAATGGCAGATAACCGCGAAGAGTTTTCTGAGGATATCAAGGCGCGCTGGTCAGCTGATGAGAGTTACGCTCATATTCAGGGTTATCTGGATAAAACCTTAAAGAAGTGATGTAAAAGTAGTGTGAACGAATTATCACCGACATTTGTAATCAGGAGGCAACATGAATATCGAAACTGAAATTCTTCAACCCGTTGTGGCATTAATCGCCTGGACCATGGTGATGTGGCTGTGGATGTATGTCACAAGGATTCCTGCAATTCAGAAAGCAAAAATGAGACTGGATCCGGAAGCGGTCAATGGCGTGCAGATGAGTACGCTCCCTGCCCGGGTTCGCTGGAAAGCAGACAATTACAATCATCTGCTTGAGCAGCCCACAATTTTCTATGCGACGGCCATTACGCTGGCACTTCTGGGTGCAGGCACTGGTGTGAATGTCACGCTCGCCTGGACTTATGTCGGTATACGCATTGCACATAGCCTATTGCAGGCACTGGTGAATAAAATCGAAGTGCGTTTTAGCCTTTTCGTTTTATCATCATTGGTGCTGGTGGGTATGATATGGAATGCGGCCTGCCTGGTTTATTGATTGCGGGTAGGTTCAGGTGACATTCAGCTTCACACCTGTATTGTTGTCATACTTTATTGGAGGGTGCGTTCCTGGAGGGAGCAATGAATACATTAATTAAAGGTTTTATTACCGTTGCTATCACGGCAGTTTTTCTGGCAAATCCGGCATTAGCGGCCAAGCCTGATGATGCGGGAAATGGCAAGGGCAAGGATAAAGGCAATAAGGCCAAGGTTGAACAACCCAAGAAGGCCTACAAGTCAGAAGGTGGCGGGAATAGCGACAACAGTATTCTCTCTACCCTGGGGTTTGGTGATCGGGACAGAAATATCATTCGCGATTACTATTCAAATGACTTCAAGAAAGGCAAATGCCCTCCGGGTCTGGCTAAAAAGAATAATGGCTGTCAGCCTCCGGGTCAGGCCAAAAAATGGCGCAAGGGTCATGTGTTGCCCAAGGATGTGATTTACCACGATCTGCCCGGAGATCTTCTGCGTCAGCTGGGTCATGATAATCCTGCCTACAAGCTCGTTCGTGTGGGCTCGGATATACTCAAGATCGGTGTTGGCAGTGGGCTGGTTATGGAAGCAGTGGCAGATCTCGAGGAACTCTTCTAGGAGAACCTGTTCTATAAAAACCGTGCAATAAAAAGGGGCTGATTTTTCAGCCCCTTTTTTGTGTGAATTATTCACAAGATCAGCAGCCGTTGCAAAATACCTGACTTCAGGTCAATGTTTGTCTTATACACCCAACATGACATTGATTGAAATGAATAAATGGTTAAAACGCTTGCTCATACTGTTGCCTGTGATGGCCGTAGCTTATTACTTCCTGATCATTGACAGTCCCTCACCTTCAAGCGACGCCGCATATGATCTGGATATGGATGCAGTCCGTCGCCTTGCGAATTCAGTGCCGGGTGCCAGTGTGAGAGAAATCAGGGCAGAGAAAGTTGCCGAGTTCGAGTTCGCCGAGGCCATGGTAATGGCGGGAGAACCATGGAAAGGAACACCCATACCGATTTATTCCTTCCAACTTGTTTTTCCCGGCAGTTCCATCATTGTTGATACCGCAGTTTCAACGATGGAGGGTATGCCCGGATTCATGGTGACGGATTTCGATAAAGCCGCGGCGGAGCGTATGTTCAGAGCGATGGAGATGGCTGAACAGATTGTGATTACACATGAGCATTTTGATCACATAGACGGAATTGCGGCGCATCCCAATCTTAAGAGCATTCTGCCGGCTGTACGCCTGACTAAAGAACAGATAGATCATCCGGAGCGCATGACCCCGACGGTATTGCCCGCGGATATTTTTGATGATTACAAACCCCTGGAATATGACGCCATGCTCGCGATTGCTCCGGGCGTGGTACTAATCAAGGCGCCCGGACATACGCCGGGAAGTCAGATGGTCTACGTCCAAACCCGGGATGGCAATGAAGTATTGTTTCTGGGTGATGTGGCATGGCAATACCGCAATATCGAGGCGGTGAAAGAACGGCCGCTGTTTATGACCCTGCTTGTGAGGGAAAACCGCGAGCAGGTTATAAATCAGTTCCAGGCACTACATGAATTGGCAAAGCAGGAACCGAATTTGTATATCGTACCTGGGCATGATGAAATCGTAATGCGAAACCTGTTGAGCGAAGGCATCATCCGGGAACGCTTTTAATCCGAAAAATACGATTCTGTGCGACAGGCAAAATAACAAACGGATCGAAAACCAATTCCTCGTTTGGATAATAACTACTCTGAAGAAGTTGCAACAAGTCAGACGTGATTTCATCACGATTGAGACCGGTGCGGCATTAACCCACACCGCCCAATATTCTTTGGACCCCTCAAGTATTGAAGGCAATACAGAGAATTTTATCGGTGCCACTGTTTTGGCAGGTGATATACCCCTGTTATCTGCCGTGATGGCTGATGAGTGGGTGTCTTCCCATGATGCATTCGGAAGAAACCGCCAGACATAACGCTGTGGTTGACAGCGACCTGCTTACCGGTACACTCAGTCCGACGATGATAAAAAATATATAAATCATCAACATACAGGTGGGAGGAGAAAGAATGAAAATGTTCCCGGTATTTGCGTTACGGTCGGCTCGTGCAATAGCGTTATTAACTGCATTCGTTTTTACTTTTATGGGCCCTGTTCATGCGGCTTATGTGGACACCCCGGAAGAAGCTGAGCAGGCTTTTGCATCACTGACACCAGAACAGCAGGCACAGTTAGCCGATATGCTAAGTGGTTTATTGGGCAATGTTAATTTCAGCTCGGCCATCAGTTCCTTTTTGCCGGATCCTGATAGTGCATCAGGTGCTGTGACGGGCCTTTTAGGCAGTTTAAGCGCAAGCAGCAATATATCCCTGCCGGCAGAAGTCGTGGCTTTATTGCCCAGTGAACTGACCTACACCTGGGAAACCGAGGTTAATGGCCTCAGGCAAAGTTTTGATGCGGTTCTGAATGTTCCGACTTTGCTTGATGTGAATGGAGATGCAACGCCTGATGTAAATGCCATGCTTTCCATATCCGGGCCTACCAGTGTCACACTAAGCGTTGATCGACTGGATGCCGGCTTGCTGGTCAACGGCAATATCCCGTTAAAGATCGAGGCAGTTGTTCCAGATCCACGTCCAGGTTCATCGGCAGTCTTCGCCCTTGGGTACGATGCCCGCCAAAGTTATGCACCCGGAAATTTTTCCGAGCAGATTGCCATTGGCGGCACTACGGGTAGTACTGAGCTGACGGTGAATGTGACGACGTCAGGTGCCGGTAACAGTCTGGCCTTGATTGCCGAACAATTCCGCCGCGCAGGAAACGGTTCGCGTAATTCCGACCAGACTATTGAAATGGGACTTTCTCCTGTTCCGGCTTCTACCAATATTTCTGTGGCGATCGGTAACGATGTAACACTTGCGGTGGGGGCCTCACCCAGGGCAACGGCTGATATTACCTATGTGGATTTCGGGGGTGCCCAGCCGCAGACAGTCGAAGCGAGCATTGATCAGCTGCCTACTAATCTGACGATGACGCTGACCGATTCAGGTGGTGACCGCCGTATGACCTATACCGCAACCGAGACGATTGGCGAGATCGATCTTACCGCCGATGAATTGACCGGATTCGGTAGCGCCAATCGCCTTGAACTGCTTTTGGCATCTGTGCCCAATTCCATGACCCTGAGTTTCGGTAACGATGGGGATTTCGATCTGGATTTAGGAACGGCCAACCTGGGTCTGGTTGAAGCCTTGCTTACCAATGGGCCGAATGTTTCCGTGCCTTCGGGTTATGACGGCGTCACGATGCAGGAACTGCCCGGAACTTCGGTATTAACGGCAAGAATCCATGGGCTGAAACGGGTGAGTGGACAGCAATCACCCATTAGTCTGTTCCTCGATTCTGTAGCCGGTAAACCCTTCAGGGTGGAACTGCGTGAACAACCCAGCAGTGGGGCAAAGAATACCTACACGATTGCCACGCTGAGAAATCTGCAACGCAGTACCAGTATTTCAGTTAAGGATGGCAGCAAGCAGGAAATCAGCTATAGAGCAGCTGCTTCGGCATCCAGCCTGAGCTTTGAGACCAACGCCGGGAGCCGTAACAAGTTGACGGCTTCTGCCGCACCACTGCCAAGCAGTATTGATGTCTGTGCCACGGGCAACAATGCCTGTTCAACTTCGGGTAAGAAAGCCAATACGGGCTCATTCAGGATCGTCGCCAATCAGCACACGACATTAAATTTGCGAGATTGCAATAACAGTGCCTGTTCCGAGGAACTGAAGATTACCAATCTCAATATTAGAAAGGTTGATGCTGCCATCAATGTGACTCGCAATTGTCCATGGTACGGCTGCTGGGAGCAGGGCTCGAAAGGCAGTATCTGGCTGGATACGGATAACCATACACTGACCGGCAAACTCCTGAGCAAGACATCCAGTTTCAAGGTTGATGCCAACTTTGGCAGTGGCTTTAAAACCAATAACCGTTACGTGACCTGGAGTTATTTTGTTCCGAGCAAGTCCGGCAGCATCAGTTGTGGATCAGGTACTTACTTCAATGTGACTGTTTTTGGCATCACAATCGATATCAAGGGACTCTATCTTTGTTAGCCTGATCGGTTACCTGAAAAACAAAAGCCCACGCAAGTCGTGGGCTTTTTTTATTCCTAATTTAAATCGGATTCACTTGCTCAATCTGTCTTGAGGGATGCGTTTCAGGTATCCATAGGGTGGCGACAAAACCAAGGGCTGATACGCCGACGAGCGATGCCATTGCCCAGGTGAAGTCAGGATCAATATCATTGTCGGGACTGTAACCGTTCAGTGAGAGCAACCAGCCCAGAAGTATTTGCAACAGGGCAGCGCCGGTAAACAGGCCGGTGTTGACCAGAGATACAGCAAAACCCGAAGCAGAAGGCGGTGCCATGTCCTTGGCTGTTGCATAGGCAATCACCATGCCGCTGCAACACATACCCCCGAGTGTAAGGAGCAGGCAGGCACCCCAGAAACCAAGGCCGTTCACAAAACCAAACAGTGCCCAGATGATGGTGCTGAGCAGGCAGGAAACCATCACAATGATTTTGCGTTTACCAATGTGATCGGAATACCAGCCGACGAATGCCGGGCTGAATGCGAGTAGCAGCAAGGACAGAGTGATACAGTCAGCCGCTTCACGTGCAGTCAGGCCGATTTCACTCATAAGGAAGGGCACAGCCCAGATTCCGGCAAAGCCGAAAAAAGGGCCTACCAGGGCAAAACCGGCAAAGAAGCAGAACCAGATGCCCGGGATTTTAGTCACAGCGAGCAATCCTGCCCAAAAGCCAATATCGTCATGTTGCGGGTGATCAAAACCCTGGCTTTTGAATCCGGCTTCTTCTGGCGTGTTGCGAACAATCAGCAAGATGGCAATGCCTAGCAGCATTGAAAATACACCTACGATGAGAAAGGCGGTCTGCCAGGTCATGTATTCAAGCGAGAACGCCAAAGGTGTGCCTGCCAGTATTGCACCGAGGTTGCCGATAAGGATTATCCAGCCACTGATCTGGGCGTATTGTTCAGGGCGGAACCAGAATCCGACCGCGCGCAGGGTGCCAACAAAGGCAAACGAAACCCCAAAGCCAATAACAAATCGGCCAATGCTGGCAGTGACAACATCTGTGGACAGGGCAAATATGATTGAGCCGATGCCACCAATTGCAGCCGACATGGCGACTGTCATCCGCGTGCCGGCTTTATCTGCAATGATGCCGGCAGGAATCTGCATGGCGGCATAGATGTGGAAATACATCGCCGCAATACTGCCTAATGCAACGGTGGATGCATTCAGGGAGACTGCCAGTTGTTCGGCCAGCACTGTGGGGGCGACCCTGTGAAAAAAGGCCAGCACAAATGCCGTGCTCAGCAGGCTGAAAATAAGCCAGCGGAATCGGCTGAATCGGGTTGCATCAGTAGTAGGCATGCGTGGGATTCTACATGGATATGTAAAAAGTGATTGGACACTATCGATAAAATGCCGACTGGATCATGGCAGCTTATTACCATATGGAATATGGATACATCCAGAATTTCCTTTTGAAACCGGTGTGACCTCTATATAGTGGCGTCCATTCCGGGGGGATGTTGTAAGCGAAATCTATGGGATTCCTGTTCCTGCCCGTCACTTCAAATTCAGGTAATCAAATGAATCGGGTAATACCAGTTCTGTTTCTTACGCTTCCTGCGTTACTGTCCGCAAATACTGTCTGGGCGACTAACGGGTACTTTTCCCATGGTTATGGCGCCAAGTCGAAAGGTCGTGCCGGCGCCAGTACAGCATTTCCACAGGACGCCATGGTCACTGCCACTAATCCGGCCGGTATTAACTATGTCGAAGACCGACTGGATTTCGGGGTCGATGTCTTCAAACCGAAACGTGGTGGATCAATTCGGAATAACTTCTTCGGGCCCGATGAGTCTTTTGACGGAAACCAGAAAGATACTTTCTATATTCCTGATTTCGGTATCGTGCGTGCAATTAATGATCAATGGTCCTGGGCAGTCACTGCGATAGGTCATGGCGGAATGAATACACGCTATCCGGAAGCTGAAAACCCTTACAGCCGCTTTGGCTCAAGGAAGCAGGCGGGCGTTGATCTCGCACAGTTGTTTGTTGGACCATCGATCTCATTTGAATATATGGAAGGCCAATCTCTGGGGTTGAGCGTGAATTATGTTTACCAGCAATTCGCCGCTGAAGGTTTAACGGCATTTGCCAGTAAGGATTTCCCGGGGCCTTATTCAGAATCACCGGATTTCGTTACGGGTAACGGCCATGATTCTTCAAAAGGCATAGGTGTACGCATTGGCTGGATGGGAAATTTTGGCGATTTTAGTGTCGGGGCCGGATACCAACCCCAGATTCGGATGAAGAAATTCGACAAGTACAAAGGCCTGTTTGCCGAACAGGGTGGCTTCGATATTCCGGAAACCTATGCTCTTGGGTTGGCCTGGCGTGCCACAGAAGATTTAACCCTGGCGATGGACTACCAGCGCATTAAATACAGTGGTGTGGCGTCTGTGGGTAACCCCTTGTCCAATTTTGTGAATCCTGAAAGTTCATCCGCCTTCCTGAATCAACTGCCTGCAGATCAGGTGAATGATTTGCTGGCCGGTCTTGGGGCCGGCCCTTCAATGCTGGAACTATTGAATCAGTTGCAGACTTCTCCGTTTGCGGATTTATTCAATGCCGTCACCAGTCCAATTGCTGAGGACCGATATGGCAACAAGCTAGGCTCAAGTAACGGTCCGGGTTTTGGGTGGCAGGATATGAGTGTGGTGAAGCTTGGCTTTGACTACAAAGTAAATGATTTGCTCACGGTGCGAGCGGGTTATAGCGATACTGAGCAACCGATACCTGAGGATCAGACCTTCTTCAATATTCTTGCGCCCGGCGTTGTCGAAAAGCACTACACCATGGGCGGTAGCTATGTGATGGGTGCGCATGAAATCACAGTCCATGTGCTGTATGCCCCGAAGGTGACTGTCGAGGGAAGAAACTCAATCCCTGATAATGGGCCGCCTCTGCCACCGGATAGCTTCGGGGGTGGTGAGGCTGATATTTATCTTGAAGAAAAAACCTACGGCCTGTCTTATGGTTATCGTTTTTGATGGCAACTACTTAACAGGCAACTCGAAGTAGTAAGGCCATACAAATCCATCTAGCACCAAAGTTTGCAGGCTGAAAAAGAACAGCCCGAAGGTAATGGCCGCTTTCAGACCTGTACCGGCGTTTTCGGTTTTCCACACATGCTTGATCATCAGGATGCCGCCAAGTGCAACGGCGAGAAGGTCAACACGTATAAAACGCCAAATCCAGTCTTCCTGATAGGTCAGGAACGCGACTGTTAGTGGCAGCCAAAGGGCTGAGAACAGCAGTACCAGCAGGTAACACCAATACAGTCTGCCAAATTCATCTGAGCCAAGTTTGATCATGAAGTACAGGAAGGCGGCAATATAGCCGGCTGCTGCAAAAATCATGTTGATGCTATAAACGCCACGAAGACCCTCGGGTACACCTCCCCAGAATGCCTCACGTAACTCTGGAAACAGGCCAATGCCCCAGGCATAACTGCCCAGCACAGCCATTCCGCCGATTACATTCAAAAGTAGAAACAGGGTTCTCGAGTTCATGTTTTGTCCGAAGAAAGGGCTTATGCATGTATGCACAGCCTTAAGTTTTGTGTGTGGTGATCCGGTGCTATCATAGCTGACGTAACATATGTGCGCTTTGCTTTTTCAAGCCAGGCGACAGAAATTCCGGAGATACCCATCGTGATAAGACAGCTTCTGCGTCTGTGCGTGCTATTGCCGTTTGGCTTGATATTATCGGCCTGCGGTTCCAATGATACCCCTTCAAATGGTGGTGGTGGGGGCGATATTGCCTCTTCCAATTCCAGTTGGGCTGCATCGTCCTACGAACGTGAAGAACTCTACCCCAATATTTCAACCACCTTTGGCTCGATTGAAATGCGGGATGGTGTAAAGCTGGCTTATTCAGTCGCAGTGCCTGCAGATGAGAATGGCAACCCTGTTGAGGGGCCATTCCCAACCGTATTGACCCAGACGGGCTATAACATCGGAATACCCGCTGTTCCGGCCTCGAACGAATACTTGATCAAACGTGGCTATGCCCACCTCAGTGTTGATGTGCGTGGCACCGGGGCTTCGGGTGGCAACTGGGATGCATTCGGTGAGGACGAGCTGGCAGACTATGGCGAAGTCATCAACTGGACGGCGGCACAGGAATTTTGTGACGGGAATATCGGTAGCTGGGGCGCTTCGTTCATGGCGATCACACAGTTGTTTACCGCTGCGCATGAGCATCCCGCACATAAGGCCATATTTGCCATCGTACCGATGGCGGATGCCTATCGTGATATCACCTACACCGGCGGGCAGACCAATGTCGGCTTTATTCCTCTCTGGATGGGGCTGGTGACCGGCCTGACGATTGTGCCGACCGCCAATACGTTCGACGACCCTGAATCAGCGTTTCCGTATCTTGTAAACGATGTAATAAACGCGGGTACCGGTTTCCAGACACCGACCATTATTGATGCGGCAACAGGTAATGGTGCCACCCAGTATGACGGTGAGTTCTGGCGCCTTCGATCCACGATTGAATATACAGACCGCATCCACATCCCGACTTTCATCATTGGCGGCCTGAATGATATTTTCCAGCGTGGCGAGCCCATGCTTTACGAGGCGTTAAAAAACAATGCCACCACCAAGTTGCTGATTGGCCCCTGGACACATGTCGCAGCTTCACGGGGAGTGGGTTTGCCTCAGAATGATGTGCCGGAACTGAACAAATTGGCCGTGCAGTGGTTCGACCAATATCTGAAGGGTATGGACACCGGGGCCTCTGAAGTGCCAAACGTTACCCAGTATCTATATGGTGCAGAGAAATATGTAACATCGCAGGACTGGCCACACCCGCAGGCTTCTGCCGAGCGCTGGTATCTTCGTGAGGGTGGTGGTCTGACAACAGAAATGCCTGCCGAAGGTGAGGCGGGAACCAGCGTACTGCAATTGCCCGTTAATGGCCTATGTTCCAGCAGTACCGACCAGTGGACAGCGGGTCTGGTTAGCCTGACTGAGGCCCCTGTTCCTTGCTTTCAGGGAAATGAACTCAACGAAGCTGCGTTGGAAGTCACGTTCACGACCGAGCCCATGACCGAGGACTATTACATCAATGGTCCTATCGGTGCTGATATCTGGGTGTCACCGGATATGGCGATGGATGTTGGCGTGTCTGTAAAGGTCACGCTGGTAGGTGCGGATGGATCATCGAAAGAAATTACCAATGGACTGCTTTCCGCCCGTCATCGCGCAGTGGATGTGTCCAAATCAAGATTCCTCGATGGACAGAATATTCAACCCTGGCACCCCTTTACTGAAGAAGCGCTCTCGCCATCTCCGGGCGTGGGTGAGCCGATTCTGCTGAATATCGAAGTGTTTCCGACCAGTTTCGTGGTCCCGGCGGGTTCCTCTTTGCGTTTGTCGATTGGAGCCAGCGACTTCCCGCATGGCTTGCCGCCGTTGACTGATCTGGCTGATCAGGTGCTGGGCGTTTACAGCCTGCTGACAGATGCCGAGCATCCTTCCAGTGTGGTGGTGCCGCGAGTACCGCTATCCGCGATTCAATAGTTACCTGGTTACGAAAAAGCCGCTCATAGAGAGGCTTTTTCTATGTTTATGTCATTCGAGCGGAGGTGCGAAGCGATGCAGTGGAGAAATCGCTCTTTTCACTTGCTCCAACGAATTGCCCGTTTGTTAGTTTCTCGTGCCGTCGGTATGACGGGTATTTAAGCCCAGGCCTCGACAACCCTGACTCGATGACCTCCGGGTTTGTTGCTCAGTTCCCGAGTCGCTGGAATATCGCTGGCTGCAAGTAATCGGGCATTGCAAAAGCCGTTGCTTTCCAGCTTTTGCTTCGCATCTTCTGCGGAGATGTAGTGGGTATAGAGGCCGCCTTTGACGAATCGTTGCAGAATGGCTTTGATGACTTTAGGTGACAGACCCTGTACTTCGCTTTGAACATAGCCATCTGACAGGTAAAGGCCTGCAGGGAATTTTTTCA
>JBFJXR010000070.1:0-10917 GCA_041622995.1 Nevskiales bacterium
GCCTTGGCCGCAGCGTAATGCGCCTGCTCTTTCTGGGCACGCCAGCCAAGAACCGATGCATTATTTACAATCACACCCGCCTTGCGGGGCTGCATTTTCTTTAGCATGGCGCGGGTCATTCTGAATGTGCCGGTCAGCGTAACGTCGAGTACGTTTGACCATTCATCATCGGTCATATCCACAACCAGTTTGCTGCCGCCCAGTCCCGCATTGTTGATCAGGATATCAACGCCATTCATCACATCTTCAGCGAAATCGATCAGCGCCTGCACGTCTTCCTCGGAAGTAACATTGGCGAGCTTGCCGTCAACCAGGGCATCAGGGTGTTCGTTCTTCAGTGCCTCGACAGCTTCACCGAGCCGGCGTTCGTGGATATCAGCGATCACCACCGCACGCGCACCCTCTTCAAGACTACGCTTGGCCGCAGCGAACCCAATGCCGCCACCGGCAGCCGCAGTAATCAGAACTGACTTACCCTGTAACAGGCCGTGGCCGGGAATGTATTCAGGATTATTCTTTACGTCTTTCATTAGCCGCGTGGCTCCCTTGGCAGACCGAGCCCGCGCTCGGCCATGATGTTCAGTTGTATTTCGTTCGTACCTGCATAAATAGTATCTGCACGCGAGAAGAAAAAGACTTGCTGCAAACGCAGGATATCGAAATCCTCTGCCGGCACATCGCCCTGCTCACCCAGAACATCCATGGCCAGTTCGCCAAGGTCACGGTGCCAGTTCGACCAGTAATACTTATATATAAGTGCCTCACGGCCCAGCGCGACGTCTGCACCACCGGATAACATACGCAATGCGTTATAGCGCAACACCCGCAGACCCGACCATGCTTTCGCAATACGATCACGAATCAGGGGGTTCCTGTCCTGCCCGTTAGCCTTGGCGGCCTTGATGATCAGGTCCAGTTCATGGGCAAAATGCATCTGCTGTCCCAGTGTCGAAACACCACGCTCGGCTTCGAGTAACCCCATCGCGACTTTCCAGCCGTCACCGGGCTCACCAACGATATGCCCTGCCTTGGCCACGGCTTCATCAAAGAAAACTTCATTGAACTCAGCACTGCCACTGATCTGGTGAATCGGCTTGATGGTCACACCCGGCTGATCCAGTGGCATCAACAGAAAGGCCAGACCATGACGACCCTTCGTGCCCTGCTCACAGCGTGCGATGACAAAAATCCAGTCAGAGTCCATCGCCAGTGAGGTCCAGACCTTCTGTCCGGAGACACGCCAGTCGCCATCATCGCCTACCCAGCATTTGGTTTGAATATTGGCCAGATCAGACCCCGCGGAAGGCTCGGAATAACCCTGACACCAGTAGGTTTCGCCCTTGACTATGCCAGGCAGGAACTCGGCCTTCTGGGCATCATTGCCAAAGGCAATCAGTGCCGGACCAATCAGCCCCTCGCCTATGTGCCCAACACGACCGGGGCCACCAGCACGCGCATATTCCTCGTGGTAAATTACCTGGTGTTCAATGGAAAGTTCACGGCCGCCATATTCTTTTGGCCAGCCGACGCAGGTCCAGCCACCCGCGGCGAGTTCCTTTTCCCACTGCTTTCGCAGCTCGGGATAGGCTTCTTCATCACCGGGGCCACCGCGATGCTTCAGGACTTCGTATTCACCAACAAGATGTTCAGCCATCCATGTCGCGACTTCCTCGCGAAAGGCTTTGTCTTCAGGGCTCTCGTTCAGGTTCATAACAAGACTCCCGCAATCTCTTCACGAAGCTGCTCCGGTGTGCCGAGCCAGGTTTTTGAGGCCCGTGCCCGCTTGAAAAACAGCCCCGGATCATACTCGTCAGTAAAGCCGACGCCACCATGCAGCTGGATCGCTTCACCCGCACAGTGAAACAACACATCGCTCGCCAATGCCTTGGCCATGGCGCATTCCATATTCAGAATTTCAACCGGAGCGTCACTGGCTGCCTGTGCAGCGGCGCCATACACCCCCGACCGCAGGCCCTCGATTTGCACCATCATTTCGGCACAACGATGTTTGATCGCCTGGAAGGAGCCAATCACACGACCAAACTGTTTGCGTTCTGCGATATAGGCCACGGTGAGGTCAAGGCAACGCTGGGCCGCACCGAGCTGCTCTGCCGCTATGTATAACCTCGCCAGAGCGGTAGCCCGCGGACCACCCTGCTGCAGCCTGCCCGGGTTATCACAACGCATAGGCGTAACCACATTATCCAGTTCAACCGTGGAAAAACGTCGTGTGGCATCCCAACCGGTCTGCGAGCTAAGCGTTACACCCGGCGTATTAGCCGCAATTGCAAATAGCCCGACACCGTCAGCTGCCCTAGCAAACAAAAGCAGCATGCTGTCATTCACGGCATCACAAACCTGTAACCCCTGTCCGTTCAACGACCAGTTTTCACCCAACCGATCGGCCTTTAGCTGCAATTTGTCCGACATGGAAACAGCCAGCTTTAACTCGCCACCGGCGACGGCTGGCAATAACGCAGACTGCGATTCATCTGTACCAAGGGAATTTAATAAAGTGGCACCGAGACAAACCGTAGAAAAGAACGGTGAGCACAGCAGGTGATAACCCGCCTGCTCCTGGATCAGCATGAGCTCGACCGGCCCCATGCCCATACCGCCATGCGCTTCAGGTACCGCCACAGCACACCAGCCCAGCTCTGCACCTATGGCTGCCCATACATCGGGCTCAAACCCGTCATGGGTTGCCATGGCACGACGCACAGCTCCGGAATCGCTCTTGTCTGCCAGAAAGTCCTGCGCAGCATCGCGAATCATGATCTGGTCGTCAGTCAGTGAAAAATCCATAGATAATCTTAGGCGTCTGATTTATTGGGGTTATTCTGCCCAGTCTCGCATGCTCACTCATCACCCATAGGGATGAGCGGTGAACTTGATGCCGCGTCTGACTCATCCTCATCTGAAGGCGAAAGGATATCGATATCCGCCGACATTGAACTCATTACAAGTGCATCCGCAAACGAAGACTGCCCGGCTTCACTGGTCGGCTCATGTACCCGGGTTCGATGCAGCGAATAACCAGCGACTACCAGATGGATGATAGCTGTGAAGACAAACAGGCTTGCACCTCCAAGCCAGCCCATCATGGCTGATGCCAGCAATGGGCCAATCATCGCTCCGGCCGCGTAGGCCATAAGCAGCCCGCTTGCCGCCTCCACGAATCCATCCGGTTCTATGTTGTCATTAAGATGTGCAGCACAAAGCGCATACAAGGGAAAGGCGAATGCACCAAACAGCACCGCTCCCGCATAAGTAGACACCAAACCTGTTGCAGGCAAGACCGCCAATACCACCGCGCCAATACTTGCACCCATGCTTGCCAGGATAATCACCCAACGCCGATCCATATTGTCGGACAAGTGTCCGAGAGGCCACTGGCCAAGTGCGCCTGCCATCACTGTCAAACTCATGAATATTGCCGTTGTATCAACCCCGGCCCCACCTCTCTGGGCAAACACCGGTCCGAGCGTCCAGAATGCGCCATTGGCCATACCCACCCCGACACAGGCAACCATGGCCACCCGCGAACGCTGAAACAGATAAGCAAGACGCACATGAATGTGCTCAGGTGGTGTCGGAACCTGAGCGGCACTCACCACTACCGGCAACGTCGCCAGCGACACCAGAATGGCAGCTACAGCAAACAACTGCAGATCCTCGATACTAGCCAGCATGATGGCGAGCTGGCCAAGCGTAATGACCGTGAAATTGACGATGGCATAGATTGAAAATACAAACCCGCGGTTACTGTTATCAGCACGGTCATTCAACCAACTCTCGATCACAATATATGAACAAGCAAAGCAAGCCCCGATGACCCCACGGCCAAGCCACCAGACGGGGCGCGCATCTGTCAGCCCCATCAGCAGCACCAGGGCACAGATCACACCCACAAGCGCGGCAAAAGTGCGAATATGACCAACTCGCCTGACCAACCGGGGGCCGAGGATACAACCGGCGATAAAACCGGCGAAATAGGTCGTCCCCATCACGCCAATTTCGAAAGGCGTAAAGCCCACAAACAGGGCATGCAGCGGCAGCAACACACCCAGCAAACCATTGGCCATAAACAGCAAGGCCACACTGGCCAGTAGCGCGGTTATGGGCAATAAAGCGTTTCTCATTTAGTTTGAATTCTCATACACAGGAGTCTAACTCACCCGCTACCAGACAGCTGCCTACAGGTTGTCATCTCATAAAAAGGCTCGCTAGACATAGTGCCAGACCGGCCAGTACTCAGGGTTCGCCCAAATCCCGCGGTGATTCAAGATACTCACCCGGTGTGACCCCGAGCCAGCGTTTGAAAGCCTTGTTAAAACCTGACACATCGGCATAACCGAGCATGTCGGCCACTTCAGGCACAGGCGCACCCAACTCAAGATAGTGCTTTGCCATATCCACACGAATTTCGGATAACAACTTGCTATACGAATAACCAGCCTGCTCGAGTTTACGTTGAAGCGACCTGACACTCATATTCAGCGCCGAAGCCACAGACTCAACACTCGCTCCGTCATGGAGCTGCTTCATCATCTCGGTTCTGACTTCCGTCAGAGGCGATTCCCTGGTGACCTCTTCCAGACGACTGTTCAACAACATCTGGAAGTCTTTTTTCATTTGTGGATTGCGGGTCAGAATTGGCCGCTTCGCCTCTTCATGACTGATCACATATTTCGTAACAGGCGCGCCCCACTTCACCTTTGTTCCGAAAGCCTCATCCCATGGACTGCTGTCATCCGGTTTGGAGCGTGTCAGCTCTATTCGAGTCAGCCTGAGGGGTGAAGCCAAAAACTGGGATGCCAGGATATAGATAATAAGCGCGATGAATTCCAGCCGTTCATGTTTAAGAGGGACGGCCGGGGTATAGAGAATACTGACCTCAAGCGCCTTCGCAGTCATTTCTGTCTCTACCCGCCCCAGGTTGCTGAAGAGTCCTGAATAACGATCCATCTGCCTCATCCAGTCTTCAACATTTTCTGTAGACGCCAGGAAGATACCGACGTCCTGAAAGTCGATCATTTTTACGCGCGAACCCACCTGAATACCGATTGTGGGGCCACGTGATTCATAACCCAGCTGCCAGAGCCCGGTAATCGTCTCCAGGGTGAGCATTTCCCGGGGCGTTCCGAGTTTATTCAGATCGATATTCAATTTCTCAGCCACATCCGCACCTGAGTAGCCATCCTCCTTGAGAATGTCTATCAAGCTGCGATACACAGAGGCGAGAACCTTGAACTCTTCCGACATTGGCTGCCTTAACACCTGTAAAAATGTTAAAAAGGAAATATACACGGACTGAAAATTGAAATCCGCGCCATATAACTACAATCTGGCATCAATGTCCTCCAGATTGGCGTGATTTGCATCGGGCATTTACCTATTCTTAACTCGAAGCAATATTAAGTACGGGTAAAAAAACCCATAAAGTGCAGGAGAGCGCGCATGTCCATCGTCAATGATGAATACCTTTCACTGGAAGCACTTGGCATTTCAGAACGTGCCAAGACCCAGTTTGCGGACAGCAATCCGCCGTTCACTCCACCCTACCTGATCTATACCAATTGCAAAGATACGGCCGAAGTTAAGCATGTCGGCAATATCGTGGCAGTAGGCAAAGGCTACTGTGATGGCCAGGCCTCAATTGGCACCTCCTATACGCAATTGCCTGCCTACCCATTCCCGAAGCTGTATCACCGTTCAGATGATCTGGAGAAATCCCTGAGAAATCAGGAGCTCGAAAAAGCAAAAATCGACAACTGGTTTGAAGACAGCGTGATGCCGGGCGCTGTGGTTCATGCCAATGTTTCTTCTCCGGATGTTCGTCAAAATTCAATATGGACGCTGCGGGGTACTCCGGCACAGCGTGAAAACTTCGCCCATGAAAACGACCTGGGTGTCGATGACGCCCATCCCGCCGAAGACGCCATTGATTTCTTCGAGGCCCTGTTCCCCTACTTTGAAAAAAACTGGCCGATCTGGGCGGCGAATCCAAGAGCGCTGTCCAACATTTCCCGCCTTTTATCCCTGCTGGTGGAAAACGCCCTGGATGGCAGCAACCCGGATCAGGTCAAACTCGGGCTGGTTGACCACATCCTGATCCTGGTACCCGCTACCCGAACCAACTGCGTCGATCACTGGGACTTTTACCCGGATATCGGCAACAAGTATCCAAAGCAACCCTTTGATGAAGAGTTCCGTGATGACGATGTTATCGCCTGGCTGCAGGTAGCCGCCGGTTCACCCTATTCCCGGCTGAAGCCCTACATCAAGCATCAGGACAACTTTCAGGTCACCAACGAGCATTTCCGCCAGACCGACGACTTCAAGGATGACGATCTGGATCAGGCCATGGCCGAGGGTCGTGTATTCGTCGTGGACTTCAAGGAGTTTCATCCGGCCAATACCAAACCGCCTGCCAATGATTCAGACGGCGGACGCCTGTTCACCCCGATAGCGATGTTTGCCGTACCCAAAACGGGCGGCCCACTGAAGACCATTGCTATCCAGAGCACACAGCACACACCTCAAAGCACTCAGGAAAGACTGCTGTGGAAATACCTCAATATTCAGGATGCAAACAAACCTTTATCCGACATCCTGACCCCGGGCAGTGACTACTGGTCATGGCAGATGACCAAGAACCTGTTCATGAGCATGTATGCCATCTGTAACGTGGTGGATCATCTTTCCACACATTTTTTCCTGGGCTCTATCCCGATCAGCTTCTACCGCAACATTCCCAAACAGCACCCCCTGACAGCGCTGCTGGAAACGCATTTCATGTCGCTGGTCACCAACAATCATCTGGGCGTATTCTGGGAAGTGGGCACGGCCAATGCCGAGAGCTATGGCCGTACGGACCACGGCCTGTTATCCGGCATGGCAAACAAGATGACCGGCTGGACCGGCGAAACCTTTATTGAAGAAACCGTCAGATTGGCCGGCACCTACCATTTCGTTGAAGGCAGTACGCCGCTGGATCGCAGCAAGGACACGCAGTTCTCTGCGATCGAAGATTTCCCCTTGCATGACGACGAGGGCATCTACCCAGTCATCGAAAAATGGGTGCGTAACTACATCAATCTCTACTACCGCAATGACAGCGACGTCCAGAAGGATCATGAACTCCAGGCCTTCTGCCACGAGGTCGTGAACAATTCAAAGGTCAATGGCTTCCCGGAATCCCTGAGCACCGTTGAAGAACTCATCGAAATGCTGACACGGCTCATCTTCTGGATGACCAACAACCATGCCCTTGAAGCCACGCTATCCGCCCAGAAATTTGCGCCGGTAGGCTACTGGTCAGACCGTGTACCCCGCAATGACGAAACCAAACTTGAACTGGACTGGTTCAACATCCTGCCACCGATCAATGTTGGCATGGCCGTATTCTGCGCCTCGCGGATCTTTGTAGACCTGCCGCGCGAATGGCACCGATCGCTGGGTAAATACCCCAAGGGCCAGTTCATGCATGATCAACGCGTTTACAAACACCTGGACACCTTCCAGCAGGAACTGGTGGCACTTGATGATCACATCAAGGACAAAAACCAGTCCCGCCGCTGGGCCTACAATCTAAAACGCCCGTCAACCATGACGGTCAGCCCCTGGAACTAGGAGGGATTAGCATGTTGAACAAAAAAACATCCCGACGCGAAGTCCTCAAGGCTGGCGGAAAAATTGCCGGCGTGGCTGCAGCAGTCCCGGCTGCGACCTGGGCGCTAGGCAAGAGTGACTCATCCTCAGGCGGCACACCTGAAACAGCACAGATCAGATTTATAGAATCCGTACTCGCAAAACATGCGGCCAAATCAAAAACCGTCACCAGGAAGGAAATCACCGAATTCGCAACACGTTTCACCGAGGTCAATGGTGTCGTGGACTACCAAAAACAGTTTTCGACCCTGAGCGGCGAATACCGTCTTGCCCGACTCTTCGTCAGAAGTGTCCGTCATGGCGTACAGGTTTGAGGGACAGACATGAATCATTCAATATTTAAGCTGATCGCACTGACGGTTGTTCTGGGTGTTCTCAATGGCTGCGGTGGCTCAGGTAATAGCGATAGCCCTCAGCAAAATACGCTGCAAACACCGGATAGCGGTACCGGAACCAGCGAAACCGGAAACACTGGCGCAGAAAACCCGGACACTGACAATCCGGACACAATTAATCCACTTCCAGACAACCCGGATTCTGAACCTGACATCCCAAACCCTGACCCGGGCGTCTCCGATCCCGAACCACAGGAAATACCCAGTGGCATTAGCGGCTCAGTGAATGGAATCCGCTACCAGTACACAGGCGATCTGCGATTCACCACCCACGGGGACATGCGAAGCATTAACGCGGTAAACAATATCGACGACGCGGAAAGCTGGACGATTGCCCTCATTGGTCCTCAAGAAGGCACATATAACTGCAACCCTGATGCCACCGTCATTACACTGGCCCGGGGAATCACGATGCTCGATACAAATGCCGACACAGGCAGCTGCAGCATCACCGTCATGTCTTCTGACTCAATCGGTATGGAAGGCGTGTTCACAGCCACCCTGATAGATGTAAACGATGAAACGCCTTTCGAGGTCACTGATGGCACATTCAGAGTCGTTTTTGAAGATGCCATACTCGATCTGGATCAAGATGGCATTTCGGACGCCGAAGACAACTGTCCCTTTGATGCCAATCCAGATCAGCTGGATGACGATCTGAACCGGATTGGGAATATCTGCGAATCCTGATTACACTACCCGCTCGACGCCCTGCCTGAAGCATAAGGGCCAATCCCAATTTCACAGGAACAACCCATGCAAAGGCTATCGCTTTTACTGCTCGCTTTTACTCTGGCTGCTTGCGGCGGATCAGATTCAGAAATAGATAACTCTAGCGGTGGTAATACGACAACTGGCCAAAGCGGCATCAGGGTTTTATCCAATCGCCCGGATCTCATCAGTGGCGGGGATGCGCTTGTCGAGTTGACCACCGAAGCCACGGGTAACCCCATACAGGCCACACTTAATGGTGCCGATATTTCCGACCAGCTAACGCTGCGTGAAAACGGCCGTGTCATGGGGTTAATATCCAATCTTGCCCTCGGCCAGAACACTTTGCGAGTGAGCACCGGCAGCGAAAATTACGAAACGGTGATCACCAACCACCCTGAATACGGCCCGGTATTCTCGGCTGGCCAGCATCGACTGAATGGCTGGGACGAATGTGCAGCAGGCGCTACCAGCGAACACAATGACTGCAACCAGCCCGTGCAGTACAGCTACCTCTATAAAACCAGCAACCCCACGCAAGCCGGACTTACAGAATTCAACCCGGATGACGGCATTCCGGATGATGTAGCCATGACCACCACCGATAACGGTGAAAGTGTTCCATTCATCGTACGTCGTGAGGACGGGTTTCAGGATCGCGACCGTTACACCATCATGGTGCTCTTCAACCCGGATCAGGAATGGACAGCCTGGGCGCCCCAGCCGCAATGGAATCACAAGCTGCTGATACCGCATGGCGGTGGCTGCGGCATGTCCTATAGCCCGTCCGAGCCACCGTTAGGGGATTCACTTGGAGGCACCGTTCCGGGCGGACCTGAAAACAGCTATGTCACCGCTCTGGGTCGTGGCTTTGCGGTGCTTTCCACCGCCCTCAATAACAATGGCCACAACTGTGACCTGGTGTTGCAGGCCGAATCGATGATCATGGCCAAAGAACGCCTCATCGAGCAATACGGTGATCTGCGCTACACCATCGGCACCGGCTGTTCTGGTGGCGCCATTACCCAGCAAACTGTTGCCAATGCCTACCCCGGCGTATACCAGGGTCTGCTGACCACATGCGTCTACCCGGACAGCATGTCACCTGCTGTCCAGGCGGCTGACTACAACCTGATGCGCCAGTATTTTGAAGATCCGGGCAAGTGGGCGCCCGGCGTGGTCTGGTCGCCCCATCAGTTTGGCCTGGTGGAAGGTCATATCAGTCACGCCAATGCTGTGACCATGGATGAAGGGCTGTTCAAACCAGCCGTATCAGTCGACAGCGGCTGTGCCGGCCCTGACACCTACCATGCACAAAACAATCCCGACGGCGTACGCTGCGGTGCCATCGAATGGTACAAGCACATCTGGGGTACGAGGACCGTTCGTGCGAAAACGGATGACCGCGACATTCAGGTCACCCACCTGCCGACGGGCAACACCGGGATCCAGTACGGCCTTGAAACATTGATGACGGCCCAGATCACCCCTGCACAATTTGTCGATCTGAACGTCAAAATTGGCGGCCTCGACTTTGACATGCTTTGGCAAGCCGAACGCACAGCGGGCGAAGAATCTGTCATAGCGACGGCTTACCGCAGTGGTGCCGCCAACGTCACTAACAACATGAATACCGTGGCCATCATCAGCTTTGTAGGCCCTGACCCCGGCGCAGCGCATGACTCATTGCATGCCTGGTGGCCACGCTGGCGACTGGACCGGGAATTCGGTCACCATGACAATCACATTATGTGGGGCGGCCCCGTTGCCCTCATCGGCGACCCCTACTATTTTGAACAGGGCCTGCTGGAAATGGATCGCTGGCTCAGTGCGGTTGAAGCCGACCTCAGCGAAACGCCTTTGCCAGAGAAAATCGTTGCCAACAAACCGGAAGACATTCATGACCAGTGCAGTAATGGCACGGGTACAAAGGTCGCCGATGAAATGTGCATTGACCTGATTCGCACACCCTATGCCTATGGCACGCCACGTACGGTTGCCGGTGCTGATGAATTCGCCACCAATTTCGAGTGTCGCCTGAAACCCTTCAACCGGGAAGACTATGCCCCCATCCCCTTCACCGATGAACAATGGACACAGCTGGAAACACTC
Organism: Nevskiales bacterium; assembly: GCA_041622995.1. GTDB lineage: Bacteria > Pseudomonadota > Gammaproteobacteria > Nevskiales > CAJXLF01 > CAJXLF01. The sequence goes on from JBFJXR010000070.1 coordinate 10,893, forward strand.
TATGCCAATGGCGTATGTGACTACA
>JBFJXR010000071.1:0-10701 GCA_041622995.1 Nevskiales bacterium
AAATTTAGTATACGTCGAATACGAATCCCAGAGTCTGCCCGCAGATATCTATATACCTGAAGGGGAGGGGCCGTTTCCGGCTGTCATTGTGATTCATGGGGGCGGCTGGGTCGGGGGCGAGCGTGCCGATATGCAGGAAGCATCCGAGTTACTGGTTACGCATGGATTGGTAGTGATGAATATCGATTACCGGTCAGCCAGAGAGCATCCTCACCCGGCACAGCTGGAAGATTGCCGAGCCGCAGTTCGCTGGTTACGTGCCCATGCATCTCAATTCAAAGTGTCACCAGAACAAATTGCTGCACTGGGGTATTCCGCTGGTGGTCATCTGGCTTTGATGCTTGGTCTGACAGATGTGCCGGTTGAAGAGGAAGTCAGCAGCAGAGTAGGCGCAGTAGTATCAGGGGCCGGGCCAACCAATCTTCTGGAATACCCGGACAGTGGTTTGGTAAAGCGCTTTACCGGCGGAAAACGGATTGCCGGTCGTGGACATATCTGGGCAGACGCCTCGCCTATCACGCATGTGTCTGCTGATGATCCACCAGTATTTTTCTATCATGGGCGTTGGGACATGGTTGTTAAGCTGCGTCAGTCTACGATTATGGCCAAGGCACTGGAACAGGCCAATGTAGACGTGGTGATGGATGTGCAACCTTTTGGCCATGCGCTGACACATGTCTTCAGTTCAGGCTCGTTGACGCGAGCGGCCGGATTTATCAAAAAGAGTTTGCGCAAGACTTCTCTACCAGATGAACAGGTAAACCTTATTCAATAATAGCGCGTGTATCTGCCTTAAATTAATCGTTGTCGATTGCCATGAGATTGGCCTTTATGCGGGATAATGTGCCCATGACACGTTCGACCTCATGTTCGGGTAATTCGGTTATTGCAGCTTCATACACTTCCTGACTGACAAGCGATAATTTGGATAACAGCGGTTTTATTTTTTTGGTGATATAGACACGGTTTGCGCGTCGGTCTTCCGGGTCAGGTTTACGTTCTACCCAGCCATCCCTTTCAAGTCGATCGATCAGGGTACCCAAAGGTGCTCTGCCCATATCGAGCATGAAGGCCAGTTCGGTTTGCGTAAGGCCATCCTGTTGCAGAAGGGCCGCAAGGGCAATCCACTGGGCACGCGTGAGCCCGAGCGTCTTGATGCGCCTGTCAAACTCCCGACGAAGCAGGCGCGCCACATCATGTAGAAGATATCCGAAGTGATTATCCGTATTGCTCATAAGGCTATGTAACGTAATAAACCGACAGTCAAATTAGTATGTATAGATACTATTAATATGGTTACTGCCGCTTGAATGCAAGCCTGTTGATGATTTAGTGCTTTTTGATGGACATGACAATAATAGTTAGTGGAAGTATGAAATTCTGCTGGCAACGCCCCGGATTAAGGGTCGTGGCTTAGATATCAGCATAGGGTGTTCGTTAGTTGAGGCCATTAGTGTGAGTACATACACACAGAAGGCATAAAATTTTGGGTTCAAAGAACCAACTGGAGTTAGCCAGGCCCAAATGATTAATTACTCTTTACCTTTGTCAGTATCTACAGTCTTCGATGATTCAACACCCAGTTTCATATGTTTTCTCAGGCGCTTTCCGAGTTGCCTGTTTAACAAAGATATTGAGCTGTAAACGCTATCGGCCGTGAGGTCATGAACACCTTTGACTACACGTGTTGTATCCCGGGTTGCCGAGATGCTTTCCAGAATTTCAAATGGAATATTGGCAATTTCCTTATGAATGCTGCGTACGGTCGCCGTACCCGTGTCGACGACCGTTTCAGTAATATTCTGGATGTCAGAGAGTTGATGGTGGGTTTCGAGTAGCTGAGCGAGCTCGCGCTGGTGTACTACACTTCGATGAATCTCACTGGATGTGGTTTTGAGTATTTTGTTCGAGCGAATGACCTCGTAAATGGCCAGTACATTGCACAGGCCAACGAGTATCAGCAGAAGAAAATTAGTTTCCACGATGTATTCGAACATCGGCCTCTACGCCGAAATCCAATAGTTGGCTCTTGATGATGCCAGCAGCCTGATCGGTGACTTTACGTCTGACCAGACGTGGTGACAGGGAACCAAATACACCTATAAACCATGATTCCTTGCTCGCAAGCGCCATTGCATTAAGGATTTCTATCGTAATCAGTGAGGTTTTGCTGTCTTTGAACAATTCATCAAGATCGGCAGGAGGCCCGGCCAGTTCGGGGTCAAGCACTTTGGCTCTGGTTCTCAGTGCAGACAGTTCATTCCGCATGCGAGCCAGGCGCCATAAAAGAAATACGATGATTCCTGTGTTTATTGTTAAGACCACTGTCAACACGGTTGACATATTTTGTTTCCTCGCAAAGGTGTAAATGCAAAGCTATTGTCGTCATTTAACTGATAATTCTTGAAGCTAATGACAATACCTTGTGCATTTCATTTTGACCAGCACTACAGTGAGTAGTGGGTGTCTGTTGATATGGGAATTTAGCTTGCAATCTTAAATACAGGGCAATTACTGAGCGACAATGCAGCTATATAAGTTTTTGGGATTCGTTTTTGTAGCATTAGGGGCAATAGGTGTTTTCCTGCCCTTGTTACCGACGACGCCTTTTCTGCTGTTGGCAGCAGCCTGTTTTGCACGCTCCTCGGAAAAATGGCATCAGTGGCTACTGGCTAATTCCACATTCGGGCCGATCATCAAACACTGGGATGAAAATCAATGCATTACTTTCAAGGTAAAGTGCGTGGCTATTTTTTCAATGCTGATACTCGGAGGTACATCGATTTTTTTCGCACTTCAGGATGTACGATTACAAGTAGCCGGCGCGATACTTTTAGGGATAGGTCTGGTTGTAATACTGAATATCAGGACCTGTCAGGGCTGCGACAAATAAGTAACATTGCCCATCCTGTTGCAGACGGACATTGTTGGCTTTTACTTATGTTTCATCGTCATGTGTTGTGTCGGTAGTACCTGCCTCATCGGAGGTATGCGGAAGAGCCTGGATTTCCGGGCGCCGACGCCTGCGTGTTTTGGCTGGAATCATTCCCCGCATAGATTCCAGCTTGCCGAAGCATAAAAGCTTATCTCCCGCTTCGAGTACGCGGTCAGAACGCGGGTTGGGAATGACTTTGGCACCCCGATACAGCGTAAGTACGTTGATGTCACTATCGCGCAATCGGGTTTCTGTAATAGTACTCCCAACGAAATGTGATCCCTCCGGAACGTAAATTTCGCTCACGCCGTAGCCCTTACTAACGGTGAGTCGCTGACGCACATCTATCTCGGGAAAGTCGACCTGGGCAGCGATGTATTCGATCACGGCACCGGCGATATCCAGGTCAGTTGCGGTCTCGATACCTTCCAGTCCAGGAGAGGAGTTCACTTCCATGATCTGAGGGCCATCGGTGCCCTCCAGCATGTCCACGCCGGCAACCCGAAGACCGAGAATCTGAGTGGCGCGTACGGCAGTGTCGATATATTCCTGGCTTAATTCCACAGGTTCGGCAATTCCACCGCGATGCACATTACTGCGAAACTCCTGCCCCTGTGCTACACGACGCATTGCGGCGACGACCTGGTCACCCACCACAAAAGCACGGATATCCTTGCCCTTGCTCTCAGCGACGAATTTCTGGATGAGTACGTTCTGCTTCTGACTTTGCAGCAGTTCGATGATGGACTCTGCAGCATTCACTGTTTCTGCAAGCAGCACACCGATACCCTGGGTGCCTTCTATCAATTTGATCACGACGGGTGCACCGCCCACACGATCAATCGCCGGGAGTACATCTTTTTTGTCACGGACAAAGGTCGTACGGGGGATGCCAATATGATGGCGACTTAGAATCTGCAGGCTGCGGAGTTTGTCGCGTGAGTTGAGAATGCCGTGGGCCGTATTGGCACAGTACACGTCCATTTCCTGAAACTGGCGCACGACAGCCGTACCGTAATACGTTATTGATGCCCCAATTCTGGGTAGCACTGCATCGTAGTCACTGAGTGCCTGGCCTTTAAAGAATAGATCGGGGGAGCCGCGCTGAAGGTCAATAGCAAACTTCAGGGTATTCAGGATCTTGACTTCGTGATCTCGCTGCAAAGCAGCTTCTTTTAACCGACGGGTACTGTAAGCATTGGGTCCACAGGAAAGAATTGCCAGCTTCATTGTTAAGTGCCTCGTGAATAAGTTACGCGACCGGCACCGTCAAGTATCAGTTGCTAATGTTTACAATCATGTACGATATGCCAGTTAAATCCAAGCTTTGGTATCTGGTTGAATTTATCCTAAAAATATCGACTGCAGGATTTCGTATTAGAGGAACTGCATCATAATTGTTGCAATACCCAGAAATGCAAAGAAACCGGCAATGTCGGTGACTGTTGTCAGGATGATGGATGATGACGTGGCAGGGTCTTGGCCTAAACGGGTCAGGATCACAGGAATAATCGCCCCGGCGAAACCTGCGGCAATCATCGCCAACACCATCGATGACATGATGACGGCCACAAGGCCAAGTGACTGACTCCAGACATATACACCAATCCCGCAGGTAACTGCGATGGCCAGCCCATTCATAAAGCCGGCGGCAACTTCTTTTCGAAGTACGCGTGGCCACTGACGAACGGTTATTTCGCGTAATGCGAGGCCACGCATGGTGACTGCTAGCGCTTGTGCGCCAGTATTGCCGGATTGTCCTGCGACGACGGGGAGCAACACCGCAAGCGCAGTCACTTGTGCGATGGTGGCTTCAAACACGCCGACAACCGCCGCAGCCATAAATGCCGTAACCAGATTAACCTGTAGCCAGGGCATGCGTTTTTTAACGGTAAAAAAAGCAGAAGAAAGCGCTCGTTCTTCCTTGCTTGCACCTACCATCGTTTGCAAGTCAGCGGTGGCATCCTTGTGAATGGTTTTGGCGATATCTTCGTGACTGACAGCGCCCAGAAAGACGCCATCGAGATCTATAATTGGCAGATCGAGCACGCTTTTGTTCTGGAATGCCTCCGCCACCAGACTCAAGGAATCAATAGGGCGGGAAAAGGCGCTAATCGGTATTTCGAGTGAACCCAATAGCTCGTTCGGCTCAGCCAGTGCAGCATCTTGTAACCATACCTTGCCTGTCAGACGCATGTCATCGTCGACGAGAAACAGGCTTCTTGCGGTTTTCATACGGTGCTTCCGCAAACGGTCCAGAACATCACTTACGGTTGTGTCCCGCCGAAAGGTCTGGACACGGGTGTTCATTAGTCGGCCGGCAGTCTCTGCGGGGTACGACATCAATGTTTCCAGATCGCTGCGTATCGACTTGTCAAGGCGTGACAGTAGTTCGGTTCTTTTTGGTTCGTCAATATGCCCAAGAATGCGCACAGCTTCTGTCGGTGCTAACTCGGCAATCAGCGAATCGGATAATTTGTCAGGGAGTGCCGTTATCAAGCGCGCAGCGGTGTCAGAGGTGAGTTTTCGAACCACTGGGACGAGTACTTTGATTGGCTGAGTCGCAGCCGCTAGAACGGCTTCGGTGATCGGAAGTTTCTCTATTGCTTTGGCTGCATCGAGGGGATAGTCGATAAAAAACCGTCGATTTAAATGCTCCGCTGTTCGTTCTAAAGCGTCACTCATTTCCCACCTCTTTCCTTAATGACTGCCGTGCTTTCGATTCCAATCAATGCCTGCGCTAGCCCGGCGGTGCTGGTAATGAAAGCATCGATCATTGAAATCGGAATCGACGCCGAGGATTGTGGCCTGGATGGTTTATGATTCCTGTCTGCATCTGTCACGGACTTTCTTGGTAACAGGCCAACTACGTGTTTTTGGCGACTGACGACAGGCAGGGCATTGTATTTACTCCAGTCAGTTACGGTATCGATTGCGGACAATCTGGCACGCGCTGACACGGATTCTATCTTGTTGTCCATGATTTCAGCGAGTGCGGTTTTGCCGGCATGTCGCAGTAAATTTGAGGCAGTAACGGCACCTGCGAGTTTACGATCGGCATCAACAATCAGAACCACTTCCTGATGAATTGTTGCCGAATTTTTTATGAGGTCTATCGCGTCTTGAACAACATGTTGTTTGGTCAAGGTCAAAAACGCGGTAGTCATGTGTGCCCCTACCGTACTATCGGGATAAGCCAGGGAAGTCTCAAAGTCCCGTCGCAGCTTTTTGGGTAATTCAGATAGCACTCGCTTACGGTCGCTAAGCGAAAAGTTGCGCAGGATTGCCGCTGCGTCCAGATAGTCAATGATGCTTAGAATTGCTGTCACACTGGCCTCCGGCATCTTCCCAAGAACTCGAGAGGCCGGCCATGCGCCCATGGCAGTAAGTGTTGGTGCGGCAAATCGAGTTGGAATGGCATCCAGAAAGATAGCCGCTTCTTCGGTATCCATACCCGCCAGTTCGCGTCCGGCGGCTAACGGCTTCTGTTCCAGGAATGCGAGTGTAAGGGGCAGGTTTTTGGCCATGGCTAATCTCCACCTGGGAGCGTGAGAATTTCAACCATGTTTTCATCAAGCATATTCGCTGGAATTAGGGTGTGCCCCGTTTCCGTATCCATAATAATGTGGGTGGTTGACACTTCCAGAACGGTACCTTCTACCTCGTGAATCCGAATATTCATTCCTGCTTTGAGGACTGTTTGTGCCGTTCGTGCGGCAACCAGGTTGCTGACATGCGCTCGCGCACCCAGTCCAAACGCGATGGAGAAACCAACGAGAACGGTACCGGCAACTACTGTGAGTAGTGTAATGAGGAAAGTGACTTCCACACCAAACTGGTCGAGACCGATGATAAGCATGGTTGTGAAGATGAAACCCTGAACCAGCCGTCCGAGAAGCAGACGCTCCCCGGGTTTCTTTGCTCCGACTCCGGAGTCGACCAAACTGCCTACGTAGTCACTAGATAAATAACCAAGTCCAATAATCAACAGACCGGCAATAAGATTTGGCAGATGGACAACGATTTGATCCAGCCAGCCGGAGATCAGCGTAAATCCGCCAACACGCATGGCAATCGTTATTGTGATGAATACAACAATCCAGTAGGTGATTTCAGCTATAACAGTGATTATTGGAGTCGAAAGCCGGGCACTTGCGAGAGTCCCCGTGCGAAATACGCGCTCCATTATTCTGTTTATGCCTTGCGACAGGCGCCGGACCAGACCTTGACTTAGGCGCGCCATTAACCAGCCAACAACGAGTATTACAATTGCGGCCATGATTGACGGTAAAGTATTGAATATTGCTTCCGTAGTTTCTGTTACCCAGACGTTTAAATCGGGGAACCATGGCGTTTTAGATTCTTTCATTAGTCACCCATAGAGAAGTAAGGGAATATCTGCAACAGTCTTATAGAACTATAGTTCAAATCCATACAACCGTATGCAAGATGCTGCTATGAACTGCAGATTTAGCGATACCTCGTTATACGATGGCTACGTCGTCAAACAAGGGGTCTTCCTCCATTTCCTGACCTAGTTCTTCCATGATTTCCTCTGCGTCAGACAAACTCGCCACTCTTGCAACATGAAATAAAGCATCGCCACGACTCACAACAGGAAGGTTTGTACGCCCTATTACAATACCGGAGCTACGTGCTACTACAGCCTCTTCATCTGCACCCAGAGGTCCTGAAACGAGGGCGATTGTCTCGTTTTTTTTCACTCGGTCACCGAGTTTTTTCTGGGCACGCATAATGCCGCCGATAGGTGAACGGAGCCAGTGAGTGGAATCTGATCGTGACGGCACGCGTTTGTTACTGCCAACACTTTGCGATGGCAGCATGCCTACATGCCGCATAACTCCAAGGACGCCTTTAACCCCGACACGTATCGCTACCTCATCGAAACGTAACGCCTCACCGGCTTCATACAGGAGAATTTTACAGCCGACATCATTTGCAGTTGACCGGAGCGAGCCATCACGCAAATTCGCATTCAGCATAATTGATGCACCGAACGCCTCGGCCAAAGCCAACACCTCGGGGTCATTCAAATCGGCACGAATTTGCGGGAAATTTTCGCGATGCACAGCGCCACTGTGAAGATCAAGACCGTATTGGGAGCGGGCGACAATTTCAGACATGAAGGCATATGCCAGTTGCGATGCCAGTGAACCCGTTTCGCTGCCCGGAAAAGTGCGATTCAGATCTCGCCTGTCAGGCAAGTAGCGCGACTGACTGTTGAAACCATAGGCATTTACGATGGGTACAAGGATCAATGTGCCATGCAAACGCCGTAAAATTTTCAACTCTGCGAGGCGCCGGATAATTTCGACGCCGATGATTTCGTCTCCGTGAATGGCTGCACTGACAAAGGTTACCGGACCGGGCTTTTTGCCATGAAATACATGAGCGGTCAGGTGCATTGGCGTGTGATCGGCCAGGCGACCCAGTGGAATGGTAATTGTGCCCCGCTCTCCGGGAGCTATTGTTTCACCATGAATCAGAAATTCCGTTTGCGTCATATAAATCGTCAAGTTGTTGGAAGGGTTGCTGCAGCCACAGGAGCATCAGAATTTGAGCATACAACAGAAAGTGAAATATTACGGAAATCTGGATTGAATAATGAGTTTCCATATCCATATGATCGATATGTGAAAATCAACAGGGAAAGAGGCCGTGCCCGGGAGTTAGGTTGGGAATCCCAAAGATATGAGCCATAACTAATGGTAAGAAAGAAAAAGGCCGTCTTTTGAGACGGCCATTCTTTTTGAATTGGTGCCCAGAGCGAGACTCGAACTCGCACGGCTTTCGCCACTACCCCCTCAAGATAGCGTGTCTACCAGTTCCACCACCTGGGCATGTTTAATCGAGGATGAGCTTGAGAAAGCCCAATTGCTGAGTTGGCTCGTCGCATTAACAGCTTTGCTGGCCTCAGCGGGGCGTAATTATGCCCTGTTTGAAAAAGCTTCGATACCTTATGCCCTAAATTATTGTGAATTTCCGAGTACTTCGCCCGGGATGCGGACTGTGCCGTCCATCAACACGCGGGCGCTGCGGCTCATAATGGCTTTTTTGACTGACCATTCGCCGTTGTGAATATTTGCTTCAGCACCGACTTTCAACGTGCCTGAAGGATGTCCAAAACGAACTGATGTGCGTTCGCCGCCACCTGCAGCTAGATTCACCAGCGTGCCAGGGATGGCAGCCGCAGTACCGATTGCAACTGCCGCAGTGCCCATCATGGCGTGATGCAGTTTGCCCATGGACAGGGCCCGCACTAACAGGTCGATATCATTGGTGGTGATTTGTTTGCCACTGGATGAGACGTAGTCTGCAGCGGGCGCAACAAAAGCAACCTTGGGTGTGTGCTGGCGGGCAGCAGCCTCTTCAATAGTCTCGATCAGACCCATTTTCACTGCGCCATGAGCACGAATGGTTTCGAATCGAGCAAGGGCGGCATCATCGTTATTAATTGCGTCCTGCAGTTCTGTGCCGGTATAGCCGATGTCTGCGGCATTTAAAAAGATGGTCGGGATGCCGGCGTTAATCATGGTGGCTTTGAAGCTGCCAATGCCCGGCACATCAAGATGATCAACCAGATTGCCAGTAGGGAACATGGCGCCGTCGCCATCAGCTGGGTCCAGAAATTCTATTTGCACTTCAGCGGCGGGGAAGGTCACACCATCGAGTTCAAAATCACCGGTTTCCTGTACTTCACCATTGGTGATCGGCACCTGGGCAATAATGCTTTTTTTGATGTTGGCTTGCCAGATGCGAACCGTGCAAAGTCCATTGTCAGGAATGCGCCCCGCATCCACCAGACCATTACTGATGGCGAATGAACCCACAGCTGCCGTCAGGTTGCCGCAGTTACCGCTCCAGTCCACGAAGGCCTTGTCGATAGACACCTGGCCAAACAGGTAGTCCACGTCATGATCCGGCTGGCTGCTTTTGGATAATATGACCGTCTTGCTGGTGCTGGAGGTAGCGCCGCCCATGCCATCGGTTTGTTTGCCATAGGGATCGGGGCTGCCAATAACACGCAGCAATAATTTGTCACGAGCCTCGCCGGGCACTTGGGCCACTTCTGGCAGGTCGGTCAGATTGAAGAACACGCCCTTGGAGGTGCCGCCTCTCATATAGGTCGCAGGTATTTTAATTTGTGGTGGATGACTCATTATCTTCTATCCAGAATTCAGTTAACTATTTGATCGTATTTTACTGTTATGTATTACAGGAAAACCTCATGAGCGCCCAGTACAATGCCAGCCAGTCCAGTCGCCCACAGGCTACAGGCAAAAATATCCAGCAGAGTGTATCGCAGGCGGGCAAATCCGCTGATGCCAAGCATGGCCGGCACCAGGCTGCGGATGGCGGGCAGAAAACGACCTATGAAGATGGCCCAGACGCCGTATCTGCGTACAAATGCTTCACCACGATCCCATTTGTCCTGATTACGGCGGACAATATTCATTTGATGAGCCCCAGTCCCCACAATTCTCCCGAAGTAATAACCTGCATGATCGCCAAGTGATGATCCCATTGCGGCCAGTACGGACATCTGCAACATGCCGGCCCAGCCATTCGCGTAGAAAATCGAGCAGATAATCACCAGGAACAATCCGGAAACGAACAGTCCGATACCCACGCAGGTTTCCATAAATGCGAACAGGGGCACCATGAGCAGGGCATATTGCTGATGCTGTTGCGCCCATTCGATTAATGCCTGATTCATGGCATTAGCGTGGCGGACGTAGCAAGAG
>JBFJXR010000072.1:0-10343 GCA_041622995.1 Nevskiales bacterium
CTTTCACCGACCATTCACCAAGCTCGGAAATTGTCTGATTGTCCTTATCCCAGAGTTGATTGAGCAACACAGATTCTTCAGGGGTGATGTTGAGTCCGGCATCCCTGATGCGTTTGGCTGCCAGTTGCCGCAACAGATTTCCCGTCTTGGTGATGTGATAGGTCACTGAATTTGATATGTCCACCTGTTCAATCCTTTGGTCGTAGTCCTGTCTCATTTGATTATAGGTTAATTATACTTATACAAACATTGTTACTTGCAATATATGTAATATACAAATATATTATTGAAGGTTATCAGCAACGAGGAGCGCACCATGACTAAATCAAGTAAAGCAAAATCAAAAGACTACGGACTGGGCCCACACACCTATCCCAGGGGATGGTTCGTGGTGGCAGAATCCAGTGAGTTGGCAGACAAGCCGATTGGTATTTCATTCTTTGGCAAGGAATTCGCGGTTTACCGCGGCAATTCCGGCAAAGTGGTGGCGCTGGATGCGTACTGCAGCCACATGAATACACATTTAGCCAGAAGTACCTCGGCACATATTTCCAAAATCGGCGAAAACATCGAGGGAGATTCCATTCGCTGCCCCTACCACGGCTGGAAATACGGGCCCGACGGAAGCCTGGAAGAAATTCCCTACGAAACAGGCAATTGCCCGAAATCATTTGCACTCGGCTCCTACCCCGTTGTGGAGCGCCTGGGCTGTGTCCTGATGTGGCATTGTCCTGAAGGCAAAGGGCCCGACTTTGCGCCCCCGCATCTTGAAGCCTGGGATCAATCCAACGCAATCCACTGGAAGCTGGACCATCTGGGTCAAATCAGTCTTCATCAGATTGAACTGATTGATAATATGGCAGATCTGCACCATCTGGGGCCTACACACGGTGCACCCTGCCAGTATTTCGAGAATGAATTCAGGGATGTACAGGTTATTCAGCGGCAAGGTGGCTTTCTTGACTATTACCAGGCCCATCTGGATACGGTGACATGGTATACCGGGCCGGGCTTGCTGCTTTCCAAGCAAACATTTGGCGGTATTATCCGATATGAGTTCATCGCGAATACGCCGGTTTCGGATGGCATCACACAGGCATGGCATGGCGTGCTGTCATTTGCAGCGTCTTCAACGATCACCCCTGAGGATATAAAACTGGCCGAAGAGGCACAGGCCGGCGCCCTGGAAACGTTCGGCGCTGATTTCGAAGTCTGGGAGAACAAACTGCCGGCCATTAAAATCATGCAGTCTAAACATGACGGCAGGTTTCGACAGGTACGGAAATGGGTCAGCCAGTTCTATATGCCAAGAGAGTCCGCCAGCGAAATTCAAGCTGAGTTAAATGGCGTTGTAGCGGTGCCTGATTTTCCGACGCCTCCTACCAAGGCACGTGACGAAGGGTTTGAAGATGACTGTTTTAAATTCGATTCTTCAGTCGAAATATAAAGAAAGCATCAGGCTCTGGCTTCTTTTTCACATTGTCGACATACATAAGTAAAAAGGGGGCCAGCATGCGCTGGCCCCCTTTGTTGTAATGCCATCATCGGTCGTCATAAACGACCTGATTAGATTACATAACGCTAGTGCCGGTAGGCAGGAACTTGGTCAATTGAATACCATCAACCGCCGCCTTGTACTCATCCAGGCTCGGTGTACGACCGAGGATGGTTGAGAGCACAACAACCGGTGTAGACGCGAGCAGGGATTCGCCCTTCTTCTCGGTTGAGTCTTCTACTACGCGACCCTGGAACAGACGGGTAGACGTCGCCATGACGGTATCGCCCTTGCCTGCCTTTTCCTGGTTACCCATGCACAGGTTACAGCCCGGGCGTTCGAGGTACATGATGTTTTCGTACTCGGTGCGGGCGGCTCCTTTGGGTGCAGCATCGTCGAACTCAAAACCCGAATGCTTCTGGAAGATTTCCCAGTCACCTTCGGCCTTCAACTCGTCAATGATGTTGTAGGTGGGTGGCGCAATCACCAGCGGGGCTTTGAACGTGATCTGCCCGTCGTTCTGCTTTTCCATGTTACGCAGCATCTGGGCAATGATTTTCATATCGCCCTTGTGCACCATGCAGGAGCCGACAAAGCCCAAGTCCACTTTCTTCTCGGCTTTGTAGTAGGAAACCGGGCGGATCGTATCGTGGGTGTAGCGTTTGGAGACGTCAGCGTTGTTAACATCCGGATCGGCAATCATTGGCTCAATGATTTCGTCCAGATCAACAGTGAACTCGGCGTAGTACTTGGCGTTGTCGTCGGGTTTCAGAGCCGGGTTTTCACCTGAGCTAATTTCCGCAATGCGTTTGTCTGCTCTGTCGATGAGGCCTTGCAAGGTGCCGGCTTCATTATCCATGCCCTTTTCGATCATGATCTCAATGCGGTTCTTGGCGAGTTCCAGAGATTCAATCAGGGTGTCGTCGTTGGAAATACAGACAGCCGCCTTGGCCTTCATTTCTGCTGTCCAGTCGGTGAACGTAAAGGCCTGGTCAGACAGCAAGGTGCCGATGTGCACTTCTACCACGCGGCCCTGGAATACGTTGTCGCCAAACTTCTTCAGCATCTGCGCCTGTGTGGCATGTACGACGTCACGGAAATCCATGTGATCTTTCAGGGTGCCCTTGAAGGTCACCTTTACAGACTCGGGAATCGGCATGTTGGCTTCACCTGTGGCCAGGGCCAGAGCCACGGTGCCGGAATCCGCACCAAAGGCCACACCCTTGGACATGCGGGTATGCGAGTCACCACCGATGATAATGGCACGGTCATCAATCGTCAGGTCATTCAGAACCTTGTGAATAACGTCGGTCATCGCGGGGTAAACGTCTTTGGGATCACGGGCTGTGATGAGGCCAAACTTGTTCATGAAGCCCATGAGCTTGGGAATATTCGCCTTTGCCTTGGAATCCCAAACGGATGCAGTGTGGCAACCCGACTGGTAGGCACCATCCACTTTTGGTGAGATAACCATGGCGGCCATGGCTTCCAGTTCCTGCACGGTCATCAGGCCGGTGGTGTCCTGTGAGCCGACGATGTTTACCGTCACACGCACATCCGAGCCTGCATGCAGTACTTTACCGCCGGTAACACCCACAGCATTACGGTTGAAGATTTTCTCGACCGCGGTCAGGCCCTGCCCTTCGTGGGAGATTTCCTTGGAGGTGGCATAAACAGCGGGGGCTTCTATACCCAGCGTTTCTGCGGCAAAGGTTTGCAGCTTCTTACCAAAGACAATGGCATAAGAGCCGCCGGCCTTGATGAATTCCAGCTTTTGCGGAGTGAATGCTGATGAAATATCAGCCAGTTCTTTCTCACCGCTCTCGTCGTAGAGTTTTTTGGTCTTGGTGTTGATGGTGAGCACCGTGCCGTTGGCAACGGAGTATTTCTGCTCAAGCACTGGGTCGCCATTGGCATCCAGTACGGGCTCGCCGTTTTCATCCAGTTTCTTGGCCCAGTTCTTCAGATCCAGACCAATGCCACCGGTGACGTCAACAGTGGTCAGGAAGATCGGAGAAATGCCATTGGTGCCGCCAACAACCGGCGCAATATTAACGAAAGGTACGTAGGGGCTGCCGGGTTTCCCCATCCACAGAGCCACGTTGTTCACGCCAGACATTCTGGAAGAACCCACACCCATGGTGCCCTTCTCGGCCACCAGCATGACGCGCTTGTCCGGATGCTGTGCCTTCAAGGCTTCGATTTCAGCCTGGGCTTCTGGCGAGATCATGCATTTGCCGTGCAGTTCGCGGTCTGAGCGGGAATGCGCCTGGTTGCCCGGAGACAATAAGTCGGTAGAAACATCGCCTTCTGCGGCAATGTAAGTCACAACCTTGACGATTTCTTCCGGCTCCGGGAGCTTGGTGAAGAATTCAGCCTGTGCGTAGCTTTGCAGAATGTCTTTGGCGATTTCGTTGCCGGCTTTATACGCAGCAGCGAGTCGCTCCATATCGGCTTCGTAAAGGTATACCTGGGTTTTCAGCACTTTCGCAGCTTCACGGGCAATGCTTTCATCATCATCGAGTGCCAGATCAATCAAAACCCCAATTGAAGGGCCACCCTTCATGTGTGAAAGCAGCTCAAACGCAAAGCTTGGTCCGATTTCTGCAACAACCGCATTACCGAGGATGATTTCTTTCAGAAAGCCTGCTTTTTCTCCCGCGGCGCTGGTTGTGCCCGGCAGGGTGTTATAGATGAAAAACTTGAGAGAATCTGCCCGATATTCGTTTTCAGTGTCTTTGATTTGAGCAATGAGCTCTTTGACCAGTGCACCATCTTCAATCGGCTTGGGGTTTAGCCCCTGCTCTTTACGAGTGTTAATTTCTTTCAGGTAATCTTGATATAGGCTCATATTCATCTCGAAAAGTGACTAGTAGACTGCGCCACGGCAAATCCGCGGAGACGGTAACCAGCGGTAGGAATGTTAATCCGTCATTATATCAAATGCAGAGAATCAAGAAGAAAATGAGGGCAGCCCCGAAATTGAGGGGTCGCCAATAGCGCCAACTCTTAAGCCCCAAAGGGCTTTTTACCGAGCAAGACCAAACAACAGGACTGGAATAAGGCCAAAGGAGTGCGTACAGTTGATGCGCCTGTTTGGGCCCGGCAAAACCCGCTCATTACACTCTGCTTTCCCAGTCACAATGAAACTTTCTGTAATGCGGCAGATCCGGGGCGGAGTAATTGATTAGCACTGAATCGAGGCTTGATAAATGACCATTTGCCAGGAAATAAGCGAACTGCTGGAAACCAGGAAGCTGGCTGTCCTGGCCACCCAGATACATGGGCAGCCGCATGCGAGCCTGATGGCGTTTACACCTGTCGACGGCATTAAACGCCTGATATTTGCAACTTATCGAGCAACCCGAAAGTATGAAAGTCTGCACAAGGACGGGCGCGCTGCTTTGCTTATAGGTAGCGGCATTGAACCCTTCGAACAACAACGCACAGATCTGGTGGTTACCGCACATGGGCAGATTACGGATGTGCCAGATGATGAACACAAAACCATACTGGCGGCGCACATCAAACGACATCCGGAATTTGAAGATTTTCTAACCTCCCCGGAGTGTGCGCTACTCAATATGGAGATTTCGGCTTACCAGCTCGTGACGAGTACCGATGATGTGCGTTGGTGTACGGTTGAGAGCCTGGTGTCTGACAGTGAACGACAGCTTTGAGACGTGTGTGATAATTGGGTCAGCCGCCACCCTTATAGGTTGTGAATCCTTTCTATATTCTTATTGTCATTGCGGGCGACCATCTGAATGAGAAATTCTGCCCGAATCTGAAACTACCTAATAATTCGGACGCCTGTAGCGAAGCGTGTTGCCCCGTCCCATATACCCTAATTCCAATGTTTTATTGTCTGCTTTAAGTATGCTGAAGCACTGTGGGCCATCTTCTCGATCAGACGGGTCTATGCTGCTCAAAAACGGCCCAGCCTCCTCCGGGAATTCGCCACAACTATCTGCGATCTGGAGGAAATCCAGCCCCTGGAAATTACCGTCGTAAATGTTTCGCTTTTCAGAACCCATGAATTCGATTTCAGATTTGGGGTCGTCCAGAGATATCCACCTGCCCTGCATATTGTTACGCACTGTCACATATTGATCCCCTGCAGGGTCACGCTCAACTTCACGCAGGGCAATCTCAACGGTTAGATCCCCCATACTGATCTGGTCACCACGTAATATCACCGGGGTATTTACAGGGACCTGTTCTAATCCCTCCATAATGACTGCTCCGGTAGGGCCTCCGTGATAGGCATAGAATTTCCACCCCAGCAGATGAAACGCACAGTATTCAACCCCATCCACTACGTCGCAGCCCTGAAAAAGCCCGCGCTCTTCAAATGGCTCGCCATACTCTCCCGGAGTGAATTCAGACTTTAATGGCAACACATTGGACCCGGATTCACCCGCAGCCCATGCATGGCCAGCTTGAAGAGCCATAAGTGTGAATATCAAAAGCATCAACATTGGAAACCGTACTACAGGCATGATCATTCCTCGCCATTGGCAAAAATGGTTTTGCGATCCATCTCATAATACAACAAGGTTAATTCGCCATAACCCACGTAAAAATGGAGTCTGTCTCTTACCCCTATATAAATGCTGAAGACGCCATCGCAATATTGCCTGACGCTGTAGCTCTGGCATCATACATTGCGGTCACATTGCTATTTCAGGATTACGGTCTGGTGGAAATTAGACACTATAAGAACACAGACCTCAGGGCAGTGCTTAACGCCTGGGAAGCAGCTACACGACTCGCGCATGCGTTTGTAAAGGAGGATTTCATTACGCAGGAACGAAAAAATATCGCTGAAATTTACCTCCCTAATACCGATACATGGATTGCAGAAATCAACGGTGAAGTAAAAGGCTTTATAGCCCTGGTTGGCAATGAGGTCGGCGCGATATTTCTTCAGCCAGACTGCCATGGAAAAGGCATAGGCAAAGCTTTAATGGATAAAGCCCAGGCGCTCCACGGAGATCTGGAAGTCGAGGTGTTCAAGGAAAATGCCATTGGCTGCAATTTCTATTCTGCAATTTCTATTCTAAGTATGGCTTTGAGTATCTTGAAGAAAAAACTCATGATGCCACTGGGCACAAACTACTGCGTCTGAGGTTTTCTGTTAATGGCTAAATCATTGCATGACCTTCCAAGACCTGGCCTCATTGGCGTCGCCATTCGCACGACTCTGGGCATTGCCGTTATCTATTTTCTGGGTATTCCATGCATCCGGGACGCGGCGAGTTTCTTTGATGGCTTCGATGATCCAATGGATTCTGTCATTCTTGTCATCCTACTCGCAGTCTACTGGCGGCCAGTCGTAAACGAACTTTTTCAACGCTCGTGGGGATGGTGGCCATCGGTCATCGCTCTGACCGGGCTTGGTGTGACAGTCTTCGTAGGATTCTCACTTGGTAACCCGTTTGGCCCCGCTTATGGTATTTATCTATGGACGTGGGCCATGCTCTTCTCCGCCTTGCTTGGCCCGGCGCTGTTACTTGCTGCCATGTTACGGACACCAGGCTGCGAGATGCGGTCATACATGGATCTCTGGACCCGCATTCGTGGCGGGAATCCACATACAGTCGCATGTCCAGGATGGATAGACCGGTTCGATCAAGTACGGCTATTTGGTCAGTGGTAGCCTGTGACTCAATGCATCATCAGGAATCAATGTGACATCTGAAAATTTAGAATATGGCGTTAACGATAATTCATATAACGCCGCCGGTGGTCTGGCTGGGCTGACTAAGCTTGCCGATTCATTCTATGGATATATGGAAACACTGCCCGAAGCAAAAACAATCCGGGATATGCATAAGCCTGATCTAGCTGAATCCAGAAAGAAGCTTGCGTATTTTTTATCGGGATGGCTGGGTGGTCCAATAATATATTCCGAAACCTTTGGCAGCATTATCATTCCGAAAGCACACAAGCATTTGGACATTGGTCACAGCGAAGTCGAGGCGTGGATCTTATGCATGCAGCGAGCCGTTGATGAACAACCTTATAAAGAATCGTTTAAAGTCTATTTAATTGAACAGTTACGAGTACCTGCGGAAAGAATAAGGATGGCGTGTAACGCTTAAACTGTGCGTTATCCACCATATTGCAAAAAAATTTAAGGACAGAGTCAATGAACAACATTGAAGTCGGGGAACTGCTGTACAAAATCAAACTCAACGTTACCGGTATCACAGAATATGGTGTCAGCTTTACTGCACTGGTAGGTGGGGAAATTGCACCGCCTGCAGAAGGCGCGAGATTCGACGCTGCATTTGATGGGGAAGTTACAGGCCCGAAACTCAATGGTACGGTCAAAGGCATTGATTACCTCAGATTGCGTGCCGATGGCCGCTTTGAACTGAATATTCATGAAACAATTACGACTGCGGATGGCGAGAACATTGATGCCCAGGGTGTGGGTATTTCTGTACTGCGTCCTGAGAGCAGCATCGCCGATATTCGCGTAACGATGACTTTGCACAATTCCTCAGACCAGTACAAATGGGTCAATGCGCTTCACGCATGGGGTATCGGGACACTTGATCTCGAGAAACAGACTGTCGAGGTGACGGTTTATTCTGCGTGACCTTGGGTGATACCTGATTACAAAATTATATAAGTGGCCTGGAAATTGACACGCCGATTGATCCCTGACGAGAAAGTGACATAGCCAGTTTATTATGGCGTTGCAGTTTATACCTTTCATAACTATATTCTGCTAATCACTCTCTGATTACTCACATAACGGTGTTGTCATAGTCACCTATACGGATAAGGCGCCTTCATGGACAAGCAAAAAATCAGCTCACTTTGTTATCTAAGTATCGGCAATGGCACACTCACGAGCGATGACATAATTGTAATCAAAGACAAGGCTGCCAAAAAAAATGTGGCATCTGGTATTTCAGGTTACTTAACCTTCTTACACGGTATGTTTTGGCAATATATAGAGGGTGATAAACAGGCTCTCGATGAGACCTATGAAAGGATAAGCAACGACGAACGACACAATATCGTTTCCAAACTTGAACTTCCCGATAAGCCGGAAAGATTCTTTCCACAATGGGATATGAAATCATTGTCAGTCAATGAATTGAATACTTTTAACATAGTTTCCGAACTTGAAAACCTAATGTGGGAATTGAGAAACAATACAGACTCTTCAGGTGAAACCCTGAGCAAAGTGATTTCACTTACTCTTAAACTCAGTGAAAATGCAAAAACGCTTACTACCTGAATGTAAAAGCATTTATTTTCTCTGTTCCAGTAAATCCCCATGGATATCACTTGGGGAAATCATAAAAAGATGCCAGGGCCGTTTCTCCCATGTAGTTTCCGGAGTACTCACCCTTAGGAATATTTCCTACAAACCATAAGGGTGTTTTGACTACTCCATCTTTGCTAACAGCATGATTAAATAATGCCCTGATTGAACAGCAGTCAAAGCACTCGCTGAAACTTTATATTCATCGTAAGGGAGTTATGTAATGAGCGTAATGAATGAATTCAAGGACTTCGCGGTAAAAGGCAATGTCGTTGACATGGCAGTAGGTATAGTCATTGGCGCCGCATTCGGCAAGATTGTCTCAGCCTTTGTGGGTGGCGTATTGATGCCGCCTATCGGCATGATGATTGGCGGTGTGGATTTTTCAGAACTGAGCTATGTGCTAAAGGCAGCCACAGATGCGTCCCCGGCAGTTGTCATCAGCTACGGCAGCTTTATTCAGACTGTGATCGATTTCACTATCATTGCTTTTGCAATTTTCATGGTGGTCAAGGGTATTAATTCAATGAAGAAGCAGGAAGAGGAAGCCCCGAAGGCGCCACCCAAGCCTTCTGTTGAGGAAACCCTGCTAACTGAAATCCGCGATTTGCTTAAGAGCCAGAAATAATCCGAATAGATCTGATGGGTCTGATAGGTCATTTAGTAAATAAATGAGCAATATGAAAGCCCATGGCTATCTGGATTTAAAATGGTCCGACAATGTTTTGTATGTACGGTCATTTGGCCCTTTTAACGATGAAGGCGCCAAAGAAGCCGCTGATGCTTATGTGAAATTGATTAACAATAAGACTTGCACACAGTTCTCTGTAATAGAAATACTTCAGGATGAAAGCCTGGGAACTCCGGATACAATGAAAGAAGTTTCAAAAATCTGGAACTTTAACGCAGAAAACGGTTGCACCGCCCTGGCGCTCGTTTACGCCAATGAAATACAACGGCAGCTTGCCGAAGAATTTCTGCCCGGGTTTGGCAAACTTTTTCAAAACATAGAAGATGCAGAAAACTGGGTCAGAGAAAGTAACGCCTAAAGATCAATTTTCGCTTTATGTAATTGAGGGGGAAAAGATGAAAACGATGACTTGCAATCAACTGGCGGGGGCTTGCGATAAAGAGTTTCATGCTGAAACCTTTGAAGAAATGGCGGAACTGAGCAAACAACACGGCATGGAAATGTTTCAGCAACAAGACGAAGCACATCTACAGGCCATGAAAGCCATGAAAGACCTTATGAAAGAACCGGGTGCCATGCAGAGCTGGTTTGAAAACAAGAAAAAAGAATTTGATGCATTACCTGACCGTTAGGCCGGTGTCCTTAATTTTTGAGAAAAATCAATAAAGTAATCAATCGAATCCGGGTTCAGCATGGCATCACGACTGACGGCCTTCTCGATATCAAATCCCATAAGAATTTTTCTTACCGGCACTTCAAGTTTTTTACCCGTAAGCGTGTAGGGAATTTCTTTCACCGCATACAGTGCATCCGGAACGTGACGCGGTGAACACTGCGTTTTCAATGCCTGTGCAATCCTTGATTCAAGC
>JBFJXR010000073.1:0-9922 GCA_041622995.1 Nevskiales bacterium
AAGCTCATTTCCTTCAACCTGAACCCAGACAGCGCCATGCTGCGTGGCTTTGCTCTGCACGCCGAGATCGATAACGCTATCGCAGAACAGATCGGGGTGGACGAATATCAATCCATACTTGAAGGCATGCAGAAAGTGATGAAACTTGTGGAAGCAGAAGATCCAGCCTGGGCGTTGCTCAATGCTGAAAGATAGGGTGCTTACTTAAATCACCCAAGAATACGCAAGCTGAATTAATCCCCAAGCATAAGACCACGCATTTCAGAGGGCGACATACCTGTCCATTTGCGAAAGGCAGGGGTAAAGTTTTCGGGAGCTGTATAGCCCAGTTCTTTAGCAATTTCAGTGATACTGAGATTTGTGTTTCTAAGTCGGTCAACCGCCTTTTTTTCTCGGTGATTGTCAGCCAGTTGTTGGTAACTGGGCATCGGAGATGCGGACGACGTAATAACCACAGGGCAGGACATCTGCTTTGCCCTAGACGTGGGCGATGCGGTACAGCTACCCGACATGACCACAGGCAGTACCGAGTTTCCAATAGAAATGCCCAGTGGTTTCCCGGTGCCGGTTACCATCGGAAATCCAGCGCCTGTAGTTGTTCCCCTGACCACCGTTGGTGACGAAAACGAAGTGCTGGCTGGCATCCCTACCGCGTCCCTGGATATTACCTATGGTGATCCTGAGTTACATGAGTTGTGCCAGGAGGAAACCGATCCGATTTACCGCCTGGGAACTTGTGATGCGACGGTATTCATTGGTCTGGGCGTGATCAAGCCCAGCTCCGTACTTCCATTTGTTCCCGAGTTAATAGAGGAACAGGTCATGCCCGTACGTGGACTGGCGCACCATGAAGTTGAACTCGTTGGCGTTTAAGAAAGGATTGCCGCTGGCGATCAAATCGTCCTGCTGGGCTACGGTGTTCATGATGCCTTTATCCTCTTTTCTCCAACTCGCGTGACCTTTTGACGCCTATTGTTACCGTATCAGGTACGGTGCAGGTTCCTATGCAGGGATACCTGCCGTCGCTTTAGGGTCGCTGACTAGTAATACCCGTCCAGGCATACAACACAATGTTCTGAATTGGGCCTGATTACCGGCTTACTCGACTCCAACTCAGCATGTCTGCTACTACGTCTAAGACGAATGGCTAATAGTAATAACTACTCCTGGGGCGTATAAATTAAAGGGTGAATTCCTTCGTGAGTATTCATTGCTCAATGGAGAATATTCATACGCACAAGGAGACAATAATGATTGCTAGATACGCCGTCATCGTACTGATAAGCCTGCTGATTATTCCTCTTGCCTATGCTCAGGTAGAAATTCGAACCATCGCTGTTTCCGGGGAGTCACCTCCAGATGTGCCCGGGCGAACTTTCGAGACGTTTAGTGTTCCTGCGTTGAATGACAGCGGAACCCTGGCCTTCTATGGCTACATGGATAACAGTGACCCTACAGATAATGAAGGACTATGGGTAGGTACGCCTGACAGTCTGTCATTGGCTTTGAGATCTGGTGATCTTGCCCCTGATGGTTCGGGCGATTCGGTCCTCATCATTAACTCACCCGGCTTTGAAAAGGGGCCTGTGCTCAATAATTCAGGAGACCTCGTATTAGGGGATGCGATAGGTGGTTGGAGGGCTATCATCGCAGGCAAACCTGGTGCTTTTCGTGTGGTCGCAAGGAGAGGTACACCCGTGCCTGGCCGTAACCTGTTTTATGCGAGTTTCTCTGAGCCTTCATTGAGCCCAGATGGTCATATTGCATTTGCCGCGAGCATAGGAGATCCGGGTAACGGCATTCCAAACAATATTGAAGGTTTTTGGGTAGATAACGGTACGACTCTGAGTGAAATCGCAGTTACCGGAGAAGCTGCCCCCGACACCAGTGGGCAACTGTTTACCAATTTAGTAGGAAACTATATTGCCGTCACTGTTTTTACGGTCGGCAATAATGGCGTTCTGCCTTTCAAGGGCGAACTCAATGCCCCTGACTCGTCTGCAGACTCGGGACTCTGGCTGAATTTACCAGGAGGCCCGGATCTTATTGCCAAGGAAGGTGACCCTGCGCCGGGACTACCTTCTCATTACGGAAAGTTTGTCGTTGATCAGGCGGGAACTGATGTGCCTGGTGTCAATAATGCAGGCACGGTCATTTTTTCTGCCAACAGCTCTAGTATCGGAGGAAATACCATTTCAGGACCTTCAATTTTTATATATGAGGGTGGTGTGGTGTCACCCCTGGTACGAAAAGGTGAGGCAGCCCCGGGTTTCGACGGTACTTTTGCGGGACTTAACCCTATTGCGAAGAAACGGCTCATTAATAACTCAGGCCAGGTTGCCTTTTCCAGCCAGGTCTGGACCGACGATGACAACTTGGACGTCCTTTGGATGGGGATGCCGGATTCATTGGGGGCTGTTGCCGCAGAAGGCCAGCCAGCGCCTGGTATTGAGGGGGTATTTATCCGAAGTATTAGTCAGCTCTACGCCATTAATGACAATGGCATGATTGCATTTGCAGTTTGGCTGGACACTGGCGATAACACCAATGATTTAGCGACCTATGGTGGGCTACCCGATTGTCCACAACTTATTGTCAGGGAGGGCGACCCATTGGAAGTACGCCCTGGTGACGTGCGAACTGTCAGTACGGCAGCAGTTTTCGGAATAAGTGCCGGATCTGATGGCCGCAGAAGCAGTCTTAATAATGCGAATGAGCTGGCTTTCCGTCTGGCATTTACTGATGGCAGCCAGGGCATTTTCATGGCTAAATTGCAGGGGGCTGGCCCAGTCGAACTGCTTGAAACGCTTATTGAGGATGTTCAAGGGCTTGATGCCCACCAAGGCACAGTTAACAGCCTCGTCAAGAAGCTGCTTAACGCTCAAAAGAAGGTGTCAGACGAATCGCAGGTTAAGGCTGCGATCAATACCCTCAATGCCTTTATTAATGAAGTGGAGGCACAGACAGGTAAAAAGCTGAATTCTGATACTGCTGCTGAGCTCGTGGACGCAGCGGAGCAGATAATAGCTTTGCTTGAAAACCCGGTGAGTGGGTCTGTTTGCAGTTAGTTCAGTCTTGCAAAAAAAGCCGGTACGTGCCGAAGGCACGTACCGGCTGATCTTGAAAACAGGGGCAGGTATCGCTAGCAGGCTTTATTGCCCGCCGTTCTCCAGGAATTCGCCAACTGCGGTTAGAACAGCTTCCCATTCCTTGGGTGCCACTGTATCGACCGGGTCGTTACCGAATCTCACACCCACCATGTTCAGAGAGGGTGCCACGCTCACACGCTGGTGGCCGTAACCGGCAGCCGTGTAGTTGCCGGATTCTTCGCCGCCCCAGTGTGGCCACATGTAGCCGCGGGGTCCGCCGCCATTGGCCTTATCGTAGTTGTGCGAGGCTACCGTCCAGGCTTCAGGAATGATCTGTTTGCCATCGACGCTGCGACCGCCGTTGCGGAACAACTCACCGAAGCGAACCATATCCCTCGGCGTGGCGAACAATCCCATGGAGGCGAAGGTGTGTCCTTCTCGGTCGGTCATGACCAGGGCATCATCCTGCATGCCCGCCGGCACCCAGATTTTTTCTGAAAGAATTTCCCAGTAGGACTTCTCGTAGACGTTCTCCAGCAGCCAGGCCAGCATCTGTGCGTCACCGCTGTTGTAGCGGTAGTGATCACCCGTGGGTGACACGCGTGTCAGTTGCAGGAGGTAGTCGTTACGGTTCATGCCGTACAGACCATTGGAATGATAATCAGCGCCCATCAACACGAGCTGTTCAGGCTGATGTACAGGTACATCCACCCAGTAGGTGCCTGACTCCATTTGCAGCAGGTCTTCTACGCTGACGCCCTCCCAGACAGTATCGGCGGCTTCAGGGATGTATTTCTTGATCGGGTCGTAAATCGAGTCGACCAGGCCTTCTTCAACAGCAATACCGACCAGAGCAGTGGTGACTGACTTCGTCACTGACCACATCTGGGCACGCGTGTTGGGGTTAAAGCCGTTCTGGTAATCGTCGTAGATAAATTGGCCGTTGTGCATGAAGGCAATCGCGTTGGTATTACCGCCGTTCATGTACTGCTCGAGGGTACGGGTATTGCCGTTGACCTCGTAAGTGAGCTGGCTGAGATCCACGAGTGACTCGGGCAGCGGAGTGGCGTTCACATCTGATTCGACGACCTGGGTCGGCAGAATCACGATGAAGATGGTGGCATCGACTGGCAGTAACAGAATCGCGCCTTCGCCAGAGGCCAGGTTTTCCATCATTATCTGGGGTTGACCATTGGCCAACAGGTTTGCACGGGCTGCCAACAGATCAGTCAATGGCCCGATGCCGTAGCTGAATTCATCCGGCGTGGGGTAGTAGCGCCCAACATGCATCGCCAGCACATCGGCGAAATTATCCGGCATGGTAGCGAGCGCGGTGGCCACCTGATCAGGGTCAGAGGGCAGCGACATCATGCCGCTACGTGCAGCCATATATTGTAATTCTTCAGCAAGAATTACATTTTCGTCCGGTGGCATGGATGCCTCATTGGGAGTTTCACCTGAATCCGGTTCGCCTGAAGTCTCAGAGCCGCTCTGATTATTCTGCCCTACGACTGCGTCACTGCTGCTGCCACCTCCACAGGCTACTAGTACCAGTGCAGTAAATATTGCGCCTACTAAACGACGCCAAACGGATAAATTCATGGTTTCTCCAAACTTTAATAGTTTTCGCGACGGTCATACTCACAATTAGACCAGTAGTGTTCAAGGGCAAAAATTGCTTAGGTGCGATGATCAGAATTGCTAAGGGCAATAGTGCTTAGGTGCATCTGAGCAGTGTTAAACCTGGGCAGCTTCATTTATACGTATATAAAAAAGATGCGTGAATATTTACTCCGGCCTCTATTATTGCTATTGATAGTCTGGAAACTACAGGTTATTCACAATAACTACAGCCGGGTCGGGGATTATGGGAGACGACGCGGTAACCAGCCAGGAGGTTCACCATGTCTACATTGACTGTCATCATTCTCGGAATTGCGTTGTTCTGGGCAATCGCCTACATCGGTCCGGCGCTTATTGTTTCCACTGCCGTCGCCGGCGGGTATATCATCGTATTGCTTCTAACCGGCTCGATTGGGGGAGCCGGCTTTATTATCGCCTTGCTGCTCTTTGCGCCGCTGGCTTTGCTGAATGTATCGTCCCTTCGACTAAAGCTTACTGCGCCGCTGTTCAAGGGCTTCAAAGCCGTGCTGCCGGAGATGTCCAGCACCGAACGTGAAGCGCTGGAAGCCGGTGATGTGTGGTGGGAAGCAGAACTTTTCAGTGGCCGTCCGCAATGGAACAAACTGACTGACTTCAACTGCACAAAGCTGACAGACGAAGAACGCAGCTTTCTGGATAACGAAGTCGAAACCCTGTGCGGCATGATTGATGACTGGAAGATTCTGCATGAGGACAAGGATTTGTCTCCTGAAGTGTGGCAATACATCCGCGACAACAAGTTCATGTCCATGCTCATTTCCAAGGAGTGGGGTGGCCTGGGCTTTTCAGCCTATGCGCAAAGCTGTGTGGTGACCAAGGTGTCCACCCGATCTGTCAGTGCTGCGGTGACCGTGATGGTGCCCAATTCGCTGGGCCCTGGTGAATTGCTCATGCACTACGGTACCCCCGAGCAGAAAAAGGAATATCTGCCCGGTCTGGCCGATGGCAAGCATATCCCCTGTTTTGGTCTGACCGGGCCGGAAGCTGGCTCCGATGCCGGGGCTATCCCCGATACTGCCGTGGTCTGTAAGGGCAAGTGGAAGGGCAAGAAAGTGCTCGGTATGAAGCTGACCTTCGCCAAGCGCTATATCACCCTGGCCCCGGTCTCCACCCTCGTGGGGCTGGCGGTCAAACTCTATGATCCGGAAGGTTTGCTGGGCGATGCCGACAAGTCGGACTACGGTATTACCTGTGTGCTGTTGCCATCGGATACCAAGGGTGTCGAAATCGGTCGCCGCCACTGGCCCTGCAATACCCCCTTCATGAACGGGCCGATCAATGGTACCAATGTGTTCGTACCGATTGACTGGATTATCGGGGGTCCTGAGAAGGCCGGCGGTGGCTGGCGCATGCTGGTGGAATGCCTGTCTGCAGGGCGTGGTATTTCCCTGCCAGCACTGTCCACAGCCTCTGCCGTGGGTGGTTATCTGACCACCGGCGCCTATGCCCGCATTCGTCGCCAGTTCAAGTTGCCGGTTGGCCGCTTTGAAGGGGTTCAGGAAGCCATGGGGCGTATTGCCGGACTGGCCTACAAGACCGAAGCCACACGTACCTTGACCGCCAGCGCAGTAGACAACTGCTCGCCATCGGTCGTCACTGCCATCGCCAAATATCACATGACCGAAATGATGCGCACCATCGGCAATGACACGCTGGATATTCACGCCGGGCGGGCTGTCATGCAGGGGCCGCGTAACTATGCGGCGGGTGCCTTTCAGGCCATTCCCATTGCCATCACGGTAGAAGGGGCCAATATCCTCACCCGGTGTTTGATGATCTTCGGTCAGGGTGCCATACGCTGCCATCCCTATGTGTTCCCGGAAATGGAAGCCGCCCGCAAGGACGACCTCGTCGAATTCGACAAATTGCTCTGGGGTCACATCGGCTTCAGTGTCAATCGTGGCATACGTGCCCTCACTCTGGGTCTCACCGGCGCGCGCCTGGCCAAAAGTCCGGTGAGCGGGCCCTTGGCAGATTATTACAAGCAGGTTGAGCGCATGAGTTCGGCACTGGCTTTTGCTTCTGATGTCA
Source organism: Nevskiales bacterium (assembly GCA_041622995.1). GTDB lineage: Bacteria > Pseudomonadota > Gammaproteobacteria > Nevskiales > CAJXLF01 > CAJXLF01. Next base: position 6,783 of record JBFJXR010000073.1, read on the forward strand.
CCATGGGTGTGCTGGGTGGTCAGCTGAAATTCAAGGAGCGACTGTCAGCCCGGCTGGGTGATGTGCTCAGTCATCTCTACATGGCATCAGCAGTACTGAAATACGCCAGCGACAATGGCGAAACGGCTGAAGATCTGGCCCATGCCCGCTGGGCGCTGGATGATTCATTCAAGCAGATCAACGACAGTTTCGAATTGTTCTTCGATAATTTCCCCACGCCATTTGTCGGCCGATTCCTGAAGTTTATGTGCTTCCCACTCGGTCGCAGTTACAAGACGCCGTCGGACAATCTCTCCAGTGAACTGTCAGAAATGATGATGGGTGAAAATCAGCTTAAAGAGCGTTTCCGTCTGACCACCTACATCGGCAAGGACCCCAACGATGTAACCGGTCGCCTGGCCTTTGCCTATTACAAGCTGATGGAAATGGAACCGCTCTACGACAAATTTGCCAAGGCCGTCTCCAAGGGCGAAGCAGTGGGCTTCAGTTTTGCCGAACAGATGGCCGATGCCACCGCCAAGGGACTGCTGACCGATGATGAGGCCAAACAGGTAACCGAGTATGAACATCTGCGCCACGAAGCCATGTTGACCGATGCTTTCACCAAGGACTACATCAAGGGCAACTACACGCCAGAGGGCATCTCTGCTCAGAAGATTAGTGAGGATATGACGGCCGATACCGGCCTGGCACGCGACTCGGCCTGAGACTTGCCATTGCTTCATCTTCCTCACTATGAAGGGTGGGGGAGGGGCGGCATCGGTCTAGTGTTCAAGGGTAATAGTGCTTGGGTGTGATGGGCAGAGCGCATATGCGCCTGACATTAGCTATATCTATACAATAGAAAGTGTTCTAGGGAGATAAGTTCTGGATTGGCAAAGCTGGTTATCTGTTGTGCTGACATGCGGTGCTCTAGTGGTACTGGTGGTCACGCATTTATCACCCCATATAGTCATGTTGGGGGCGCTTGCGATTTTGAGTGTCAGTGGTGTTCTGACGCCGCTGGAGGCATTGTCCGGTTTTTCTAATTCCGGCCTGATTACAGTTGCCGCTATGTTTGTTGTTGCAGCGGGTATCCACTCATCGGGTGGCGTAGATCTCCTGGTTAACGCTTTGCTCGGAAAACCGAGTAGCGAGCGTTCTGCCATTGCCAGGATATTTGCACCCGTGGTTGTGCTCAGCGGCTTTATGAATAACACGCCGGTGGTTGCCACAATGATTCCCGGCATTATGGCCTGGTCACGCAAGATCAATATTCCGGCTGCCAAGCTTATGATCCCTCTCAGCTACTCGGCCATTCTGGGCGGCACAATCACAATGATTGGCAGTAGCACAAATCTTGTGGTCAATGGCCAGTATCAATTGTTAACTGGTACGGATGGATTTTCTCTGTTGTCCATTACCGTAATTGGTCTTCCGGTGGCATTAGCCGGTGGCGTCTTTATGTGGTTGTTTTCTCCCTGGCTGTTGCCTGTACGTAAGCAGGAGAATGTATTTGCAAACCTTAGGGAATTCACACTTGAAGTGTCGGTTGATGTAAATGGTGTATTGGTAGGTAAAAGTATCGAGGATGCAGGGTTAAGGAATCTGAGACGTGTATTCCTGGTCGAGATTGAGCGTGAAGGGCGCATTCTTTCCGTGGTTGATCCGGAAGAAATATTGCAGGGCAATGACAGGCTGGTATTCGCCGGGGATACTGAGGCGATTACAGACTTGCTTCGTATTAAAGGCATATTGCCCTCTGTAGATGATGAGGCGTATTCACTTGAAGTTGAAAGATCTGAACGCTGCCTGGTTGAAGTTGTAGTTTCCCCGCATTGTGACGCAACCGGTTATGCCATCAGGGATGCCCGTTTTCGTGATCGTTATGGTGCCGTCATACTGGCGGTGGCCAGAAATGGGGAGCGGGTTAAGGGTAATCTGGGGACTATTACGCTTGAAGCAGGGGATACCTTGTTGCTTGAAGCCCGCCCTAACTTTGTACGTCAACAAAAATTCAGTCGGGATTTTCTGCTTATCAGTGAACTTGATGCACAACCTCCTCGTCATAAACGCGCCTACCTGTCCTGGCTCATCCTCCTGTTTATGGTTGTCACGGCTGCAACGGGAGTATTCAGCATATTGAATGCATCTCTGGCAGGTGCATTTCTCATGGTAGTAACAAGATGCTGCTCCATCAGTCAGGCAGAAAAAAGTCTTGATCTGAACGTGATACTGACAATTGCAGCGGCCTTTGCCCTGGGGACAGCATTGGTCAAGACTGGCGTTGCCTCACAAGTCGCGGAGCAGCTGATTTCAATAAGCGGCGGGACACCATGGCTGTTGCTGGTGATGACCTACGTTACCCTGTCGTTGTTAACCGAGGTGATTACCAATAATGCCGCGGCGTTATTAATGCTCCCCATCGTACTTGAAACCACGGAAAAGGCAGCCTTGAATCAGGAGCCCTTTGTTTTCGCAATCATGATAGCAGCGTCAGCAAGCTTTGCTACGCCAATTGGATATCAAACCAATCTCATGGTTTATGGGCCGGGGGGTTACCGGTTTTCTGATTTTCTGAGAGCCGGATTACCCATGAATATTTTTATTGGGTTGATAACAATTTCGATATTGATATTGTTTTGGCCGCTTAAAGCCTAAATTCCTAAGACTGAAAATCCTTGATAGTTATTAAACTATCCATGCTGAAACCTGATAGGTGCGAGTCGGTTAGTAGAACGTAAGCGGATCCGAAATATTTCAGTGATATACAAGAGGTAGTGTGGTTGAAGCGTAGAGACTGGAAAGGTGACGTAGTCTTTTCACACACCATGGCCATATTCAGGGGTCACGTGGGTGATAACAAACTGCACAGTCACTGGGCCTCCCAGCTCACTATCTCGCTGGATGAGGCGCTGGTTTTCGAAACGGCTTCAAGGCAGCAAAGCGCCAAGGCCGTTTATTTTCCTTCCAAGACGGCGCATCGACTGGAATCCGGGTTTGTTTGCTCGATCTATTTCGATGCCTTGTCTGAAGCGATTCCCCAGGCTTTAAGCAGGAAGGCCGCCGATGGCTGGGCGTCACTCTCCCTGGAAGAACTTCCGGAAGAGCTCGCCGCCATTAACGCTGATACCGATCTAAGGGCGCTGATGAAATCAGAT
>JBFJXR010000074.1:0-9548 GCA_041622995.1 Nevskiales bacterium
GACTCGCACCAGTCGATGCAGAGATCGGCACGATCCGGGTCGTCGGGTTTCAGGCGTTCAAGCGCACGACCCAACAGGCCAGCGGCGAGAGGGACGTCATCGGCTTCCAGGGCACGCCGGCCTGCGGAGGCAAGACGGGTGGCGGCACGCTCACCCAGTTTTTCACCCGCCTCATCCAACGGGCCGAGTTCGCCCAGTAAACGGTGAGCATCCTCAAGATGGCGACCAATGGTTTCGTCATGTTCCTGGGCGTCGCCGACCTGGGATTCGATCCAGTCGGCGAGTTTGGCGTGCAGCTCGGCACGTGTGCCTTTGAGTAAACGCCGGTAGGCAGCATCGCGAATCAGCACATGGTGGAAACGCAGGACGGGGTCGCCGATATACCAGCCAGTGCCGCGTTCGATGAGCTCGGCACGCTGCAGGGCTTCCAGTCTGGCGTCGATTTCAGTCGGGTCGTTCGGTAGCAGTGCCGTGATGGCATTGCGAGAAAACTGACGGCCGATCACCGAAGCGCGTTCCAGGATGGCCCGGTCGATGGGCTCCAGGCGTTCGATTCTTGAGGCGAGCAGGGCATGGATCGTGGGCGGCATTTCAACGCTGGCGAGGTTCTCACCTGCACGCCACTCACCGTCTTCCTCGATGAGGGCGCCTTCCACGACGAGCATGCGAATCAGCTCACTGATAAACAGCGGGTTACCTTCACTGGTGGCCAGTACTTTGGCCGCGACCGTGGCGGGTAACTCATCCGTGCCGATGACCCCGGCCGCCAGTTTCATGGAGGCGCTGCCATCGAGGCCTTGCAGGGTGAGTACATCAGTAACGAAGCCACCGCTCTTGCCGAACGCGGAGCGGATCTCGCGCAGCTCGGGTCGGGCGCCAATCAGGATGAACAGTGGTAGTTCGTTACCCCATTGGACGAGATGCTCGACAAGATCGAACAGCAGCGGCTCGGCCCACTGCAGATCATCAATGATCAGGACAACCGGCTGGGTGGTGGTGAGCGCCGCGAGAAAGCGACGTATTACAAAGAAGGTTTCTTCGGGCGACGCAGGCAGGCCATTGAGCAGACCCACGATGCCCGTGGTGATGCGTTTCTGATCGTCGTCTTTGCTCAGTACGGTCTCAACGGCTGCCTTGAGTTCATCCGTGGAGGCATCGGCATCCAGTGCCAGATGTTTGCGGAAGGCGTCAGCCAGCGGTGCAAAGGTTGCACCCTTGGCGGCATCACAATGTGCCGGGATGACCGATGCCGTGACACTGCTGCGACGGGAAAATTCGCCGATCAGTCGGGACTTGCCCAGGCCCGCTGATCCCAGCAGTACGCCCATGCGTGTCGACGACGCGTCCACGGCCTGATCATAGACCGCTGTGATACGTGCCAGCTCTTTCTCCCGACCCACGAAGGGCGCGAGCGCAGTATTCTTTGGTGGCTCAAGAGAGATGACCTTGTAGGCCTCTACCGCCTGTGCCCGGCCTTTCAGATCAAACTTGCCGAGCAGTTCAAGCGTAACCTGCTCCGAGACCAGGCGCTGTGTGGCTTCGCCGATAACGACATCGCCATTCCCGCCACGGTCCTGCAGGCGGGCGGCCACGTTGACCGGGTCGCCAATGATGTCGGTGCCGCTTTTCTCAACGACCTCGCCGGTATTGATCGCCACGCGCAGCCCGGTTTCTCCGATGGCATCACGTTGTTTATCGGCCAGGGCCTTGAAGCCTTCCTGCATTGCCACACCGGCGCGAACCGCGCGTATGGCATCGTCCTCCGCAACCTGAGGGATGCCAAACATGGCCAGCACGCCATCGCCGAGGAACTGGGTGACTTTGCCACCATGGCTTTCCACGGCTTTGCGAGCTACGTCGTAGTAAGTCTCCATGAACCGGCGGGTAGATTCAGGATCAAGGCGTTCATGCAGTGCCGTTGAGCCCACAAGATCGGCAAACAGGATGGACACCACCTTGCGGGCGCTGGACGGCTCGGCAGGTTTGCTACGCGGCGCCGCACCGGCAACCGGTGTGCCGCATTCATGACAGAAACGGGCATTGGGGGTAAGCGTGGCCCCGCAGCTAACGCAGCCTGCTTTCAGCGCACCACCACACTCGGCGCAGAATTTTGCGTCGGGGAGGTTTTGGTGGTTGCAGGTGGGGCAAGTCATGGTTGCTTATCAGCCGAAAAACCGATTTCACGTTGATGTCTTATTGATAGCACAATCACTGCGTCTTGAGCCGGCATGAAATCGTAGAGCGCTATATATCCAGACCGACCCCGGGAAATTACAAGCTCATGTAAACCTGACTCGGCTGGGCGACCGATCAACGGGGATGTCTTCAGAATACCTAGCGCTTCTGCGATCAAGTCAGTGGTTGCAACTGCGGCTGTAGGTTCATTCATAAGCAGGAAGTCGCAGAGTCGTTCCAGATCAGCCAGAGCTGTTCCGGAAACAATTAGCTGCGCCAAGACTTCAGCCTGGGGCGGTTAACCTTTTCCCCTCGCGCTTTGGTATTTATATAAGAAAGCACTTCATCGCCGTCGTAGGCCTTGCCGGTTTTCCTGAAGTCATCTCTGGCATGAAGGGCGTCCTTTACAAACTCCGCACGAAGCTCGGCCGCGGTGGTTGCCTGCTGTACTGCTTCGAGCATAAACGCATGGGTCGATATCCCGCGCGCCTTCGCTGCGGAGGCAGCCCGTGCCTTAAGGTCATCGGGCAGTTTTAGGGATGTGGTGCTCATAATATTTGCTCCGTCCTTTAGTAACACTAAAGTAACACCGTGTAGCGCAGTGCTCAAGGTGAAAAAAGGTGTCTGATAGCTGCCTGCCTTGAGCTCAAAGCCACACTCGATGCAGAACTTTGCGCCGGGAAGGTTATCGTGGCTGCAGGCGGGCTGGTCACGGCATTTCAGACTATTTTAAGCGTTCTCTTTTTGGCGTTCCCTTAAGGATGCTTGTGTGCCAGGCTGGTATAAGCACGATCTACCAGCATCTTGTTGTCACCGTACTTTTCATTGAACTCTGCTGTGACGTTGGCTGCCAGCACTTCTTCCAGAGTGGCGCCTTTGCTGATCAAGGAGGAAATACGTTCGCGTACTGTGCTCAGCATGCGGGTGTATGACAACAGGGTGTCGTAATCAGACACAGGGCCATGGCCGGGGATGACTACGGTGTCTTTGTTGATCTGCGTAATCACCTGTTTGCAAAACTCGATGACGCCGTCGATACCACCACCATTGCCTGCATCAATAAAAGGGAAACCGGAGGTGTTGAATATGTCGCCCATGTGGACGGCATTGCTACCCCTGAAATAAATCGCTGCATCGCCGGTGGTGTGTGCCGGGCCGAAGTGCATCAGATCGATCTGCTCGCCATTGAAGTGAAACTGCATGCTGTCTTCAAAGGTAATGACGGGCAGGGCTTTAGGTGGGTAGGCGGGCTGTTCGTGGGCGGCAACAACGAGATTGATAATGTTGCTTTTCTTCATCTTCTCGCGTGAGTTGGCCTGCGAGACCAGCCAGGTGCCAGCAGGGCCCAGGACGAGGTTGCCGGCGGCATGGTCAAAATGCCAATGTGTGTTGATGGCGAAATCAACTTGTCCACCACCGAGTGCCTTGATGGCAGTTTTTACCTTGGGGATGAGTTCCGGAAACTGGTCATCAACAATCAGCACGCCGTCGTCACCTACACTGACGGCGATGTTGCCGCCGAGACCAAACAGCACGTGCAGGCTATCGGTGATTTTCTCGCTTGTGACCTCGGCCCCTGCCTTGTCCCAGCCAAAGGCCTTAAGCAGGCTGTCCTCATCCATCGGCTCGGGTACTTTGGCGGTGTCATGTGCGAGGCTCATCGGAGTCAGCAGGACTCCAAACAGGAATAGCACTGTACGCATGGGATTCTCCTCCCTTTATTGTTTATCCCACTGAGTTTACACGGAAAAGCGGGCTGATTTCTCGGAGAGGCTTATGTATCCCGGTAGCTGTAACCCGCTTTAGGAAAATGCACATGTACTTTGCCTATGCGGGGATGCTCTCGTTCAATTACCCATCCTCGGTCATGCTCGCCGATCAGCAAGCCAGTCGTCGGGTCGCGGGCATAATCGTCCGGGGCGATGCTGACCTGTTTCTTAGCGGCAACGGCATGCTCGCCCAGCGCCATCGGTTTGGCATCACGGGCAATGTCCAACGCCTGGTCGTCGGTAAGTTCGGTCGATGATCCATGCCCGAAAGCCTGCACGCGGCTGAACCATGCAATCACCTTCGGCCATTTTTCCAGCCATTGCATGCCTTTGAGTTCAAGGGCGAGATTCAGACTGTGGAAGGTGGAGAAATCAGCGACACAGGGCTTGTCACCAAACAGGAAGTCGCCGGTTAACAAGCCTTCCATTTCATCCAGATGCTTATCGACGATGACTTTGCTTTCCCTGGGCGGGATGTTTTTCATTTTGGACTTTCGGGTCATGCCGACACGGTCCTTGATGAAGCGCAGTGTTCGCAAGAGTGATGTTCTTTTGACCAGTGTGATCAAGGCGCCGGGGCCGGCGCTGGCGGTGATCATGGCCATGAAGATCACGCCGTCTGTTCTCTGCACGAACGCCTGCACATCTTCAGCACAGTTTTCCAGAGCAAGCTCCGGCTTGCCGGAGAGTCGGGCAATTTCAGTGGTAATGGTTTTTGTGTCGCAGTAAATATCTGCCCCGATCTGCATGACAGGAATTTTGCGATAGCCGCCGGCCAGAACTTCAATCACCGGACGGGGTGGCATTTCGAGCACCTTGACCGACTGCCAGGGCAGACCGCTGTAACCGAGCATCAGGCGTATCTTCTCCGAGAAGGGGGAGAGATCGTAGTGATAGAGAATCAGGCCAGGCATTGTTATTCCAGTTTTTAATCGTCTGCGTCAACGGCAAATAGCGACCACTTGCCGGGTACGCCTTTGAGCCGGTGTTTTCCGCGTTCAACGAAGTTGTGTTTAGAACCGAGCAGGATGTTTTGCACGGTTTGGGAGACGAGTACTTCGCCGGCACTGGCTTCCGCCATCACACGGGCACCGACATGGACGTTTACACCACCCACACCGTCATCGTCCCGTTTTTCAACTTCGCCGAAGTGAATGCCTATACGAATCTCGATGTCGAGATCGGTTGTTGCTTTTATGAGTGCCTGGGCACAGTCAATGGCCGTGCCCGGGTGGTCAAATATGGATAAGGCGCCATCACCGGAAAGGTCCAGCACCTTGCCGCCAAACAACGCGACTTGCTGGCTTAATGTCTTGTGGTATCTGTCCAGTAGCTCCCGCCACTGGCTATTTCCGAGTCGGGCTGCCATTTCGGTGGAGCCGACGATATCCGCAAATAAAAGACTGGTGAGAATACGCTCAGCAGTGCCTCCGCCGCGTTGCCCGGTGACGTGTTCCTCTACCAGGTCGAGGATGATCTCCGGGTGGTCGAACACGAGCATCTGATCTGTACCCGGTATCTCGACAAATCGGGCGGTTTTTACGTGGTCCGCTATATAACGCCCCTGTGCTACGGGTGTCAGCAATGAATTCTTGCGCCCCATAACGAGCGTAGGTGTGTTGATCATTGGCAACACCGACCTTGAGTCCATTTTCTGCTGATTCTCGAAGGCCTTTGCGGCGGACTTGGGTGTACCAAAGGCGCGGCAAATCTTGGCCATCCAGCGCAGTGCTTCCTCATTGCCGGCGATGCTCGGATTGGATGACATGCTCCACTGTTCGTCGCCAAAATGCTTTTTGGTGAACGCCAGGTAGCCGTCCATTGCGGCTTGCGGGTGTCCCTCTGGATAATCCGGCGCGGCCATGTAACGGGCGGTGGTGTTACCGAGCATGAGTGAAGCGGTACGCCCCGGATGGGTGGCTGCGAAACGCAGAGCCAGCGGGCCGCCATCAATCCAGGTCAGGATATGGACCCTGGACGAACTCACAGTCTCCATTACGGCCAGCAGGTCCTCGGCCCAGTGTTCAGCCAGGCCCAGTCCATCGTCAGGACGGGCATCTGAAAGACCGGAGCCTCGCGGGTCAAAGCGGATCAGTCGGCTGAAAGAGGCCAGGCGACGATAAAAACGGGCAACAGTGGGGTTCTCCCATTCGATGTCGATATTGCTCCACTGCCCACCGGAGGCAACCAGATCATGCGGACCGTCGCCGAATACCTGATAAGCGACACGGTCGTCGCCGACATTCGTGAAGCGGGTTTCAGGCTGTTGCATGTTCGGTGCTCCTGATGCCTAGTTCAGCCGCCAGGCGTTCGGCATGGCCGGTTGCGCCGACTTCGACATAACGCTTATGGGCGGCTTCTAGTTCTGTGCGCGCGGTATCCGCATCGCCAAGGGCAGCTGCGAGGCGGCCACGTTGTTCAATGACTTGGGGCGCCAGCGCCTGGGCGTCGGTTTCCTTCAGCAGGGCATCGCAGCGGTCCAGCGCCTGGCCTATCTCGTCGAAGGCATTACTCTGTTCCAACAAGGCCTTTATCAAGGCAAGCTGGGCTTCGAGTTCAAACAGTCGGGCCGTTTGTTTCTTTGCCAGCGTTGCTGCTTCCCGCGCAGTACGAACGGCGTCGGCGGTATGGCCCGCCAACAAATACGCCTCAGCCTGGTAGGCCAGCAGACAAGCCTCCTTATGGCGTGCCGCGTGGCGCTCCCGGCATTCCCCGATCAGTACGTCATAGACCGCAACGATTTCTCGCGCATTGTCCGGGCGAAGCAAAAATCGATTGAGCATCATGCCGAGGTTAATGCGGGTGTAATCACTGCATTCTTTTTCGGCTACCTGCTGCGCATCAGAAAAGAGCGTAGCGAGTGACGAATCGGCATCCAGAGTGTATCCGGCTGCCGTGCATAGAATCGCCAGATTGGCCGCGGCCCACAGGGACTCCTCCACAAAGCCTTTGTCCTTGAGTTGCTCGTGGTTCGCGATCAACTCGCGAATGCCCGCTGGCAGCGTGCCTCTCAATCCCTGGATCATGGGGATGCAAGCGATAGTCTGACCAATCACCGAAAAACCCGCGGAGATGCGGCCAATTTCGTAGTCATCTTCAGCCCCTGCGTATCCGGCGCGATAGGCCTCGTGGCAAAGGGGCAACAATCCCCGGCTGTAGTACGAGTAACCCTGATTGGCGCTTCGCGAGGGAAGATACATTTCCTTGTCGATGCCTTCAGGCCATTCGTCGATAACCCGATCTATGAGACGCCCCCAGGTTTCAACATCGCCGTGGCTCATTCCCAGCGACACGGCGTAACCGGATGCCGTCTGCATGGCCAAGTTGGCGTCCCCCGATTCCTTGAGCAGCTGCTGAGCTTCTTCATATTGTTCTTCCAGAGCCTCGCGCCCGATATTGATGCGCCAGCTACCACGATTCAGCACGGAGGAGAGTGCAACCAGGCGGCAAGCGTTGCGCTGTTCCGAGTCAGGAAGGTCCTGAGTCAGTCTCAAGGTGGATTGCATGAGTCGCATGCCCTGCTTGAGGTCGGTTGGTGTGATGTGATCGGCGGCCCGCAGATACCATTGAGCGGCTGTTAGTGCCTCACCAGCCTGTTCCCAGTGATGGGCGATCAGGGGTGCAGTCTCATCAAGCTTGTCCTGATTCAGGCTTTCCAAGGCCTGCGCGACACGGGCATGGGTTGCTTTCAGTTTGTCCGAGAGCTGGGAGCCCAGTGCCACTTCCTGTGTGAGCGCATGCTTGAAAATGTATTCCTCGCCCAGACCATGCGAGCGCTGGAAAATAAACTCCCCGGCCTTGAGGACTGCGAGGCTTCGGTCCAGTTGCGCGTCGGTAAGATCACTGACTTTAGTCAGCAGGACGCGGCTGAATACACGACCGATGACGGCTGCCGTTTGCAGCAGACTTTTCTCATCATCCGCAAGGCGATCAATACGGGCGGCCAGCACGGCCTGGACTGATTGGGGAATATCCAGTTCAGCCGCGGTGTCGGTCAGCACGTACTGCCCGCTTCTGCCCTGCAAAGCGCCCGATTCCTGCAATGACTTGACCACTTCCTCGCAGAAGAAGGGGTTGCCGCCGGTGCGCTGGAAAATAAGTTCAGCCAGCCCCGACACGCTGGGCTCCGGGCCGAGCAGGGCAGTCAGCATTTCCTTGACTTCATCCGGTGACAGGGGCGCGAGGGGTAACTGGCGATAGTAGGTTTTCTGCATCCACCCGGCACGATATTCCGGGCGGAAGTTCACCAGCAGAAAGCTGTTGGTGCCGGCCAGCGCATCGACCCATTCTTCAAGGAAACCCTCCGAACCGTCATCCAGCCAGTGCAGGTCTTCGATGTAGGTGATGATGTTGCCGATGTTGGGGTCGGCACCCTGAACGATTTGGCGCAGAACCGAAATCAGCTGACGCTGTTTGGCCTCCGGTGCGATTTGCAGCGGTGGCTCACCCGGGTCGGCGATGCCGAAGAACTCGAATTGAACCGGCAGATAGTCCCGGAATTTCTCATCCAGCAGCACCAGCCGTCCGGCAATTTTTTCTCGTGCCGTGCGGTCATCATCGTCATCGGTGATGCCGTAATAAGCCCTGAACACCTGCAGCATGGGCATGAATGGAATGTTCTTGCCATGGGACAGGGCATGCCCCTGCAACACGGTCATGCCACGGGCCTTGCAGGTTTCCAGAAACTCGTAGCAGAGGCGACTTTTGCCTGTGCCGGCCTCGGCCACGACGCCAACAACCTGACCATTACCGGCTTTCGCCTGTTGCAGGGCGGCTTCCAGCGTGGCCATATCGGCCTCGCGGCCGATGAACTGGGTTAGCCCCTGGCGGCGGGAGACATCAAAGCGGGTAGTTTCGGCCTGCGATGTACCCAGACGAAAAACCGCCAGCGGCTGCTTCAAGCCTTTAATGGCCTGTTCGCCCTGGGCGTCGAGATCAAAGAAACCTGCAACCTGTTTCTGCGTGAAACCCGAGATCAGAGTGCTGTCGGCCTCGGCCAGGGCTTCCAGCCTCGCCGCAATGCCCACCACCTGCCCTTGGGCAGTGTAGTCCATGCGCAGGTCGTCGCCAATCTTGCCGACAACGACTTCGCCGGAATTAATGCCGATGCGGGCGGCGAACTGTTCGCCGTGCACCGTTTCGACTTTTTGACGTAACGTTGCAAGTTTTTCCTGAATGGCGAGTGCCGACATGCAGGCTCGGCGGGCGTGGTCTTCTGCTGCAATGGGTGCGCCAAACAGCGCCATGATGCCGTCGCCGGTGTACTGGTTCACCGTGCCTTCGAATTCGTGGATGGCTGAGGTCAGGACTTCAAAGAACTGGTTTAGGGTTTGATGCCAGGCTTCCGGGCCTAGTGCCTCGGCCAGATCCATAGAACCTGCTACATCGCAGAACAACACCGTGACCTGTTTCTTTTCGCCTTCCATGGCTGAGCGGCTGGCGAGAATTTTGTCAGCGAGATGTTTGGGGGTGTAATTCTTTGTCATCTCGAGCGAAGCCGAGAGATCTCTCGATTTCGGCTTCGCCTCCACTCGAGATGACGTACCACCTGCCACGGCAGTTCCACATTCATGGCAGAACTTCGCGTTGGGCGTGAGTGCAGCC
>JBFJXR010000075.1:0-9355 GCA_041622995.1 Nevskiales bacterium
CTGCGTGCAGTTATTCCACATCTGAAGCAGGCCAAAGTTTCGGCCTTGTTGCTGCCGGGGATCGGCACGGTTGATCACCTACGCATGGCTGCAGACTGTGGTGTGACCACCATCCGTGTTGCCACGCACTGTACCGAGGCGGACGTCTCTGAGCAGCATATCAATCTGGGCGCCAAAATGGGGCTGGACACGGTCGGCTTCCTGATGATGGCGCACATGGTGTCCCCGGAGGAAATTGTTGAGCAGGCATTGCTGATGGAAAGCTACGGCGCCAACTGCCTCTACGTGACCGATTCTGCAGGCTATATGCTTCCGGAGCATGTTACCGAGCGCATCGAACTGTTACGTTCGAAGTGCCATCCTGATACCGAAATCGGTTTTCATGGTCATCATAATCTGGCCATGGGTGTGGCTAACTCCATTGCCGCAATTGAAGCCGGTGCCAATCGTATTGATGGTGCCTGCGGTGGTATGGGTGCCGGTGCCGGCAACACGCCACTGGAAGTTTTCGTGGCCGTCTGTGATCGCATGGGGATTGAAACCGGTGTGGACGTATTCAAGATTTCCGACGTCGCTGAAGATCGCGTCACCCCGATTCTGGACTTCCCGGTACGTATTGATCGTAATGCACTCACGTTGGGCTATGCCGGTGTGTATTCATCATTCCTGCTCTTCGCCAAGAGAGCCGAAGAAAAGTACGGCATTTCTGCCCGTGAAATCCTGCTCGAACTGGGCCGTCGTCGCATGGTCGGTGGTCAGGAAGACATGATTGAGGATTGCGCGCTGACTATGGTGAAGGAGCGGGAAGCCGCGAGTGCCTGAGTGAGTCACTCAACTAAAAAACGCCACCCTGACCGGGTGGCGTTTTTATTTTTAGGGTGAGTAATATCTAGCTGGCAAGCACCCAGGCCATATAGGCCAATGCGCCTGTTGCAACAGCCCAGATCCCGGTGCGAAGACCCGGAATGCTGATGATGTAGGCTGGCAGATAGGCAGCACGTGCAATCAGATAGGTACAGGCAGCCATGGCTGTATTGGCATCTGCCTTGCCTGAAAGCGGCAGCACAATGAGTAGGGCCAGGGCGATTGGCAGTGTTTCCTTGAAATTACTGTTCGCACGCTCTGCCCTTTGAATGTAAGTGTTCATTGCTTCCGGGTAATCGTCCTGCGACCCCAGACCCTGCATCAGGCTGTTCTCGATGATTCGGCATACCGGTCGAAAGCTGAGATGTACGATTAGTAAAACAAATAAATAAACAATTATTGTGTGTTCGGTGGCCATGTGTTTCTCCCTTTTGATTCAGGCTAATAAATTAGCCTTTTTTTAGAGTTGTTGCCACATGTGATAACGGCCGCAGTGAAGTTAATAATTGTTATAGGGAAAAACGGAAAGTAGCTGATTTGAAAGATACTGAAAGCTACATGGCATGGGGCTTATTTCAGAAAACGTTGCGTGACAGATTGCGAACTGTCGGTAAGCATGATTTATATTTCGCTTTATTTTTTGTCCTGACTTTGAGTGAGAAGTGGATAGGGGTTAATCGCCTTGCCTTTCCACCAGCGTTTGCCCGGTCCAATCTCGGAAACTGCAAAATGCAGGTGAGGGTAATCGGAGTCGGCATTCCCCGTTGAGCCGACATAACCTATGATATCGCCACGTTTCACCTTTTTTCCCTGATAGAGATTAGAGGCGTAATCTTCAAGATGGGCGTAGTAATAAACTCTCGTTCTGCCAGTATTCAGGTGATAAATGGCCAGTCCGCCGTCGTCGCTATCCAGCATTCTGACTATGGTGCCGTCTTCAACGGCAAGAACGGGTGTGTCTTCAGGTGCCATGATGTCGATAGCATGATGTCTGCGCCCGCCGTCACGGGGATGCGTGAAGGTATCTCTCAATTCACTGGCTTTAATTTCATAAACCGGGATCAGCAGCGGAGATTTAACCTCCGGCTTTTGCTGGGTTGGCGCCTCAGTCTTATTGGGTTTGGGAGGCAGTTGCTTTTCATCCTGAAGTGCTTCGGGATTTTGATTGTTTTCCGTATGAGGATTGCCTGAATCGGCAGCGGGCGTATCTGGGGTGGGGGATAGCGCCAGGTGTCCGGTATGTTGTTCAAACGTAGGCACTGGCCGCGTGATTTGAAAGAATAATGTTGTGGTAAATATGCCGCATAGCAAACCAGCTATTAGGCCCAGAGTGACTTTCCCATTAATGCTCATGGCAGTAAGCGGTTACGGCAAGGATGGGGACTATACCCCGGTGAAAGTCTCGCATGCCATTCGGGAAGGCAGTGTCAGGCGGATTTATTTGCGTATGCAGCCCAGCGCCCCGGACGGGCATTGTGCTACCTGGGCCTCAACTTCGTCGACACTTGCGGCATCAGGCTGAATCCAGGGTTGCTGTTTGATATTAAATACCGACGGTAGGCCTTTCACGCATTTGGCGGCATGCGAACAGACATTCGGATCAAAGGTCACCGTGATTTCGGTTGCTTCATAAGTCTGGATTGGCTTGCTCATGATTTCTCCTTACGATCTGGGGTAGGTTACCTTATTCGTTATCTACGTTATCACCACCAACGTAATCCTGCTTGTAGGTTCTGGCGCCAAGCAACATATGCACGGATGCCCAGCCCAGGAAAATCACCGAACTGGCAAGCGCGTAACGTAGTGAGTCGATACCAAAGGCAGGATTCAGAAGATCACTGATTCCCCCAATCAATACAGGGCCAAGTCCGAGGCCGATGAGGTTGGTCACCAGGCCGAGAAGGGCGATGGCCATGCCGCGTTCGCTGTCGAGTGCCACGCCGTAAACGGCGGAATAAAGGGCCGGTAGGGCAAGGAACACCAGGGTGTTGGCTACCACGTACAGCATAAGGCAGGTTTTGTAATCCGGCGCGAGCAGGGCGGCGCCCATGATCGGGGTGGCAATCAGGCAGGAAAGCCCGGGCAGTTTAAGCTTCCATGCCACATCGCGTTTGGCCAAACGATCAACGACTATGCCTGCGAGAATGGTGCCGAGAATTGTAGAAACCAGTGCGGCAATGCCATAGCTGCGGGTCGCGATATTGACTTCCAGCTCGAAGCTACGCTGGAAAAAGGGAATGGCAAAGGCAGGCATGCCCAGGGTAAAGAATGAAATTGTTGCGAAGGTCAGCAGAAGCTGGAAGTAGGTCTTGGTTGCAATGAGGTGTTTGATGACCTGACGTGAGGCGGCATCAAACACTTCCGAAGGCTTGGGTACACGGGTGATTTCGCGAGGTTCTTTTAGTGTCATGAATGAGAGCACGGCAAGCAGCAAACCCGGAACACCCACCACCATGAGTGTGATTCGCCAGTCGGTTGCCTTTAATACCTCGCCGCCAACAATGACACCGGCAAAACTGCCGACAAGGGCAGCAAAAGACAGCACACTGGCGACCTTGCCATGCTGCGACGGCGGGTAGTAATTCGAGGCCAGTGAGTGGGTCGGGGGCACCGCACCGGCTTCACCGATACCGACGCCAATTCTGGTAAGAAACAACGTGCCAAAGTTTTGCGCCAGGCCACCCAGTGCGGTCATGCCACTCCAGATGACAAGGCAGACAGACACCACAGTTTTACGATTGCCGACGTCAGCCCAGCGTGCGAGGGGGATGCCCATCACTGCGTAGAAAACGGCAAAGGCCGGGCCGGTTAGCAGGCCAAGCGACAAGTCACTCAGCCCGAATTCTTTCTTGATGGGTTCCAGCACTACACCGAATATGCCGCGATCGACATAGGCGATGACGAGCACGACAAAGATCAGGCTCAGGCAGTAGGCGCGATACCAGCCTGTAGGGTTATCCATTTTGCCGAATTGGCCCCGAGTCGCGGTGTCTGTTGTTGTACTCACATTAATTCCTTAACTATTACGCTAACTATGTACGCTTTCTGATCTCAGTGACGAGTTCGCCGCCAAAACCCCAGTTATCAGTATTGACTTCGTCGATGACGATATGGGTAGTCTGAGGGTTCTTGCCCAATACATCCACGAGCATCTCTGTGGTTCTCCTAACGAGTTCAGCTTTCTGTTCTTTAGTCACCTGTTCGTCGGTGATCTTGATGTTTACATAAGGCATGCGGACTCCGGACATTGGATTAAAGTCCGCAATGATAGAACAGAAAGTACTATTTGGCGCCTTTATAGGCCTGCAGCATCTCACCCATTTTCTGGTGTAACAGATTTACAGCCTTGAGAGGCCGCACCATCACTTTGAAGTCGACGATTTTATCGTCTTCATTCCAGGTGATGAGATCAACACCATTAATCCGGATGCCATCCAGTTCGGCCTGAAATTCCAGCACGGCATCCCGTTCACCGACAACCTCACGCAGATAATGGAAACCCCCGCTGCCCAATACATGGTTGGCCGCGGCGAGGTACATGGTGGTGATGGCTTTACCTTCCTGCGGTGTGTGCACCACAGGGGAATGGAAAACAGCATCATCTGCCAGCAACTCGCCCAGGGCATTCACATCATTGTTTTCAACGATGTGATGCCACAGGTCGAGGGCTTTAGGCATTTCAGGGTGCCTTGTAGGAAGGAATCTTGAAGGCCGAACGCATCATCTTTTCAAGAATACTGTCGGAGAACAATAGGCGCATGATGCCCATGGGCTTGACGTCCTTGCCCAGCAGTTCCATCGGTTTCCATTTCTTTTTGTTCAGAATGACCAGCGTGCCTTGCAGGGCTTCTTCCGGGGTGCTGCCCGTTTTCTCCACCATTTCCGGTAAAACATTCAGCACGGTATTGCCAAGGTGAGGTTCGTAAATGTTGCGAAGGTCTTCGGGCTGCATGCTCCAGGTTTTCTTAACCTGTTCGCCTGCATTGGCAGTCATGCCGGTCAATACACCACCCGGAATGATCGAAGTGACTTCAATGCCAAAAGGTGCAAGCTCGTGACGCAATGTCAGCGTCATGCCGTGAATGGCATGCTTGGTCATGTTGTAGGCACCCGCAGCAACCGGATTTGCAATAATGGCGCCCGAGCTGTAATTGGCGATACGTGAGCCGGGGGCGTTCTTGCGTAGCAGGGGCAGAAATGCCTGAACTACCCGTAGTTGACCATAGGCATTGATCTGGAAGATACGTTCCAGCTGTTCGAAGTCGACGGCTTCCATCACGCCCACGGCGATGTTGGCCACACCGGCGACATTCATCAGCAGGTCAAGGCCTTCACCGTTCAGTGCTTCAGTCACTGTCGCAGCACTGGCTTTGACAGATTCGGAGTTGGATACGTCCTGATCAACAACAGTAATATTGCCGCCTGTTGTGAGGTCGGTGGGTGCGCCTGGCAGTACGCCGGCAAAAACACGCCAGCCATCATCGGCGAGCGCTTTAACCAGCAGGTTGGCCTGACCGACGTTTGCGCCGGTAATGAATGCATTTTTCACGGATTGTCTCCAAACAATTCTTAATTCGAGGCCAGTTTGTGTGATCGTGTGCTCTTCCGCCTCATTCAAAAGTGTGAGTTACTGATTTTCGGATATCTGGCAGGAATGACTTATAGCGCGTTCATAATGAGTCTTTTTAGTGGCCGGTTTACAAGAAAATGCTGAAACAGGGCATACTTTGAATTCAAGGGGGAGATATGTCCGATACGTTTAAAGACGCTGCACTAAGCTACCACCGTGAGCCGCGACCGGGGAAACTGGCCATTGAGGCGACCAAGCCCATGGCCACACAGGCCGATCTTGCTCTGGCCTATTCACCAGGTGTGGCGTATGCCTGTGAAGAAATTGCAAACGACCCGAATACCTCCTACGACTACACCTCCCGCGGCAATCTTGTGGGTGTCGTGACCAATGGCACAGCCGTATTGGGGCTGGGCAGTATTGGGGCGCTGGCATCCAAGCCGGTAATGGAAGGCAAGGCTGTTCTGTTCAAGAAGTTCGCGGCTATCGATTGCTTTGATATTGAAATAGACGAGCTTGATCCAAAACTGCTGATCGATATGATTGCCAAGCTTGAGCCTACATTTGGTGGCATCAATCTTGAGGATATTAAAGCACCGGACTGTTTCATTATTGAGCGTGAGCTGCGTGAACGCATGGGCATACCGGTATTTCATGATGACCAGCACGGAACAGCCATTGTGGTGGCCGCTGCCATTGTTAATGGTCTGGAAGTGGTCGGTAAGGACATTGGCCAGGTAAAGCTGGTGGCCTCGGGCGCAGGTGCTGCCGCCTTGTCCTGTCTGAATCTTCTTGTGAGCCTGGGCATGCCTGTCGAGAATATCTGGGTAACGGATATTGCCGGGGTCGTCTACGAAGGGCGTGAAGAGGAAATGGACGAGTTCAAGTCCATTTATGCCAAGAATACTGAAGCACGCACGCTGGATGAGGTGATCGGCGATGCTGATGTTTTTCTGGGCTTGTCAGCCGCCGGGGTGCTCAAGCCGTCCATGGTAGAAAAAATGGCCGACAAGCCACTCATCATGGCGCTGGCGAATCCCAATCCCGAGATTCTTCCTGATGAAGCCAAGGCCGTAAAACCGGATGCCATTCTGGCCACCGGTCGTTCGGACTACCCTAACCAGGTCAACAATGTGCTTTGTTTCCCCTTCATATTTCGCGGTGCACTGGATGTGGGTGCCTCCACGATTAACGAGGAAATGAAGGTGGCTTGCGTGAATGCCATTGCAGAATTGGCACGGCGTGATGCCACCGAGGTGGTTCGCAACACCTACAGTGGTGAAACATTAAAATTCGGCCCTGAATATCTCATTCCCAAACCTTTTGATCCACGCTTAATCACGGCTGTGGCACCGGCCATTGCCAGAGCGGCCATGGAAACAGGCGTGGCCCGTCGCCCCATCAAGGATTTTGATGCCTATAAGGAACGCCTGCAGCGTTTCGTCTTCAAGTCCCAGATGATTATGAAGCCGGTGTTCGAGCAGGCACGGCAGAATCCCAGAAAAGTTGTATTTGCAGAAGGGCACCGGGGTCGTGTGCTGATGGCTGTCAGGGAGATTCTTAACGAAGGACTCGCCGAGCCGATACTGGTGGGCAAGCGGGAAACCGTCGAAGAAAATATTGTGGATATGGGGCTGGATCTGAAAGTTGATCGCGATTTTGAACTGATTGACCCTCAGGACCGGGAACGTATCTCGGTCTATGCCGATGAATACCATCGCCTGATGTTTCGTAAAGGTGTGACTGCCGGCGTGGCCGTGGATCTGTTGCGAAATAGCCAGACGGCGTTGGCGGCAATGATTCTTAAGCAGGGCAATGCAGATGCAATGATTTGTGGCCGGGTCGGGCGCTTTCATACGCATTTACGGCATGTATACGACATCATCGGTAAAGCCGAGGGCGTGGCAGACCTGTCGACCCTGACAGCGGTTATTCTGCCGCAGGGTAATTTCTTTATATGTGATACCCACGTTAATCCGAATCCCACGGCTGAAGAACTTGCTGAAATGACGCTTCTGGCAGCAGCAGAAGTGCGTAATTTTGGCATTGAGCCAAACGTGGCATTGCTGTCATATTCAAATTTCGGCACCCGCAATGAAGAATCGCCTCTGAAAGTGCGGTCTGCTGTCGAGATGCTTCGCAAGATGGCACCTGATTTGAATTTTGATGGGGAGATGCATGCCAATACAGCTATGGATCACAAGGCACGCATGGCAGAATTTCCCCATAGCCTGCTTGAAGGTCAGGCCAATTTGCTCATTATGCCCAATCTGGATGCGGCCAATATCACTTACAACATGCTTAAATCTCTGGAGGGCGCCATCAGCATTGGCCCGATCATGCTGGGTGCGGCCAAGCCGGCCCATATAGTGGCCCAGACTGTCTCGGTACGTGGATTGGTCAACATGACAGCAGTCGCGGTGGCCCGCCTGTAGGGCAAGTAGCCGAATTACGCAATGAAACTGGAACTCATCAGTAAACAGCCCGAGCACAGGAAACACGAGACGCCGCTGCTATTGATACATGGCGCCTGGCATGGCGCCTGGTGCTGGAATGATGGTTTTATGGATTACCTTGTGGATCAGGGCTGGGAAGTAAATGCCATGAGTCTGAGAGGGCATGGCCTCAGTGAGGGCAGGGCAAAGTTGCGTTTCACCTCCATGGCTGATTACGTCGCCGATGTTGAGCAGGTCGTGAATTCAATGAAAGTGCCGCCCATTCTGGTCGGGCACTCGATGGGCGGGGGTGTCGTACAGAAATATCTGGAAACGCAGGAGGCTCCCGGCGCTGTATTACTTGCATCACTGCCGCCTTCCGGTACCTGGCCGTTCAATTTACGGGTTATACGCAGACACCCGATGGCGTATCTGAGGTTGAATCTCACCATGAGCGCCTGGCCACTTGTGGAGACACCAGAGTTGGTCCGGGAATGGTTTTATTCTGCTTCAGTTTCAGAAGAACAAATTCTTCGCCACCACGAGAGACTGCAGGATGAATCCTTCCGGGCGGCATTGGATATGCTGATACTGAACCTGCCAAAGCCCATAAAAGTAAATGCACCCATTCTGGTATTAGGTGGAGAAAAAGATGTGATATTCACCGTGCCGGAAGTACAGAAAACAGCAAAAGCCTATGGCACGGAAGCGATAATTTTTCCCGGCATGGCACATAACTTGATGTCTGAGCCAGGTTGGGAAAAGGTGGCTGACCGTATAATGCAATGGGCAGAGTCGGTGACTGATAATAGTTCGAATTAATGAGTACAGGCGGGAAATGATGAATAAAGTACAGGCCATGATATTGGCGTGGATCGTGAGCACGATGCTGGTTGCTTGTGGAGGAGGCAGTGACAGTTTTCCTCTGGGTAACAGTGCTAATGGCAACGGTGGGGGAGGCGGCGGATCACCCTCGGAACCCGATCCTGAATACAGCTGTTCTGCACCTTCGGAAGACAATCCCTGGCTGGATCGCATTGACCTGAACTTCTCGCATCGCGGCGGTGCACTCGAGTTCCCGGAGAATACACTTTATGCCTATCTGCGCTCGATCGAGGTCGGGGCGGATGTGCTTGAAATGGATGTGTATGAAACGGCAGATGGTGAATTGGTGGTCATTCATGACGATACCGTTGACCGCACCACTGACGGCACGGGCAGCGTTTCAGGCTTCACACTGGCGGATATCCAGGCGCTCGATGCAGCTTACTGGTTTGTGCCGGGCAGGGGTGCAGTGACCGATGCTGCAGAAGCTGAATACATCTACCGCGGTGTGGCCACGGGCGATAAGCCGCCACCTGCCGGTTTTACAGCGGCAGATTTCAGGGTGCCGACACTGGCAGAAACGCTGGATCGGTTTCCAAATGCCCTCATCAATATCGAGCTTAAACCTGATCCCGATTCCACCGGGAGCTACGAGGCCAAG
>JBFJXR010000076.1:0-9271 GCA_041622995.1 Nevskiales bacterium
GCACGCCATGCACAATGGCTGCATGAATGACGCACTAAATCCCGAACCTGTTATCGATGGCTTCGGCCCGGTCAGGCAGCTTGGCCACGTGGTCGAGGATATCGATACAGAAATCGAACGCTGGAAACGCGAAGAAAACCTTGGCCCCTGGATGGTGATGCGAAATGTGCATCTGCCATGTATCTACCGGGGCAAGAAAAGCAAGCCTGTTATAAACGTAGGCCTCGCCTATCGAGGCGAGACGCAAATTGAATTAATTCAGCAGATTAATGAAGACCCGTCTCCCTATCTTGAAGTGATTAAATCCGGGAATTACGGCCTTCACCATACTGCGCATCTCTGCGACAACATCCACAAGGATGTAGACCGGGCAGTCGGGCAAGGCCTTGAAGTCGTTTGTGATATCCGCATGATGGGCGCCCGCTACGTATACCTGCAATCGCCCGATGGCGGTCCCTACGTTGAGTTTCTGCCAGCAAGCCTGATGATGCGAAGCATGTTCAAGCAAGGCATCGCCGCGTCAACGCGATGGGATGGCAAGGCAAAAAACATGACTATCAATCTTCAGAACGTTTTCACCATTCTTGGCAGCATGCCTTCTGCCGCGGGTGCCTGGCTAAGTCAGCGATAATCCACAAGAGTTTGCGTTTGCCAAAGTGATGCGGCAATAACATTAATGCGTTTAGGGCTTGGGGATAGAAACTGGTACACCCGAACCAGCAGGCCTATGATGCAGCCACAGCAGCTTGTTCATGTGCTGGGGCTGATCAAAGGGTTGCAGCCTGCCTATGCGGCACGGTTTCTACTGTGTCTGGATGAAAAGCGTTGTGATGATCTGTTGAATCGGGTGAAGGATAGTCATCGTGACTCTATTCTGAATGCGCTGGCCCAGGGGGTGAAAGCGGATGGGTAGGCACATTTGGTGATGAAATTCTTCAAAAAAACAAGGGAGTATGATATGAGGTCAATACTATGCGCGTTGTTGGTGCTGGTACTCAGCGTTGTGTTGACACCTGCCTTTGCAGATTCGCATGCGAAGTCAGAACCCGGCGTTATCCATATGGTTGTGGTCTGGCTCAAGGAGCCGGGCAATGCGGAGCATCGTCAGCGAGTAATAGCGGGTTCGAAGAAACTGAAGCAAATTCCCGGCGTACTCGATCTGCGGGTCGGAAAAGTTGTGCCCAGTGACCGTGAAGTGGTGGATTCAAGTTATGACATTGCGCTCTATCTGCGTTTTGCCAATAAAGCGGATTTACAGGCTTACCTGGTGCACCCGATCCACAAGAACACTGTGAAAGAAGAATTCGTGCCCGTACTGGATCACTACAAGGTTTTCGACTTTACTGACGAATAAGGCTCAGGACACCAGCATTTTCCCAATGACCTGCTTGCAGTCATTGTCGGTCATGTAGCGTGGCACCGGATAGGTGAAACGGGCTTCTTCCTTGGCAGCTTGAGCAATACGAGGGATATCTTCAGCCTGAAGTAAATCAAGTTTCTCGGGAATATCCATGTCCGCCTTCATCTGCCTGATCCTGGCAATAAACAGATCGGCCAGTTTTTCATCTGGGTCATTTGCACTCCCCAGACCACTGACACGTGCCAGATCGGCAAGACGATCGGCACAATGCGACTTCGAAAAGTCCAGCACATGGGGCATTACGATGGCGTTCGCCCGGCCATGAGGTACGTGGTACAGGGCACCGAAGTTATGGGCGATGGCATGTACATAGCCCAGACCAGCTTTGGACATGGCGATACCTGCGTAATAGGCAGCCAGTGCCATCTGTTGGCGGGCTTCAACATCCTCGCTGCCATTTTTATAGGCACGGGGCAGGTATTCCATGATCAGGCGGACTGCGGCAATGGCCATCTGGTCACTGTCTTTGAATGTGATTCGGGATATATAGGACTCTACCGCATGGGTCAGGGCGTCCATGCCGGTGGCCGCGGTGATGGGCGGGGGTACACCCAGTGAGATGTTGCCATCCAGACAGGCCATCTTTGGAATCAGGGTGACGTCGATGATAGGCAGCTTGCGTTTGGCGATCGGGTCGCTGACCACGGCGCCAACGCTGACTTCCGAGCCGGTGCCAGCAGTGGTGGGTACAACATAAAGGGGCAGGATGGCTGTACGCACCTTGAACAGACCGGTCATCTTCTCGATGGATTTGTTATTGGTGGCACGTGCAGCGATGACCTTGGCCGCATCAATGGAGGAACCGCCACCCACGGCCAGTACCGCTTCGCAGTTATGCTGTTGCAGAACCTGAAAGCCGGCTTCAATCTGTTCAATAGTCGGGTCGGGTTCGACGCCGTCAAATACCGTGCAGACGACACCGCGCTTTTCCAGCTCGGCTTTCATCGGGTCGATCAGGCCGATCTTGCTCAGCATGGAGTCCGTGACGATCAGCACACTTTTGGTCCCGCTGCTGGCGATGGTGGCACAGAGCTGCAGGCTGGAGCCGGGGCCTGCAAAGATCATGGGCATGTTGACCGGCATGATCCAGGCAACAAATTTCAGCACCTTGATATAGATGCGAAGTAGAAAAACTTTTAGTGCGAATGGAATCATTGGTTATCCCTCAGGAATTATCACGGCATTCTAACCATCTGTTACGCAATGTAACAGATGTTCGGTTAGCGTAATTATTCTGACGATGAGTAACAGCCAGTTATTTCGATCTTGCCACTCTCCATTTCAATTCAGTGACCGGCTCCAGCGTCGTGCTACCCAGATTGGGCCAGATCAGACTCTTCTCCCCGGGGGCGAGGGCACCGACACTGGGCGCGCTGTAGTCACAGACACCCTCGGGGAAGATCATGTTCAATTCGGCCAGCTGTGCATCGCCCAGGGTGCCTGCATAATCTGCCGGATCAATCGGTTTCAACTGGCACTTGATGACGTCATCCACAATCGGCATGCCGGCGGCAATGCGGGGCGTGCGTACAGGTGGCAGTACGGTATTACACAGGCCGGTATTCTCAATGCTGGAGAAGTCCTCGGGCGCTTCAATTCGAAGTGGAACATCAACGTCGAAATCCGGGAAGGCATCAGCCAAAGGGGCGACGGTAGGCAATAGCGGGAATTCTGCGATGCCAAGACCGGCCATAACGCGGTCGGGAATTTCCAGTCGGCCGCCACCGGTTGCAATGACACATTTGTCAGCCGCGCTTTCCGGTTTACTCGCGACAGTTGCCTGGCGATGATCAGTCGCGCCAGCTTCCAGGGCAATCTTGCGTGCAGCAATCCATTCATTCATGACGGGCAAGGCGTCGGCAATAGTTACTACGCCACGCCAGATCGGCATGGTGTCTATCTGGCCGGTGTATTTACTGAAACGCTCACGGGCGACAAAGGGGCGCACGGATTCATGGATGTTACCGACGGAGGTGGGAACCATATCCAGATACAGACCCATATCCATCATGGGTGTTTCGTCGGGGACACCTGTGCCAAAGACCGCCCCGAGTTTGAAAAGAATACCCGCAAGCTCGGGATCCATGGCATGACGTTCGGCGACAAAATTGGCATCGATATCAAAACCACCAATATTGCGGTTCAAATCGATAAACTCATCGCTGCTGATCGTGCCGTCCAGCAGCGCCTGCAGTCCGTATTGCACACCCACATTATCCAGCGGGCGGCGAGCAAAGCCTGTTTCCGGATCACGCCCGACGATATTGACCAGTGAATCCTGGATGGAACATCGTGTGCCGCCCGGGTTGTTTTCCGGGTGATAACGTTGTTCTTCAGGGACGCAGTTTTCTGTCGGTGTGAGCAACGGCAGGAAAGAATCCACCCAGTTCTGGCAGATATTGTTTTCGTCTGTGGTGGTTTGCAGATTGTGACCCTGAACAGCGGCCCGTTTTTGCTGGTTCCAATCCAGAGCACTGTTGTTGAAGTAGTTAAGCAGCAGGCCGCAGTCGGTAACCGTCATTGCAGTTGTGACAACATCGGTAAAGCTGAAACTCACCATGGAGCCAGTTAGCAGGCCAGGGGCTGAGTTCAGGAAGGCGCGTTGCTGAATCGAGCCACCGGAGACCCCGGCACCGATCATGGTGTCGACCAGCCCGTAATTCTCGATGATGTATTCCTTCATCATGCCGGCGGTTTCGGCGTTGACCAGCGGATTGGCGATATTGCCGAACACAGTGAGGGTGTTGTGTACGACGGCATCACCCTTGCTGAGTCGGTCTGACACGCCTACAACATTGGCCTCAACACCTGCTTCCGTGTCATAGCCTGTGCCCAGTACCAGGGCCGGATTGCTGCTGCCCTGGTGGTATCCAACGCCGGAAGATGAACCAAAGAAGTAATGGATGCGATGATTCCAGTGTCTGGCATCGAACGATTCATCCGGACCGCGAGCGGCAGGGTCGTCGAGCACTGCTATCCGGCCGATGCCACGGTTGACTGTAAGGGATTCCAGTCGCACAACATAAGGTACGTTCAGACCATCGTCGGTGCTGGTAAACATTGTGTCTGCAGGGTAGGGCGCATACGGGTCGTCAAGCAGATGAAACTGATTGTCTGTTTGCGATCGGTAGTACCACTCCACCTGGGTTTCGATTGAACAGTGCTCATCGATGGGTTCGCCGAGGCCGGCTTCATCGGTTCGACAGCGAAATGGTTGCTGCTGAGGCCCTGAGGCGACCGGGCCGGTCATCGGGTGGTTTTTGACTTCGAGGGTGGCGGTCTGGCCATTGGCCGTCGCCGCCAGCGTGTTGATGCCTTCATCCAGACCGGTAATCAGTCCGTGGATTTCGCCGCTTTCAAGACGGTGGAATACGTCAGTGACATCGGCGCCATTACGGGTCACTGTGAATTCATCATCATCAGCAGTAAGTCCGCGAATGGCGAGAAGTACGTCGCCACCTGTTACGGTGTCCGGAAATGTGGAGACGGTATGCAACTCGAATTGCCCTGCATCCAGGGGGGGTGTAGTGCCGGTATGAAAATCAGCGGTGACGGATTGCCCGATGACAGCGGTGTTGTTGCTATCGTTATTATTGTCACTACAGGCATTGAGACTCAAAAAGACCGTCAGGATCATGAGCTGGCGGGTGGCAGTGCGTAAAAGAATCATGAACGTTTCTCCTGATTCGTTCTTAGATGAAGTCAGTTTAGAAGCTTGTAACGACATATTCAAAATGCAGCCTCAGGCATGGTCAACAGGGTGTCGTCCAATGACGAGAGCAATTCTGCCTGTCGCCTGATTTTGGGTAGCTCCCAACGGTAAAAGAACCGGCAGGCCTGCAATTTACCCTGGTAGAAATCTTTGTCGTGCGTGCCGG
Source organism: Nevskiales bacterium (assembly GCA_041622995.1). Taxonomy (GTDB): domain Bacteria; phylum Pseudomonadota; class Gammaproteobacteria; order Nevskiales; family CAJXLF01; genus CAJXLF01. The sequence continues at coordinate 5,299 of JBFJXR010000076.1, forward strand.
ATGCCAGAGCCTTTTCTGCCACCAGTGCCTGCTTCAGCCAGACCCATGCAATCACCACGTGGCCGAGCATTTCCATGTATTCCCAGGAATTGGCAAGGAACTGGTCGATTTTGCCTTCGGCGGCTGCTTGTCCGAGCGTCATGGTGGTCTGGGCCGAAATATTTACAGCCTCTTGCAAAGCCACTGCATATTCACTGAGGCTTTCAACCTGAGTGGCATCATTTACTGTTGCCAGCATACGTTGCATTAGAAGTCGGAAAGCCGCCCCGTTCTGCATGGTGACCTTGCGGCCGAGCAGATCCAGAGACTGGATACCGTTGGTGCCCTCATGGATGGGGTTGAGGCGATTATCCCGATAGATACGTTCCAGCGGATAGTCACGGGTGTAGCCATAGCCGCCCAGAATCTGTAGTCCCCAGTAGTTGGCTTCCAGACAGAAATGTGCCGGCCAGGCCTTGATGATGGGGGTGAGAATATCCAGTTCCAGCGTGATTTCATCGCGTCGGCTGGCTTCTTCACTCGTCGTCAGTTCGTCGATCAGACTGGCGCCATACAGGCATAAGGCAAGTGCGCCCTCGCTCAGCGACTTCTGCTTGAGCAGCATGCGTTTCACATCCGCATGCTCGATAATCATGACCTGGGGTTTTTCGGGGTCACGTTCCTGTGCAGGTCTGCCCTGTGGGCGAGTGCGGGCATATTCCAGGGAGTAAAGGTAGCCGGTGTAGCCTTGTACAGCTGCATTCAGTCCCACTCCGACACGGGCCTCATTCATCATGTGAAACATGCAGGCCAGCCCCTTGTTGGGCTCGCCTACGAGCCAGCCACGACATTCACCTTTTTCACCGAAATTAAGCAGGGTGTTCACTGTGCCGCGATAACCCATCTTGTGATTAAGGCCGGCGAGCGCAATATTGTTGTGCTCGCCGATGCTGCCATCATCGTTGAGTCGATATTTGGGAACAAGGAAAAGAGATATGCCCTTGGTACCGGGTGGGCTACCAGGGATCTTCGCCAGTACCAGATGCACGATGTTTTCAGATAGCTTGTGTTCACCACCCGAGATCCACATCTTGGAACCGCTGAGTCGGTAGTAACCTTCGCCCGAGTCTTCAGCCTTGGTGCGAATGTCGCCGAGCGAGGAACCTGCCTGGGGTTCGGAAAGGCACATGGTGCCGAAGAAACGCCCCTCAATCATGGGTCGCATGAATTTATCTTTTTGCTCATCGGTACCGTGGGCACTGAGTAGGTTAGCTGCGGCCATGGTCAGGAAGGGGTAGCCGGTGGTGCCGACATTCGCGGCAGTGAATATCCAGTTCATGGCCATGGAGATACTGTAGGGCAGTTGCAGGCCCCCATCTTTCTCGTCAAAGCCGACACCCATGAAGCCGCCTTCCACAAAGGCCTCAAGACCCTTTTTGACCTCGGGTAGCATGGAGACTTTCTCGCCATCAAATTCGGGCTCATGAGCATCCACCTCTGCGGCGTGATTGGCAAAGGTCTCATCTGCGATCCGTAAGGCACTGTCGATTATTGCGTCGAAAGTCTCACGATCATGCGAGGCAAACCGCGGGGCGCTACAGAGCGCTCCGGTATTCAGTAGTTCATAAAACTGAAAGTCCAGTTCACGGCGATTGAAGGTCATATTCTTCATGGTGTTTCGGTCTGCAGGGTGTGTTTTCTTACTTTAACGCAACTGTCTGAAAGTTGGATTAAGCTGCAAGTTATTTCTCTCAGCACGACAACACGGTTATAGTCTGTCGCCCTGTGTTATTGGCGATGCCTTACATGTGTGAGTGCATCAAGTATCAAGCGTTCAATTAGGTTTGCTTAATGAAAAATTTCGGAAGTGATAATGGTAGATATTGAGCGTGCTGATCGGCCTAATGTGCCTGTCCCGGCACCGATTATTATGGGACTGTGTCTACTGGTGGCAGTGCTTCTTGAATGGATGCTGCCAGTGTTTGATGACTCGCCCTTGTATGCCCTGATACTTGGCTGGAGCTTGCAGGTGCTCGGCGCTTTAATTTTACTTTGGTGTTTTTTGATCTTTATTCGAAAACGAACCACCATCATGCCCGCCAATCCGGTCAATTATTTGGTAGATAGCGGCCCCTATAAATATAGTCGCAACCCCATGTACTTATCGTTGCTACTCATTCATCTGGGTATATCGGTGTCAACGAGCAACTTGTGGGGCCTCTTCATGACTGTTGTGTTTCTGGTTTTAATTAGAATTTATGTAATTAATCCTGAGGAAAAATACCTCACAAAACATTTTGGCGAATCGTATCGGGATTATAGTCAACGTGTGTCGCGTTGGATTGGTTATAGGAAATAGTTCAATGGCGCGTAGGGTGTGATTGCTGGTTTTCACTGCCAGACTTGAACAGCGGTCACAGTGATTGACGGTCGGCGCGATCAAGGATTTGGTTACACCACAAGGTCCGTAAATCGAACCTGAGGATAACCGGAAAAATGTAGCCCCGCTTTATTGGGTTGGGGTATTGCTTCGTGCTGCAGATTCGGCTGACAGAAGGGCTATATTGCCGAGTATGCCGCTGTCCAAAACCAGGTTGGCATTCTGGGTGGCAGCCGGACCCTGAGCAGAAAGACCAAGGCTCTGGTCGTCATTTGTTACCAGCACACCCATATCTACCAGCAGTTCTATAAACCTCTGAAATAGTACAGGGTCGAAAAATTCCGGTGCATTGAAGCCATGCAGGGCTGCCAGTCTTTGACCTACCAGCAGGCATTGCTCGGCAAGCGTTTTTCGCTGGATTTTGCCACCGCTTTGCTCGATCACTGTCATTACAATTTCGATGCGTTCCATCGTTGGGCGAATGCAATCACCCAGCACTGCGAGTTGCTGGCTGGCACTGGTGCCATTATGTGGGCGATACCAGAGCTTGTTGCTGTATTCCAGCAGCCCCTCAGCTTCGAGCGTTTTGAGCCATTGCTCAACCGGGTTTTTCAGCTCGTCAACTTCCCAGTGCAGTTGCAGCTCTGCTTTCAGATAGGGGTAGAGACTTTGGCAGGCCTCAAGTACTTCATCTTTAGTCAGGCTGTCTTTAAGTCGAAACAGGGCGGCAATCAATGCGGGCAGTGCCAGCAGGTGCAGGATGTTGTTTCGGTAATAGCTCATCAACACGGCTTCATTGCCCTGAAGGCGCAGGATGTCGCCCAGCGCATTGGGAATGCGGTCGATTAGCCCGAGTTCCTCTACAGACCTGATCATGGCTTCGGGAGAGGTTTCGCTCAGTACCACGGCATCGCTGTAGGGCAGGGCCTCAAGCATGTTCCCGTATAACTTCAGCTGTTCGTGCAAATGGCTTTCATCCATCGCCTGTCTTGGTGTTGAGAGCAGGGCGAGTGCGGTCAGGTTGACGCCATTGACGACCACTGCCTCATTGATGCGCTGGCCCACCAGTTCGGCGAGTTTGCCGACAGCCGGCTTCAGCCAATCGATATCGGCATTGCCGGTGACATCTTCCTTGCGCCAGTCGGGGTGGGCTGTGTCGAGTACATCATCCAGAATGATGGGTGTGCCGAAATTCAGGTATACCCGCCCGAATTTACTGAACAGGTAGCGCACACTCGATAGGGCGCCGAGCAGGGATTCGCCTTTTTTGCTCTTGCCGCGTAACTCGCCAAGGTAGCTGCGTTCCTCGATGATCTTTTCATAACCGGCATACACCGGCACAAAGGCGATGGGACGGGACGGATCACGTAAATAACTACGTACTGTCATGGAGAGCAAGCCGCCTTTGGGCGGCAAGGTGCGGCCACTGCGACTGCGCCCGCCCTCCACGTAATAGGAGATGGGCGAGCCACGACTGAACATGCTGTGCAGGTATTCAGAGAATACGGCCTTGTACAGGGCGTTATCCTTGAAGCTGCGCCGCAGGTAGAAAGCCCCCAGCCTGCGAAACAGGCCGCCGATGACCGGAATATTCATGTTGAGCCCAGCCGCGAA
>JBFJXR010000077.1:0-9000 GCA_041622995.1 Nevskiales bacterium
AGCACCTCCATCACTAAGCGATACGGCTAAACGCCTGCACATTTCACCGCGTACTCTTAAACGAAAACTCAACGAAGAGCGAACAAGCTATCAACTGCTGGTTGACCAGCATCGCGAACGACTGGCAAAGGCGCGCCTGAAGGATTCGCATCTGAGCATCACTGACATTGCAGAGGAACTGGGCTACACGGCACCCGAGAATTTTGCCCGGGCCTTTCGCAAATGGACGGGCATGTCGCCTAGCGAAATGCGTGACAGGCATCTGGGTAAATAAGACTCATTGTAATAACGTTTAAAGGCAAGCTGACTCACACAAGACTGGCTGATCAGTAACATCCGATATTTTGGTTTTCACTCACTGAATAAAAAACGGCGGCCTGTTTGGCCGCCGCTTTACCAACCTCATGAATATTTACAAATCAAAGCGATCCAGCGTCATCACCTTGACCCATGCCGCCACAAAGTCATCCACAAATTTCCGTTTTGCTTCATCGGTGGCGTAATACTCGGACACTGCACGAAGCTCGGAATTTGATCCAAAGATCAGATCAACAGGCGTCGCCGTCCATTTTACTTCGCCTGTCTCGCGGTTCTTCGCTTCATAGATGCCATCTTCACTGGCAGACTTTGACCATACCATCGACATGTCCACCAGATTCACGAAAAAGTCATTTGTCAGGCTTCCGGGCTTGTCGGTAAACACACCATGCTGGCTGGCACCATGATTGGCATTGAGCACACGCATCCCACCAACAAGCACCGTCATTTCGGGCACTGTCAAATCAAGCAAGGCCGCATGTTCAACCAGTGCCTCTGCTGGCGAGCGCGGATAGCCATCTGCGATGTAATTACGGAAACCATCTGCCTTGGGCTCGAGCCATACAAATGAATCCACATCCGTCATTTCCTGCGTGGCATCCGTACGACCCGGCATAAAGGGCACTTCAACCTTGTGACCACCTTGAGCAGCCGCTTTTTCGATGGCGGCGGCACCGCCCAGAACAATCAGGTCTGCCAGTGAAACCCGCTTACCGGAATTGTTGACATCTTTCTGGATACCTTCCAGCACTTCCAGCACACGCGCCAGTTCCTCTGGCTGATTCACTGGCCAGTCCTTCTGGGGAGCTAGGCGAACACGGGCGCCGTTAGCACCTCCACGCATATCTGTCTCGCGATATGTGGCAGCAGAAGCCCAGGCTGTGCGAACCAGTTCGGAGATACTCAACCCCGAGTCCAGAATGGCCGTTTTCAGCTTGGCAATATCAGCCTTGGCTATCAGTTCATGATCCACCGCAGGCACCGGATCCTGCCAGATATATTTTTCAGCGGGCAACCAGTTGCCGAGGTAACGCGAGGTCGGGCCCAGATCGCGATGCGTCAGCTTAAACCAGGCTTTGGCGTAGGCCACTTCGAATTCCTTCGGATTTTCCAGCCAGCGCTGGGTAATCTTGCGATAGGCAGGATCTTCCTTAAGCGCCAAATCAGTGGTCAACATCATGGGTGCGTGACGTTTTTCAGGGTCATGGGCATCAGGCACCATGTTGTCTCCGTCACCCCCTTTAGGCTTCCACTGCTTTGCACCGGCAGGACTCTGCGTCAGTTCCCACTCAAAAGCGTATAGGTTTTGCAGGAAGTTATGTGTCCATTGGGCCGGGCTTACTGTCCAGGCGCCCTCCAGACCACTGGTAACTGAATCACTGCCCTTACCTGAGCCACAGTTACTCTTCCAGCCCAGGCCCTGCTGTTCCAGTGGAGCTGCTTCCGGGTCGGGACCCACACATTTACCGGGGTTGTGGGCACCGTGGGCCTTGCCGAAACTGTGCCCACCCGCAATCAATGCCGCCGTCTCTTCGTCGTTCATCGCCATCCGACCAAATGCTTCGCGAATGGCCTGTGCAGCAGCCAGCGGGTCAGGGTTACCGCCCGGGCCTTCCGGATTCACATAGATCAGGCCCATCTGGGTGGCGCCAAACGGTTTTTCCAGCTTTCCGTCTTTGTCATGGCGGTTGCTACCCAGCCATTCCCCCTCTGAACCCCAGTTCACGTCCTCGGGCTGCCATGAATCGACGCGACCAAAAGCAAATCCGGCAATCGGAAAGCCCATATCTTCCATGCCGATAGTCCCGGCCAATACCATCAGGTCGGCCCAGGAAACGGCATCTCCATACTTCTGCTTGATCGGTAGCAACAAGCGACGGGCTTTATCGAGGCTGGCATTGTCTGGCCAGGAATTTAATGGTGCAAAACGCTGCATGCCACCATCAGCACCACCGCGACCATCAATGGCACGATAGGTACCGGCTGCATGCCAGGAAAGTCGAATAAAGAATGGGCCATAGTGACCGTAGTCGGCAGGCCACCAATCCTGCGATTCAGTCATCAGCGCTTTCATATCTTGCTTCAGTGCTTCGACATCCAACGCCTTGAATGCCTTGGCGTAATCAAAATCTGCACCACGGGGATCTGCAGATGCATGGCTATCACGCAGGGGATCAAGCACCAGACGGTTTGGCCACCAAAAATCATTCGTTCTGACCTTGCCATCGTCCTTCACCGAAGCTTTCACAATCTTGGGTGCTTCCTGCACCTCAGGGACTTTTTTAGCCTCGCTTTGTGAAGCATCCTCACATGCCACCGTTAACGAAGTCAGTGCAAACCCCAATAGCGCATACAATGTAACTAATTTCCTGGACATTCCTTTATCTCCTCAAACGAATTCGCCACAAAGTCTTTATATATGTATATCTATAGTCGGCATGCCTTAATAGCTCAAGACAATTATTCCTATCAACTTGTTAGTATTTTCCTATTGTGAAGTTTATTTATTAAACATCGCGCTCAAACAACACGCTCGCCCTTGCTACGCCGTTCTTTTAGTATGGAAATCCAGACGGTTCAAAGCGCCCTCCCGGATGAAACCACAAATAGCCGTTAACAAACTCAAAGAGAAAAAATGACGCTCAAGACTTCAACCTATTGCGAACAGGCAAAACCAGGGCAGCGGGTTCGAATTTCAGAATTTGCGGATAACCCACTAGAAGGCGTAGAGAAGAATTTAACTATTGAAGGCCAACCCCTTCCTGACCCGGAAGCTCTTAAATCCCGTGATGTCATCATTGCTGTGAAAAGCTCTGCGGTTGGCTGGGTCGACCTTCTAATGACCAGTGGCCAGTACCAGCACATGCCACCCCTGCCCTACACGCCAGGGCTTGAATATTGCGGCGAGGTCGTCTGGACAGGCAGCGATGTCAATCCCGCTCAGGCAAAAGTGGGGGACAGAGTACTGGTAGACGGATTTGTGGCCGGCCCTCGCTCACCCGGTGACTACCAACAGTATGGCGGCTTTGCCTCATATGCCGTGGCCCCGGTAGAAGCCCTGCGCCCCATTCCGGACCGGTTTTCCTACGATCAGGCCTGTAACCTGCTGGGCAGTTACGAAACGGCTTACCACTGCCTGATCGCATGCGGCCAGCTTCAGGCTGGCGAGACCGTACTCATACACGGCGCCTCCGGTGCGACCGGTCTGGCTGCAGTGCATATTGCAAAAATAATAGGTGCTTCCGTGATTGCTACCGGACGCTCAGACGAAAAACTTAGAGTCGTCAAGGAACAGGGCGCAGATCATGTTATTAACTGCAGACCCGCCGAGGGTGAAACAGGCGTTAGACGCTTTCGAGACGACGTCAAAGCACTCACCAACGGGCGCGGTGTGGATGTCGTATACGATGGCGTGGGTGGTGACATTTCACTGGAGAGCATGCGCTGCGTCACCTTTGGCGCCCGCTTTCTCATTGTTGGCTGGGCATCCACGCCCCTTGTGGCAAAGGGCAAGGGGCAGAGAGGCGCACCCAATGCGAATATGCTGCCAACCAATCTGATAATGATGAAAGGCCTGAAAGTTCTGGGCTGCCCTACTGTTATATCCACACAACATGACGTCAGCATTCGTCCAGAGCGACTAGAGAAAATAATGGCATGGGTAGAAGACGGCCTGCTTACGCCCTATATCTCACATACATTCCCTTTAGCCGATGTAAAAGATGCCCTGAAGGCTAAATGGACCGGGGAGATTATTGGCGGTTGTGCGGTGAATCCTCCTGAGTTATAACAACCCCGGTGCCAGCCCGAATCACGATATTCACTGATGGCAAAAAAAACTTTTACTAGAATATAGCTCCGTAATTTTTGCCCTTAATAAATAATGGGCGAAAATTGATAATCAGCGACTAAACTTACAGCATATATTTATTAGCTCCTTGGCCAACAAGGCATGGGTGCGGGAGAGAATGAGCATGAAGGCAGTTTTTTTAAGGCCAGCATCAGTAATCGCGATTTTCTTGTTAGCTGCCTGTGGTGGCAGCAACAATGATTCAATCACCACGTCCAGCGGAGGTGGCTCCAGCAACCCGCCGACCAGCGATACCAGCAGCAAGTACGGCCTGTATAACCAGTGCTTTGTCATGAAGGCAGATGGCAGCTACGTGGTACGTGGTGATGGCGGTTATACCGCAGACGGTACAGACGCCGCCTCTGCCGAAAAGTTTTACATGCGCGCAGCCAATCTCGCCCGCTATCTTTTCTATACACCTGATGAAATGCTGCTCACCGCCAGCGGTGCTTCTGTAGGACTGGTTCCCTTGTCTGACGCCAATGATGGATCTGACTGGACCTTTGAGGAAACCAGTGATGGCGGACTAACCGCAGCCACGCTCGGCGGATTCCTCGCCGTAGGCCCCAATAATGTCATTGATCTGGCAGCCGCCCCTGCACGCCTGGAGTTTGAGCCGGCACAGAATTGTGCGGTGTATCCGGAAATGCCCTTGGCGGTAAGTGGCGAAACGTACAAAGGTGACGCCAGCAAGCCTGTCATCGGTTTCGCTGAAGTGCATGCCCATATGGGTGGCGGCGATCAGCTCTCTGATGGCAGCACCGATGTTGGCCCGGCACATGGCGGTGTATTTTACGGCCATGCGGTCGATCGCTTCGGCGCACCTCATGCACTGAAAGATTGCGAATCTATTCACGGCCCGAATGGCATTAGTGATCCAGAGGCACTGGTGCTCGACCTGAGTCCGGGCTCGACTCACGAAACCCAGGGTTGGCCCACATTTGTGGATTGGCCGTTCCGTGATTCACAACTGCATCAGCAGATGTACTGGCGCTGGGTAGAACGTGCCTGGATGTCTGGCATGCGTGTCATGACAGTGTTAGGTACTGGCATTGAGGCTCTCTGTGATTTTGGTGCGACGGCAACTCCCCATGTAGGGCAGCAGTACAGTGAAGTGGACTGTAAGGACATGAGTATCGGCCTGAAGCAGGTCGCCTACATGACAGATGTGCAGAACTATGTCGACGCCCAGTATGGCGGCCCGGGCAAAGGATTCTTTCGGATTGTCAGTAGCCCAGAGGAAGCCAGAGAAGTCATTGCTGATGGTAAACTGGCTGTGATCCCTGGCCTGGAATTCTCCAACCTGTTTAGCTGCAACCTGACCTGGAACCCGGATGGCAGCGAAACCCGCCATTGCACCAAGGAAGATATCGATGCTGGCATTGATCTCGCCTGGGATCTGGGTGTACGCCAGGTATTCCCGTTCCATGATGTCGATTCAGCATTGGGCGGCACAGGCCTGTTCAGCGAAACACTGAACTTCATCGGCTTCTACGGAACCCAGGGTTTCTGGAAAACTTCTGCCTGTGAGAATGGCGGTGAAGGAGATTCCTTCTTTTTTAACGCCGGGTTCGTGAGCGCATCGGGCGACCTGCCTCTGCCCGAGGTGTTGCTCCAGTTAACTGAAGGGCAACTGCCGGTTTATGCCCCAGGGCGGCAGTGCAATGACCGCACAGTGACCGACCTCGGCGCCTATGCCATCGACAAGATCATGAAGAAAGGCTTCATGATGGATATCGACCATGCGGCCTTCAGAAGCAAGCAACTCATGCTGGACTACACTGCGAAGACCGAACCGGCATATCCGATTATTTCGGGTCACGGCGGACATGGTGGCATCAGCAATGCCCAAGCCCAGCAGATCATTCGCCAGGGCGGCATCATCTACCCAAGTAACAAGAACGGTAAGGGACATGTCGACTTTATCGAAAAAGTACGCACCCAGTGGGAAGCCAGTGGCACCTCACGGCCACTATCGGTGGGGTATGGCGCGGATGCCAATGGGTTCAGAAACCTGCCAGGCCCTCGCGGCATGGAGCGGATCAATGAAACCGCTCCAGTTGAGTATCCATTCACTCTGTTTGAAGGCAGTGATTGGGGTCCTCAGTTCGATAATATCGCGCCGGTGACTTTTGACATCCTTGCTATCCCTGAAGAGAACGGCAAGGTATGGGATGTCAATGAAAATGGCATGTACCACTACGGCCTGATTGCAGACATCGTCGAGGAAATACGTATCGAAGGCGGCCAGGAAGCGCTCGATACTTTCTACAATTCCGCGGAAACCTTTATCCAGCTTTGGGAGCAGACACTCGAAGCTTCCGAGTCTGCCAAGACGCTGCCTGTGCCGGACATGCTTCCGTAGTTAGCCGGCAATGTATGTAACTAAGGCCCCAGTGTATGCTGGGGCCTTCTTTTTTCTGAACGACATCGCATAACCAACGCATAGTGAAACTAACTGGCCGTTTTCCTTGCCTGATCGTGTGCCTGGCCTGCCCAACCCTGGCCAGCGCCCATGGTTTTGGCGCACTTTACAATCTGCCCGTTCCTCTCTGGCTTTATAACTGGGCGGCAGCCGCCACCCTGGTCGTCTCGTTTCTTATTACGATTGCGGCTGTTGCCAAACCTGCCACGGCAACGGTTGTCGGCAAGGATTTGTCAGGAAGTATCGGTCTCCGGCTATTACGCAAACCAATAACGCTAATACGTCTATTGAGTCTGGCATTACTCTTCCTTTGTATTGCGACGGGTTTCTGGGGCAATCCCGACCCGATGCGGAATTTCAATCCGGTTTTTTTCTGGATCATTATTACCCTGGTGCTGACCTATCTGATCGCGCTTGTCGGTGACGTGTACGCGGCCATCAACCCATTCCGGACGCTCACCGATGGCCTGCGTGTCATTGGAATAAAAAATAACGCTGCACTTTTCCGTTATCCCGAACACTGGGGAGTTTGGCCTGCGCTTGCGCTCTACCTGTGTTTTATCTGGTTTGAGTTATTCGGCACGGGCACGCCGAAATCGATTGCCTGGTTTCTGTTGGGCTACACGCTGCTAAACATTATTGGCGTGCGCCTGATCGGGGCACGCGACTGGTTTGAGCACTGCGAATTTTTTTCGGTGTTCTTCCGGCTGGTCGCCAAAATGGCGCCCATTGATTATCGACGCGGTATGGATGACGCGCCCGGGCACCTGCGTCTTCGCTGGCCATTGGCTGGCCTATTGCATGAACGACCGGCGCATATCTCGACCGCAGTCTTCGTACTCGCCATGCTTTCGACCACTGCCTTTGATGGGCTGAAGGCAACGAAATGGTGGGTAGAACTTTTCTGGTCTGATCCAACCGGATTAATAAAAAATATTGTCGGTACAGAACCCGCCTATTCAATGGCCACAGTCATGCCCTGGTATATCGCCTGGGAAACCTTCTGGCTGTTTGCCTCGCCCTTCCTCTATTTTGCACTCTACTTAATAGTGCTTTGGGCAGGGCGAAAAATGACTGGCAGTGAGCGTAGGGTTAAAGATCTGGCTCTGGATTTTTCCTACTCCCTACTGCCAATAGTGCTGATGTATCACATTACCCATTACTGGACGCTGATCCTGACACATGGACTCAAGGTATTCAGTCTGATATCAGACCCGTTCGGCTGGCGCTGGGACCTTTTCGGTACCGCTTACAAATTCCGGGCACCGATCATTCCCGATATGGGTTTCGTCTGGCATTCACAGGTTGCGTTGATAATTCTGGGGCACATCGCCAGCGTCTGGATCGCACACAAGGTGGCGATACGGGTGTTTCCGACGAGAGTATCGACCATGGTCAGTCAACTGCCCATGCTGGTACTTATGATCCTGTTTACCATTATCGGGCTGTGGATTCTGGCTCAGCCTCTGACTGTCGAATTGATGGGATAAAGTAATGGCTCGCACCCTTTTAGAGAATAAATGGTGGCTACGGGTGGACTTGACCGCGAACGAAGTGGAGCGTCATGAGCGAAGCGAACCCTAAGGGTGGACAACTTGTTGGCCATAACCACCGACCCCAGCATTATGAAGACGATGATCCATAGTTAACTATTTGTTTTTATTAATTTAAACATTGCGGGACGTTCGTTGCATTTTCATCACTGTGCATAACGATGCACAACTGCTTCACGCATTATTCACGCAATAAAAAGGCGGCCCGAGGGCCGACTTTTTCGTTACCTACTGATCAGGTTCTTCGTCTGACGCCAACCATCAATAGAGACATAAGTAGCAGAATAGGTAACTCAATGCCCACACGCTCTGGATTGCCAACACTACAACCCGTAGCCTTAAATTCTGTCTCCTGGTTCTTTCCATCACTCCCTGATGGGCCTGATGGGCCTGATGGACCCGTAGGACCGGCAGGTCCGGCTGGCCCCGTGACACCACCACCCACCACAGGTGCTACCGGATCTGTGATCACACCATTGACCACACCGTCCGAGTCACCTACCCCGCCATCGGTGAGGTTAAACGACAGTGCATCACTCAGGATAGCTGCCGGGAATTGCCCACAGCTGCCAGCTGCATCACATTTGTAAACGCTATCCGGCGCGCTTCCGTTAAACAGCTGCATGGTGATGGTGACACTCTGACCCGGGGTTAGCCCCGTCACCTGGAAATCAAACCAGCCGTTCGGGTAGGTCAGTGCAGGATCAGAATTGGCTGGTGCTGCAACCAGCTGGAAGCCCACCACGGTACCGGCACTGCTGATCAGGGTAATGGGATTACCATTCAAATCATTAATAGTGGACGTGCTGGCACTGCCACCCCCTTCCACCACATCCGCCACATTAACTGTCACG
>JBFJXR010000078.1:0-8908 GCA_041622995.1 Nevskiales bacterium
CTGGTTAATGTCGGTGATACTGTCGATGCCGAATCATCGTTGATCACATTGGAGTCTGACAAGGCCACTATGGACGTGCCTGCCCCTGTTGCAGGTATTGTTAAGTCCCTGCTGGTAAATGTGGGTGACAAGGTTACCGAGGGTGACAAGATTCTTGTGTTGGAAAGCGGGAGCGCTGAGGCGGAAGACCTCGCGCCTGAGTCAAGGCCGGCACCTGCTCCGGTTATCGAAGCTCCAAAAACAGCAGCCGACGAACCTGCTCCGCCACCCGCCCAGTCTGCCCGTCTGGATGAGACGGCATTTGCAAAAGTTCATGCCTCACCATCGGTAAGACGTTATGCACGCGAGCATGGCGTTGACCTCGGCAGGGTAAAGGCAAGCGGCCCCAAAGACCGCATCATGAAAGAAGATGTGCAGGCCTTTATCAAGGCTACCATGTCTGCGCCGGTACAGACCGGTGGCAGCGGGTTGCCACAAATGCCGGTCGTGGATTTCAGCAAGTTCGGCGAGACCGAAATCAAGCCACTGCCACGAATTCGCAAGTTATCAGCAGCCAACCTGCATCGTAACTGGGTCGTGGTGCCCCATGTCACACAATTTGATGAAGCTGATATTACCGAGCTGGAAGACTTCCGCAAGGAAAGCAAGGCAGCGGCTGACAAGGAAGGCATCAAGCTCACAATGCTCGCCTTCCTGCTTAAGGTCAGTGGAAACACCTTGATGGAGTTTCCCGAGCTGAATAGTTCACTGGCGCCGGACGGTGAAAACCTCATCCTGAAAAAATATGTCAATGTGGGTGTTGCGGTAGATACGCAAAATGGTCTGGTTGTGCCGGTAATTCGGGATGTGGACAAAAAAGGCCTGTTCCAGATCGCCAGAGAGCTGGGTGAAATCAGTACACGGGCACGTGAAGGCAAGATGTCACCCGCTGATATGCAGGGCGGTTGCTTTAGTATCTCCAGTCTCGGTGGTATTGGCGGTACGGCGTTCACACCGATTGTGAACGCCCCTGAGGTGGCCATTCTGGGTGTGTCAAAGTCTTCGATGAAGCCCTTCTGGAATGGGAAGGAATTTGAACCGCGCCTGATGCTTCCCCTGTCCCTGTCTTATGACCATCGTGTAATTGATGGCGCGCAGGCAGCAAGAATCACGGGTTATCTCGCGGAATTATTGTCAGACATTAGGCGCGCCTTGTTATAGATAAATTTAGTGTTCAGAAAAGTGCATGCGTAAATAACCAATCGATGCCCGGCAGGCCTCTTCAATGATCTCCGGGGTTATTGCATTCTGTGTATATTCCCCGACGGCAAAAATTGAACGTACGATTTCGCAGTTCAGTAGATAGATATCGGGCTGCCCTGATAGATCAGGCACACCATATTCTTTGCGCAGCAAGTCGCGAATCACGTCGGCAATTCTCTGCAGCGTTGATTCCTGTGCAGCATATAACTGCGGAGTAATAGAACCGCCAAGCAGAAGCGCCCGGGCGCCATGTTCGTTGACATAGTAATTGGCCACTTCATGAATTAAAAAGCGAATTGCAGACTCCCAGTCAGCAGGTGACGCAGTGTCTACCCCTCGTAGAATCAGGGACTCCACTTTCGCCAAATGTGATTCACCCAATGCATTAAAAAGCGCAAATTTTGAAGGAAAGAATTGATATACCGTGGCTTTCGGGAGATTGGCGGCCGTTGCAAGTCGTGGCAATGAAAACTCATCCAGATGACCGTCACGAAGCATTTCATCGGCGACTTCCAGCATATGCCGAACCTTGGCTTTACTGCGTGCCTGTACCGGGCGGCGGGGTAAATATTCCGATGGTTTGTCTTTCACTGGGTGAACGGTTGCCTGCTTGACATGTCCTATGGGTAAGCGAACAATGGCACAAAACATGACCGAAGTCATGTTCTGCTTTTGTTGTTAAGCCTGACAGCGGATAGAGTAGACCGCTGGGATTTTTGTGCTGCTTATATGGGCGGTTCTGAGGAGATATAAATGAGAAGTTTACAAATAGGCCTATTGGCTTTGGCAGGGCTAGGTTTGTCAGCGGCGGCCTTCGCGGGACCGCCAGCGGAAGAAGTGGCCAAGTTAGGCATTGAGGGAACCGAATACACACCATTAGGTGCTATTCGAGCAGGATCCGAAGACGGCAAAATCCCGGCCTGGACGCCATACTCCGAAGGCGATGCACTTGTAAAAGAGCCAACCTGGCTACCGAACCGCTATAAAGATGAAAAGCCATTGTTCACTGTGACCAAGGCGAATATGGCGGAGTATGCAGATTTGCTGTCAGAAGGTCACAAGCAAATGCTTGAACGCTATGACACTTATAAAATGCATGTTTATCCCTCGCATCGCGATGGTGCATGGCCAAAGGAAATCTATGAGGCCACTATAAAGAATGCGACTACGGCATCTCTTGAAGGTGGTGACCCGGACAAGATTCGCGGTGCGACCCTGGGGTTTCCCTTCCCTATTCCCACCAGCGGCGCCCACCCTTGGTGGAATCATCGTTTGAAATGGCGCGGTGACAATACCGTTCGTTATAATAATCAGGCGATTGTTCAGCAGAATGGGTCATTTCAGATCACCAAGCTGATTGAAGAAGTGAAATTTACATATGCGAACCTGACAACGCCGGGATCCATGAATTCCGGTGAAGATATCTTCCTTTACTATCTGTCTGAAACCATTGCCCCGCCACGTAATGCCGGGCAGCTACTGCTGGCATGGGAGCATGCGGACTATCGTGATGCCTGGCTTTATAACCCCGGCCTGCGCCGTATACGTCGCGCGCCGTCCGTAGCCTATGACAATCCTTATGAAGGCACCGATGGTCAGCAGTTCTATGATCAGGTCGACATGATCAATGGCAAGCTTGATCGCTTCACCTGGAAGTTGATCGGACGCAAGCCGATGATTACCCCGAACAACTCTTATGACATTAATTCCAATGCTATAAAATATGCCGATATCTTGTCGCCGAATCATATCAATCAGGATCTCTCTCGCTATGAGATCCATCGTATGTGGGTCGTCGAAGCCAATAACAAACCAGATGTGCGCCACACCTTCAAGAAGAAAGTTATTTACTTCAATGAAGATACCTGGACAGCCACGATGCTTGATAACTATGATCATCGTGACCAGTTCTACAAGTTCCAGGAAGGACACCTGGTTTGCGTACATACCATGAAATCATGCAGTACGGTGCCTGAAATCATCTATGACCTGCAAACAGGTATTTACTTCGCCACAGCAATGATCAATGAAGACAAGCCGAATGACTTTACGGTCGATTACGACGAGAAAAACTTCCATGCTTCCCAGGTGAAAAAACGCACCACGCGGTAATGCCGTAAACAGCATCTTGCTGATTCCGGTTAGCACACGGGCCGCGGCATGACCGCGGCCTTTTTTTGTCTGATAGTAAAGATGGGGTAATCTGCTAGGCTCTATCGCAGTTTCACGGGACAAAACACGGTAATACTTGGTATAAAGGCAGGCCTGAAGCCGAAAGCAGGCACACCCAGATGGCCAATGTCGTCATTTGTTATTAAAAAACGCTAAATATCGGTATTTTGTTTCTATCTTTTTATAATTTACGGGAAATCGCATTATGTCAGACGCAATAACAACGCAAGTGGTGGTTCTGGGCTCGGGACCTGGTGGTTATACAGCCGCATTTCGAGCGGCTGACCTTGGCTTGAATGTGGTGTTGGTCGAGCGTTTTCCCAGTCTGGGCGGTGTTTGCCTGAACGTGGGCTGTATCCCTTCAAAGGCCTTGCTGCATACCTCTCATATTATTCAGGAGGCCGGTGAGCTGGCTGAACATGGCGTAAGTTTTGGCAAACCGAAAATTGATATCGATAAATTGCGCGGCTTCAAGGAGTCTGTCGTCGGCAAACTAACGGGGGGTCTGGCAACGATGGCGAAGCAGCGCAAGGTTACCGTTGTCCATGGGGACGGCAAGTTAACCTCCAACAGTACCTTGTCCGTAAAAAACGGAAAATCCGAGCAAATCATTACTTTCGAGCATTGCATTATTGCGGCCGGCTCAGAGTCCGTACATTTGCCGTTCCTGCCTGATGATGACCGTGTGATTACATCCACCGGTGCTTTGGCTCTCACTGATATCCCCAAGACCATGCTGGTGATTGGCGGCGGCATTATTGGGCTGGAGATGGCGAATGTTTATGCGGTACTGGGCACGAAAGTTGATGTTGTCGAGTTGACTCCCGGCCTGATTCCGGGCGCCGATAAGGACCTGGTGCGGGTGCTCGAGAAAAAAATGAAGCCCCTGCTTAATAACGTCTATCTTGGTGTCGGGGTTACGGGTGTTGAAGCGCTGAAATCCGGTCTCAAGGTTAGCTTTGAGGGTGACAAGGCCCCTGATGCGACGACATATGACAAGGTTCTGGTGTCCGTGGGCAGGAAGCCCAATGGAAACAATATTGGTGCTGACGCTGCCGGTGTAAAGGTCGACGAGCGTGGCTTTATTTCCGTGGACAAACAACAGCGTACCAATGTGTCCAATATATTTGCCATCGGAGACATTGCCGGCCAGCCAATGCTGGCGCATAAGGCCACGCATGAGGCTAAGGTTGCCGCTGAGGTTATTGCAGGGCACAAGGTCCAATTTGATGCCCGCTGTATTCCATCGGTGGTTTATACGCAGCCGGAACTGGGCTGGGTTGGCAAGACAGAAACCGAATGCAAGACAGAAGGTATTGAAGTCGAGAAAGGAAATTTCCCGTGGGCGGCGAATGGACGCTCGCTTGGCATGGGCAACAGTGACGGCTTTACCAAGTTACTGTTTGAAAAGGCCAGTGGCCGGATCATTGGAGGCGCAGCCGTCGGTCCGAATGCGGGTGAGTTGATGGCAGAAGTGGGGCATGCCATTGAAATGGGGTCGGATATAGAAGACATCGGTCTGACCATTCATGCGCATCCCACCCTGTCCGAATCAGTCGGAATGGCGGCTGAAGCGGCAGCCGGCACTTTGACGGATCTTTATCTGCCCAAGAAGAAATAAATGATCAGACTCATTCTTGTCATTGCGGCCGTTCTTTTTTTTGGCTTTGCGTTCAGGAGGGTGTTCGCTGGAGGCTCGGCCGCTGATATGCGAGCCGTGTCCCAGACTGATGATGGCGTCCGCGATTTGCTGCGCATGCAGAAAAAAGTTGCCGCCATAAAGTTGTATAGACAGCTACATGGCGTGGGACTTAAGGAAGCGAAAGACGCCGTTGATCGCATGGCAGCCGACCTGTGATGACTGCACCCGGGTGTCCGGAATGCTGTTCCGAGTACAGCTATATTGATGGCCACATGTTTATATGCTCGTAATGTGCACGTGAGTGGTCGAGGACGGCTGAAGACACCATTCCCGATTCAAAAGGCAATGTATTGAATGACGGTGATCACGATATTGACTGTAGGATCAATGGCATTGACGCCATGCAGTTAAAGTCAGAATTCGTCAAGAAAGTGTAAATGACCGCATGGAGCTGAGATGGAAGCAGTAATGGAAAATTATCTGCCAACGCTTTGGGCGTTCGGCGCTATGGGTGGCATGATGCTACTGCAGATTCTGGTAATTGATGTAATCAGCATCAGGCGTCACCACCCGCCCGGTACAGCAGTTAATTCTGACCATGCTGATGCCCTGTTTCGGGCAACCCGGGTTCTGGGCAATACCAATGAAAGCATCGCCATATTTATTTTGTTATCAGTTTTTGCGGTGATGTCAGCCGCGGCACCTAATTGGGTCAACGGTCTGGTCTGGCTTTATGTGGTCGCCCGGACTGCACATATGCTGTTTTACTATTTAAATTTAAAAATTCTGCGTTCGGTGGCATTTTCATTTGTTCTGGTTGCACTGGCAGGCCTTCTGTTGGCCGGGTTAGTTGCAGTCTTATAGATGTCTTGGGCCACAACACCTGTATCCTTCTGGTTCAGCGTACTGGCCTAATATCTGTTCATATTCTGTTCAGTGATAACCGGTTAATATATTTGCGTGATTTGAAACTGACTTTAATAGGAGATCAGTTATGAATAATTTGATGATAGCAGCGGCTGTAGCCGCCCCGATTCTTGCGACAGCCGGTGCTGTCGGTAGTTACAAGTACGCTTCGCAGAAGTCCGATATTCCAGAGGGTTATGCCCGGGTATTGAGTGCTGAGCCAATCCTGAAAGAGGTAAAGGTTGCGGTGCCAAAGGAAACCTGCTGGCAGGAAAAAATTGTTAAAACAGAAGTCAAGAAAACCGAAAGCGAGGGCTGGAAGGCTGGCTCAACCGTACTGGGTGCAGTCGTGGGCGGCAGTCTTGGTAGCAAGGTGGGAAGTGGCCGCGGCAAGGACTTGGCAACGGTGGCTGGCGCAGTAGTCGGCGGCAAGGTTGGTCATGATATTTACAAGGACCAGCACAAACCCGAAGTTAAAGAGCATGTAAGTTATGAGAAGCGCTGCAAGACTGTGAATGACTATCGCACTGAAACAAAAACACAGGGATACGCCGTATCGTACGAGTACAATGGGCAGGTGTTTAATACAGAAATGGAAGAAGCGCCAACAGGTGACTTAATGCCAATAGAAATAAATGTGACGCCTAAGCCAGGCGCCTGATAACCGGCAGTTAAATTCAAGGCGACCCATTCCAGGGTCGCCTTTTTTGTTGTGCTAATCAGATGAACCGGTTCAGTAAAAGCCAAGCATATTCTGCTAGAGAGTGAATGGGAATGACACTGGGCTGCGGTAGATTAATGAATATTCACTGGCAAAGCTTGCGATGTATATTTCGCAAGGCACAATAGCAGGCCGGATGCATGGATGCAGCCCTCGGTTGGTTTGGATTAATAACGCTACAGGATTGGTGCAATGAAATTTCTGAAGTACATGGTGGGTATCGTGGTTTTCCTTCTGGCTGTGGCACTCACCGCCAGCCTGATTATGGATTCGGAATGGGAAATAAAGCGTAGTGCCGAAATTGACGCCCCACCCAGCAAAGTAATGGCGTTTATCAGTCTGTTGCCTAACTGGCCGGAGTGGACTGTCTGGAACAAAGAAAACTACCCGGAAATGAAGCTTAGCTATTCAGGGCCGAATTGGGGCGTCGGTGCTCAGCAGAGCTGGAGTGACGGGGCCATGGTCGGAGTGCTTGAAGTAACGGATTACGATCCTGCCAGTTTTATGGAATATAACCTCGATATGGATAACGGCGAATTCGTTATGCAGTGCCGTATTGAAACCACCAAGTTGCTCACACGCAGCAAGGTGACGTGGCGCTGTTGGGGTGATACCGGGGCGAGCCCGATTGACAAGTTACTCATGGCGGCATTCAAGCCGATGATGGGTAAGGACTTTCAGGGGGGGCTGGATAGGTTGGCCGACCGATTTGCCCGGGAGAGGTAGCGATGTCGAATAAAATCACAAAATCCGAAGAGGAGTGGCGTGAGCAACTGACAGCTGAGCAATATGAAGTTGCGCGCCGTAAAGGTACAGAGCGTGCATTTACGGGCGTTTACTGGGATAACCATGACGCTGGCATGTATCACTGCATCTGTTGTGCGCAGCCGTTGTTCTCTTCTGAACATAAGTTTGATTCCGGTACAGGCTGGCCAAGTTACTGGCAGCCGGTTGCAGATGATGTGCTGAATGAAGAAGTAGACAAAAAACTCTTTATGACCCGAACCGAGGTGTTATGCAGCGCCTGTAATGCACACCTTGGTCATGTATTTCCAGATGGGCCGGAGCCTACAGGATTGCGTTATTGCATCAATTCAGCCGCACTGGATTTCAAGGCAATCGAAAAGTCAGGTGATTAAGGCAGTATCGAGCGTCGCCTGATGCGAATTCACTGGTTGCAGCATGTGCCTTTCGAAGGCCTTGGAAGTATCGAACCCTGGGTGGTTAACAAGGGCTACAGCCTTGAATGCACGCGTTTATATGCGGGTGAAAAGCCTCCGTGCCCTGATGATTACGACTGGTTGATCGTGATGGGCGGGCCCATGAATATCTACCAGGAAGCAGAATACCGATGGCTGATTGAAGAAAAGCTTTGTATTAAACGGGCAATAAAGTCGGGCAAGAAAGTACTGGGCATTTGTTTGGGTGCACAACTGATAGCAGACGCATTGCAGGCGCGAGTCTTCTCTACTGAAAGGCGGGAGATCGGGTGGTTTAAGGTAAATTTACTGAAATATGCTGACATTTATCATGTTTTTAGCGAATTTTCCCTAAATTTCCCTGCGTTTCACTGGCACGGGGATGCATTCGGAATACCGGAGGGTGCCCAGAGGGTTGCAGAGAGCGATGCCTGTGCCAATCAGGCCTTTGTATATGGAAAATCTGTGGTTGCGTTGCAGTTTCACCTGGAAACAACAGCTGAATCCGCAGCGGCACTTATCAAAAACTGTGGAGAAGACCTTCTGCAGGATGGTGATTATGTACAGACGCCAGAGCAGATACTTTCGGAATCTTCGAGATTTGATGAATTAAATAACCTGATGTCTCAGTTACTGGACAATATGGACGCGGTTAAAATCTAAAGAGGGAGGCTGTGGTATCCCTCAATTTCAATCAGTAAATCCTGTCGGCAAATATCACCTGCCAGGTACAGCGTAGGGACGTTTGCCCCGCTCCATCGCTGTACGTATTTTTTAACCTTGTTCACATCATAGGGCGGCCTGAGATATACCCTGATGAGCGATAATTCGTCGAGGCCTACATGAGCATAGCCGGGTTGATGGCGGGCTGCTTCATCCAGCAGAGCCTGCATATTGCGACCAATTTCCTCGGTTTGAGCCTCGACATCATCCAGATGCACACTTTCATGGCCAACAACACTGGCGGTGCCCGAAATATACAACTGGGAGGCATTTGCCCAATCTTTTAATTTAGCTCGCGAAAAA
>JBFJXR010000079.1:0-8455 GCA_041622995.1 Nevskiales bacterium
ATGTTGCCGTTATCTATTGCCACAGGCACAGCAGTTAAAGAGTGACCCACACAGGGGCCGGCTATACACAGGCCGTCTTCAAATCTGAAACGTGCGCCGTGTGTACTACACAAAATCACGTCGCCATCCATACTTAAAAATTTGCCTTCTTCCCAGTCCATCGGCCCGCCCGTATGCGGACATCGGTTCAGATAGGCATAGACTTCGCCAGCCTGCCGCACCACACAGACCCCATGACCAAATTCATCGCCTTCGACTGACATTCGGGCACTGCCGGGATCAGGCAAATCACTAAGCTTCAACATTCTCTTCATCGCCAAATTGCTCACCATCTCCACGTGCACACGGTGGGGCGCGCCATGCCAGCAAACCGATAAGTAATAGAGCCGGTAAGCCATAACTGGCCGTCAGCAGGAAAAAATGCTCCCAGTCCAGTGACTGCGAAATGACGCCCGAAAATCCGGCTAATGCCTTGCAAAAGAGTGAGTACATACTGCTGAGCAGCGCGTACTGGGTGGCAGCATTCAATGGATCGGTCAATGAGGAGAGATAGGCGATGAACACGGTACCGACAAATCCGGCAGCGAAGTTATCAGCCGACACAACGAGTGTCAGCATCGGCACGTTCGGCTCGCCAATGGCGGCAAGCCAGGCGAATGCACCGTTGGTCAATACGGTCAGTACGGCGCCCAGCGCCAGCGTA
Organism: Nevskiales bacterium; assembly: GCA_041622995.1. GTDB lineage: Bacteria > Pseudomonadota > Gammaproteobacteria > Nevskiales > CAJXLF01 > CAJXLF01. Next base: position 704 of record JBFJXR010000079.1, read on the forward strand.
CGCAGCACCCCCAACCATAGAGCGACCGCAGCTGCGACGGCCACACCAGCCAGCGTCAACCAAGGCGCCAATACCCCGGTGACAAAACCGACTGTAGATTTCGAGTAGCCCATCGACTCGTAGAATGGGCTGACCATGACACCCATGGTGAAATCACTTAGGCGATAGATTGCTACCAGTGCCATCACTGGCAGCAACCACTTACCAAGCCGCTCCCAGAACTGCATAAAGGGTTCGCGTACGGCATTGGTCGCGTCCTGCATGAAGCTGCCCGATGAGACGCGTTCGATGGCAACACCGGGAGGTTCCCGCATGAACATCACCAGCACTCCGATCGTGGCCATGGTCGCGGCCATCACCAGGTAGGAAATCATCCAGTTGCTGTAATCGGCAATCACCAGCCCTACGCCGGCAAACATGATGGCGAAACGGTAGCCCCATTGATAGAGTGCGGCCATGGCCGATTGCACGTCATTTGGCGCGGACTCTATACGCCAGGCATCCACCGAGATATCCAGCGTGGCGCCTGAGTAAGCCAGCACGGCGGCGCCCAACAGCGTCATTGGCAGCTGCGTAACCGGATTGCAAACAGCAATAATGACCAGCCCGACAACCGTCCCGATGATGGCCATCAGCATCCATGAGCGACGGCGCCCCAGTCTGCTCAGCAGGGGCAACTTAACGCGATCAACTACGGGTGCCCACATCCACTTGATTGAATAGGCCAATGTAATCCAGTACATGAAACCGATAGTACTGCGATCAATTCCAGCCTCAGCAAGGCGGAACGACAGCTTCGAATACAACATCATCAACGGCAGCCCGGAGGCGAAGCCCAGCACCAGCATGGCGAGTAGTACTGGCGGGCTGAGCAGGCGGGCGGTCTCCCGCCAACTGCGATGTTTGACGTTGGCACTCATAGAGAATTGATATCCATGTCGTAATCGAGCACCAATGGCGCGTGATCCGAGTATTTTTCATCACGGTAGATGAATGTGTCCTGAACCTTGCCAGCAAGTTCGGGGGAAATGATCTGGTAATCAATACGCCAGCCCACATTATTCGCCCAGGCCTGACCACGGTTCGACCACCAGGTGTATTGGTCGGCCTCCTGATTAACCACACGAAAGGCATCCACATAGCCAACCCCATTGATCAGCTCATCCATCCAGGCACGCTCGTGCGGTAAAAAGCCGGAATTTTTCTGATTGGCTTTCCAGTTTTTGAGATCGATCTGCTTGTGCGCGATATTCCAGTCGCCACAGATGATGTACTGGCGCCCATCGCCACGCCGCTCACGCAACATGGGTAGAAAAATATCCAGAAAGCGGTCTTTAGATGACTGCCGATGATCTCCCGATGAGCCGGAAGGCAGATAAAGAGAAATGACAGACAGATCCCCGAAGCGTGCCTCGATGGTTCGTCCCTCGCCATCGAACTCTTCATGACCGATGCCAGGAATAACCTCATCCGGTTCGCGGCGTGCATAGATTGCCGTACCTGAGTAACCTTTTTTAACCGTGGAATCTTCGTAGTAGCAGTGATAGCCCTCCGGATAAAACAGGGCGTTGCCCGTGAGCTGTTCTTCCTGCGCCTTGGTCTCCTGAATACAGACCACGTCGGCATTCTGTTGTGCCATCCAGTCAAAAAAACCTTTTTTGGCGGTGGCTCGAATGCCGTTGGCGTTAAAACTGATAATGCGCATAGTTAGTAGACAAGTTGGGTGTCAGGAGTATCGCCGGTATCATACCTGACCCGATAGCATGACCCCATTAAAGAGCTGGCATATGGCTGACCCACAACACGCATTCCTGGAAATGGCACTGGCTGCCGATGTTTTGAAACTGGGCGAGTTCACGCTTAAGTCCGGTCGTATCAGCCCTTACTTCTTTAACCTGGGCGTCATCAGCAAAGGCGCACAGCTGGCTCAGCTGGGTGAACTATATGCAGATGCCCTTATTGGTTCCGGCCTTGATTTCGACATGCTGTTCGGGCCGGCCTACAAGGGCATTCCACTGGTTTCGGCGACCGCCGTGGCGCTGGCCGGCAAGGGTCATGACCTGCCCTTCGTCTACAACCGCAAGGAAGTGAAAGACCACGGCGAAGGCGGCCGCCTGGTGGGCGCCAAACCCGAGGGACGTGTTGTGATTGTGGATGACGTGATTACGGCCGGCACGGCCGTACGTGAAGGCATTGACCTGATTCGTGAATCCGGCGCTGAAGTGGCTGCCGTACTAATCGCCATGGATCGCCAGGAAAAAGTCACCGAAGACAGCGGTTCCGCTGTGGACGCCCTACGTGCAGAGGGCATCGAAGTGATCAGCCTGGCAACGCTCAGTGGCCTGATCGACTATCTGGGCAATAAACCGAAGTATTCAGAAGTGCTCGAAGACATGCGTGCTTATCGGGAACGTTACGGCAGCACCTAAGCGCCCTTAATTAAAGTACCCACACCCTCATCGGTAAACAGCTCCAGCATTACCGCATGCTGCACTCTGCCATCGACGATGTGAGCTGCTCTCACCCCTGACTGCACAGCATCAAGGGCACACTTTATCTTCGGCAACATACCACCGTGAATCGTGCCGTCAGCGATCAGCCCTTCAACATCTTTAGCAGAGAGCCCCGTCAACAGATCACCCTGCTTATCGAGTACACCTGCGGTATTCGTCAGCAACATGAGTTTCTCGGCCTGCAGCACACTGGCCACCTTGCCAGCCACCAGATCGGCATTGATGTTGTAGGAAGCACCATCCTCACCGACACCGATGGGCGCTATCACCGGAATAAAATCTCCATGATCCAGCTGCTGTACGACGCCTGGGTCAATACTTTCCACTTCCCCGACGTGCCCCAGGTCAATTATTTCGCTGGTCTGTTCGGCCTTGCTGATCACCATCTTCTTTGCCCGGATCAGGCCACCGTCTTTACCGGTCAGACCCACAGCCTTGCCACCATGCTGATTAATCAGGCTGACGATTTCCTTGTTCACTAGCCCACCAAGCACCATCTCAACCACGTCCATGGTTTCCCGGTCAGTCACGCGCATGCCTTCGAAGAAGGTACTTTCCTTGCCCAGCTTTTCCAGCAGCTGGCCAATCTGCGGCCCGCCGCCATGAACCACAACGGGATTAATCCCCACCAGTTTCATGAGCACAATGTCGCGCGCGAAGCTACCTTTCAAAGCCTCGTCCACCATGGCGTTGCCGCCATATTTAATGACCACGGTCTTGCCGGCGAACCGCCGTATGTACGGCAGCGCCTCGGTCAACACCTTGGCGACGTTCATCGCCTCACTTGAATTCAATGCCATTCTTTTTCTCTCAATGACGCCCGGAGGAACCAAAGCCCCCTTCACCACGCTCGGTCGCGTGAAATTCTTCAACTATCTCGAACTCTGCCTGCACCACCGGCACCAGTACCATCTGGGCAATACGCTCACCCGGTTGCACGGTAAACGTCTCACTGCCGCGATTCCAGCAGGACACCATCAATGGCCCCTGATAGTCGGAATCAATCAGTCCAACCAGATTACCCAGCACCACACCGTGCTTATGCCCCAGACCCGATCGCGGCAGCAACATCGCTGCCAACCCGTCATCCTCGATGTAAATGGATAGCCCGGTTGGAATCAGTTCCGTCTTACCCGGCTCAAGCTCAAGTGGCCCGTCGATACAGGCCCTTAAATCCAGTCCCGCAGAACCCGTCGTCGCGTACTCCGGCATGGGAAACTCATTGCCAATACGTTCATCCAGTATTCTTACCTGCATCCTGTGCGCCGGGTTGCGCTGACTGTCGTTGCTCATAATCCTCATTCATTCTTTGTGCAATCAATTCCACTAACTGCCGCGCCAGCACCTTCTTGGGCGCACTTGGCAATTCCTTCTCCCCGTCGGCCCAACAGACCCACAGGGCATTATCTTCACGGTCGAAGCCCCGGCCATCGCTGACCCAGTTGGCCGCGACCATATTCAGATTTTTCTTTTCGAGCTTGCCTCGGGCATAGGCCTTCAGGTCATCCGTCTCCGCGGCAAAGCCAACGGTAAACAGCTGCGCGAAACGCTGTGAGGCATCGGCCAGAATATCGGCATTTTTTGTCAATGCCACCGACATACTTTCGTTGGTCTTTTTGATCTTGGCCTCTGCACAATCGTCGGGCCGATAGTCTGCAACCGCGGCAGTAGCGACCAGCACATTAGCGCCGCCTGCCTTTGACATGACGGCCGCATGCATCTGCTCGGCCGTCTCGACATCTATACGCTCGACGCCTACAGGCGTTGGCAGAGTGACCGGCCCGGCAACCAATGTCACCTCAGCACCTGCTGCTGCGCAGGCCTCGGCCACGGCAAAACCCATCCGGCCGGAAGAACGATTAGTGATATAACGCACAGGATCAATCGGCTCACGTGTCGGACCTGCCGTAATCAAAACCTTCTGGCCTTTCAACCGACCGTCACCGAAGTAATCCGCGACATGCGATACAAGCTCAAGCGGCTCCAGCATGCGGCCGGCACCGGTTTCTCCACAGGCCTGATTGCCCTCACCCGGACCCCAGGCCATCACACCGCGTTCAGCTAACAGTTTCATGTTGGCCTGCGTGGCGTCATTCGCCCACATCAGCCTGTTCATAGCGGGTGCCAGCGCAATCGGCGCATCAGTTGCCAGGCACAGCGTGCTCAACAGGTCGCTGGCCATGCCCTGCGCCAGCCGGGCAATAAAATTCGCACTGGCAGGTGCAATCAGGATCATATCCGCCCAGCGTGCCAATTCAATGTGGCCCATAGCCGCTTCTGCTTCAGTATCCAGCAGACTGTCACGCACAGGTTTGCCCGAAACGGCCTGCATGGTCAGCGGTGTGATAAAGCGCTTACCACCGTCAGTCATCACGACCTGCACGTCAGCACCTGCCTCGCGTAAACGACGCACCAGGTCTGCGCTTTTATAGGCAGCAATGCCGCCCGTGACGCCGAGTAAAATCTTTTTGTTGGCCAATGAAACAGTCATGGTTCCCACCTTCCCTTTCCCATAATCCACGGGGAAAAGGTATATTCAAGCCTTACAGGATAGCTTGAATCCTGTTTTAACGCACTAAAACACAATGAAAATAAAGGTTTAACCATGTCTATCAAGAACTGGGCTGCGAGCGAGCGGCCACGCGAAAAACTCCTCGAACGTGGTCCACAGGCCCTCTCGGATGCCGAGTTGCTGGCCATATTTCTGCGTACCGGCGTGACCGGCTATTCTGCCGTCGATCTATCACGGCTCCTACTGGAAGAATTTGGAGGTCTGCGAGCACTGCTCACCGCTGGCATTGATGACTTCTGCTCACACAAGGGGCTGGGTAATGCCAAATTCGCCCAGTTACAGGCGGTACTTGAAATGGCTCGCCGACATCTGGCCGAGGAGCTACAACGGGAAGGGACAGTAAATAACCCATTGGCAACCCGTGAATATCTACAGGCCCGGCTGCGAGACAAACAACATGAGGTCTTTGCCTGTCTATTTCTGGATAACCGGCACCGCATCATCTGTTACGAAGAACTATTCCAGGGCACGATTGATGGTGCCAGCGTCTATCCAAGGGAAGTGGTAAAAAAAGCACTCGGACACAATGCCTCATCGGTCATATTTGCCCATAACCACCCTTCCGGCGTGGCAGAGCCAAGCCGCGCGGACAAGGACATTACCGGACGCTTAACAGCAGCCCTCAACCTGATGGATATCCGGGTACTTGATCACTGTGTAATCGGCGATGGCGAAGTCGTGTCCTTTGCTGAACGAGGTCTGATCTAGCTACACCAATCGTCCAAGGCCAGTCAGAGCTTGCGATAAACCTCGGCACCCTTGTCAACGAACTCAGCGGCCTTTTCCTGCATACCCTCTTCCAGCGCTGTAGCTTCATCCAACCCTTTCTGCTTCGCATATTCACGCACATCCTGGGTGATCTTCATTGAACAAAAATGCGGGCCACACATGGAACAGAAATGCGCCACCTTGGCCGAGTCCTTGGGCAGGGTTTCATCATGGAATTCCTGAGCCTTGTGCGGATCAAGACTCAGATTGAACTGGTCTTCCCAGCGGAATTCAAAACGCGCTTTCGACAACGCATTGTCACGCACCTGTGCACCGGGCAACCCTTTTGCCAGATCAGCGGCATGGGCCGCAATCTTGTAAGTAATGATGCCTTCACGAACATCTTCCTTGTCTGGCAATCCCAGATGCTCCTTGGGCGTTACATAGCAGAGCATGGCCGTGCCATACCAGCCGATCTGTGCCGCACCGATGCCTGACGTGATGTGGTCGTAGCCCGGCGCGATATCGGTCGTTAGCGGACCCAGGGTATAGAACGGCGCCTCGTAGCAATCCCTCAGCTCCTTATCCATGTTCTCTTTAATGAGCTGCATCGGCACATGACCCGGACCTTCAATCATCACCTGGCAATCATGTTCCCATGCGACCTTTGTCAATTCACCGAGGGTCTGCAGTTCAGAGAACTGGGCCTGATCGTTAGCGTCAGCAATCGATCCGGGGCGCAAACCATCTCCCAGGCTGAAGCTCACGTCATAGGCCTTCATGATTTCACAGATTTCTTCGAAATGCGTGTACAGGAAACTTTCCTGATGATGCGCCAGGCACCATTTGGCCATGATAGATCCACCCCGGCTGACAATGCCGGTCAGGCGGTCGGCCGTCATAGGCACATAGGCCAGTCTTACGCCGGCGTGTATGGTGAAGTAGTCCACACCCTGCTCGGCCTGTTCGATCAGGGTATCGCGGAACATCTCCCAGGTGAGTTCTTCAGCCTTGCCATCCACTTTTTCCAGCGCCTGGTAAATCGGCACGGTGCCAATCGGGACCGGTGAATTTCTAATGATCCATTCACGTGTTTCGTGAATATTCTTTCCGGTGGACAGATCCATGACAGTGTCACCGCCCCAGCGGGTTGACCACACCATCTTCTCGACTTCTTCGGCAATACTGGATGTAACCGCCGAATTACCGATATTGGCATTGATCTTTACCCGAAAATTACGGCCAATAATCATCGGCTCGGATTCAGGGTGATTGATGTTGGCGGGAATAATTGCCCGGCCCGAGGCCACTTCCTGCATTACAAATTCAGGGGTCACCTCTTCGGGCAAATTGGCCCCCATCGGGTTACCCAGATGACGCTTCAGATATCCCGCCCGTTGGTAACTTTCACGCAACTCCTGCAAACGGCAATTCTCACGAATGGCGATATATTCCATCTCTGGAGTGACTATTCCACGACGCGCATAATGCATTTGCGTGACATTCAAGCCGGACTTGGCACGACGCGGCGCAGTGATATGAGAAAAGCGCATGCTTGCAAGTTCGGGGTCGGTTTCTCGCAAATGTCCGAATTCCGAGCTGGGTCCGGGTAATTTTTCAGTATCACCACGCTCTTCAATCCATGCCGCACGTAATCCGGGCAATCCCGCGAGTAGGTCAATCTTCGCCTCAGGGTCGGTGTATGGGCCGGATGTGTCATAAATGGTGACTGGAGGATTCTGCTCGGCACCAATGCTTGCGGAGGTGTCGCTCTGATATATTTCCCGCATGGGCACACGTAAATCCGCCCTGGATCCCTGAACGTAGATTTTGCCCGCATTCGGGAATGGACCAGTAGTTTCCTGGCTCAGGCGTTGGGCTTCGGTGAAAACGTCCTTGGGTACGGCGTTCATGGTGATCTCGGTTGAACTTGAATTTGACCGCATAGTTTAGCAAAGC
>JBFJXR010000080.1:0-8341 GCA_041622995.1 Nevskiales bacterium
CCGGCAGTATTACCAGCCAGTAGCACGTGGGCTTGAAATTAAGATCGCCGAAAAACTTGAACGATTAAGAAATATGAATAAGTCTGGTGCAAAGCAGTCGGGCAAGGGCAAGAAGATGAAAAACAGATGATGAGCTGGTTCGCAGTTGCAGGTGGCGGTGCAATTGGCGCTGTTCTACGTTACGGGATGGCCAATGGCCTGTATGCGCTCTACGGTCGCAGTTTTCCAGTGGGCACGCTAGGTGTGAATGTACTGGGCAGCCTGCTTATAGGCGTGCTTTATATCCTTATGGTTGAACGATGGGCTGTGGCTGCGGAGTGGCGTCTGGCGATTCTTGTTGGCGTCCTGGGTGGGTTTACGACTTTCTCCAGTTTTTCCCTGGAAACCCTGCAGTTGATGGAGCAGTCAGGCCCAATGCCGGCCTTGCTCAATGTGCTTTTGAATGTTTCGCTTTGCCTGGCGGCATGCTGGTTAGGTCTATGGATGGGCAGACAATATGGATAGAGGGAGTCGCTATGATTGAGCAGGAACTGTTGATGGTGAGAGTCTATCTCACCGAATCCGAACATAATGCGCACCTGATGCTTGATTACCTGCAAAAATCCGGTGTAATGGGAGCAAGTCTGCTACGAGGTATCAGTGGCTTTGGAGCTTCAGGCACGATGCATCGGGCAGAGTGGCTGGATATATCGGGTGACTTGCCACTGTTACTGGAATTTGCCGATACGCCTGCGAAAGTCAAATCGGTGATGCCCGGGTTACTGGATATGACAGAGCCCGGGCATGTGTTTTGCTGGAAGGTGAATACCTTCTCTGCTGCAGAGGAATAACCTCTGAATCTAGCTGCGCATTCCTCTATAATTCGCGCCTCTTACATAATCAACAAGCGATAGTGAATCATGCTTGACGCCAAGCTGTTACGTACAGAAACAGACACAATTGCAGAGCAACTCAGGACAAGAGGGTATGAGTTGGACGTGTCTGCGTTGAATGATCTCGAAGCACGCCGTAAGGATGTGCAGGTTCAGACAGAAGAATTACAAAGCCGTCGTAATCAGGCTTCTAAGCAAATAGGCCAGATTAAAGCCTCCGGTGGTGATGCCGCTCCATTGTTGGCTGAAATGTCAGAAGTTGGTGAGCAACTGAAGGGTAATGCTGCAGCCCTGGATGAAATCCAGAATGCGATTACACAACTGCAATTGGATATGCCCAATTTGCCACATTCGTCTGTGCCTCTCGGTGCAAATGAGGATGACAATGTAGAAATCAGGCGTTGGGGTGAACCCGGAAAGCCGGATTTCAAGCCTCTTGATCATGTAGACCTTGGCGAGAAACTGGGTCAGATTGATTTTACTGCAGCTGCAAAGCTAAGTGGTGCCCGATTCGTCGTGATGCAGGGCCAGGTAGCACGTCTCCACCGGGCACTGACGCAATTTATGCTGGATATACATACGCAGCAACATGGCTATCAGGAAGTATACGTGCCGGCAATTGTAAATGCGGATCGTCTGCAGGGCACCGGCCAGCTACCCAAATTTGAAGAAGACCTGTTCAAGCTTCACGGCGAACATGATCGTTATCTGATACCGACTGCAGAAGTGCCTTTAACCAATCTGGTGGCTGATACTGTGCTTAATGCGGAGCAACTGCCACAGAAATATGTGGCCCATACGCCATGCTTTCGTGCAGAAGCCGGGGCTGCAGGTAAGGACACACGGGGCATTATTCGTCAGCACCAGTTTGATAAGGTCGAGTTGGTGCAGGTTGTACATCCCGATGAGTCCTATGAGGCTCTTGAATCATTGGTAGGGCATGCTGAGGCGATACTACAGAAACTTGAACTACCGTATAGAACGCTGGCGCTTTGTACCGGTGATATGGGGTTTGCAGCGGCCAAGACTTACGATCTGGAAGTATGGATCCCAAGTCAGGGCAAATACCGTGAAATTTCTTCTTGCAGTAACTGCGAGGACTTCCAGGCACGTCGCATGTTGGCACGCTTTCGTGATCCAGAGTCCAAAAAGCCAAGACTGGTTCATACGCTAAACGGGTCGGGACTGGCAGTGGGACGTACGCTCGTCGCAGTTCTGGAAAATTATCAGCAGGCTGATGGCAGCATACTTGTTCCGGATGCTGTCCGGCCATATATGGGCGGAGCAGTCAGTATTTCTGCCTGATCGCTGAGCATAAAAAAGCCCGCAGTCGCGGGCTTTTTTATGCATGAAGCATTAACGGTGTGTCGGACGGATACCGCTGTTATAGTTCTTGCCGGGGATTTTAGGGTCGGTGCTGGTGTAGTTGTATTTTGGTACGCCTCCATTAGGTGCAAAGGTTTCTATCACGTCCCTGTGTACAGCGCTCACAACAACACGACGATTCCTTTGTCTACCTTCCTTGTTCTTGTTGTCCTCTGCGGGCCGTCGCTCTCCATATGCCGCAGTCGTTGTTCGTTCTGGTGAAATGCCCCTTGCGGCCAGATGTGACTGCACGGCATGCGCGCGTCTTTCTGAAAGTTTAAGGTTGTAATCATCAGTCGCAGTACTGTCGGTGAAGCCTTCAATAACAATGTCATAGTCTTCGTGTGTATTGAGGAAATCCGAGAGTTGATTCAGGTATGCGACAGAAGCAGGACGTAACTCGGCGCTGTCAGAATCGAAATACAGGCTCTGTGGATCAGGTTGAACGGGCCTGGGCGCAAGTGAGGCACAGGCACCTAAAGTAGTGATAACCAGGAAAATTAGAACAACACGGATCATTAGAAGGCTCCAGCTTTTATAAAGTGACTGGAGTCATTATAGGCTGCTCTTTGGTGCCTGTCTTTTTATACATGTGAATCATGAATTAATGGGCCAATTTGGTGCGGACCATGTTTTGTTGCGATGCACATGATGGTTTATGAGAGTTAATATTTAGCCATATATAATGTGCATATTATATTGTTATTAAAGTAATTTATTTAGTTGGCACGGCTATTGCTTTAGTGGTTTCGACGGTGATTTAGTCACCCTGTTGTAATTCCACAAAAAGGAGTAATGCTGTGGATATTCAGAACAAGGCTACCAGTATCAATCTGTTTGACCTGAAAACGATTCAGATGCGAACTTTTCATCTGACATGGTTCGCATTCTTTTTATGCTTTTTCGGTTGGTTTGGTATCGCACCCCTAATGGCAGTGGTTCGCGAAGACCTGCTGCTAACCAAAGCACAAATAGGTAATACGATTATTGCCTCGGTTGCCATTACTGTTTTGGCACGGCTTCTCATTGGGCCGCTATGCGACAAGTATGGGCCAAGGCTCACTTACTCCGCATTGCTTGTATTTGGATCAATCCCTGTGATGACAATTGGTCTGGCCAATAGCTACGAGACCTTTTTACTCTGTCGTCTTGCTATTGGCACAATTGGCGCTTCTTTCGTCATTACCCAATATCACACATCGGTCATGTTCGCTCCGAATGTAGTCGGTACTGCGAACGCTACAACAGCCGGGTGGGGTAATGCAGGCGGCGGTGTTACACAAATGGTAATGCCACTGATTTTCAGCGCCATATTGATGTATGGCGTATCCGAGACTATGGGCTGGCGTATTGCCATGATCGTCCCGGGTATTGTTCTGGCATTGACGGGTATTGCTTACTTTTTCCTTACAACCGACTGTCCCGACGGTAACTTCAAGGAACTCAGGGCTGCAGGTAAGCTGCCTGAGGCAAAAAATGATCGAAGCGCGTCGGGTTCGTTTCTTATTGCAGCCAAAGATTATCGTGTCTGGGCTTTGTTCCTGATCTATGGCGCCTGTTTTGGTGTGGAGTTGACCATCCATAATGTCGCCGCGATCTATTACCTGGATAACTTCGAGGTCACACTCAAGACGGCTGGATTGCTTGCTGGCAGTTTCGGCATACTTGCTTTGTTTGCCAGATCACTGGGTGGCTGGATATCTGATCGTATTGCGAAGGGATACGGTTTGATGGGTCGTGTAAGACTGCTATTTGTCACACTGATGGCAGAAGGTCTTTTATTGATGCTGTTTGCGAATACCGGATCCCTGGTGCTTGCTGTCATGTGCATGCTCGGTTTCGGTCTTTTTGTTCACATGTCATGCGGGGCAACTTTTGGCCTGGTGCCGTTCATGAACAAAAAGGCTCTGGGTGCCGTTGCCGGTATTGTGGGAGCTGGGGGTAATGCGGGTGCAGTTGCGGCCGGCTTCCTATTCAAGTCTGAGGCACTGAGTTACCAGCAGGCACTGTTCTATTTGGGTTGTGCTGTGACGGTTGTCGCTTTCAGCACACTATTGGTGCGCTTCTCACCAGAAGTTATAGAACGCGAAAACAAGGCTTTCATGAAAGCACTTGCAGACCGCGAGCTTGCCAAAACGGCTGCGCGTTCAGCTGATACGGCACCGGCAAATGCCTAGGGAACGACTCGCAAGGGTGTGCTTATCGTTTAACTAGATCGTTTCATAAATGATCTCCACAGCTTGGGGTTTTCCCCGGCTACGAGGGGGGTTCCGTTCAGGGATCCCCCTCATTTTTTTGTGAACTGCATTAAGGTGCATTGCACTATTGCAGTGCAGCATGGAAAACGCCGGGAATCTGCTTAAGTTATTGAATTAATGTGTAAATAACGGTTGGCATGGCGATTGCTTCATAGAATCCTAATAGACATTAGCTGTGGAGAGTTCCATGTCTTCGGATATACAGAGTACAAAAAAACGTATCGTTGTCGTCGGCAACGGTATGGTCGGTCACAAGTACCTTGAGTTGCTTGCTGACCAGTTGGATGAGCGCGGAGAGCGTGATCAGTATGAGCTGGTTACTTTCTGCGAAGAATCACGTGTGGCTTATGACCGTGTTCATCTTTCAGCCTATTTCAGTGGTACCACTGCTGACGAGCTATCGCTCGTTGAAGAAGGTTACTACGAGGCGAATAACATTACGGTGCATTTGAACGACAAGGCCGTTGCCATTGACCGTGCAGCGAAGATTGTGCGTTCAGAACAGGGTCTCGAACTCTGCTACGACAAACTCGTGTTAGCGACCGGTTCCTATCCCTTTGTGCCACCGATTCCTGGTGCTGATCGGGAAGATTGTCTCGTTTATCGCACCATCGAAGATCTGGAGGCCATTACAGAGGCGGGTAGCCGCGCCAAGGTCGGTGCAGTTGTCGGCGGTGGTTTGCTGGGTCTTGAGGCTGCCAAGGCATTGAAAGATCTGGGTCTCAAAACACATGTCGTTGAGTTCGCACCGCGTCTCATGGCCGTACAGGTCGACGATGGCGGCGGACGCATGCTGCGGAAGATGATTTCCGAGCTTGGTGTGGATGTCCATACAAAGAAAAACACCCAGAGCATTGAAGACGGTGCCGAGTGTAAACACGTCATGAAGTTTGCTGATGGCGAAGCGCTTGAAACCGATGTAGTGCTGTTTTCAGCCGGTATTCGTCCCCGTGATGATCTTGCTCGTGATTGTGAGCTGGAGATTGGCCCACGCGGCGGTATTGTTGTTGATAATCAGTGTCGTACGTCTGACGAAAATATCTACGCGATTGGTGAATGCGCCCTTTGGGATGGCAAGATTTTTGGTCTTGTCGCTCCGGGTTATGACATGGCACGCGTTGCCGTAGATGACCTTCTGGCAAATGACAATGAATTCCTGGGTGCCGATATGAGCACCAAGTTGAAACTGATGGGCGTGGATGTAGCCTCAATCGGTGATGCCCACGGCAATACGGAAGGAAGCAAATCCTGCGTATATGTCGACGAGCCCAACCAGATGTATAAGAAGTTGGTAATCAGCGAAGACGGTAAACGCCTGTTAGGTGCGGTGCTGGTCGGTGAAGCTGAAGATTACGGCAACCTGCTGCAGATGATGTTGAATGACATGGAGCTGCCGGAGCATCCGGAAGCCTTGATTCTGCCAAGTCTGGATGGTGCAGCCAAACCTGTTATGGGCGTGGATGCGTTGCCGGCCACTGCAACGATCTGTTCTTGTAACAACGTGAGTAAGGGTGACCTCTCGGCAGCCATTGAAGGCGGTTGCATGTCCGTCGGTGACCTGAAGTCATGTACCTCGGCTGCCACTTCCTGTGGTGGTTGTGCGGCGCTGGTTAAGGACGTACTGAACGTGGAGTTGGCTGCTCGCGGTGTCGAAGTAAACAACCATGTATGTGAGCACTTTGAATTCTCCCGTCAGGAACTTGAACATCTGATTCGCGTAGAGAAGATTCGTAGTTTTGAAGAACTGATGGAGGGTCATGGCAAGGGGCGCGGTTGCGATATCTGTAAGCCGGCTGTTGCCTCGATTCTTTCCACGACCTGGAACGAACATGTCATTGAGCCACATCTGGCCCAGTTGCAGGACACCAATGATTACTTCATGGCCAACATGCAGAAGGACGGTACTTATTCCGTTGTACCGCGTGTGCCAGGCGGTGAAATCACTCCTGAGAAACTGATCGTGCTTGGCAAGGTCGCAAAGGACTTCGGGCTCTATACCAAGATTACCGGCGGACAGCGTATTGACCTGTTTGGTGCACGCGTTGAGCAGTTGCCGCTGATCTGGAAAGAATTGGTGGATGCCGGTTTCGAATCCGGTCACGCCTACGGCAAATCGGTACGTACGGTTAAATCCTGTGTGGGGTCAACCTGGTGTCGCTACGGTGTGCAGGACTCGGTCAGCATGGCCATCCTGATTGAAGAGCGTTACCGCGGTATTCGATCACCACATAAACTGAAATTTGCCGTCTCGGGATGTACCCGTGAATGTGCCGAGGCCCAGACCAAGGACGTCGGCGTGATCGCCACTGAAAAAGGCTGGAACCTCTATGTCGCCGGTAACGGTGGTATGAAGCCACGTCATGCCGATCTGTTTGCAACTGATCTGGATGACGAAACCCTGATCAAGTACATCGACCGATTCCTGACGTTCTATATCCGCACAGCTGATCGCCTGCAGCGTACAGCTCGCTGGCTGGAAAACCTTGAAGGTGGACTGGAATACCTGAAGGAAGTTGTCATCGAAGACAAGCTTGGCATCGGTGAAGAGCTTGAAGCCCAGATGCAGATGCTGGTCGACACTTACGAATGTGAATGGAAGAAGACCATCGAGAGCCCCGAGAAGATGAAACGTTTCCGTCACTTTGTGAACTCGGAAGCGAATGATTCCAATGTTGTATTTGTCGAGGAGCGTGGTCAGATACGTCCGGCCACCGAGGAAGAGCGTGAGTCACTAGAGGAGAAAGCAGCATGAACTGGATGACTGAGAAAGACTTAAGAAAGTTGCTTCGCAATCGAAGTGTATCTGCGAAGAGATGGATTGATGGAGATGGAATTTGTGCTGCCAGTCAGACAATAACCATGAAATCAAAAAGTTATTCTGGTGCTTATGATTCAGGGAAGGGGGATAGTAATGAGCTGGATTAATGTATGCCACTTAACTGAAATTCTTGAAAATACAGGCGTCGGTGCGTTGGTTGATGGCCATCAGGTAGCTTTGTTCAGGTTGTGCGGAGAGACTGAATTGTTTGCCATTGATAACTTTGATCCTGCCAGCGGTGCGAATGTAATGTCACGTGGCCTCGTAGGTGACCTGGAAGGTCAACTGGTTGTGGCATCACCAATCTATAAACATCACTACCGCCTCGAAGATGGCGTATGTCTTGAAGATGCCGGTTATTCAGTGAATACACATGAGGTTAGGGTTGTGGACGGCATTGTGGAAGTGCAACTGAACGAAGGTCTCATGGAGCGTGCTGCCTGAGAAAGGCAGTCAAACCAGGAAAGACAGGCATGACTGAAAAATTGAAATTAGTCGTCATCGGCAACGGAATGGCCGGCATGCGTACTGTCGAGGAGCTGCTGAAGCTGGCGCCTGATATGTACGACATCACCGTGTTCGGCGCCGAGCCGCACGGTAACTACAATCGAATCCTTCTCTCACCGGTATTGGCGGGTGAGAAGACGATTGATGAAATCATGATTAATACACCGGAATGGTATGAGGCAAATAATATCTGCCTGCATGCAGGTGATCCGGTCAGTAATATCAACCGCAAGACTCGCACTGTCGTGTCTGAATCAGGTGTTGAAGTTCAGTACGATCGACTGCTGCTGGCGACGGGTTCAAACCCGTTCATTATTCCTGTTCCGGGGCATGATCTGAAAGGTGTGATCAGCTTCCGTGATATTCACGATGTGAATGCAATGCTGGAAGCCAGCAAGACCATGAAAAAGGCTGTCGTCATTGGCGGTGGTCTTTTGGGTCTGGAAGCAGCCAACGGGCTCATGAAGCGCGGTATGCAAGTATCAGTCGTGCACCTGCTGGATTCCCTGATGGAACGTCAG
>JBFJXR010000081.1:0-8282 GCA_041622995.1 Nevskiales bacterium
CTTGTAAAGAGACCATGGCGACAAATGTTGGAACCAGTACCAGAATGCCGGTCACCGCAATCATTATTTTATTGGGATTGCCATTTCCAAATCCACGAGGATATAACAGCACCCAGAGCGTAGCAGCCGCCCACCAGATTGCTGCGACTCTCAGGGACCACAGTAAAAAGTCTGGCTCCGCCATCAGGTACCAGGAGGCAACGAATCCGAGCAGCATCAGGGCCAGATAAAAAAACCGGACGGCATTACCAACTCTAAGAAACCCTCCCCACTCCCAGGCACCCAGCCCCAGTACTGCAATGCAGAAGAGCGCGAAACCTTCATTGGGCAGATAAAAGACAACAGCAAGGGCGAACGGAATAGCCACCAGTGCTGTCAGGATTCGGGTTCTCATGAATTTTCCTTTATTTGTTCAGGCACACTGCCGAAACGCCGTTGTCTCTTTGCAAACCATTGCAACGCTGCCTTGAAGCCATTTTCATTAAAGTCTGGCCACAGCGTGTCACAGAAATACAGTTCTGTATAAGCCATTTGCCACAATAAAAAATTACTGATGCGCTGCTCCCCGCCTGTACGAATCAGTAAATCAGGGTCGGGGGAGTTTTCTCCACTGACCTTGTCAAACAGGCTAAGCCTGTTTGTAATTTCCTGCTCGTTTATATTACAGGGTTCAAGCTTCCCGGACCTTACATCTTCAGCTAAACGTCTACAGGCTTGCGTAATGTCCCAGCGTCCGCCATAACCGACCGCAATATTGACGGTCAGCTTATGGTTACCTTGTGTGAGCTGCTCTGCGTCCTGCATGGCCTTTTGTAGAGCCGGTGCAAAATCAGACCGCTCGCCGATAAAATTAACTTTTACATCATTATCGTGTAACTCATTGATTTCCTTGCGAAGCGAACGCATAAAAAGCTCCATGAGCAAATCAACTTCATTTTGGGGACGCTGCCAATTTTCACTACTGAAAGCAAAGAGTGTGAGGTGGGCGATGTTTTGCCTGTATGCGGCCTCAATTATCAACCTGACAGTTTTACCGCCTGCACGATGCCCTGCACTTCTTCCCTTGCCCCTAAGCTGCGCCCACCGGCCGTTGCCGTCCATAATGATCGCAACATGGACTGGCAGTGATTCGCCATGATTTTCAGATTTCTTGACAGCGGTCATAACGCTTGTTCATCCGGTCTGCGTTATATCGCCATCATTTCTTTTTCTTTGTCTGCCAGTAGCTCATCAACTGATTCAATTTTTTTATCTGTCAAAGCCTGAATTGTCTGTTCGCCAGAACGCAAATCGTCTTCACTGATTTCCTTTTCTTTCTCAAGTTCTTTCAAATCCTGATTGGCGTCCCTGCGAATATTACGAATGGCGATACGGCCACCTTCCGCTTCATTGCGAACAATTTTGACCAGATCCTTACGACGTTCTTCTGTCAAAGCCGGAATGACGATTCGAATGACTGTGCCCGCAGTAGACGGATTCAATCCTAACTCGGATTTGAGTATTGCCTTTTCGATCACGGGAACCATGGGTTTCTCCCAGGGAGTGATACTTAAAGTACGAGCATCCTCAACAGACAAATTGGCAACCTGGGTCAAAGGTACTTCAGACCCATAATAATCGACAGTTATATGATCAAGCAGGCTTGAATGTGCACGTCCTGTACGAATTTTTGCAAACTCCAGTCGCAAAGACTCAATACTCTTGTCCATCCGCCTGTCGGCGTCTTTAACGATGTCATCGATCATTTCTAACGTCCTTAATTAACCAGAGTGCCGACATCATCAGCACCCGTAACTATTCGTTTTAAATCTCCGGGACTATTCATATTGAATACCCTGAGTGGCATTTTATGGTCCCGACATAAAACTATTGCAGTTGCATCCATCACGCCCAGACGGCGATCCAGCACTTCCTGATAACTTAGTTGCGTATATTTCTCAGCGCCAGAATCTTTCATTGGATCGGCACTGTAAACGCCATCAACCTTTGTCGCTTTCAGCATCAGATCGGCACCCAGTTCCACTGCCCGTAAACTGGCCGCTGTATCTGTAGTGAAGAAGGGGTTCCCGGTGCCTGCCGCACATACAACTATGCGCCCTTTTTCCAGATGACGCACCGCACGACGCAGTATGTATTCCTCACAAACCTGGTTGATACGCAATGCCGACATAACACGGGTTGGAAGACCAATGCTCTCCATCGAATCCTGCAATGCCAGACCATTCATGACTGTAGCCAGCATACCCATCTGGTCTCCAGTCACGCGGTCCATTCCCGCACCTGCCAGACCCGCGCCACGAAATATGTTGCCACCGCCAACTACGATGGCTACCTGCACACCATCCCCAGCGACTTCTTTTACTTCTTCAGCAATTCGCGTGATGACTTTGGGTTCAATGCCATAATCACCCTGTCCCATCAGTGCTTCACCACTGAGTTTTAACAGGATTCTTTTAATTTTTCCTTTTGAATCAGTCATTAATAAACATTCCTTTTAACAGAGACGTCTTGCCTTACAAAACGCCGACCATTGTACATGTCCTTCGAAGACTTGGCCGAGGTTCTGGCGATGTAAGGCGCATACAAATAAGCCCCGCGAACGGGGCCTATTTAATACGCATGTTACAAGCTTAACTGGCAGCTTCTGCCTGTGCACGTACTTCTTCTGCAAAATCGACTTCTTCTTTCTCTATGCCCTCTCCAACTTCGAAGCGGACAAACCCGAGAACTGACGCAGATTTGGATTTAAGCAAGGCTTGCACAGTCATGTCAGGATCTTTCACAAAAGGCTGACCAACCAGCGTCATTTCTGCCAGGAATTTACGCAGGCGTCCTTCAACCATTTTTTCAATGATTTCCTGTGGCTTGCCACTATCTGCTGCCTGTGCAATCAGAATGTCACGTTCCTGGTTACGAATATCTTCAGGTACGTTTTCTTCAGCAACATACTGTGGATTTGAGGCAGCCACATGCATGGCAAGATCACGAGCCAGTTCTTCATCCCCGCCCTTGATAGCGACCAATACACCAATGCGATTGCCATGCATATAGTTGGCAATCTGGCCTTCGCCCGCCTCAATGCGCTGAAAACGTCGAACAGACATGTTTTCACCCAACTTTGCAATCAATGCACGACGACGCTCATCCACGGTGCCGTCTTCAATACTCACGGCTAGCAGACTATCAACATCTGCTGGATTGTTTTCCAGAGCTGCGCCAGCAACATCATTGGCAAATTTCAGGAAGTTCTCATCCTTGCCAACGAAATCCGTTTCACAATTCACTTCAAGCAGAACGGCTGCACTGCCATCAACTGCCTGACTGGCAATAATTGTGCCTTCTGCCGCAGTACGACCGGCTTTCTTGTCAGCCTTGGCCTGGCCTTCCTTACGCATTTTTTCGATGGCTGCATCGATATTGCCATCTGTCGCTTCCAGAGCGCGCTTGCATTCCATCATGCCTGCGCCACTACGTTCACGCAGTTCTTTAACTAAAGCTGCGGTAATCGCCATGGGATATTCCTCGTATATGTGTATAGGTTACTTATTTGGCTTCTTCAGCTTTTGACTCTTCAGTCGCAGCCTCTTCCGTTTTCGCCTCAGTAGCTGGAGCTTTCTCTTCTGCAGCAGCTTCTACCGTTTCTGTCGCTTCTTCAGCCTCTGGCTTCGCTTTCGCCTTACGAGTTCTTACACGGGCTTTTGGCTTGGCTTCTTCTTCAGCAACTTCCACGAAATCATCTTCTTTAACATGCGTCGTAACCGATGCTTTACCAACCAGCACTGCATCCGCGATAACCTGGCAATAAACCCGGATTGAACGTATCGCATCGTCATTCCCAGGAATAACGACATCAATACCTTCTGGTGAGCAGTTGGTATCTACGACGGCGATAACCGGAATACCCAGCTTGTTCGCTTCAGCAATGGCAATCTTCTCGTAGTTAACATCCACTACAAACAGAGCATCAGGGAGGCTATGCATGTCCTTGATACCACCCAGACTCTTGTTGAGCTTTTCCAGCTCACGAGTGGTATTGAGTTGTTCTTTCTTGGTCAGACGATTAATGCTGCCATCTTCAAACATTTGCTCAATGTCCTTGAGGCGTTTGATAGATTGTTTAATCGTTTTGAAATTGGTCAACATGCCACCCAGCCAACGCTGGTTTACATAGGGCATATTGCTACGTTGTGCTTCGGCAGCAATCGTGTCGCGTGCAGCACGCTTGGTGCCAACAAACATCACTTTACCGCCACTGGCTGCCAAACGAGACACATAGTTATGTGCTTCTTTGATTAATGGCAGGGTTTCTTCAAGATTGATGATATGAATCTTGTTTCGATGACCGAAAATATACTGGGCCATCTTGGGGTTCCAGTAGCGGGTACGATGACCAAAATGGACACCTGCCTCCAGCAACTGGCGCATGCTTACATCACTCATTTTTAACTCCGGGTTAAATATAAGGCCAAAGGCCTTCCTCCACATAACCCCAGACAACCACCTGATTTTCCAGGCACCCAGTTGCTGGTTGCGGTATGTGTGCGTATTTGATGAATGTCACTTGCGTGACGTCATAAGTTTTACCTGAATACCAATCCTCCTACAGACGAATACAGATTGAATATTCAGGGCGCGCATAATACCCTAACGCGCTGCTCTGGACAATTGTGCTGCACAGATAAATCACCAGTCTCACTATTGAATGCAAAGAGACATGCGTAGGAAGCTTGATGAGCGTTACGATTAAAAACAACTCTGAACAGGAAGGCATGCGAATTGCTGGCAAACTGGCCTCAGAAGTTCTTGAAATGATTGGAGAATATGTCCAGCCCGGTATCACCACCGAGGAACTGGACAGGATTTGCCATGAATACATTGTTGATAAGCAGCAAGCCATACCTGCCTGTCTCAATTACCGCGGATTTCCGAAATCAGTGTGCACATCGGTCAACCATGTTGTTTGTCATGGCATTCCCGGCCCCAAAAAGCTCAAAAAAGGTGACGTGATCAATATCGATGTCACGGTCATCAAAGATGGTTTTCATGGCGACACAAGCAAAATGTTCCATGTCGGCGAAACCAGCATCCTGGCAAAACGTATTTCCCAGGCTGCCTATGATTCCATGTGGCTGGGTATAAAACTCGTCAAACCCGGTACCCGCTTAGGAGATATAGGCTCGGTGATTCAACAACATGCCGAGAAGCTGGGTTATTCCGTTGTAAGGGAATACTGCGGTCACGGTATTGGCAGAGAATTTCACGAAGACCCGCAGGTACTGCATTACGGCAGAGCCGGCACTGGCATCGCATTGAAAGCCGGTATGACATTTACCATTGAGCCGATGATCAATGCCGGCCGCAAGGAAGTGAAGTTGCTACCGGATGGCTGGACAGTAGTGACCAAGGATCACAAGCTTTCAGCACAATGGGAGCACACCATTCTGGTGACAGAAAACGGCTATGAAGTGCTGACATTACGTAATGAAGAACGTGCCGCTTCATGACAATCACCAATGAAGCAGACATAGCAGGTATAACCCCATCCAAACCCTTAGGTCAGGATTTATTCGCTGAAGGCCTGCTCAGAGACTTTGACACTGAAGTCGCGAATATAGGTGATGATTTTTCCGTTCCCGCGTTACGCAGCATGGTCAATCGGGCTCAGGAAAAACTATTCGAGGGATTTGAGGCAGGCATGACACCTGCTGACCTGGTAAGCGCCAAGGCCTATTTTGTAGATCAGCTTCTTACCTCCGCCTGGCAGCATTATTTTCAGGACCGGTGTGAAGAGCTTTCCCTGATTGCTGCCGGCGGCTACGGACGTAACGAGTTACTCCCCTATTCCGACGTGGACTTACTGATCATTATTCCGGATGGCAACATTGATCATCTGGAACCTTCACTACAGTCATTTATCACTTTCCTCTGGGATATTGGCCTCGAAGTGGGTCATAGCGTACGCACGGTAGCTGACTGTAGCGTTCAGGCGCGTAATGATCTTACTGTAATGACCAATATGCTCGAAACGCGTCTGCTTGCCGGGAACAGAACGCTGTTTGAAGCCATGCAGGCAGATCTGAACCAGGAGTCAATCTGGTCGGTAGCAGATTTCTTCGAAGGCAAGAAAAAAGAGCAACAGGACCGGCACGCCAAATACGAAGACACGGCTTACAAACTTGAACCGAACGTAAAGGAGAGCCCCGGTGGACTACGGGATATTCAGACAATAGCCTGGGTGGCCAAGCGCCACTTTGACGCCACTACTCTGCATGACCTGGTTGATCACGGCTTTCTTACCGAGGAAGAATACGATGACCTTGTAAGCGGTCAATCCTTCCTTTGGCGCGTCCGTTTTGCATTACATATGCTGACGAATCGTCGTGAAGACAGGCTACTGTTTGATCAGCAGCTCAAGGTGGCCAAATTGTTCGGCTATGCTGACAAGGCCCAGGATCTGGGTGTAGAACAGTTCATGCAACGCTACTACCGCACAATAAAGTCACTGTCCTGCCTGAATGACCTGTTGTTACAGTTATTTGAAGAGGACATCATTCACGGACATGAAGACACAGCGCCTGTAGAAATTAATCGTCGCTTTAAATCCCGCCATGGATTTATTGAGGTCGCGCATGATGACGTCTTCCGGCAAACGCCATTTGCACTGCTCGAGATTTTTTACCTTCTTCAGCAGGATAGAAATCTATCCGGTATTCGCGCCGAAACGCTACGGCTCATTCGTCGTGACAGACATCTGATTGACAGCAATTTTCGTAATGACATACGCGCCCGCAGTTTCTTTATGGAAATTGTGCGTGCACCACAGGGACTTACACGGGCACTGAGGCGAATGAATCGATATGGCGTGCTTGGACGTTATGTTGAAGACTTTGGTCAGATAATCGGTCGTATGCAGTACGACCTTTTTCACACGCTCACGGTTGATGAACACACCATATTTGTCGTCCGTAATATCCGCAGACTGGCCATTAAGCGTTTCGAAAACGAGTTGCCATTTGCCAGTCATGTCATGTCCAATATTCCCAAACCGGAACTGCTGTACCTGGCCGGCTTCTTCCATGACATTGGAAAAGGAAAAGGTGGCGATCATTCCGAAATTGGCGCTGACCTCGCCAGGGTATTCTGCCTGCAACATGGCCTTTCCGGACATGACAGTGAACTCGTCGCGTGGCTGGTCAATCAGCACCTGCTTATGTCCATGACAGCACAACGCATGGATATTTCAGATCCGGATGTTGTGCACGAATTTGCTGTTAAAGTCGGCGATATAAATCGTCTGGACTATCTGTTCCTGTTGACGGTCTCTGATATTCGCGCAACCAATCCGAATCTCTGGAATTCCTGGCGCGAAAGCCTTTTGATCAATCTTTATCGGTCGACACATCGCAGCCTGGAGCGGGGGCTGGATGACCCTATCCAGAAACAGGAAATAATCAATGAAAGTCAGGCACAGGCGAGGAGGCTGTTGGCGCAACGGGAATTACCGGATAGTCAGATAGACAAAATCTGGAACCGTTTTCCAAGTGACTGCTTCCGCCGATTCACACCTGATGAAATTGCCACCTATACAGAAGGCCTTGCCAACCTGAACAGCGATGAAGACTCATTAATCCTGGTAGAGCCGGAATCCAATCGTGGCACCTCGGTATTTGTCTACACACGCGATGTTGATTATCTCTTTGGCTTAATGACCGGTGTCCTGTCACAAATGGGGCTCAATATCCTTGATGCCCGCATTTCAGAAACCAAAGATGATTTCACACTGGATAGTTATATCGTTGCGGAGGAAGATGGTCGTGCAATCATAAGTACAGAACGGATTGCCGAAATTAAGGAGCGTTTAACAACCGCTTTGCAAAATCCGGATACAGGCAAGCAGAATGTCAGTCGTCGAGCATCAAGGCAGACGCGTCACTTTGCCGTGCCTACACAGGTACATTTTCGGCAGGACAAAGAGCATAACCGCAGCATCATGGAACTGGTAACCGGCGACAGACCCGGATTACTTTCCATAGTCGGTGATGTTTTTCGCCAGCATAGAATACTAGTTCAGGATGCCAAGATAGGCACTATCGGAGAGCGGGCCGAAGACGTTTTTTATATTACCAGCCATAAAAACTCAGCCATCAAGGATGAATCCGTTTTTCACCAGATTCGTCATGAATTGGCAAGAGAACTGGATTATGAATTGGAAAACCCGAATGAGATCACGTTGTGAACCCGGACCTGGACAGACTTCAACCCTACCCTTTTGAAAAGCTCGC
>JBFJXR010000082.1:0-8256 GCA_041622995.1 Nevskiales bacterium
CGGTCCGGTGGGCATGTGGGTGCTGGATCAGCGCCGTTTTCAGGATGACCCGGCACTGCCCGATACCGTCGACAAAAGCATGCTTGGCCCGGCACAAAGGGACTGGCTATTGGAGACACTCGCTGCATCCGACCAGCCATTCAAGATTGTGGGCGCCCCGATGCCGCTGTTCCATGCGCCGAATCCCAACCAGGACTGGTCAAAGGGTTTCACGGCAGAGCGGGATTACATACTCGACTTTATTCGCACACAGGTTTCAGGCCGGGTCATATTTGTCTCCGGCGACTCGCATTCAGGCGCGGTAATTGAGCAGGACGGGATTATCGACATACGCACCTCACCGTTGGACATCCCCTCACCGGGTTGGGTGACTGCCAGTGAAGGAGATGGTGTGATCTGGTCAGACGTCGGCAAGTTCTACTGCGTGGCAGAAACAGGCCAGACCGATGGAGTCCCTTTTCTGGATATGCGGCTGGTGCGGGTCGGCATCGTGGTTAACACCGGTCAGGGGGTGGCGACAGGTCTGCCAGCTTTGGCAGTAAGCGACTTCGGCCTGACTGATGAGCACCTCACCGAGGTTGTCTGGGAGCAAAGGTTCGAGTGAACGCAGGTATAAGGGGGGAATGGATCGAAGTAGATTATATTATTATCCGCCCCCTTTTCCGAAAACGTTCTATTCAACGGTTTGGTAGTTTTGCTTATTTTCTGCCCTCAAATCGCTTAATTTATTCAGAATCAGCACAGACCTCCGATCGAGGTGCATAGTGGTTCTGAAGTGTTTTGATTCTCGGGAGGGTCGTTTACGTTTTCCTCTGTATTTTCTTTTGCCTTCCTATCAATAGCATCACCAATGCTATCTTCAGCCAACTCTGGGAGTAGGAAAGCAAGGCCGACCACTATTCCAAATCCGATGCCGACTTTCTGCATAGTGCTCAGACCGTTTTTGATGTTTTCACGGGCACTTACTGAAACACCACCCAGCAAAAAATTACTGTCACTATATCCAGCATAGTTCCAAGATAATAATTTAGTTGCTGTAGGTGATGCTTTAGCATTTCCATAAGAAGGTTTTATGTTATATCCGAGATATGCCTCCACAATTGGCTGCTGCATCTTGGCTCCGAAATGATAGGTAAATCCGGCAGTAGGGATGGCATCATTTGCCAGCGCAGAATTGCCTACACACAGTGGTAAAAATAACATCAATAAAAATTTAAACATGGTTTCGTATAGCTCACATTATTTTTAGAAGTTATGGGACCCGATAATTTCGAGTCCCATAAAGATTTAATTAGTACTAATTACATAGAAGTGGTAAATGACCACCCTGAAATCCAATCAGATATTTCACCGTATCCAATTCATAGTTTTTATCCGTTCCCTGCACGCCGTGCCAATACCAGAACTGATTTCCCCAAGCCGAAATATTTGTGTTCTCAACAAAATAGTTTAATGGGAGATTAGTTGTGCAACTATTTCCTGTTTCATAGTTGTCAGTAGCGCCAAACATCAGGTTATTCTGCTGCCCTCTGACTTCATTAAATTCGTATGTCCAGTTTGGAAGCAGTCGCGGGACGAGGCCTAATGTGACCATCCATGTGTATGCATAAGTTGGGAGCGGGTACATATTAGTACTCTGGGGGCCGACCATACTGGTTCCAAAATAAAAGTCCGGACGCGGCTTTTGATGATGGGTTCCCAGTTTTAAACTGATTTGCTTGTCATATTTGTCGAAACTGAGGTCGTAAGAATTGTTTGCCAGATAGCGATACGGCAATCTTGTTGTGTATGAGGGCATGTCAGTCATACAGTTCTTAAGAACGACGTAGCCTGCTTTACTGCCGCTACTATGAACCTGACGATTCCTGAAGTCCGCTCTCTTTAGCATATACCCAGCGTAATCCCCACCATTGCCAGCGGCTTTAAGTGCGCCGAGTACGCAGGCAAGGTTACAACGCAGAGTAAGCGGAATAACGGCTCCAATAGTATCGGCACCTCCTTCTAAATATTTACCCAAAACACCACCAAAACCCTCGGCAGAAGCACGACACCCATCATATTGGCAGTCATAAGCAGTGTAATAAAAGTATGCGTACTCCAGGTGATAACATATTCCAGAATCATTGATTTTCGTTTTACCAGACCCTGAGTCCCAGTCTTCGGTGCTATTTGTGTTGAAGTTGTCGTCATCACATCTTTGGCCCAGGGGGAGGGCACTTGTGCCCAGTTCTGATCCGAGGTCTTTAAACACGTCGATAATATTGATAACAGGAATGGGTACCTCTTCATTTCCCTGAGGGTAGGTGCCTGCGGCATTGACACCATCGGTGGTAATTCCGAATATGCATTCTCCAGATTCTTTAGTAATTCCTTCTTTACAGAATCCTTTTTTCTGAGCGTAGGGCACGAGTAAATGCATAAGGGCATAGGCACTTTCTTCACTTTCAAATTTCAGAAAATCACCTAAGTGTTTTTGAATGTAATAGGCGCGCTCTTCGTTACTCATTGTCACGCGAAAGAACGCATCATGAATCGCATCAATTATTCGCTCTTCGGTCAAGACTTCATCGCTATTTAGGATTTCCGGGTCATGGACTAAGATTTCAAACAAATCCTCCCTGAGTTCCTCAGTAGATGTTTTTTTTGCATCTTGATCGTTAGTTACAATGGAATCTGAGTGTATGAGGTTTTCTAGCTGAGCCTCTACATCTTCAGCGGTCAGGGCATGCCCTGTATGGGGAAATAGAAAAAGTAAAAAGATTAGCGTAAGTCGAAATCTCGACCGTAAGGACGATAGGTTAATCATGAAAACTCCAAATTGTTTAATTAGATTTCTTTTCTGGCAAAGGTAGCCAGTTGCCTGGCATCACAGAATATTGAACATTATTTTCGTTGTTAATACATCTGCCTAACCAAGCAGGGCAGAATATAAAATCACTTTATTAAAAAATCAATTCTTGATTTAAAATGAATTGAGCTTGAACTTACTCATCCTATAAGTGCGGGGATAATTCGCACTGTGTTTTAATCGGATGGCGCAAAAGAGGATCGAAATATTTCATTGGAATTTCCGATTTCCCATGTGCACTGCAAATAACTGAATTAACTCCGACTCCATAAACAGTGGCTTTGGCTGATGAGCACCTCATAGAAGTTGTCTGGGAGCAAAGGTTTTAATAAGCTCAGCCAATGAAATTACCCGTATCACTTGTTGTGGTTTCCACCGGTATTCACTTGCTGGCCTATCTGTTGCCCCAGGCGATGCCCGAGCACCTGCTGGATATGAACTGGCCCGAGCATGCGCGGTTCCACATGTGGCAGGCTACTTTCTGGCTGTTATCACTGGATGCCATGATATTACTGGTTGCCCTGTTTCCCTTTCGAATGAAGCAGGCCTGGTCAGTTTGGGTGCTGGTGACGGGCCTGATAGGCTCTCAGCTGGGCTACTATTTTTCCATCCTGATTGTGCCGCAAGGCCGGCCTGATGTAGCCGGTGCAGACCTGGGGCTATTGGTCGTCATGGTGATTTACATCGCCGGGCTGGTACTGGGATGGCGGGAAATTCGCAAGTCGTCAAGCTAGAAATCCGGAATCCATCCAGGCAGATAGCTCTGCAGATATAAGTCCTCTCATCCTAAAGGGTGAAGCTCTTTCGCCCTTTGTTTTCAATAATGTTTCCTGTAATTCGTGTAGTTCGCCTGCTCATGCCTGCACGTATGTTCCGGGCAGGTGTTTCATAACTCCGATAAAGGCCATAAGTCGCTATGAGTAATGGATTTTTAACCATAATTGAGAACGGCATTGCGGAGCTGGTCATTAACCAGCCACCGGTAAATGCCCTGAATAGTGCCGGTTGGCATGCGCTGGCAGACGAAATCAATCGTCTTGGAACTGTAGATGGCGTTAACGTCATTATCATCCGTGCCGAAGGTCGTGGTTTCTGTGCCGGTGTGGATATCAAGGAACTGGATGCTCAGCCAGATCTAATTGTGGAAGTGAATGCCGGTAACTATCGGACTTTTGAGGCTGTGCACCGTAACCCCGTACCCGTGATTGTGGCGGTGCATGGTTTTGTACTCGGTGGTGGCATAGGAATTGCGGGTGCAGCAGACGTGGTTGTTGCTTCTGAATGTGCCACCTTTGGTGTGCCCGAAGTGGATCGTGGTGCTATGGGTGGAGGTGCACATCTGCAGCGCCTGTTCCCGGTGCAGAAAGTTCGCATGATGTATTTTACCGGTGAAGCGATTGATGCCGCTGAAGCCTACCGTCTGGGTGCGATTGAAAAAGTTGTGCCGAAAGATCAGCTACGTGATGCCGCACTCGATATCGCTGCCAAGATTGCTGAAAAGAGCCCCGCCATGATTCGTCTGGCCAAGGAATCGCTCAACGGCATTGAAGACGGCAACCTCGAAGATAAATACCGCTGGGAGCAGGGCTTTACCCTGCAGGCCTACACAACGCCGGATTCGGCAGAAACCCGTGCTGCGTTTGTGAACAAACGCGAAGCAAAGTTTGATAAATAATTCTGAGAAAGCAGATGGATCTCGAATATACCGATAAGCAAAACGAATTCCGCAAGGAGATTCGTGACTGGCTTGAGGCCAATGTGCCCAAAGAGCCATTGACCAGCTTCGATACCGAGGAAGGCTTCGAGCAGCATCGCCAGTGGGAAAAGACCCTCGCTGATGGTCGCTGGAGTGCCGTGACCTGGCCGACAGAAGTCGGTGGCCGGGGCTGCGACCTCATCGAATGGCTGATCTTTGAGGAAGAATACTGGCGTGCCGGTGCACCGTTACGAGTGAATCAGAACGGCATCTTCCTGTTGGCGCCGACCCTGATGGAATACGGCAGCGAAGCGCAGAAGAAAAAATTCCTGCCACGTATGGCAACTGGTGAAGACACCTGGGCACAGGGCTGGTCTGAGCCGAATGCCGGTTCCGACATGGCGGCTATTCGTAGTACTGCCAAAATGGAAGGTGACGAATACGTCATCAATGGTCAGAAGACCTGGTCCACACGTGCTGTCTACGCTGACTGGCTGTTTGGCCTGTTTCGCTGCGAGGCCGGATCACAGCGGCATAAAGGCCTGTGTTTCATCCTGCTGCCGCTGGATACCCCCGGCATCACAATTCGCCCGATCAAGCAGCTCAATGGCCTGCCGGGCTTTGCTGAAATCTTTTTCGACAATGTTCGAGTGCCGGTTGAGAATCGTCTTGGCGGTGATGGTGAGGGTTGGAACATTGCCATGGCGACGGCTGGTTTCGAGCGCGGGTTGATGCTGCGTTCACCTGGCCGCTTCCAGAAGACCGCCGCTGATCTCGTCGCCCTGTACAAACAGCATCAGGATCGTGTGGATGCCGATCCGGCAATACGCGATGCCGTGATGAAGGCCTACATGGATGCCGAGGCCTACGCTCTGGCAACCTATAAAACCGCTTCCAAGCTGATCAAGGGCGGCAAGATCGGCGCTGAAGCCAGCACGAACAAAATATTCTGGTCCGAGATGGATCTGCTCATGCACGAAACAGCGATGAGCATACTGGGTGCCCGCGCCGAGTTGATGCCGCATGCGCCGGATGCCGGTGATGTCGGGCAGTGGCTGGATGGCTTCCTGTTTGCACAGGCCGGGCCGATCTATGCCGGTACCAATGAGATCCAGAGAAACATTATTGCCGAGCGCATGCTTGGTCTGCCGCGAGCATGATTAAAGCTACTGCGCAATCCACCTACTGCGTCGAGCAGCATGCAGAAAATCCTCACGTACTACCTGTACGCTCCGGTATTTCTGCATACAACTCGTCTTGTATCTGGATCGCTCGTAACGCTTTAATTAAGCCCGACGAGTTTAAGAAAGAGTATTAGGTATGGACTTTAGCTTTAACGAACAACAAGACCAGTTCCGCGACGCGGTACGCAGCTTCCTCGTGGTCGAGGCTGCCCCGGAGCGCCTGCGTGAATACTGGGAAACCCCGACTGGCCGCTCTGCCGAGATGCGCCAGAAGATTACCGACCAGGGCGTAACCGCTTTGTCAGTACCAGAAGAACACGGTGGTCTCGGGCTCGGCGATGAAGACTGGATACAGATTCTCGAGCAGGTGGGCTACCACGGCATTCCCGATTCGCTGTCTGACTCTGCCTACCTGGGCGTAGCTCTCCTCAATTCATTGCCAGACGAATGCGCTGACTTCAGAAAGGAATGGCTGGAAAAGATGGTGGCCGACGAGGCGCGTATCGCCATCAGTCATCCGGTGAACCCACTGGTACATGATGCCGAGATCGCCGATCTCGTATTGCTCTGGCATAACGACGAACTCCATGCCACGACCGCGGACAAGCTCAACACCCGCCTGAACGAAAGCATCGATCAGTCCCGCCGCCTTTATCACGTGGACTGGACGCCGGGCGAAGAAAGCAAGCTGCTCGATGCCGAAGCTGGCAAGCAGATATGGGAAGACGCTCTCAATCGTGCGGCACTCGCAGCCGCTGCCCAGTTGGTGGGTCTGGCCCAGTGCATCCTTGATCAGAGCATTGACTATGCAGCCCAGCGCAAGCAGTTTGGCAAGCCGATTGGTGCCTTTCAGGCGGTAAAGCATCACCTGGCAGACGTGGCTGTTCAGATCGAATTTGCCACGCCTGTGGTTTATCGTGCTGCCAATGCGATTGCGAACAACCATCCGCGCCGTGCCAGCTTTGTTTCGCATGCCAAGTTGGCTGCCGGCCGTGCTGCGAGACTGGCCGCGCGGCATGGCATCCAGGCTCATGGCGCCATGGGTTACACCCAGGAAGCCGACCTGCAGATGTACATGAAACGCGCCTGGGCACTGGATGGTGCCTGGGGTGATACTGCGTTCCACAAAAAACGCATTGCTGATTTTATATTTGCTGACGGGGCACCTTTAGGCCCCGGTGAAACTTTTACGTCGTAGCGGGCTTGTCCCGTCATTTCGACCGAGTGAATGAAATGAGCGAGTGGAGAAATCTAAACCGATGAGATTTCTCGGCTACGCTCGGAATGACGAAAGTATTAATCAAGGAGTTGAATCATGGCTGAAGCCTATATCGTAGACGCATTGCGTACCCCCACAGGTCGTCGTAAGGGCAGTCTCGCTGACGTGCATGCCGCCGACATGGGTGCTCATGTCATCAAGTCGATTACCGACCGAAACGGCATTCCGCTGGAAGATTACGACGACGTGATCTTCGGCTGTGTAGATACCGTTGGCCCACTGGCCGGCAATATTGGTCGCACCTGCTGGATGGTTGCGGGCGGCCCATTGTCCGTCCCGGGCGTCACCGTGGACCGCCAGTGCGGATCCTCCCAACAGGCTGTGCATTTTGCTGCCCAGGCCGTCATGAGCGGCACACAGGATGTGGTGATTGCCGGTGGCGTACAGACTATGACCCAGGTACCGATCGGTTCTTCCATGATGGCTGCCCGTGAGCTGGGCCATAAAGACCCGTTCTCCGGTTCCAAAGGCTGGGTGGAACGTTTTGGCAATGAGCCGGTGAACCAGTTCTATGGCGCTGAAAAGATGGTCAAGAAATGGGACCTGAAGCGTGAAGCCATGGAAGAGTACGCACTCGAAAGCCATCGTCGTGGCATCCAGGCCATTAAAGAAGGCCGCTTCGACAAGGAAATCGTGCCACTGAATGGCTTGGCCATGGACGAAACCACCCGCGAAACCTCGCTGGAAAAAATGGCCGAGCTGGACGTGCTGGCCGAAGGCGGCGCACTGACTGCCGCCGTTGCCAGCCAGACCTGTGACGGCGCATCTGCCGTGCTCGTGGTTTCAGAAGCAGCCCTGAAGAAATACAACCTCACACCCCGTGCCCGCATCGTGCACATGGAAGTGATGGGTGACGACCCCATCTACATGCTCACCGCACCGATTCCGGCCACTTTCCGTGCCATGGAACGCTCAGGTATGAAGCTGGACGACATCGACCTGGTCGAAATCAACGAAGCTTTTGCCCCCGTGCCGATGTCCTGGCTGATTGAAACCGGCTATCCGCATGAAAAGACCAACGTCAACGGCGGTGCCATTGCACTGGGCCATCCACTGGGTGCAACCGGCACCAAGCTGATGACCACGTTGCTACATGAACTGGAACGTAGCGGCGGCAAGTACGGCCTGCAAACCATGTGTGAAGGTGGTGGTGTGGCCAACGTAACGATTATTGAAAGGTTGGGCTAATGGGAATTTGTAACAACCGCACCATCATCATCACCGGCGCAGGCGGCGGCCTTGGTCGTGC
>JBFJXR010000083.1:0-8172 GCA_041622995.1 Nevskiales bacterium
CGCAGGCCCCAATGCAGCATGCCCTCGTCCAGTTCCATGGCTTCTACCGAACCGGCTTCACGTGCCTTGCGGAAGAAAGGCTCAAGCGGGATAAAATCAAGAGAAACAAAGCCATAGATTAACTTATTAACCTTGTCTGAAGCACATAGCATACCCATATCTGCCCCGCCGTAACCGACAATGGTCAGGTCTTTAAGGTCAGAACGTACGATTTCGCGTACCAGTGCCATGGGCTTGCGCCGTGGGCCCCAGCCACCGATTCCGATGGTCATGCCATCTTCGAGTGTGGCGACCACGTCTGCAGCGGTCATTTCCTTATTTAACTTCATATTTACCTGTTAATTCTGATTTACCCGCTGAGCGTTACGAGCGATGAGAGGTCGGACGCCGGGAGCGCGCAGGAGCAGGAGCGTATATCCAATACGTGACTGCTACGAGCACTGAGCCGGCGTTCGAGATATCGAGCGCAGTAGCTCAGCTATTGGAAGCCTACGCTAAAATCATGACCCCAGATGCTAACCCGCTCACCCTGCGTCGTTTCATAGCTTTCGTGATCAATAATCTTGCCGCCAAAGCCGAATTCAAGCGCAAAGTTACCGGGTGTCATCATGTAGAACGACGTCATCTCGTCATTCTCGTGCTGTCCCATGGTTGCCATCAGCTTCACGCCGTTAGCCTCCATGCGCTCATGAGCCTCGTCCACCTCTTCCTTGCTGTTGACCTCAACCATGATGTGGATGCAGCCAGCCGGATTAGGCATTTCACCAAACGCCAGGCTGTGGTGACGGCCATTACAGTGTGTGAAGTGCATACGCATCACAGGTGCGTCTGGACCCGGCTGGAAACTGAACTCATCGGATACACGGAAGCCCAGCACATCGAGAAACAGGTTCTCGGTTTCATCAAATGGTATTGCGGGAAGTACGGTATGCCCCATGCCCATTTCGCCGGTCTTGAAACCTTTGACACCGATAGGAGAAACGAAAGGCGCTTCACCCCCGTTGTAGCCATAGGTGATCTCATGGCGATTGCCTGAGGCATCAGTGAAGATGGCAAGGTCTTCAACCTGGCGAAATGCTTTTTCTTCATCACTGCCTGCAGTCACTTCAACACCTGCGCCCTTCAGGGCAGCAACGGCATCATCAAAACGAGCCTGATCGGCCACTTCCCAACCGGAAGCGTAATAACGGTCTTCATCACCCGGTAGCACCGCAATACGATGCGTACGCTCGTCCATCTTCAGGAAAAGACCACCACCCGGCGCCTCTGAGGTCGACATACCCAGCACCTTCTCACCATAGTGCTTCCATTTATCGAGGTCAGTAGATAAGGCAATGACATAGCCCAGTGAATCAATCTTCGCCATGATGGTATTCCTTTTAAGGGTTCTAATCGTTCATTATTGTCTGCTTCAGGGGATATAACATCATCACCCGTTGGGATTAGGACTTTTGTGAACCAGAGGGTTCACCCATAAAGACGAAGCTGAAACAGCCATATAACACTACTTTTCCTCAATTGAATTTCCAGATAGATAACTCCGTGACACAGATATATAACAGCGCCATGCCGATTGAATCCCCATTGGTACTGGAAGACCCTGACAATGCACAGTGGGATGAAACCTGCGACCTGCTCGTGGTTGGCTTTGGTGCCGCTGGCGCGGCTACGGCTATTGTCGCCAAGGAATTTCATGCGGATGTACAGATCATTGACCGTTTCGGCATGGGCGGTGCCACGGCCAAGAGCGGCGGCGTGGTGTACGGAGGTGGCGGCACCAAAACACAGCTTAAACTCGGGATCGAAGATACACCGGAAGAAATGTTCAACTATCTGCGCCAGGAAACCGGCGATGCTGTAAGTGAAGAGACATTACGGCGTTTTTGCAATGACAGCCGTGGACTGATTGCATGGCTGGAATCATTGGGTGTTTCCTTTGATTCTGATGCAGAACCGCCCAAAACCTCTTACCCGAAGAATGGCATCTACCTGTATTACTCGGGCAATGAAACCATCCTGCCATTTTCCGAAACTGCCAAACCGGCACCTCGTGGGCATCGCACTGTGTGCAAGGGGCTTTCCGGCAAGAAACTGTTCAGCATTTTGAAAGACCGCGTTGATGAACTGGATATCCCGGTCACCTCCCAATGTACAGCCAAGCAACTAATTACAGATAAAGCTGGCAACGTATTGGGCGTTAAGGCCTGGCAGATTCCCGCAGGCACGCCAGAAGCCGACAAACACGCAAAATTGATAGCACGTGCTGATTTCCTGCATAACGGCTTACCGGGCTACGCCGACAAACTGCGAACCAGGGCCGAGAAGATAGAGCAGGCAGCAGCTCGCTCACTGACTATACGCGCTCGAAAAGGCGTGGTACTCACCACCGGCGGATTCATATTCAACCGCGATATGGTGACCGAACATGCACCTAAATATCAGCAACATATGCGCCTGGGCACCACAGGCTGTGATGGCAGCGGCATACGTTTGGGACAATCTGTAGGCGGCACCATTACCCGCATGGACAAGGTGTCTGCCTGGCGCTTTATCAACCCACCCCAGTCATGGGCAAAGGGTGTTGTCATCAACACTGTAGGAAAACGCTATTGCAACGAGGCCTCATACGGTGCGCGCCTCGGCGTACAGATGTCGGAAGATCACAACGGCAAATCATGGCTGATCATTGATGGACGGCAACGCATTGCATCAATGAAAGAAGCCCTGTTTGGCGGTCTGTGGTCGTTTCAGGCGATACCGGCCATCCTGCTGATGCTGCTCGCCAAAAAGTCCCGCTCGGTTATTGGGCTGGCTGAAAAGATCGATGTACCACCAGCCACGCTGCATGCAGAAATTCATGCCTACAACCACATAGCACGCCAGACAACGGGGGCGGATTCTGTTGGCAAGACACCCGACCGCATGCAGGCGCTGAATACTCCGCCCTACCTGGCCATCAATATCTCAGCCGTTGGCAATGCCCTGTTCCCCTGCCCGACCATTACGCTGGGCGGACTTCGCATTGATGAGACAACAGGGGCTGTACTTAACGGCGATGACCAGCCGATCAAGGGGTTATATGCCGCCGGGCGTGCAGCCGTTGGCATTGCCTCGAACGGTTATGTGAGTGGCCTGTCAATTGCGGACTGCCTTTGGTCCGGGCGTCGCGCAGGCTCCGCAGCGATCGGCGAACCGATTGAATCCGTCCAACCACAAGCCCAGGCCGCCAGCTGATGACTAAACCCTACGCAAACACCTCTCCTGCCGCCTTTGCAGAATCCGTGGCCAAATATGGCAATCGCACAGCCGTTATCGGCGAGGACGGCAGCGAACTCAGCTACCGGCAACTCGACGAC
Source organism: Nevskiales bacterium (assembly GCA_041622995.1). Taxonomy (GTDB): domain Bacteria; phylum Pseudomonadota; class Gammaproteobacteria; order Nevskiales; family CAJXLF01; genus CAJXLF01. Next base: position 3,357 of record JBFJXR010000083.1, read on the forward strand.
GCCCGCCTGCAAGCCGCACGTGCACTGATATCCATGGGTATAGAACACGGTGACCGCGTGTCTGTTTGGGCGCAGAACTGTGTTGAATGGGTGATTGCAGGTCTGGCGATTCACAGCATTGGTGCTGTGCTGGTACCAATCAACACCCGCATGAAAGGCCAGGAAGCGGGCTATGCACTGGAAAAGAGCGGTGCAAAATTACTGTTCTGCACGGGCAACTTCCTGAACCAGCACTACCCGACCCTGCTCGGTGAACATCGCCCGAAGTGCCTCGAAAATATTGTAGTAATGCGGGATGCACATCAAGACGATCTCGACTGGGATAGCTTTCTGGCCAAGGCAGATGAAACGCCCATGGAAATTGCCCGACAACGGGCAGACGCAGTGAGTCCGGATGATTGCATGGACATCATGTTCACCTCGGGCACCACAGGTCTTCCTAAAGGCGTGATTACCCATCACGAGCAAAACATGCGAGTGATTGCCGAATGGTGCGACCGCATGGCCATGGTGCCGGAAGATCGCTACCTGATCGCCAATCCTTTCTTCCATGCCTTCGGTTACAAGGTCGGCTGGCTCGGCGGCCTGCTGGAAGGCTGCGCCATCATGCCGCATGCAGTATTTGACGCGGCTGGCATTATCGCCCGTATCGGGGCAGAACGCGTATCGGTGCTGCCTGGCCCACCTACCCTGTTTATCAGCCTGATGGATGACCCGTCGGCCAAGGACTGCGACACCTCAAGCCTGCGTGCCACCATCACGGGTGCAGCAGCAGTTGCTCCCTCGCTGATCGAACGCATCCGGGCCGAGCTCGGTTTCGATATTGTGTTAACGGGCTACGGACTCACTGAGACCTGCGGCATTGTGGCCCTTTGTGCCTCCGACGATGATGCAGAAACCATCGTTTCCACCTGTGGAAAACCGATCCCGGATATTGAAGTCGAGATTCAGGATCCTGACGGTAACGCTCTGCCCATCGGAGAAACCGGTGAAATCATGGTACGTGGCTATAACGTGATGCAGGGTTATTTCAATGACGACGCAGCCACTGCCGAAACGATTGATAGCCGTGGCTGGATGCATACCGGCGATATTGGCCTGATGGACGAGCGTGGCTATCTGAAAATCACTGATCGCGTAAAGGACCTGTACATTTGCGGTGGTTTCAACTGTTACCCGGCTGAAATCGAACGCATGATGGCTGCCCACCCGGCTATTGGGCAGGTGGCAGTGATCGGTGTGCCTGATGAACGCATGGGCGAAGTCGGCAAGGCCTTCATCGTGCCACGTAGTGATGCGGAAATTAATGAAAAGGAAATCATCAATTGGTGTCGTGAGCAGATGGCCAACTACAAGGCACCCCGGAGCATTCAGGTGATTGATGCCCTGCCGATGAATGCATCGGGTAAGGTAATGAAGTTCAAGTTACAGAACTAAAAGATGGGTTTGATGTGCCTTTGAATGACCGTTGGCCGCAGGGACGCGGCCATCGAGCCCCCATGGATGGGTTTACGGCGAGTCATTCAAAGGCATATTGAACCCATCGCAATGTCTGGAGAAAGCATGTCGAATGAAAAACATTTGAGTGGAATCGTCACCTGCGTCACCGGCGCATCACGCGGTGCAGGCAAAGGCATAGCCGAAGCCCTTGGTGCTGAGGGCGCAACCGTCTATGTAACCGGTCGCAGCAAAAATGAAGGTGACGCACCCTTACCAGGAACCATCTACGCAACGGCAGAAGCTGTTACAGCTGCCGGAGGTACGGGCATCGCTGTCGTCTGCGATCACAGTGATGACAACCAGACGGCTTCTCTATTCGATCAGATCAAACGTGAACAGGGCAAGCTCGACATCCTCGTCAACAACGCCTGCTTCCTGCACGATGAACTCATTGAACAGGGCCCGTTCTGGGAAAAATCCCTTGGGCTGGTGGATATCCTGGACGTGGGACTCAGATCAGCCTACGTCGCCAGCTGGCATGCCGCCAAAATCATGGCTGAGCAGAAAGATGGTCTGATAGCCTTCACCTCTTCCTTTGGCGGCAATTGTTATATGCATGGTGCCGGGTATGGCGCCCAGAAAGCCGGCGTTGATCGTTTTGCTTACGACATGGGCATTGATCTCGCGCCAGTGAATGTGGCTGCCGTATCCATCTGGATGGGCATGCTGAAAACCGACCGCACGAAGAACGTCATGGATGCCGAGCCGGAGAAATATGCGGGGTTCTGGGATATCGCCGAGTCCCCTGAGTTCACAGGGCATGTTCTGTCAGCGCTATATCGGGATGCGAAGCGCCAGGAAAAATCCGGCAAGGTACTTATCGGTGCCGAACTTGCTTTGGAATATGGCATCAAGGATGGCGAAATGCAGCCCCCTTCGCATCGTGAGATGCTGGGTGGACCTGCCGAAGTGAATCCCGCTATCGTTCAATAATGATTCCCGGCCGATAGAGCCGAACAGTCTGGAGAAACGCATGAAGAAGTTTACCCGCCGAGATCTGATCAAGGGCGCCGGCGCAGCCGGACTGATCCCCCTCATACCTGCATGCAGCGACAGCGATAATTCCACATCCAAACTTCTTGGTAATGGAGGTTCGGCTGGGACAGGTGGATCAACTGCCGCAAGCTTTCAGCATGGCGTCGCCAGCGGTGACCCCCTGGCTGACCGCGTCATCCTCTGGACCCGTGTGACACCCGAAGATGACACATTCACCGGCTCGCTCAATGTGGCCTGGGAAATCGCCAGTGACGAAAGCTTCACCAACAGCGTACAAAGTGGCGTTGCACAAACCAGCCCGGCGCGTGATTTCACAGTCAAAATCGATCCGGTCGGCCTGTCTCCTGCCACCACCTATTACTACCGCTTTGCAGTTGCCAACAGCACGTCCCCCATCGGCAGAACCCGAACTGCGCCTGCCGGCAATGCCGACGCGCTGCGTTTCGCAATCGCTTCCTGTTCAAATTATGGCTATGGCTATTTCCATGCATACAGAAGAATTGCCGAGCGTGATGACCTGGACGCCGTAATACACCTGGGCGATTACATTTACGAATATGGTGCCGGTGAATTTGAAGGCGACGGACTATGTCTGTTTCGTGGCTGCACACCCGACAAGGAAATCATCACAATCGAAGATTACCGCGGACGCCATGCTGAATATAAAACCGACCCGGATCTACAGGAAGCCCATCGCGTTCATCCATGGATTGTGACCTGGGATGATCATGAATTTGCCAATAACGCATGGAAGGAAGGCGCCGAGAATCACGATGAGGAAACGGAAGGCCTGTACTCGGAGCGCAAAGCCATAGCGGCTCGCGTGTTTGATGAATGGATGCCTATCCGCCTGCCAGACCCCGGCAACACCATCAAGATATTCCGTCGCATCAAGTATGGCGACATGGCGGACATCATCATGCTGGATACGCGCAGTTATGCCCGTGATCAACAAGTGGAAACAGTCGTCCCGTTGACGGGCAGTGGCGCCACGGAAATTGAGGCGTTGGATGATCCCAACCGTACCATTCTCGGTGGCGAACAACTGGCCTGGTTGCAACAGCAACTTACTTCATCAACCGCCACATGGAAGTTACTCGGTCAGCAGGTGATTTTTGCACCCCTGCAATTCCTGGGTCAGCCCTCAGCCGTTGCCAGTGGCACGATCATCAATGCAGATGCCTGGGACGGTTACCGTGCCAGTCGCCAGCGCGTACTGGATATCATCGAAGGCCAGCAACTGGACAACGTTGTGATACTGACCGGGGACGTACATTCCTCATGGGCACTGGATGTACCCCGCGACCCCTATGACCCGGCAGTTTACAACCCGGCTACCGGCGATGGTACGCTGGCCGTCGAATTTGCCACCCCGGCCATCTCGATGCCCGGTGTTCCGGGACAGGAGCTTGCTCCTGCCAGCAACCCGCATGTGCATTACAGCAATACAACCAATAACGGCTATATCGTTCTGGAAGTCACCGCAGAGCAGGTAAAGAGCGAATGGTGGCATGTCACTGAAATTCACCTGCCAGACGGCACGGAGTTCAATGCCAGAACGGCCACAGCCCAGGCCGGCAACAATCGCCTTGATCGCCTGCCCGTTTAGTCCGCATGTCTGACTCTGCACGCATCAGCCCGACTGCCTACGCCACGGGTTATATGTGGGTACGGCTGGGCCTGTCCCATCCTGCATTGGCAACCAAACGTGGCAAACGTCTTGACCGGGCATTCAGTGTAGCGATGCAGCCAAAACGCTTGTTGGGTGGTACGGGGGCTTTAGACACCCTGATGAAGACCCGCCACATGGGCATTGACTGCCTGCTTGAACAGGCTATTGATGCCGGCAAAGTCAGTCAGGTGATTGAGCTTGCAGCAGGCTTTTCCGGGCGTGGTTGGCGAATGGCAGAAAAATACGGCGACAAGATCACCTACATAGAAACCGACCTTCCCCATATGACCGCCATAAAACGCGACATGCTGGAAAACGCCGGCTTCATCACGGCCAATCATTACGTACATGAGGTCGATGCACTGGCCGATGACGGGCCACAGTCAATGGCCGCATTGGTCGACTCACTGGACAACACCAAGGGCACGGCCATTATTACCGAAGGTCTGATGAGCTATATGGACCCGGATACGGCAAAACTACTCTGGCAAAAAATTTCAGGGCAGTTGAAAAAATTCCCTGCAGGCCTTTACCTGTCAGATGGCTATGTTCAAAGCGAAGTACAGGGTCTGTCACCTAAAGTCATCAAAGCCATTCTGCAACGATTCGTCAAAGGCGGCCTCTATACCCACTACATCTCCGCAGAAG
>JBFJXR010000084.1:0-7998 GCA_041622995.1 Nevskiales bacterium
CGTTCGCGTTCCTGCTGGTAATAGGTGTTCAGTGCCCGGGTATCCCAGAGCTGGGGAATGCGTTGCCGACGAGCCTCATCAAACTCGGCGGCGGTAAATACGGCGGCCTCGGGTTCCAGTCCGAGCACCTGCAGGCGTTCTCTGACGAATTCAACGCCGCCACTGAAGTTATCCGGCCGTAAATAAAGGCCTCGGTCGAGCTCGCGCAGACCCAGCATTTCAAGCGCCCGCTCACGCTGCTTTAGTGCCTTGCGATCACTACGCCCCAGTGTGCCGATATGAACGACAACATAACCGCCATGCCATTTCTCAAGATAGTCTTCCACCGACTGCCAGATCGCTACCTGCGAGGCCGTCATCTGGGCAGCGGGGCCGAATACATAGGCACCTCTTTCAGCGGGTTGAAGCAATTCATCCGTCACCAGTCTGGCCAGAGTAACCCGAACATTGTTTTCGGTGATATCAAATAATGCACAGGCATTAATCGCCTCACGCACGGTCAGGGCACGCCCCTCGGATGCGAGCAATAAACCCAGGATGAGTTTCTTGGAAGTCGGCTTCATAGAAAATCTATCAATAAAATTACATTAATATCAATAGTTGTGATTATAAGTAATATTACATATATTGCAACCATTGAAATAACTGTACACAAAGAATTGAAGGACGCTTATGACCCCGGAAATCTCCTCAACCGTACTGATCGAAGCTCGCGGCCCGGTCTTCATCGTCACCATCAACCGACCCGAAGTCCGCAATTGTGTGGACGGTGCCGCAACGGTGGCGCTGGAAGCCGCCTTCGAAAGCTTCGAAGCCAACGACGATCTTAAAGTCGCCATCCTCACCGGCGCAGACGGGCACTTCTGTGCAGGCGCTGACCTGAAAGCGCTTATTAAAGGCGATACCGAAAAAGCACGCCGCTTTCAGGAAAACAATTCCGGCCCGATGGGCCCCACGCGTATGGAACTGAGCAAACCCGTGATTGCTGCCGTCAGTGGCTATTGCGTGGCGGGCGGCATTGAACTCGCGGCCTGGTGCGACCTGCGCGTGGCCGATGAAACGGCCATCTTCGGCGTGTTCTGTCGGCGCTTTGGTGTGCCGCTGGTGGATGGCGGCACGGTACGCCTACCCCGTCTTATTGGCATGAGTCATGCTCTGGACATGATCCTTACCGGCCGCCCGGTTGATGCCGACGAAGCCAGGAGCATGGGCTTGGCCAATCGCGTTGTGCCCGCCGGGCAGGCACTGGACGCCGCCATCGAACTGGCGGAGCAAATCGCTGCCTTCCCCCAGACCTGCATGCGGGGTGACCGGCGCAGTGCCTACGAGCAATGGGGCATGGGTGAGTCAGAAGCCATCTTGAATGAATTCGAATATGGCAAAGCCACGCTGGCCTCCGGCGAAACGGTCGCGGGCGCGACACGCTTCAGTGAAGGCACCGGTCGTCACGGCGACTTCAATACTTCAAATTAGGGAACTCACATGGATACGCTAAAAACGATGACTTATGAAGCGGACGGCAAGATCGCCCGCATCACGCTGAATCGCCCCACACGCGGCAACGGCATTACCATGGACATGCCCCGCGAACTGACGGCATGCGTGGAAAAAGCCAACCTAGATCCCAACATTCATGTGATTGCCTTGGCTGGCAATGGCACCGGCTTCTGCGGCGGCTATGATCTGGTCGATAGTGCCGAGAAGATGCAGATGGAGAATAAGGACGGCGCCTATCCACCCGGCTCGCCGCTCGACCCTACCGTGCAGATCAAGAACCACATCCCGAACACCACCTGGGATCCGACCGTCGATTACGCCATGATGAGTCGAAATGTAAAAGGCTTCATGAGTCTGTTCCATTCAGACAAGCCCGTGGTCTGCAAGGTACATGGATTCTGCGTCGCAGGCGGCACCGACATGGCACTGTGCTCCGACCTGTTAGTAATCGCGGATGACGCCAAGATCGGCTACCCGCCTGCCCGCGTCTGGGGGTCACCCACCACGTCCATCTGGTTCCACCGCATAGGCCTGGAGAAATCCAAACGCCTGTTGTTTACCGGTGACTGCCTGTCCGGCAAGGAAGCCCAGGAGTGGGGGCTGGCGATTGAATCGGCCCCTGCCGACAAACTGGATGAACGTTTTGAGAACCTGCTGAATCGCATTGCCCTGATGCCCATCAACCAGCTCATCATGATGAAGCTGCTGCTGAATCAATCCGTGATGCAGCAGGGCCTGCAAACTACCCAGATTCTTGGCACCGTGTTTGATGGCATCACCCGACACACGGCAGAAGGATTCAACTTCCAGCAGACGGCCATGCAGAAAGGGTTCAAGGAAGCTGTACGTGAGCGGGATGAACCGCGTGGAGATTTCGGGCTATCTACCTTCAAAGGCTAACGTTGGCAGACATGGTGTCGGGATCAATCAATTTAACCCACGTCATTTCGACCGAGCGGATGTTATGAGGCAGTCTTCTACGTTCGGAGACTGCTTCGTGCGGCCTATCCTGTACAAAGCCGAAGGGCTCGCTATGACAAATCTCCTACCCCAACAATCCATGTTCCTGCATGCGTCGCCACAGGGTACTGCGTGAAATACCAAGCTGTTTCGCTACCTTGGTACGGTTACCCATTGCCGAGAGCAAAGCGGCTTCAAGCTCTGACTTCTCATCCGTAACGATCAGGCGTTGCTCATTCAGGCGAACCGCAAACATTTCCGGAGCACAACGGCGCAGCAGTGTTACATCCACCTGAATGGTGGAAGCCTGTGTCACGACCAGCAACCGCTCGGCAAGATTTTTTAACTCGCGCAGATTGCCCGGCCAGCTATAGGCTTTCAGCAGCTGCTCTGCTTCCCTGTCCAACTCAACCTGAGTACCCGTCCTCAAGCCAGAAGCGAAGCCCTGCAGCAGCTGAGCAATATCACCTGCGCGCCTGGACAGCTTCGGCAGGTTGATCCGCAAAACATTGAGTCGGTAGTAAAGGTCCGCCCTGAATTTTCCCTCGGCGACTAACTGATCAAGATTACAGTGGCTGGCGGCAATGATCCGGATATCCACGGGCACCGGGTGATTGCTCCCCACCCGCAGCACTTCGCGTTCTTCCAGCACCCTCAGTAATCGAGTCTGCAAAGCAAGCGGCATCTCCCCGATTTCATCCAGAAACAACGTCCCTTTGTGAGCCGCCTCAATCAGGCCGGGTCGCCCTCCACGGCGTGCGCCGGTAAATGCACCCTCCTCGTGGCCAAATAATTCTGATTCCAATAAGGATTCGGCTATCGCTCCACAGTTGATGGCAATGAAAGACTGGTTGCGGCGGGGTGATGCCGAGTGCACCGCCTGTGCGACCAGCTCCTTGCCGGTACCGGTTTCCCCGTGAATGAACAATGTCGCATCCGTATCAGCACAAAGCGCCGCCTGTTCACGCACTGCCTGCATCACAGTACTTTCGCCCTGAATATCCCCGAGTCGATAACGCACTGGGCTGGACGCCTTGCCACGTTTCACTGATGGACGATCCGCCCCACGCTGCTCGACAGCTGCCACCAGATCAAGTGCTGCATTGAGTGCCCTGCGCACAGAATCGGGCGAATACAACAGTATGCCCGGAAGGCCAGCTTCTGCAGCAAGGTCAGTAACGAGGCCTGTCCCCACCACCGCCCCGATCTTTTGACGGATGAGTTCTGCCACACAACTACGGGCATCCTCGGCCGTCTGGAAACTGCGTTGCTCGATATCCAGATCAAAGCTGGCACAGAATTCAGCGAAGGTGGGCAAGTCATATTGATGGGTGACCACAGCGATGCGATCTGAAAGACGTCGCGCCCTGTTGAGGGCCTGCATCAAGTCAAAGCCACTGGGCTCGACCAACACCACCGGCTTATCGATGTGCCTTTTGATGTAACTGCCATTGGACCCTGCTGCAATAATGACGTCGCAGGGCTGTCGGGCCAGCCGCTTTTTCAGCAGGCTGACGGCCTCTTCATAGCCGCCATGCAGGTTATGAATGACTGCTCGCTGATCAAATTCCGGAGCAACATCACGGAACAGTTCTTCCAGGCGGGTAAGACTCACCGTCCAGATGACAGGTTTACTTACGGCAGGTTGCAGGCTCTCGGGCATAGTGTTCCGCTATGTATCAGACAAGCGTTTCACACAGTATGAAACATAATGTTTCATTTGAAAAGAATTGAAACATATACGCACCACCACCCGACGCTATCTCTTTGATTTACAAGCAAACACAGAGCTGGCACAGATATTGGTCTTATAAAGGCAATCACATTAAGGAGTGAACATGTCACAGCAACCAAAATCGGCCGGCGCCAAGCTACGAGCGGCAGTCGCCGAAGAACACCCCCTTCAGGTGGTTGGTGCCATTAACGCCAATCACGCCCTGCTCGCCCAGTCCGCGGGCTTCAAGGCCATTTACCTTTCCGGAGGCGGTGTCGCTGCCGGTTCACTGGGTTTACCCGACCTCGGTATCTCCGGTCTGGACGATGTACTCACTGATGTACGCCGTATCACTGATGTCTGCGACCTGCCGCTGCTGGTTGATGTTGACACCGGCTTCGGTTCCTCCTTCTTCAACGTCGCCCGCACTACCAAATCTATGATCAAGTTCGGTGCTGCCGGCATGCACATCGAGGACCAGGTCGGTGCCAAGCGTTGTGGCCATCGTCCGAACAAGGAAATTGTCAGCAAGGAAGAAATGGTGGATCGCATCAAGGCCGCTGCCGATGCCCGCACGGATGAGAACTTCGTCATCATGGCACGTACAGACGCCCTGGCAGTAGAAGGCCTGGATGCCGCGATTGAGCGTGCCATTGCCTGCGTGGAAGCCGGTGCTGATATGATCTTCCCCGAGGCCATGACCGAACTGCCCATGTACAAGCAGTTTGCCGCGGCTGTTGGCGTGCCGGTACTCGCAAACATTACCGAGTTTGGTGCTACCCCACTCTATACGACTGAAGAACTTGCTGGCGCCGATGTGAGCCTGGTGCTGTATCCACTGTCGGCCTTCCGCGCCATGAACAAGGCCGCCCTGAACGTTTACAATGCAATACGAAACGATGGCACACAGCAGAGTGTTATTGATACCATGCAGACCCGCATGGAGCTGTACGATTCCATTGGCTACCACGAATACGAGCAAAAGCTCGACGGCCTGTTTGCCAAACAGAAATCATAAGCCGAATAAGCATACAAGTTAGCGTAGATATTTAGAAGAATTGGAGTTTAAAAAATGACTGAAGCCAAAGCTGGCCCCAAGCCCAAAAAATCCGTTGCCCTGTCTGGCGTACCTGCCGGCGATACCGCCCTATGTACTGTTGGCCGCTCCGGCAACGACCTGCACTACCGCGGTTATGACATCCTCGACATTGCCGAGACCTGCGAGTTTGAGGAAATCGCTCACCTGCTGGTACACGGCAAGCTGCCGACCCGTGCCGAACTCGCGGCCTATAAAGACAAACTGAAAGCCATGCGTGGCCTGCCCGCCATGGTACAGGAAGCTCTGGAATGCCTGCCTGCCTCGGCGCATCCAATGGACGTCATGCGTACCGGTGTTTCTGTCCTCGGCTGCAACCTGCCAGAGAAAGATGACCACAATCATCCGGGCGCGCGTGACATTGCCGACCGCCTGATGGCATCCCTCGGCTCCATGCTGCTGTACTGGTATCACTTCAGCCATAACGGCCGTCGCATTGATGTCGAAACCGACGACGACTCAATCGGCGGGCACTTCCTGCACCTGCTGCACGGTGAGAAGCCCAGCGCATCCTGGGAACGTGCCATGCACACATCACTGGTGCTGTATGCAGAACATGAATTCAATGCCTCGACCTTTACCGGACGCGTCATCGCCGGCACCGGCTCCGACATGCATTCCGCTATCTGTGGTGCCATTGGCGCCCTGCGCGGCCCCAAGCACGGCGGTGCCAATGAGGTGGCCTTTGAAATCCAGAAGCGTTACGACACTCCGGACGAAGCCGAAGCTGACATCCGTGCACGAGTAGAAAAGAAACAGGTCATCATCGGTTTTGGTCACCCGGTCTATACCGTGTCTGACCCACGCAACGAAGTCATCAAGAAAGTGGCCAAGCAGCTTTCGGATGAAGCCAACAACACCAAGATGTATGACATTGCAGAGCGTCTAGAGTCCGTGATGTGGGAAGTGAAGAAAATGTTCCCGAACCTCGACTGGTTCAGTGCCGTGTCCTATCACATGATGGGCGTGCCCACGGCCATGTTCACCCCACTATTTGTAATTGCACGTATGAGCGGCTGGAGTGCCCATGTCATCGAGCAACGCATCAATAAGAAGATCATCCGACCATCAGCCAACTACACCGGCCCGGAAAATCTGAAGTTTGTCCCCATCGACGACCGCGAATAAGGCGGCTCAGGGGATCACATGGAGCCCGCCTTTTGGCGGGCTTTTTTGTGCCTACGTAAAAAATGCCATCGTTTTGTCAAAATCAGGGTGATATATTCAGGTTATTCATACAGACATCGGCATAAGACCGAAGCAGGAGAACAACACACACTGTGGCATTTCACGGCGTGTAATCACACATGAAAATATTTGAATTCAAGATTCTGCAGTTATGCACACTGATCCTGTGCATGACATTATTTGCCTGTGGCGGTGACTCGGATTCCATCAATAATGAATCACCTATTGCAGATAATAGCTGCGTGCAAACCGGGTCGACTGACTGTGTTCCGGTAAATGATCCGGAATCTGGCACGCCCACCCCAACACCCACGCCTGACGACCCTGCCGAACCAGCCATTCCGCCTGTAGATACAGACAATGATGGCCCGCCGGAGATTCCGGGCAATTGCTCCGACACCTCTAACCCGGATGCAGATGATAGCGCGGCATGTGATCCTCCCTCAGACCCGCCAACAGATCCAGGCACGCCAGTCAGCAAATGCCCCAACGATCCGACCAATGTTGATGCATTGTTTTGTCACTTCAACCAGCACACGAACTCCTAGGAACCGGCACCATGAAACCCTTCTCAAAAACCCTGCTGGCCGCTCTATTAATTTTCACCTCGTTTCAGGCACTTGCTGCGGGCATGACCTCTCATGCCATGATGGGTGACCGGGCCCGTTTTCACCTGCCTGCGGGCCATCCACTCATAGGACTTCTGGAAGCTCATCGCCCTGCACTTATTGCCGGCGCCATGTTCCCCGATGGGGGGTACTTCACAGGAAGCGGCTTCGAAGGCGACAGGGATCTTGCTGAAACCGCCCACTGGGATGGGTTTACCAATGCCCTTGCCGGCGTGGCGCATGATGCGGGCTGCGGCGTGGTTCAGGCAGACGCCTGGGATGCACTCCCTGTCCTGGGTGGTACAGTCGACTGGCTCGCCGACGAACTTGGGCGTGAGGCCGTTGCCGTGCCATTACGCTACGGAGAAGACTGCGGCTATCTCGTTGCCTTCCTGATGGGCATCGCTGCCCACGGCATGGGTGACGAAGTCTGGGATGCTTTGTTCGAGCCGACCGTATACCAACGCAATGAAATGCAGAAATCCTCGCCCGGTTACACACTGGATGCCATGCCGCCAGGGTCAGACCCCAGCGTAGGCGCAGCAATACGCCAGGCGCTCGGCGATGATGCCTTCGACGCTCTGGCAGAAGGCTTTGAAATCCTCAATGGTGTGGAATACGCCATGGACGTTATCGCCATCCGGGATGAATTCGCCTGGGAGGAAGTGCCGGCCCTGGTGTTCCCTCCCATGAATTACCTGGTGGAAGCCTTCAAACGAGTTGGGAAAAACAATTTCGATGAGTTTGCCGTGCAACGCGCTGCCTTGGGCGGGCGACTGGTCGTCGCCGCAGAACGCATCGGTGCAGCCCTGGACTATGTGCGTGTACGCGAACAGATGCCCTACACAGTGCATAACCATGTACGCGGCTCGGGCGGCATTGAAGACAGCGCGAAATTCATCGCCGGTTATTACCAGCAACTCTGGAGCCGGGTC
>JBFJXR010000085.1:0-7494 GCA_041622995.1 Nevskiales bacterium
CGTCCAGGTCCGCGGCATAGACCGATCTAGCTAGGGGTGCGTTTGTTGAGATAGCCGGTTGCTCGGTGAAACCACCCTGGCCATCGTTGCGATACCAGGCGATCTTGTGATCACCTCTTGAGGCCGACAACACATCGATATCACCATCACCGTCCAGGTCCGCGGCATAGACCGATGTAGCACCATTAGCATTCGTTGAGATAGCCGCTTGCTCAGTGAATTGAGTTATGGCTGTGCAGTGGGCAGATGAAGCTGCGCCCGTTAATCGGTGTTGCTCATTTCTAGAACAAGCGGTTATTGTCAGCATCAAGGCCAGACATGCTGTAAGGCATGCCGATCTCGCGAGACGACTCGGTGTAAGGGTGGTCATGATGTGTTCTCCTACCTTTGTATAATCCCCTGCGATAATGGCGAGCAGGAGCATACTCTACGAAAAGCTGAAATATAAGCCATATACTATATTTGTAAGCAATTGCTTACAAATATTAGAGCCCCATATCTTTAGTAACTGACTTGATTCACCGAATACATGGAAAAGTCAGATTCGATTATTTACTCTTATAGTCATTAAGTTTGAAGCTTAATTGGTTGGACGACCAAGTAATGTCCCCCACTTTCTGCAAGGCATATCTACAAATAACAAGTAAAGGCCACAACTATTTGTTGTAACCAAGCAAATTACTCAAATGGTTGTATCTAGTTAGGTTGAATCGTTCTATGCCTAGTGCACACGGTTATTGTCTTAGCACCGCGAGTCAAAGCTACATATAAATTATTAATATTTAATGTATCCACGTTAGTAACCACTACGTGGTCTGCCTCCAACCCTTTCAATAACAATGTACTGCCAATGGTTCGTTTCCATACTTGGCGGCCATGGAATCTGTTTTGTTCACGTACGGATAAAGCAGCATCTGGAAATGTTACTTCAAACAATTCAGACCCAACGGTCCCATATGCTTTGACGACATACATTCCGGATTACTCGCTATAACGAATGTATTCCGATTTCAGAGCTTTCTCAATAAGTACCCGTCTGACGGCTTTTATTCGTTGAGAAATTCTGGGCCTACACTAATACGAATCGTCGAGAGACAAATTAAACCCTAGTTTATGAGGGTATTCTGGTTAAAAAACAGGAATGATAGTGAGGTTTCCCTGGTCCACTGGAATCCGGACTCAATACAAATGATAAAAAAACTTCTGATGAGAAATATCAATGTAATGGACTATTCCTGATTAAGTATTTAGTTTCCTTGTTAATATCTCTTCCACATTGACTGTTTCTGGTACTCTTGAAAATACGGTAACCGGAATACCTTCTGCATGGCTGCAGGAACTCGAGATAGAAAAGACAATGATTGATGAAGAAATCTAAGTACAGGAATATTTGCTGAAATTAGTTGTTTTCGCATGAATTTTTGATGATATTACTTGGCGAGCAAATAGAAGTTAGTATTCCATGCCCGTGAAACAATCATTTAAAGAATTTACTTGCGTTAATGTTACGCTCTATCATTCTGAATTTATTAAATATTCTTCTTAGGCTCGTTTTGTGATATTTCGTTGCTTCTGCAGATAGCGCCTTTCCCCTGTCATCCAAGCCTATTCCTCATAGAGTTCGAGTGGTAGATCATCAGGATCTCTGAAGAAGGTATATTTCCTGTCTGTGTATTCATCTATGCGCACCGGTTCCACTTTTATATCGTGGAGTTCCAGGTGTTTGACCGCAGCTTCAATAGAAATTACTGAAAACGCCAAATGCCTTAGCCCTTTCGCTTCGGGCATCGTAAGTCTTTCAGGTGCGTCAGGCATAGAGAATAATTCTATTCTTTTTCCGTCAGGCGACAGTAAATCCAGTTTATAAGAGTCTTTTTCAGCTCTGTAATTTTCAGCAATAACATTCATCCCAAGAATTTTTGTATAGAATTCTTTCGAGTTGCTGTAATTTGAACAAATAATTGCAACGTGATGTATTCCTGTAATCATATTCACCTCTACTTTGAACCGTTAGATTATGCTCAGACATGTGTGTATTCTATTTTTTTGTTAGCAGATAATCAGGCAAATTGATGTCCATTAATAATTCACTGCGTATTGATAATGAAAAAGTCCTTCTGGTAGATGACAGTTTTTCAGAGAGGATGCTCATCAAGGCTCATCTTCAAAGCGACGGATATCAGGTTGTAGAGGCCGAAAACGGCAAGGAAGCACTTGAGATACTGGAAAAAGAATCCTTTAACCTTGTTATTAGCGATTGGTTGATGCCTGTAGTTAACGGCATAGAATTATGCCGCGCAGTTCGGGGTATTCCAGGGATGGAAGGCACCTATTTCATCATTCTGACAGGTAGATCAACACATGATGACCTGATTGAAGCATTCGAAGCCGGTGCTGATGATTTTCTTGCGAAACCCGTTAATAAGAATGAATTAAGAGTAAGGCTGGGGGCAGGCTTGCGTGTATGCCGATTGCGTTCTGAAATTACAAGTCAGTTACAGCTGATTCAGGAAGATGTAAAAGCTGCGGCTCTTTTGCAACAACAAATGCTCCCTCCTCCGCATAAAACCTTCAATGGTGTTGAAGTAGCATCTCATTTTCAACCTGCCATTGATCTCGGTGGTGACATGCTGAACTATGCCGAGCTGAATGAGGGTGTAGTTGCTTTTTATGTGCTGGATGTTTGCGGCCATGGTGCCGCAGCTGCAATGTTATCGTTTGCAGTAGCAGACACATTAAATCAGATGCTGAAACAATTATCTGTTGATGACTATAAACATCCTCACAAATTACTTGAACAGCTAAATCATAGATTTCTTGATGTAAGCCACAGCGGTCGTTATTTTACAATCGCCCTGGGAATACTGGATACCAATTCCTGGGAAATATCAGTAAGTCAGGCTGCGCATCCTGCTGCATTACGCATATATAAATCCACAATTAGTGAAATTGACAGCGGTGGATTGCCTGTTGGTGCCTTTACTAAATCGAAGTATGAATCAGCACAGGCCCTTATGAGGCCCGGTGAGACAATCCTGCTCTATACCGACGGGCTTACAGAGTGTCATAGCCCTGAAAATGAGGAGTATGGGGAATCACGTCTATTTGCTGAATTAACTGATTTATCGCCTGGCTCAGTCAGTGATGTTGTTCACTCCCTGGCAAAAACTTGTACTGACTGGTGTGGTGATAAGCCGATGGATGATGATCTTTCCTTTATGGTGCTGCAAAGACCTGTCGGAGCTTAACAATGGAGTTACATACTCAAATTCCCGCAGATGCTGATTCAGTTGCGCATATAGTGGAAATGTTTGACAAGTTTTTAAAGTGTCACCGGATAAACGATGACGATCGTTTCCGTGTTTCCGTATGTATGTCCGAGGCACTCAATAATGTTATTGAACATGGGTATAAGGGAGATAAACACAAATCCATAGATTTAAAGTGCATCATTACGGATAATTCAATCAATATTGAAGTCTTGGACGAGGCTGAATGGCTTACAGACCTGCCGGTTAGCAAGCCTGCAGACGATATGTCTGAAAATGGCCGTGGATGGCAAATTATCAGAGAATGGACGTCACGCATAGAATTAAATCGAAAAGAGAGTGGCAACCAGTTGATTTTGTGTTTAAATCGTACCTGAAATGCTGGGGGCTACGCTTTTAAATGAATTGTTATTAATTTATCAGCATAAAATTTACTTTGGAGAAACATATTATGTCACTTACTCATTCCTCACAGGGGTCCGTGTTGATCGTAGAGCTGCCAGAGAGGCTTGTCATGGCATCAGCCCCACAGGTTCGCAACGAGTTAAAGGAGCTTATTGGTTCCCAGTCTGCGAAACTTATTCTTGATTTGCGTAAACTGGAATTTGTTGATTCAAGTGGCCTTTCGGTCATGATCTCTTCCTTGCACGCTGCAAATGAAGCCAATGGTGATGTTGTACTGCTAGCCCCATCGAAGCAAGTAAGAGCCCTGATTGAGCTGACCCGACTGCATAATGTATTCCAGATTTTTGATGAACTTGATGCTGCGGTGTCTGCATTTGGGTAAAGGCCCCCAGGTGGCAAAACACTTTAACAGGACAGCTTCGTTTGCTGTTTCGTTGTTTAGTCTGCTTTTTATTACTGCTTGTGTACCCAGTCAGAAACTACATGGGCTGGATACGCCCGGTGGACGCTGGATTGATGATCCTGATAGCAGTCCTACGCATACCGATCTTAATTATATAGATCGGCGACAAACAATCGGGGTAGCTGCCCCTACTGAAAACGCACTCTCTGAAATCAGGCAACCGTTGAATCTGGAATTGACTCAGGCCAAAAACCTGATGCTTATTTCTACGGATGATACGGAAAGCCCGATACAGCAAACAGATACATTATTTGAGCTTTCTGACTCTGAACTGATTAACCATTATCAGCGCAAGAATCTTTCATGGCCTCACCTGAAACCGCCACTTTCTCCAGGTGATCGAGTGCAAGTTAACGTCATGAATGGTCAGGAGTTTAGCGGTCTGTTCGAGATAGATATAGACGGTACGCTCAATATTCCTTACCTCCCTGCCCTGCATGTTGCTGGTGGTAATGTGCTTCGTGCCCAGAAAATTATTCATGATGCATTGCTGAATGCCGGATTTTTTCGACCGGGTTTACTTTCAGTAGATGTGTCCATCCAGCAATGGTCACCAATTCAGGTGAGTGTTAGCGGTGCAGTATTTTCTCCTGGAACAGTTTCAATTAACGTCCGCCAAGCCGAGGCACTGATAGCAAAAGGCAATCCTGTTAGTGGGGACAACCCCCATGACCGATTCCTGCATGCGGCATTACGTGCAGCAGGCGGAGTACGTCCTGATGCCGCAGTGGATCGTATTGTGTTGATTCGTGGTAACAAGAAATACAAGATCGATATGAGCGGACAGTTTGTCGGGCTGGAAAGCAAAAGTATTGCAATGATGGCGGGAGACCAGGTCATTGTGCCAAGCACGGGCAGGTTCGATGAAAGTCTGGTGAAAATCACACCTATTACACCCCCCGGCATTCGCCTATTCCTGTCTAATCTGACGGTGCCTGCAACCGACAACAGCAAATCACAGAATGATTCCCAATCCAGCAGTGTTCCTTACGGGACAAGGTTCCTGACAGGACTCGTTTCTGCAAACTGTGTTGGTGGCACGGGCGCCACAAACAGTGCCCGTTATGGCGTTTTGATTACAAAAAATCCGATAAGTGGTGAAACCGAGGTAATAGAAAGACCTCTGGAACAATTAATGGATACGCCTGAACAGGAAACGCTCAATCCTTATCTTATGCCCAATGATGGTATCGCATGCTATGACTCGGGTGTTACAAATCTGCGGGATATCTTCAAGACACTGACCGATATTATTTCCCCCATCAATATTCTTTCCCCGTTCAGCAAGTAATTGCATAGTGTCGGACTATAAGCCAACCCATACACGAGAGAATCCACCTCAGGGGATCGGAGAATGGGTGGTTTATCTGGCTGCTTACGGCTCGAGTATGCCCAAGGGCAAGCGCCGAAAAGTATATGTCCTGACCATACTTGCAGCATTGGCATTTATATGGGCGCCGGTTTTGATATTTCTGCTTTTATCGCCGGTCACTTATACGAGTAAGTGGGCTTTGATCATGCCGGTAACAGGTGCCGGGCAGACGGTGAATCTGGAAAGCATAGGTCAGGCAACTGCCAGTAATACTTCTCCTTTTTCTCAGGCGTCAGTCGATCCGAAGGTTAATTACAAGGCTATCGCCACAAGCAAGCCTGTGCTGCAAGATGCAGCTAAGAAACTTGATATGGATGAAGGTGAATTCGGAAAGCCTAAAATCAAGCTCGTTGATTTAACGGCACTTTTACTTTTCGAGAATAGAGGCAGAACTGCCGAAGAAGCACAGGCAAAGGCCTATGCTCTTTTCGAATCCTTGCAGAAACGGCTCAATTTATTACGACAGGATGAGTTTACCAAGCGTGAATTTTATACAAATGAGTCTTTGAAATCCTACAATGAGAAGCTAACCGAGGCTCAGCAAAATATTGTCGAGTTTCAGTTAAACGCCAAAATAATCTCGATTGAGCAATTCAAGGATATTACGCTTGGCATTGAGAAAAATAAACGAACAGCTGCTGATATGGAAGCCAACCTGGCGGGTCTGGAGGCGCGTCTCGTCGCTCAACGAAATGCACTTGGAATCACCAATAAACAGACACATGGCTTGCTTGCCTTGCAGCAGGATGCCACATTCCAGGAATTATTACGTAAACGCGCAGAGGCCGCCGGAATGGTCGGTGAGTACGAAGCGAGGTATGGAGACAATCATTTTAAAGTTCTGGATGCACGTGAACTTTTGCAGGGATACTCTACAAAACTGAGACAGCAGGCAGATAAACTTGGCATCAAGAATGGCGATGCTTCCGATCTAATCGAGGCATTGGCAAGAACCCAGAATAATGGTGGCACGGTTGAGGCGGTATCGAATTTGATTGCCGAGGTTTCAGGTGTCCGGGCACAAATCGAAAGGTTAAATTATCAAATTGCCGAGGATGAGCAAAGACTGGCAGATGGAATCAAGGATGCCACGACACTTGAGGACCTTGGTCGCAAGCAACAGGTAGCACTTGCTGTATTTACTTCTGCTTTGGCCAAAATTGATCTGGGTCGCGCCGATAATTTCGCGTCTTATCCCATGTTACAAATGCTCGCCGAACCTACCCTGCCCTATAAGCCTGATCGTCTGGGCAAAATGCTTGCAATGGCGGGTGGTATTGTGGGATCCATTTTCTGCTTATTGGGCTTTGCTGTTCTATGGGTGCGGAAACCCTTACTCCAGAAACTCTTGAAGAACGCATAGTCTGGTACTCGATAACGAGAACCTATGTATTCTATTTGTTTGGTGCACTGTATCTCGTAGCGCCAGTCATAGGCTGGATACTGTTTTTTATAGTGGTACTACGTGTCTTTGACAAGGACCGGGCAAACAGGCCACACATACCTTTGGCCATCTGGATATGGGTTATCGGCATGCTGGTCATGTTGCTCGCGCTGATTGTTGGACATGTGGATTACAGTCTTGGTATCGGTAAATTAATCAAGTCAACGATTGGATGGGCTAAGGGATGGGCTCTTTTGGCGATATTCCCGCTTATTGGCTGTCTCAAAATACGTCCCGAGATTATTTACAGGGCAACGATGATTGTGTGCATGCACACCCTCATCCTTCTGCCCGTATTTGTAATGGCCTGGGCAGTAGGTCTTCCGCAAACACCTTACGTCTCCCCGCTTAAAGTCATCGGTGGGCCTGGTCCTGAATTCTTTGCCTTGAGCCTGTATGAAATAGATCCAGGCACTGGCACCCCAAGATGGCGGCTATTTACACCATGGGCGCCTGCAGCCGGTTTTGTCGCGAATATCTATTTTATTTTTGCTATGCGTGAAAAAGAAACCAAATGGAAACTCGCCGGAATATTTGGTTC
>JBFJXR010000086.1:0-7424 GCA_041622995.1 Nevskiales bacterium
CACTGACCTCATGCCCTTTTTTCTGAAGATACAAAGCAAGATGCCCGCCAATCATGCCTGTGCCACCAACGATTAATATTTTCATGCTCAACCCTTTTCTCTTTCCCTGCGTAGCCCTGCCTTCACCCTGCGCCCCTTTCGCTCCAGGGCAGGCCCCAGCAATTTACGCAGCCCGGGGAACAGGTAACTCAGGGTTGTCATAATGCCCGGCAGTGTCCCGGACACGATCTCCACTTCACGGGTTTCGATGACCTGCATGATCTGGTCGGCCACCTGCTCTGCTGTGCTCAGGGGCTGGGAAAAAACAATATCCGGAACATGGTCCAGATCTTCCAGGATGAAGGGCGTCAGCACCGGCCCTGGTGACACCGTGCTGATACTCACGCCCGTTCCTGCAAACTCATCCCTGAGCGCATAGGTCAGTGATCGCAGACCGGCCTTGCTGGCGGCATAGGTTGCATTGTCTGGTACCGGGGTACGACCCGCCAGTGAACCGACATTGATGATCTGGCCTTTGGTCTTGCTCAGAAGAGGCAGTGCCATACAGGCATTCACCACCGGCGCCTTCAGGTTGGTATCAATAATCTGGCCTAGCTGGGCGGCATCCCTCTCCATGAAAGGGCCACGGTGATTGAAACCGGCATTATTGATAAGGATGTCGATGCCACCGAATCTCGTGACCACCTCTTCATACAGTTGTTTTATAGCCTGGCTATCACAGACATCCGCACTGACAACCATGAGACGCTGCTCATCGCCGTCATCACCTTGCACCTGTTTTGCCGTTTGCAGCAGCCGTTCTTCATTACGCGCGACCATGACAAGATTGGCTCCGCTGGTATACAGCTTTTCACTCAGCGCCTCGCCTATACCGAGGGAGGCACCAAGCAGGACAACCGTTTTATTGTTCAGGTCAGGCATTTCGGTTCGGACCTCTCAAACTGTCACAAAATACTGTTAGAAATTTATCCGCGTCTCGAGATAAACACTACGCGGTGTTTCAGTGGCCATACGGTAGCCGCCCAGATCGAGCGCCGTGGGGGCGCCAATTGCACTCACCACTTCATCGGTCAGGTTCTTGCCCAATATGGCCAGTGTCCAGCCGTTATCCAGTGCAGCCAGTGCAATACGTGCATTGATTTTATGATGCGATGCTTCGAGGCCACGCGGGTCCAGATCACCAGAAATGAAGTGCGCGTCACGGTAACTTACATCCAGCCCGAATGAGGCACCCGTGGTGCTACTGATTGCCCGGTTGTACTGCCCGGACAGGCTGGCGGTATATTTGGGTGTCTGCAGATTTTCACGCCCGGTAAGATCACAGGTGGCCGTGTCCTCGTCTTCATTGGGTGCTTCGTGGTAACAGGGCCCGTCCTTGTAATCAGTCCACTCAAAATCCAGCAAAGCCACAGCTGCTCCCAGCATCCATGACTCACTGACCAGCCAGCGTGTGTCTATCTCGATACCCTGCACCTTGGCAGAGCCCGCATTGGTTACGGTAAAGCCGGCATTGCCGTCATAAATGCTGACTTGCATATCCTCATAATCAACATCGAATAGTGCGATGTTCATTTCTGCTGAACCATCCAGTATTTTGAATTTACTGCCAAGCTCATAGGCATCGGCAATCTCGTCATCAAACTCGAAACGGGTCGCACCGCCCTGTGGGTCAGTATTGCCATTGTTATTACGCGCATCGTAGCTGCCGGACTTGGCACCCTTGGTATAGGCGATGTAAGCCATGCCATTATCGGTGACTGCATACTGCAGGTTCAGGGACGGCAGAAAGACATCCACTTCACGCTCGCGCTGTAGTTTGTGCTCATTAATTAGCAACTGATCCAGTGCCAGTATGCTGACCGGGTTAGCCTGATCCCGGGTACCCGGTTCAAAAATCCGGAACTCACGGTAGCCCTCTTTATTTTCCTTCACATAACGCAGACCGGCAGTCAGCTGTATACGCTCCGTGGCATACCAGGTTCCCTGTGCAAAAGCAGACCAGGCTTTGCTATCAATTGTGAAATCACGCTCCAGATCCGCGGCTGCCAGCACCTGCTCGTTCACCGCACACAGTGGCGCATCAACCAGCGCACCTGCCCGCGCCTTGGTTGGCCCGAATTCGAAAAACTCCAGCGCACTTTTCTGATAAAAAACACCCACGATGTAATCGAAGGTTCCCAGTTCCTGTGCAAAGCGCAGTTCCTGACTGAACTGGTCGTAGTTTTCCAGACCCAGCAATGCCAGAGTGTCTACGGTGCTGGAATCGGCATCAAACAGATCCGACGATTCGAAACCGGAGAATCCGGAGACCGAGGTTAACTGACCGCCGCCCACCTGTGCCTCGATGGTCAGGGTCTGGTTATAGGCATCAATGCTGGCGACTTCCCGCGTGTCCGTCTCACGGATATCGTCCAGTCTCACATTCTCGCCAGTGCAACGGGTAATCGCGCCCGGATGTGTGGTCTGGAATGTACGGCCGCGCTGCTCGCGACGGGTTTTTTCCAGCTTCAATGAACTATCTACCGTGTCGCTGATCGACCAGTCCAAAGTCAGACGGCCTGCATCTTCCTTAAGCCCAGGCTCAATCCGGTTCTGGGTAATGTTATATAAATAACCCTCATCCGTTTTTCTGCGATAGGCAAACCGAGCACCAAAGTCATCTGTCAAAGGCCCGGATATCACTGCGTTGTATTCATTGCCTTCCACGGACTGCGCCTGGTTTGCACTGAGCATGGCTTCGAACTCGTCACCGGGTCGGGCTGAAACCAGATTCAGGGCACCGGCAATGGCATTCTTGCCAAACAGAATCGACTGCGGCCCACGCAGCACTTCCGCACGTTCCAGATCCATGAAAGCGGCACGTGTCTGGTGCGGACGGCCAAGGTGGATACCGTCGGCGAAGATACCCACGGACATCTCGAAGCCCTGGTTAGAGCCTGAGCCGACGCCGCGCATATAAATATTCGGAATCAGACCGCTATCAACCAGTTTGAGGTTGGGTGCGTATTCAGACAGGTCGGTGAGATTTTCGATACCGGCATCGGTCAGCTTCTCGCCACTCACTGCAGTTACCGAGATTGGCACATTCGACAGTGCCTGCTCACGCTTCTGGGCGGTGACGATAATTTCTTCAATCTGCGGACGATACGTACGCGGCTTTGACTCAGGCTCGGCTTGCTCAGAGTTACCTGTTGAATCTGCTGATGCTTTTGGTGACTGCTGCACAGTTGATTCTTCGCTGCTTTCAGAATCTGACTCCATTTCAAGCAGGAAATCCAGCTCGTCATCTGCCAGTGCGAACACAGGAAAACCGAGCAGCAGTATTATTAAACAGCTGCGCATTCTAATACTTGAAAAACGCATCCTCCCCCCTTATGCGATTTATCAATGACCACTCTATGCAACTCCCAGACTGCACAAGTGAAGCCCAAGTCTAACTCAATAATAAATTTTCACTGCCTCATCTTCCTATGTTTACCTAGAGTGCGGTTGATATCTCGGCAGAGAAAGCCGATCTTCCCAAAGCGCATGGGTCTCTGGTGACACCTGCACCCGCGAATCCGGCCAGAAACCGCCCCAGAACGGTTGACTCCATGTATCCGAATCCCGGGGCCAGTCCAGGTTGATATAGGCAATAGCCCGGATATCGAATTCCTCTACGAGATCAAAATGTGTATTCATCCAATCCAGGCTCTTCTGACCCGAAGTCATACCAATATACGGTGGTGTTGCTTCCCCAAGCATGATGGGCTCACCTAAATCCTGAGCATCCCGAATAATTTCTTTGGTGCGATCGAGATAGGCTTGTTTTGCTTCAGGGGAGGACTCTCCAAAGCAGCAGGTATCACCCCAGAATGATATGGCAAAATAATCCACATAATCGTCGCCCGGATAAAAGTCGCCGATGGGTAATAGATCCGAGTTGTTTCCAATGCCGTCGCCAACCGCTGTAAAAGCTTCAATCACTGCACTAAGCAAGGTATCGCCGCTTCCATCTGCAGGAGAAGCGCTGCCCAGCAGGCCGATCGGGCCGGAATCATCAAAACCACGGAAAAAGGCACCGGCTGAGTGCCAGATATAGACCGCATTATCCACACCTTCGGCACGAAGATAATCCACAACATGCCGATAGCCATCCTGAAATACGCCAGGCGGACCCCACTGCCCACCGAGCAGATCAAATTCGTAACCTATTCTTAAATGGGCCACTGTACTCAGGCTGTTAAGCCAGTTGGCTAGCATACCCAGTTGCTCGTCGTAGTCGCCAGCAGACACCATCACGGCGCCCGGACCCGATGGATTACCTGCCAGGGTATCCCATACCGGTGATGGTCCTAGGGTCAGCCCGATCTGGGGGATGGCGTTGGGGTATAAGGCCAGGAAGTCGGAAAAGGAAGCCAACCTGGACGCCAGCTTATCGGGATCACTATGTATCTGCACATAGAACATGAAACCGCCGGGCACCTGTCCGGCAGCATCTACATATTCATGCATCTGCTCCATATCCCCCTGCCCGATGACCACCAGTGTTTTCCCTGCCGGAATCTGCAGCGGAACCTGACCCTGATAGGCCCGTGCAGAACGCTGCGAGCCGTCACCCAGGAGATCACTGATGTTGCCGGATGAGCTCCCACCATTACAGGCGCTTAGCAATATAGTGACCAACGCAATAAATACTTTGGTCACATTCATTCTTAAGATCAACGCACCTCAACCTTGTCGTCACGCACCGCCCTCAGGGGCATTCTGCATGACCTGTAGACTTAGTCTTCTACAGTGATTATGCCATTATCCAGATGTGTCACAGATTCCCTGGGTGCTGCGGCCAATTCATCATCGCAGAAGGGTGGATCAACCCACTCACCTTTGGAGAACAGAATTTGCTGCTCATCCGCTCGATCCCATGCATGCTGGCTACGTTGGCTGCCCATTAGCAAGGTACGGGCATCCGGGCAACTGCCATCCTTGAAGAACTGCGTCACCTGCACAAAGCTGGCCCCGCCTCCGCCCATGCGGATGTGGTCACCACCCCAGCCTATATTCATGGCATTAAACAACCCAAGCGTACCTGCACCACCGTGCAGTGGCACGCGAGATGTGCCATAAGTGCTGCGTGAAAACTCCCTAAAGGTGATATCCAGAGGAATGCCTCGTTCCTTGAACTCCTTTACGGCATCAGCCAATGCCATGTAAGCCGGTGCAAAGGCCGGATTGAGGCCGGATGGGGTGTTCACCGGATCGTTCACGTCAAACTGCGTGCGCCACATCGGGGTCGAAGGCAAACCGATATAAGATAGTGTCCATTCCAGTTCTACGTAGGACAGGTCGGAGAATCGGTAGAACAGGACTGCACCTGGATCATCAAGAGTATTGGTCTTACCCCAGTTGCGGATAACCGGACAAGCCTCGCTAACATCCACAAACTCCGGACCGCTTCCCGCCCAGTCTTCAGAGGGTGTAGCCGGGAACTGACCTGCTGCTTCACAGGCTTGGGCCAGATCATCCGCCCAAATCTCACCCAGCATATTACGGTCGCTGAACAGCATGTCCTGCAGCTTCTGCCTGTTGAACTTCGTATCGTTCGGATCGATCTTGCCTTCCAGTCGATCAAGGATCAGCCGGTGTCCCATACGGGTGCGCATTCCACGCTGCGAGCGCTCTGGTCCGAATACACGTGAGTAACCTTCAAGTGGCTCATATACGTTGCTCAGCCAGTGACTATCGTTAGAGTTTTCCATGTAGTCCCTGCGTTTAAGCACAGGCTGCAGGCTTGCAGGCATGGTTTTCGGTGCCGCCGAGTCTGGACTGGTCGGCACTTCGCAAGCAGACAGCGCTCCACGCAATACGGCTACACCAAAGGTATTCCACAATGCATGCCCAAGCGGGGTATTACACTGCGCGGCAAATTGGTTGGAAATATTAGGCACCGTGCCGACATCAGTCCACAAAGTATTGCCCTGGTCATCAGCGACCGTTGTGGTGGCC
Source organism: Nevskiales bacterium (assembly GCA_041622995.1). GTDB lineage: Bacteria > Pseudomonadota > Gammaproteobacteria > Nevskiales > CAJXLF01 > CAJXLF01. The sequence continues at coordinate 5,986 of JBFJXR010000086.1, forward strand.
CATGGGTTACCTACATACTTGGCGTGCGCGGCATAATGCTCATCTACACTCTTCGCAACATTTGACTCCATGAACTGGTTGCCAATGCGGACACTGCCCAGATTCATGTCAATGACGGCGAAGGCCATGTTGTGAGTCCATGGCAGCAGATCTATACCCAGAATCGAGGTCGTGATCGGACCATAGATCGTGCCATAGAAGGCTTTGCTGCGTTGCGTGATACTGCCATCGTCTTCCAACACCTCAATGGTTGTTGTATGGATATCCATGTCCAACGCTTCACCATCTACGATGTACTGAGTCGGATTACCCGGAACGAGGCTCAATTCGGCCAGAGCCAGCCGGCGTGCAGCTGAAACCGTATGGGTCCAGGCTACATGCTCGTTGTGCCCGATCATGATCAGTGGCTGACCAATGAAGCCCATGCCTGAAGCATGAATGGTGTCAGGTATCTGTACATGCATCTGCCAGAAACGGTCACGTCCGTCCCAACCCCAGTGCGGGTTGGCCAGCAGCAGGCCTGAACCATTCTCAGTGGCATCTCCGCCCAGACCTACGCCGTTAGAGCCGCCATTTTCTACCCGCTCTGCGAAGGCCTTACCCAAAGCCAGCATCATATCTGCCGAAGGTGACTCTGATTGTGAGCTCGATGCCTGGGGCGAGGCAGAATTAAGCTGCGCCATGCCCGCATTGATCTGATCAATGATGTCGCTCAGAACAGGTATCCTGCCAATCAGGGGAAGCTGATTGGGCAGGACTGGTACGCTGGTGTAACTGGGAGGCTCGGCTTTCACCATGCCACCCCAGACCAGATCACGCCCACCCAGGCCCACCAGATCGAACATGCGTCGACCCACATCAAAACGTGTCATCGGGCGGACATGGGGCTTTCCTCGACACTCCGAGTCAGGAAGACCATCCACCCCATGCTCAGCAAGGTAAGCGTTATAGCCCGCAACATAGCCATCAACCATATCGAGGGTGTCCTTTGTTGGGCCATGCGGCGGCGGCAGATTCAGGATGGCGTCCATATCAATCGTTTCGTTGAGATAGCGCCAGTACAGATCGCTGTTGATCATGCCCTTGCCGAGGTCACGTCCACGAAATTGTGCAGCCTTGCCTTCAAGTCGAACCCAGGTGGCGGCCAGGATGCAGAAGTTATCTTGCGCCTGCGCATAGCCCACGCCATAACCAAGTCCCAGATAGTTGTCTGCAGTGATGTTGGGAATGGAATACTCGGTACGAATGATAGTTGCTGACAAATTTGCATCGCCATCGCCATCGCCGTCGCCATCGCCATCGCCGTCGCCATCGCCATCGCCATCACCATCACCATCACCATCGCCATCACCATCACCATCACCATCACCATCACCATCACCATCACCATCACCATCACCATCGCCATCACCATCACCATCGCCGTCGCCGTCGCCGTC
>JBFJXR010000087.1:0-7116 GCA_041622995.1 Nevskiales bacterium
AATGCACGCTGATAGGCATCGGTTAAAGAGGTTCCCAGTGCCACGCCGCATGGATTGGCATGTTTTACGATGACACAGGCAGGCGCCTCATAGAAGGCTTTTACGCATTCCAGTGCAGCGTCGGTATCGGCGATATTGTTATAGGAGAGTTCCTTGCCCTGTAGCTGGCGGCCATTGGCGATGCTGCCAGAGGGTGCATTGGTTTCAGCATAGAAAGCTGCAGCCTGGTGAGGGTTCTCACCGTAGCGCATGTCCTGACGCTTGAAAAATTGCAGATTGATGCTGTGGCCGAATGCCTGGCGGGAGTCATCGTCCTGAAGACTGCCAAGATAGTTGGCAATGGCGCCGTCATAGCCGGCCGTATGTTCAAAGCATTTCATCGCCAGTTCGCGCCGCAGGCTGTCGGAGACTTCCCCGTTATTTGATTGCAAGGCATCCAGTACGACAGCGTAGTCCTCAGGGTTTACCACTACGGTGACGTGAGCGTGGTTCTTGGCGGCTGCACGCAACATGGTCGGGCCACCAATATCTATGTTTTCAATTGCATCGGGAACGCTGCAATCCGGTTTGGCTACGGTTGCCTGAAAGGGGTAAAGGTTCACGACCACCAGATCTATCGGGGCAATGTCATGTTCTGCCATCACGGCATCATCGATACCACGACGAGCCAGAATGCCACCGTGAATTTTGGGATGCAGGGTCTTGACGCGACCATCCATGATTTCGGGTGAGCCGGTATGCTGCGATACCTCGGTGACTGCAATGCCAGCTTCACTCAGGAGTTTAGCGGTACCCCCGGTGGAAAGTATTTCCACGCCCTGTTTTGCAAGGCTGCGGGAAAAGTCTTCAATACCGGATTTGTCGGAAACGCTGATCAGCGCACGCCGGATCTTGGCCATGACGGGGGTCGCTCTTATGTATATGTGACGGGTAAGGGTGAGTGCTTAGGCTTCGATGTTGTACTGTTTGAGTTTCTTGCGAAGCGTGCCGCGGTTTATTCCAAGTATCTCGGCTGCCTGGGACTGGTTGCCCTCACTGTATTCAAGTACGGCACGAAATAAGGGGTTTTCAACCTGCTCAATAACCATTTTGTAAATTTCCGAAGGGGCCGTGCCATTGAGTGCTTCGAAATACTGGGACATGCTTTCGGATACGTAATCACTAAGAACGCGATTGCCATTGCGCTTGCTCTTGGATTTGGTGATGCTTTTCGATTTGGGCGGCATTACAGTTTATGGCGGTTACTGAACAGGACAGGAAGCGGAACATCATACCCCCAATCACCATCAGGATAAAGACCCTCTCAAGGTAGGAAAAATGACGTAAAAAAGCAGGCGAATTTCCGGACAGGCCATCAAATTATAGTGGTGAATTCTGAATGCTTTGAAGTAAACCGTTTAGCCTTGTCCAGCCTTCGCGGCTAGTGGGTTGTTGCCATTGAATACTGTTGCTGTAGGCCGCTTTGACATCGTTCATTTGAGAGGCAAGCAGGCCGGCAAGAACGATGTTGCCATTTACGTCAAGTAACTCAGTCAGGTCTGGAGCAAGTATGCTCAGTGGTCCGGCCAGAATATTGGCCATCACAACATGCGCTTTCTCACCCTTTACGGTTTCCGGTTGACCGACGGTTATGATCTCTGAAACCTTGTTGAGTCTGGCATTTTCCAACGTAGCTGTCAGTGCCTGGGGATCAATATCAACCGCCATGACCCTGCTTGCACCGAGAAGGGCGGCAGCCACAGCGAGAATGCCGGAGCCACAGCCGTAGTCAATCACTGTTTTGTCTTTAATGGTAGCCTGATCCAGCCATTCCAGGCAGAGTGCTGTCGTTGGGTGTGTGCCTGTGCCGAACGCCAGCCCAGGGTCGAGTTTAACTACCACTGCATCCTCGGTATTGACTTCACGATGATGCGGGCATATCCATAGGTTCCGGCCAACACGCAGAGGCTCATAATGATCCAGCCATTCCCGTACCCAGTCACGGTCTTCAATCAGCTCAATTTTACAATCGGGTGAGATCGCAAGCTTAAGTTCTTTCTGAAGCGCATGAAGAATGGGGTTGGGGTCCTGGTTTCCGGGAAACAGACCGGTTACGACTACTTTATCCCAAATAGGTGTTTCTCCAGGGCCGGGCTCCAGCAGGGGTTGGTCAGCTGCATCGGCCATCATCACGGCCACTGCGCCCGCTTCCAGCAGGCATTCCTCAATGCGTTCGCTTTCTGTTGTCTCCAGGCTGACCTGTAGCCAATCCATCAGGTCAGTCGGGCTTCAGTTACCGCCATCTTCCGTCCAGCTTTCCAGCTGTTTTTCCAGGTAATGGATGTTCTGTCCGCCAGCAATGAAGCCGGCATCGTCCATAATTCTTTGGTGCAATGGAATATTCGTCTGAATACCAGTGACGACAACTTCACGCAGGGCATTTCGCATACGTGCCAAAGCGGATTCGCGGTCCGGCCCATAGGTAATCAGCTTGCCGATCATGGAATCGTAATGTGGTGGCACCTTGTATCCGTTATAGATATGCGAATCAACGCGAATACCCGGACCACCCGGTGCATGATATTGAGTAACGGTCCCGGGTGAAGGGATAAAGGTCAATGGGTGCTCGGCATTGATGCGGCATTCTATTGAATGCCCGTAAATCACTATGTCTTCCTGTTTGATGCTCAGGCGCTCGCCTGCGGCAATGAGAAGCTGCTGACGTACCAGATCAACATTGGTGACCTGTTCTGTTACAGGGTGCTCAACCTGGATTCGTGTGTTCATTTCGATGAAATAGAAACTACCGTCTTCGTACAGAAACTCGAAAGTGCCAGCGCCACGGTAATTGATGCGGTTGCATGCGGCCACGCACAGAGCGCCAATTTCTTCTCGTTGCTTTGCCGTAATGCCGGGCGCAGGTGACTCTTCAACCACTTTCTGGTGACGACGTTGCATTGAGCAATCCCGTTCCCCCAGATGAATGGCATGTCCCTGACCGTCGGCGAGGACCTGAATTTCCACGTGTCTTGGGTTCTCCAGGTACTTTTCCATGTATACGGCAGGATTTCCAAACGCTGTGCCGGCTTCGGTGCTGGCCATGTCAATGGCATTGAGAAGGTCTTTCTTGTTGCGCACCACATGCATGCCACGCCCGCCGCCGCCACCCGCAGCCTTGATAATCACTGGATAACCAATCCGGTCTGCAATAGCGAGATTTTCCTTGTCATCGTCATCCAGGGCGCCGTCGGAACCGGGTACGCAGGGCACACCTGCAGCATTCATTTCTGCAATGGCTGCTGTTTTGTCACCCATGATTCGAATGGTATCGGCCAATGGCCCGATGAACACGAAGCCACTTTTTTCAACGCTGTCTGCAAAATCTGCGTTTTCGGACAGGAATCCATATCCGGGGTGTATGGCCGTTGCATTGGTGACTTCGGCAGCGCTGATGATGGCGCCGAAATTCAGGTAACTGTCGCGCGAACTGGGAGGGCCGATACACACGGCCTCGTCAGCGAGCAATACATGCTTCTGATCACGGTCCGCGGTTGAGTAAACGGCTACAGTGCTAATACCCATTTCACGGCAGGCACGCAGAATACGCAGTGCTATTTCGCCTCGATTGGCGATAAGGACTTTTTTAAGCATGGCTTTAGGCTATAACGAACAGCGGTTGGTCAAATTCAACCGGTTGGCCGTTCTCAACCAGTACCGAGACGATTTCGCCCGAGACGTCGGAATGTATCTGGTTAAGCATCTTCATTGCTTCAATTATGCACAGCGTCTGGTTTGCTTCGACCTTATCACCGACCTCAACAAATGGTTTTGCATCAGGAGAGGGGGAGCTATAAAAACTTCCGACCATGGGTGCCCGAATGATATGCCCTTCCATTTCAGGTTCGGTACCGGGGCTGCTGATTTCGGTATTGGCTTCCGATGCTCCAGCAACAGGTGCGGGGGGCAGATAACTGACCTGTGGTGCTGCGGTGGCAGGTGCTGGCTGGCCATAACGACTGATGCGAACCGCTTCTTCACCTTCGGTAATTTCCAGCTCGGCGATACCCGAGCTTTCGACCAGTTCAATTAGACTGCGTAATTTTCTGATATCCATAGTGATCCTATATATAACGGCTTCTATGAGCCGGTCTTGTTTTCTAATGTATTGAATACGGACTGCAGGGCGAGTTCATAGCCTTTTGCGCCCAGGCCACAAATGACGCCCTGGGCAATATCCGAAAAGTAAGAGTGTTTACGAAAATCTTCTCGTGCATGGATATTGGACAGGTGTACTTCAATAAATGGAATGCCGGTTGCGAGAATCGCATCCCTAAGTGCAACACTACTGTGGGTGAATCCTGCGGGATTAAGAATTAAAAATTCGACTTTGCCTTTGGCTGCATCATGTACTGCCTGGATGAGGTCTGATTCACTCTGGCTCTGCAGGTAAGCAAGTTCATGACCATGATCTCTGGCAAGTTTTTCACAGGCAGACTCGATGTCTGCGAGTGTGGTGTGACCGTACACATCCGGTTCACGCGTGCCAAGCAGATTCAGGTTGGGTCCGTTCAGTAATAATAGTTTTGCCACGTTTATTCAGCTGTGAATGCCTGAAATGAATTTTGCACCAGCTTTTAAGGAAAGTACAGTTATATGCAGGATTGTGGAAAATAGTGATTATTTAGCGTTAAATAGCGTCATTTAGAGGGAGATGGAGATTCTAGAGTGGCTTGCTATTGCTCAGGGCTGCGCTGATTTGCGCTTCGATTTCTTTGGGATCAAGTTCGCCAGCATGACGATAGACTACCTGACCTTCTTGATTGAGCAGCACAGTATACGGCAATCGGGTATCGCCGTAAGCCTCCTGAAGGTTGAGAACAGCATTTAAATCGGCAAACAAGGGGTAGTTGATATTGTATTGTTCTGCAAAACTGCTTATAGCTTCTGGCTGATCAAGTGCTGGCCCGAGAATCTGCAATCCCTGCGTTCCGTAGTCATCTTGCAGCCTCACCAGAAGAGGTATTTCTGCACGGCATGGAGCACACCAGGGTGCCCAGAAATTGATCAATACAAGCTGCCCATCCCAATCGCTTGCCTGTCTAAGATTGCCATCCAGATCCCTGAGTTGAAAATCAATCCGGGTATTTTGTGGTTCTGATGCTGAATCCAATAGCCATAAATAACTAACAAGTCCTCCCAGTCCTGCTATGAGTGCTGTGAATATCAGTAAGGATTTTGGTGATTGCATTACGGATTCAGTAGCCGGTCCAGGTGCGAAGCAAAGTCAGGTGCATTTAGTTCGCCTACCAGTCGAAGCCCGCGTTGTTCATTACCCTGTGCATCATAAAACAGCATAGTGGGAGGCCCAATGACTTCCAGACTCTGCATTAATGCCCGGTCCTGATCATCGTTAGCAGTTACATCCGCCTGTAATAGCCTGATCTGATCTAGTCGCGGCAATACCTCAGAGTCGGGAAACACCTTGTCTTCCATGATTTTGCAGCTTACGCACCAGTCAGCATAAAAATCCAGCATGACGGGTTGGTTATCGCCTTTTGCCCTAGCCAATTCAACCTGTAAATCTTCAGCGGTTTTAATACGGCGGAATTCGACATGTTGAACTTTGTTCGATGAAGGCTGCGACCACTGTGCGCCGGACACCGGCTTGAGTGGGTCTTCATTGCCCATCATGCCGCCGAGCATAATAACCACGCCATACAGCATGGTAACGATTCCAAGTGCCTGAAGCGCATGCCCCCAGCCACCTTCAGCAGTTCGATTCAATGCGCCAAGATGCAGGCCGCTGCCAATAACCAGCATCGCCCATAGTGTCATGCTCCACTGCGCTGGGATGACGCGGCTTAATAACCAGATGGCGACGCCCAACAGGATCACGCCAAATACGTGATTTATCCGCTCCATCCATGGGCCAGCCTTGGGTAATAATCGGCCCTCAAGTGTGCCTAGGATGATCAGAGGCACACCCATGCCGAGTCCCATGCTAAAGAGCGCAGATGCGCCCCGGAACGGGTCTCCGGTTTGGCCAATGTAGAGGAGAGCACCTGCCAGAGGGGGCGCCAGACAGGGCCCAACGATTAATGCAGCCAGAAAACCCATCGCACCGGCACCCAGAAAAGTGCCACCTTTGTGTTTGCTGCTCCATTCATTTACACGGCTTTGCCAGCCGCTGGGTAATTGCAGACGATAAACGCCGAACATGGCAAGTGCGAGCAGGACAAAAATCGCACTGAATACGCCTATGAATAAGGGGGCCTGCATCGCGGCCTGAATATTGTGCCCGAATACGCCAGCTGCGGCCCCTAGAAAGGCGTATGCTGTCGCCATTGCCACCACATAGCTAACTGATAGCAGGAAGCCTTTGAGTGCATTTCCCTCCTGATCCAGACCCACAATAATGCTGGAAAGGATCGGCACCATTGGCAGGATGCAGGGAGTGAAGGCCAGAAGTAGCCCGAGCGCGAAAAACTGCAAACTGAATGCAAGCCAGCTGCCCTCGCTGATCAGTGTGGCAAGACGGTCAGATTCCGATATGGAATCCGGGTTTTCAATTAGACTTCTGGCTGTGGGTACAACTCCGCTTAAGTCAAATTCCAGTTTGCGTGTCTGGGGCGGATAGCACAGTCCACGCTCGGCACAGCCCTGATAATCCACCTCAATAGTCAGTAGATCCGGTAATGCACCTGATTGCAGGGGTAATTTTATGTCCAGCAGTTTGTGATAGACCTCGACCTCACCAAAATACTCATCCAGCTTGGACTTTCCATCAGGAATGATCGCGGTTCCGAGTGTCACGGCATCAGTATCCAGCGACCTGAATCCGAAGCGGTGGCGATAGAGATAATAATCATCTGCAATGAGCCAGCGAACCATGAGTTGATTGTCTTCAATACCCACAGCCTCTAGTAAGAAAGCTTCATCAACGGGAAGAAATGGATTGTCTTCGCCCTGGTCCAGTAGTCCGGCATTGGCTGAGCCTAAAAAGCCGAATAATGAAATCAGGCCTATGAAAAGTTTCTGCGTCATCAAGTATTTTTCCGAATCCAGTCGAGGTAGGCTGTTGAGCCATCACTGATAGGGACTACTACCAGTTCAGGAAGTTCGTATGGATGTTTGTCT
>JBFJXR010000088.1:0-7000 GCA_041622995.1 Nevskiales bacterium
ACACCCTTGGCCAGCACCTGGCCGTCAACATTGGTCTCCTGACCATCACTGACACGAACCACGTCCGGGTTACTGGAGGCCCAGGTCGCTCTCAGACTGGCATTTTCTCGTTCACCATTGGTAAACGTGCCAATAAGCACAAGTGAAACCGGGAAACATCTAAATACCTCTGCCTTCGCACTCGATTGCCCTGTGATCTCAAGGTTTACACCCGCATCACTGGCGCCCAACACCGACAGATCGTCAATGGTAATAAATTCCATACGATTGCCTTCACCAACATCTGACCCACAGGCCGATGCCAATAAAACTACAGTCGCAACCATTCCAGCCTTTATTAGGGCCTTGCAGGTTCTGCCTGGATGTTCGAGCGAAGACTGATACATATAAAACCTTACCTAACTTGTTAGCGTTACTTCCCTGAATGAAACGGGATGCAGCTTATCACAGCCCCATCACCCTATTCTTCAGCTGCAGTTTCAACCTGAGGCGCCTGACGTAAACGCAACCCCAAATCCTTCATTTGCCGGGCATCCACCGAACCCGGTGCCTGCGTCAACGGGCAACTGGCGCTCTGCGTTTTCGGGAAGGCGATCACATCCCGAATACTTGAGGCTCCAGCCATCAACATCACCAGTCGATCCAGACCAAAAGCCAGTCCACCATGCGGCGGGCAACCATACTTCAAAGCGTCCAGTAAGAAGCCGAATTTTTCACGGGCTTCTTCCTCACCAATACCCAGCACCTCAAGAATCGTCGACTGCATTTCCATACTGTGAATACGTATGGACCCACCACCCACTTCTGTACCGTTCAATGCCAGATCATAGGCACGTGACAGCTGGGCACCCGGATCGGCCTTGACCACTTCAGGGTCTTCGGCATACGGCGCCGTAAACGGATGATGTAATGCCTGCCAGCGTTTCTCTTGCGCATCCCATTCAAACATCGGGAAATCCACAATCCAAACTGGCTTCCAGCCTTCCTGAACCAGCCCGAGATCGTTACCCAGCCGAACGCGCAATGCACCAAGCGCCTCATTCACCACTTTAGCGCTGTCTGCACCGAAGAAGAGAATATCGCCATCAGCGGCACCACTACGATCACAAATCCCCTGTATCGCCTCATCACTCAGGAACTTCAATATCGGAGACTGTAGACCCTCACGACCTGCGGCAAGTTCATTCACCTTGATATAAGCCAGACCTCGTGCACCAAACTGGGCCACATATGCCGTGTAATCGTCGATTTCCTTTCGACTGAGCTTGCCACCGCCAGGGGCGCGTAATACGGCTACACGACCATTTTCATCTTTGGCAGGACCGGAGAACACTTTGAATTCAGCATCGGCGACCAGATCGGCAACCTCAACCAACTCCAGCGAGATACGCATATCAGGCTTATCCGAACCAAAACGCTGCATCGCTTCAGCATAGGGCATACGCGGGAACGGATTCGGCAAATCAACATCCATCACCTGCTTAAAGCACTGACGAATCATTCTTTCATTGAGCTGCATGATCTCATCCTCGTTCATAAACGAGGTTTCGATATCCAGCTGGGTAAATTCGGGTTGACGATCAGCACGCAAGTCTTCATCACGGAAGCAACGGGCGATCTGATAGTAGCGGTCAAAACCGGACATCATCAGCAACTGTTTGAAAAGCTGTGGTGACTGCGGCAATGCGTAGAACTGTCCATTATGGACGCGACTCGGCACCAGGTAATCACGAGCACCTTCGGGTGTTGCGCGCGTCAGTATGGGTGTTTCCACATCCATAAAGCCTTCATCATCAAGAAAGCGGCGCATGCTGCGGGCAACTGAAGTCCGCAGGCGCATTTTTTCCTGCATGGCGGGCTTGCGCAGATCCAGATAGCGGTAACGTAAACGCAGCTCTTCGCCGGTGTCGTCTTCATCAATCTGGATGGGCGGCGTTTCAGCCTTATTCAGCACGACGAGCTCAAGCGCGTACACCTCAATCTGGCCTGTGGTCAGTTTGTCGTTAATCGTGCCTTCAGGACGACTGCGTACACGACCCTTCACCTGAATCACATATTCGCTACGCAGGCGCTCTGCCCGGGCAAACATCTCAGGCTCATCGGGATCGAATACCACCTGCAACAGACCTTCACGGTCACGCAGGTCAATGAAAATCACCCCGCCATGGTCACGACGACGATGAACCCAGCCGACTACAGAAACTTCTTTATCCAGCAGGTCTTCGGTCACCTGACCGCAATAATGACTTCGCATAATGTACTTCGAGAGTTTAGTAATGAATCGCCCCGAGTAAATAACTCACATCAAGGCTCAGAAAGCGCGCAATGTTAGCGTAAAAAGCGGCTTCAATTCAGCTTTTTTTAGGTATTGAGGCCTGAATATCGGGATGATCAGGCGTAACCACGCCTAATGACATGATCATACGCAAGGCCTGCTCTACCGACATATCCATTTCAATTGCGTCTTCTTTGGGCACCATGACGATAAAACCCGAAGTCGGATTAGGCGTCGTTGGCACGAACACAGTCACCACTTGAGCACCCGTTTTTTCGAGTATTTCACCAACAGGTTCACCGGTCTGAAATGCCAGCGTCCAGATACCCTTGCGCGGATATTCGATCAAAAGAACTTTTCGAAAGGAGTTGCCACTGCCCGTTAGAATGGTATCCGACAGGCTTTTCATACCCCCATACAGTGAACGAACCAGCGGCAGCCGGCTCAGCATGGATTCCAGCAAACCCAGCAGCTTGCCGCCAAAATAATTGGCCGCCAGAAAGCCCGTCAAAAGCACGATGACAATAGTCAGTACTGTGCCCAGACCAGGGATATTAAAGCCCAGTAATGTTTCCGGACGATACTGCTCTGGCAGGAGCAGCAGGCTGCGATCCATGCGGTCGATCAGGAAATGTACTACGAGTAAAGTGACGCCAAGAGGCACCCAAACCGCCAACCCTGCGATCAGCCAACGGCGTAATACAGCCCAGATTGGCAATCCTGACATCAGGCGGCTTCGCTACTCGAAGGCTTCGGCTTGGCGGGGGCAGCCTTAGAGGTACTCTCACCCTTGCTGTCTGAGCTGCTCTTGGTATCGGAGCTACCTGAGGCAAGGTTCTTTTTATCACCCGATTTAAAGTCGGTTTCGTACCACCCCCCCCCTTTCAGGCGAAAAGCCGCTGCCGATACTTTCTTGACGAGATCAGGCTTGCCGCAGGCCGGACAATCGGTCAATTCCGGATCGCTCAGCTTCTGCAGTTTTTCCATATCCTGCCCACATGCCTGGCAGGCATACTCATAAATTGGCATGTGCACACCTCAAAAATTGGGAACTACTTAATAAATGGGGCTCGCAGTATAGAAAACAAGTGCCCCAAACGCACTATTTCACTGGCTCTTACCCACGTGGCTGTGCTAGAAAACCTCATGCAAGACACGACGGTACCATTCATCACCCTGCCTAACTGGATCAAGGCAGCGGCTTATTGTGGCTTCAACATAGACCCGATATTCAAACGCTTTGGCATCGAACCGGACTTACTCCATCTGGAAGACGCCAAAATTGAAATCTCCACACTCAACGACCTGATGCTGGCCTGTATTGAAGCTGCCAATAATAGTGGGCGAGGACAGCACTTCCCCTTCATTCTCGGCGAGACCTTCACATTTGAATACCTGCCTGAGATGGAAACCTTCATCAATACCAGCAAAAACCTGCGTGATGCCGCCAAGGTACTGACATGGGTGCATCAACTCATCAGTCCCTATGTGGATATAAAGCTTGAAGAGGATAAACGAACCGCGCGCATGGTACTGATCTATCCCGGCCTGAATAACAACGATGCCAATAATCTGGCGCAATACCCGTATACCGCTGAATCTTTCTTCGCCACATTGATCAAATTCACACGTCTGCTTATGAGCAATGATGTCGTGGTACGCATCCTGCGCTTCAGACATGCACCGCCCGCTTATGCGGAGCAGTACGAAGAGTTCTTCCATATTCCGGTCGCATTTAATCAGGACATGGATTGCCTGGAATTTGACCGCGAGTTGCTGGATATTCCATTACACGGCGACTTCCCGGCTTTGCACCAACAGGCAGAGACCCTCGTGGAACAACGACTGGCCAGACAGTCACAGCGGCATGGCACGGCTGCGCAGCTGCACCGACTATTTGAAAACGACATCACGTTACTGGGCGCCCGTATTGACCAGATTGCCAATCGCCTGAATATGCATCCTCGTAGCCTTCAGCGGCATCTGAATACCGAAGGCACGAGCTTTGCCGAGCTACAAACCGAAGCAAGACTCGCTGTCGCTGTAAAAGTATTGCAGCAGAATCGGCAAAATCTCGACAGCCTTAGTGATTTACTCGGTTTCTCTGACCGTCGCAGCTTTACCCGGGCTTTTAAACGCTGGACAGGTGTATCCCCGAGCGTATATCGTCGAACTTTGTCGTAAATAGTTCCTTTTTGGTCGCAAGGGGTCATAGTGCGACAGTCGCTGATAATCTACATTGATGCACAAGAGGCAATGAATTCGAGGAAAACACATGTCTGCACAGCAAATCAATCCGGCCACACCAGAGGGGCACAAGATAGTGCCACGCAGCGATCTGGACTTTCAGTTTGATCAGGTGCCGAAATACTGGTTTAACGGCGATGCATTCAAGACCCGTTTCTTTGACGCCATGTCTCTCTTATTTCCAGAGGGTGAGAAATTCTTTATTGAATGTGTTCGGGACTACCGGGACAAAGTCGAGGATCCGGAACTGAAACAGCAGATCAAGGACTTCATGTATCAGGAAGGCCAGCACGGCATGGTGCACACCCGCTTCAATGATCGCCTGCGCAATCAGGGCATCGGCATCGACGAGATTCTGGAGCAGCAGCAACGCATACTCGCGGCCTATCGCCGACGCACACCGAAATGGTTCACATTGTCTCTCACTGCAGGCGCCGAACACATGACCGCCATCATGGCGCACAGCTTCATGCAACGTAGTGAAATCTTCAAAGATGCCGACCACCGTATGCGTGCACTCTATGTCTGGCATGGCATTGAGGAGATCGAGCATAAAGCCGTGGCATTTGATGTGCTGCAGAAGATTGGCAAAGCCAATTACTTCCAGCGTATTGCCGGACTCCTGTATGAAAGCATTCTGTTTCCATTCCATGTGTTCATGGTGATGAATCACATGCTGAAGGTGGACGGTGTGAAATCACGCTGGAAGCTCTGGCTCAAGGGCCTCTGGTGGCTGTACGGACCACGCGGCGTTTACATGAAGCTCATGCCCCATTATTTCGCCTACTATCTACCCGGTTTTCATCCCTGGAAATTCGGCAATATGCAAATCGCCGAGCAATGGCTGCAATCCTATGAGCGGGATGGCGACCCCATTGCAGCCAGCGAAATAGTCGCGCAAGCTACGGGCTAATCAAACAGCCATTCAAACAGCTATAACAATCGCGGAGGAGCGACTGTGAAAGATTTCAATAACAAGGTAGTGGTCATAACAGGTGCAGGCTCCGGTATAGGCCGGGCACTGGCACAAAACTTCGCAGGCCAGGGTGCAAAGCTGGCCCTGTCGGATATCAATCTTGCCAATGTGCAGGAAACGGCCCGGTTATGCGGCGGTGACCAGACCATCGTAGACGAACTGGACGTTTCCAATCGCGAAGCGGTGTACAGCTATGCAGACAAGGTCAACCAGAATTTCGGTGCCGTGCATATCGTGATTAACAATGCCGGCGTGACGGTGTCTGAATCGACAGAAGACACCACTTATGAAGATTTCGAATGGCTCATGGGGATCAACTTCTGGGGCGTGGTGTATGGCACCAAGGCTTTTCTGCCTTATCTGAAGCAGGCTGAAGAATCACATGTGGTGAACATTTCCAGCATCTTCGGCATCATCGGCTTTCCGAACCAGGCGGCCTATAACGCCAGTAAATTTGGTGTTCGCGGATTTACCGAAGCCCTGCGACATGAAACAAAAGGTACAGGATTTTTACCTATCTGTGTGCACCCCGGTGGCATCAAAACCAATATCGCCGCCAGTGCACGTTTCTACAAGGACAGCGATGGTGTCACGGATCACGCCCAGGCAGCAGCAGATTTTGAACAAATTGCCAAAACCACACCTGCACAGGCCGCCGAAACCATTATCCGTGGAATACGCAACAACAATCCACGCGTGCTGATTGGCGCCGATGCCTGGCTACTTGATCGCATCCAGCGTTGGATGCCAACCAACTACATGAACCCGATCGCCTGGCTGGTCAAGGCGCTGCGCCCGAAACATCCGGAACGATCAGGCGTAGCAGAAACAAAATCCTGAAATACCCCTCAACCACGCAGCAATCTCTGAACCACAGATTTCTCCGTTCCGGTATCACGTGTCTCCATTCGAAATAACAGAATGGATCAAGCCGCGTAATTTTCGATCAGATACTGTTTGATGTCGGTCGATTCGAACATCTCGGTACTGGTGTTCGGATCAACCAGATAAGGTACCTGTACTTTCCCTGCCCGTTCCAGCAGATTCAGTCGATTTCGCCCGCGAACCGGCAGATCAGGAAACAGATTTGATCTGAAAGAGGGTGGCCCCAGGTCACGCACCATCGCCTTGCCCGTATTTCTCAACAGATAGGGAATTTCCAGCTCACAAAGCAGCTCACGCACCCGGCGCGAATAAGGACTGGATTCAAAGCTGTAAAGCTCCATTGGCTTCTCTGGCACATTAGAAGCTCTTGCCTTGATGCCGCCAGCGGCGCGAATACCACTGGTCAGAGATGAAGTCGCCACTTCCATGGTGCGCAACAAACCCTTCGGCGCCTTGCGCCCTGCATAGGTTTCGTACAAGTAGACAATAATATCTGCAGACTCATACATGGCTACGCCAGTATTGGGATCCACCAGATAAGGAAACAATGACTGGCCGCCTATTTCGGCCACCTTCGGGCGATACAGCCTGCCCCCCTTCGGACATGGATAAATCAT
>JBFJXR010000089.1:0-6778 GCA_041622995.1 Nevskiales bacterium
ATCGCCATCACCATCGCCATCACCATCACCATCACCATCACCATCACCATCACCATCACCATCACCATCACCATCACCATCACCATCGCCGTCGCCATCGCCGTCGCCGTCGCCGTCGCCGTCGCCATCGCCATCGCCATCGCCATCGCCGTCGCCATCGCCATCACCATCACCATCGCCGGACATTTCACAAACGCCGTCTGGTTCTTTGCCGTTGGCAATATCTTCCTGGGAACAAGCCAGATGTGATTGCGCCGAAGCTGCTGTCGACAGGCTACGACCCTTATCGATTATCTGGGTTTTAACAAAACCCTGTAACAATGCTGGAGGGAAGTCCTCAGGCTCTAGATTAAAGGTCTGGATGGTCAGGTTCAGCCCCTTGGCTGCCTCGTTGGCTTCTGACGAAAGCTGAATACCATTAGTGCTATCGCCATCACTGTCCAGGGCAATGAGTAACCGTGCAATGTTAATGGCAATATTGTCGTTACTGCCAATCAGGTCCATTGGCGTCACAAAAGCCTGACCCGTTGCGTTACCGATATGGATGCCGCTAACTCCGCCCAGATAGAAATCGACAATGTCGCCTGCCGCGTAGAAGAAGCCGCCTTGCTTATCCGTAAGCTCGGTGCTCAATGACGAACGATAATCCAGCCCGCTCACTGCGCTATCAATAAAACGCCCCTGTTGAGTGACTGGCTCATTATCGCTGTTGGAGCAACCAGTTATGGTGACCAGCAAGATCATTGAAAAGACAGCCGTGCCTAAGCCCTGTAGTCGATTACTCATGGTATTTCTAGCACCACTACATGTAGACAGAAAATCTGATAACAGAGTGAACAATCCCTTGCGTGACATAACGATTCTCCTTCCTCCGTGACTACGACAGTCCGGATTATTTTCATAATAAATATCTGATTGGGGTCAGTATCCGACCCCACAGTTAATTAATGACCATTCTTCTATATATGCATACTCAAAGAGAGGGCAAAAATTACTTAAGCTTCCTGAACTGCGAAACAGGCTGGGGAGACCCGGCCTGTTCGTGAATACGTTTAGTCTAAAGAGGCGGAATATGGCCCTGCATTGGAATTTGCACACTTCCTGTCACGGTCACAACAGGTGTAAGCAGGTCACGTGAACTGGAAAACAGGACAAACGCATCATGGATGCCATAAATGAGCAGTACAATTTGATCGCCGGCGGCAATGCGCTCCGAAACACCCACCAACTCGACTTCGTGTTGACCCAGCCCACGTACAGGCATGACCTGCTCTTCAATTAACTCGGGGACAGCAGGAAGAACCGAGCCGGATTTAATTACGCCCAGACCAATGAATATCGTCGCATCACAGGTTCCGACACGCAGGATCGGGTCGCTTTCTTCCTGACACATTTCCTGAAGCGCCTGGTCCGCCAGGGAAATATCCAGAGACGCTGCCGGAATGCCTGCCAGCACTTCGCTTTCGTCAGCAGGGGTAGTCAGGGGAACGATAACCGGGGCCGGATTACCGATGGTGACAGACACCGGTAATCCACCGGGCATTTCAACCGGAAACTCTGTGCCGCCTACCGTCATGCCTGGCAATTGCACGGCATCCCCAATATCCAGTGCGAAGCACATGTCCTGCCCTGTGGTAATCACGTCATCCGCATTTCCGATTCCCAACAACTTTTCATTAAACCAGGCCAGTGCCGCAGCGCCACTGTTAATTGGGCCACAGGTTGAGGAAAGAGGCAGATTTCCCGCACCCAGGCCCTGCTCGACCAGCCCCAGGTTTGGCGTCAGAACCTGATGCCCTGAACTATAGGTCAGCAGGCGCACATCTCCGCCGGCACGTTTGAGACATTGGTAGTTATTCCAGGCCTCGTTCATATTAAACAGGTCATCACGAGGCCCCTGGAAAAGTAAAGCATCTACTTTGGGAACACTTCCGATAGAGGGTGTAAGGACGGTGTATTCGCCGTTGGCGGTCACAGGTAATAGCTGATACAGAGGGTTCAACAGGTACTCGGAGGTATTGCCGCTGAAATCCGGCTGCAGATCAAGGGGGTTTTCACAAAAGTACCGCATGGAATGATAAGCGAAGAATGGCAAGGCCGGCTCCGGGAACTTACCGGTAATGCCGCCCTCAACCAGGGTCGCACGTATCAACGGGTCCTGCCCTAAAGTGGTCAGCGCATCACCTGCGCCCGCCAGAATCAGAGACCATTGCGATTTTACGACCCCCCCAGGGCTCAGGCTATAAGTCAGATCGTGCGGCGCAATCTCGGGCACAATCGCATCCAGCCGTCGATCCGGGTCTTTGTTGAGTAATAAATACTGGTACATCCCGCCGTAGCTGCCGCCAATGGCTCCCAGCAAAAGGTTGTCGTCTCGGTACTTGAGATAGTCCAGGTGCTGCTCCGCCCAATCCACAATCGCGACCAGATCTTCTCCTTCAAAGTCGGGATCCATGACGCGTACGGTTCCGCCCGAATCAGGCGATCCACGCTGATCGATACTGATCACGGTATATCCGGCACCGGTTAAATCCGCAAATGCCCCGACAGCAGTTTCACGACTACCGGCATAACCATGTCCCTGCAGAATGAGGGCATGCTTGCTTATGCAATCGATACTGTCTGGCTCATGCACCTGGAAGGAAATATTCTCGCCATCAACCCGGGATGGAACATTAACATGGTAGGCACGACCGCCAACCAGATTGCCCTGCAATTGACAGGATGCAACATCCTCTGCCCCGCCGTAGGTCAACTCAGACCGTTGATTATTTGTTGTAGGTTCTGACTCACTAGATATCTGTGCCGTACTGCCGCCATCACTACAGGCCGTAACTAAGGTTATGAGCAATATAAAAATCAGTTTTGGCATTATTTCATCCATATAGAAAAAAAGCTGGCCTGATAAATCAGGCCAGACTTACTCATCCGTACTGACCTGCCATCAAACCTGTTTGATCAGATTAATCAGGCGGGCAGACTATAACGTCTTCATGTATTCAAGCAATGCACGACGCTCGGCATCCGTAAGTGCTTTGGTCCATTCATGCCCACGGTTTTTCTTTGAATACAAATAAGTATTGAAGATCATGCGGTCTTCCAGACCCTGCTCGCCCACCGGCATAGGCACCACCCAGGTTGGCCAGGCCAGGCCACCCAGCAGCAGGTCTGCACCCCACTGGATTTCCTGGGGAATATCCTGACCCGGATAACAGGTGTAATAGGGGACGCCATTTCCACCGTCGCCGCACATGATTTCGTCGTAATTCCAGCCCAGCCGCTCCCAGTCATATCCGCTGGAAGCACCATTTATACGAACCTCAAAAGCATTGAAGTGGACATCTGTCGTGGTGCGCTGACGACGCCAGAGTTTGGGCCGCGAAGCAGGATCGAGAACACCCATGATGTTAGGCACTGAACCATTGTGGAAGTAAGGCGCACTGGCCCATACCCCATGCAGAGGTGGCGTTACATACCCGACCGTTTTTTCTTCGAAACCGCAGGCACCTTTGACTCGACCGACTGATTCGCCCATTTGCAGACTGGATATCTGCCCTATCGTCGGGTAAGTAACAGCGCTAACAACGTCGCTTAATGGCTCAAGGTTGCCACTGTGATCAAACAGACGCTCCAGGTGATCGGCAAAATCGTCACCTCCAACACCATAGAAAAGATAGTCATCCATGGTCTCGGTATATTCGTCTTTTTCTTCCGGCAGTATGTAGTTCTCTACCGCGTCAGGATATGACCACCAGAACGTCGATACATGCTCGCGGATTTCCTGTGCCCAGCCTTCTGCCTGAGCAGGGTCCGTGTCGATGATTTCGATTGGTACCGTATAGCCGACTGTACCCGCAAGACGAGGATCAGGCAGGAAGCGCTTGTCGTTGACGTATCGCGGTGAATAAGCACCATGACAACCAGCACAGGCACCATTACCTTTGGGCCGCGGAATGTCAGCATTGGCTTCCTCATCCCACAGGTCTTTCTCGTGGAACAGGACGGCACCCTGCTCAGCCAGCGGACGATTTATACAGCCCGGATGGTCTGTGCTTGCAGGTTCACCATCTGTGCCAGTGCAATAGCCCGCCGGATAATCTGGCGCCTCAACCGTCAATGACCACTGGTGCACATCTTCATAGGTGCCTTCGAGTGCCTTGACCTGCTCACCACTCAGATCATTCACGCTACCGAAGTACATGTTCCCGCGTGCAGAATCGGTAGAGTGCCCGCCGAACCAGAGATAACGCGTTTTGTTCGACAGCCACCACCATGCAGGTGGATCCTGATCGCCAGTGTTCGCGTGCAACGGGTAGGTGAGAAGATGCCCACCATTTTCCAGCGAATCAAAGTCACGCTGGATCGCCATAGCCTCGATCTCGGTATCGGCTGCATTGGTGCCACGAGTTGTATTGATTAATGGGATATAGCCAATCGCGGGTATGGTCAACGGTACACTTCCGAAGAATTCATCGTCATACCGACTCACATTAATCAGGTCGACATACATCACACCCAGTTCGGTGTTGGTATTGGGCAAACCAAAGAAAGTGCCTCTGTCGTTAGCACCGTAACTTTCACTGTTACCATTACCATCCCGGCTGGTAACTTCTCCCTGGCCAATCTGCCCTGCATGACAGCTGAAGCAGGTGAGATTAACTGTGCCCTGGTAATTACCTTCAGCATCCCTGCCCTGCGCCCATCCCATGGGCAGCTTGCCGGTACCGCCAAAGGTTTCTGTAAGCATGGGGCGTTCGTCAATGCCGCGGTCAAGGTCGACTATCGGGTAAGGGTTATGAATGTGATCGGGCGGTGGCGAATGTCCATAGCGCTCGAATAAATGCTCGTCATAATCTTCCGGCCGTTCTGACATACCCCAGAGGCGCCATAGACTGTTCCAGGTCAGGGCACTGTTGCCACCGACATGTGCGCCTGTATGTGGTTGGTCTGCAGGTGTCATCGCCACCCAGTCATGACCATGCTGTACCGCTGCCCGCCATTCGCCACAGGTTGCCGGGTCCGGCTTGGCCGAGTAGATCGGTTCCAGGCCCTGAGCTGCTCTCAATTCATTCTGACGAGCCTGGGTTTCAAACAGCTTTTCTGTATGACAGATTTCATACGGATCGTTGAAGTGCACCGCGTATTCTTCACTGTCAATCAGGTTACCTGAGCCCGGAAATCCGTCTGCCTGCAGCAGCCGGCGTGGATCCTGAGTCCAATCAATGGGTGTGTCATCAGAAGCCCCATCGCAGAGCTGATTCACGAAATAATGTTTGCCCGGGTTGCCAAGTAACTCTGTAAGCTCAGCGCCGCTGCCGCCAAGCAGGCTCCCACATGCGTCTGGATTATCCCAGCATTCAAAAACTGTTTTCATCGCCTGATAGGCTGTGCTTCCCTTGGGCCAGGGCGTGCCCCCCGAATGGCTATCCTCAGCATTACCCGAAGCCATCAGAAGAATTCTGTTTTCTTCTACGCCCTCGCCTAATGCAATCCAGGCCAAATGCACATTGCCATAATCCTCGGCGCTATCACCAGACAACATAAACTGCTGACCGCCTTCGACATCACCCAGTCCACCTGGGATATGACAGGTGCGGCAAAAGTCGAGTTGTGGCGCCACTTCGGAGGCGAAGTAGGTCTCGGTATTGGCGAACTGTGTGCCGCCATTACTGTTCCCGGCACTGTTAGCCGCACCATAGGGCTCGCCATCACCGCTGCCGCCGCAGGCTGACAAAATTGCTGTTAAAAAAAGAATACCTGACAGACGCTTCTGGCTATGACGCATGCTCTCGAACCCATTGAATAGTAATTCAGCCATTCTCGCAGCAAACGGAACTTGTGTGCCATATGAGAACGTGTCAATCTATCTGTCATATGAGGCCAAAAGGAGTTCGGCTGCCGTGCAGATTGAGACCCTGACCATCCCATCGACCTATGCCCGGCTGATTATAGATATCTGCAAGGGTCGGGGAATTAATATTGATCCAGCTGCCCGGCACTTCGACCGCAAGGTGCTGGAAGACCCGGACGGGCGTTTCAATCTCATGGAGGTGGGTGCTCTGCTGTACCAGGCATTTCTGCTCGACGATGCCATTGGCTATGAGATCGGATTGAATACCCAGCTGACATCACATGGCCTTGTAGGTTACGGGATGCTGACCAACCCGACTTTCAGGGATGCGCTCGAATTCGGCTTCCGGTACGGTGCATTGCGCACACCCTTTGTTGCATTGGAGCACCGTACCGATAAGAACATAGGCATTATCGAGGTACGTGCAGCCTTCGATCTTGGCCCTACACGCAGGGTGTGTATGGAACATTTCCTGATCGGCGTATGGCGCTTGGCCCAGGTGCTCATTAAGACCTCTGGTTATACAGACGCTGATTTCGAGCTGCATTTTGAGCATCCCGAACCAGAATGCCACAAGCAGTATGCCCCACGACTGCCACCATGCCACTTTTCCTCCACAGCCAATCAGTTGCGATTCCCGGGTCAGTATCTGGACCAGCCCTTGGCCACCGCAGACCAAATGGCAGCCCAGATGGCGGCAAAGGAATGTGAACGGGAGAAAGCACGTACTGGCGAAACAGTGCAGACGATCACGTCCAGCCTGATCAAGATTTTCGAGGATTCCGTAGCACCTCCATCACTAAGCGATACGGCTAAACGCCTGCACATTTCACCGCGTACTCTTAAACGAAAACTCAACGAAGAGCGAACAAGCTATCAACTGCTGGTTGACCAGCATCGCGAACGACTGGCAAAGGCGCGCCTGAA
>JBFJXR010000090.1:0-6727 GCA_041622995.1 Nevskiales bacterium
CAAACCCCATGTTCCGAAGGCCAGTCCCACCGGCAACAGGTTGGGCACAATACTGATCAAGCCGAGACGAATGGATTTCAGGGCAATAGCCACCACTATGGTCGCGAACAGCAGGACGACGAGCGTGCCCATGATGAGTGGCGGAATGTTTTCCAGCGCCATTTTCGAAAACATCATCACGCCACTCTTGCCGGGGTCAACTTCCATATTCGGTGCGTTTGTCTTAATCCATTGATGGGCCTCTGCGGCAAAGGCCTGAAAGTCCTGGCCGGGCTGGTTGTGACGGGCGATATGAATCAATGAAGCGCTGCGATCAGCATTCAGTAGTCCGGCTGCACGGTCATCAGGCCGCGCCGAGAATTCATAGACCCATAGCAACTGTTCGGTTTGTTGCGGGTCGTCAGGAATGCTGCGTGTGCCACTGCCAAAAGTAAGATTAAGGTTACTTACGAGGGTGGGCAGTGAGCGTACGGCGTCTACATGAGGCTGTTTGATCAGCCAGTCTTCAAAACTTTTTACCGTGTTCAGATATTCCGGATCGTGTACCAGAGCCGGGCTTTCAGCTGGCAATCTGAAATAAAGGTGTTGCAGGCCATTGAGGGTTTTGTTGACCTCTTCGTTGTCCTGCCGCATGCGGGTATCTTTGTCGAACCACTGATTGATGTTGTCATCGATTGTGTTAAGACTGATCGAGGCGAGCAAGGCAAGGATGACGGCAAAGCCCAGGCTCAGTACCCAGAAGGAACGTATGGGTTTGGAGAATCGTTCGCCGATGGCCTCGAGCGTGGTTCTGAGCAGACCTTTCTTCCGCCAGTAGGGCGGGTCAACAAGTGTCAGCATGGCTGGCATCAAGGTAACGGTATAGAGCACTGAAACCGCCACGCCGATGGCTGCCACATTGCCCATGTTCCGATAAGGCGGCGAGATACTGGTGTTCATCATCAGAAAGCCCAGCACCGTGGTGGCCGAGGTCAGTATGGCGGGCTCCAGGTTCTCCCTGAAGCTTTGTTTGGCGGCCGACTGGCTATTTTCCATATCACCACGGATCTGCAAATAGGTATCGGCATAGTGGATGGAATAGGCCAGCGCTATGACCAGCACGATGATGGGTACAATCATCGTGGGCAGGGCAGTGGGCAATGAGAACCAGTTGTTTAAACCGACCGTGGTTAACACGGCACAGAAAACCGGCAAGCCACATGCGCCCGCTGCACGCCAACTGCCTAACAGACCACGTAGCAACAGTGTTGCGATCAGGATGCAGATTGGAAACAGGGCATAGATATCCCGCATCGCCAGTTCTGTGATGTCGTGATAGTAGGGAAGCACACCTGCCAGCAGGATGCGGTCGCCCGGGTATTGATTCTCGAAATCCGCACGTACCTGCTTGGCGAATTTCTGAACAGAACGTGTGACCCAGAAGTCGTTGTCATCCGGCAGACTGAGCATGACATTGGCCGCAGCCATTGAGTTGTCACTGGCCAACAGCATGCCATCGGCAAACCGCCTGACTTCTGCCAGTGTGCGTTGCCACAGGTCTTCATCGAATTCGTCGGCCTCGGCCTGATGCCTGAGTGTTGTGATAGTGGGTCCGGCAGTGCCGGGGATGGCCACAGAAATATCTGCCAGTGAATCTATTTTGTCTGCGTAAGGTATGTCGGCAAGCGCATCAGCAAGGGCAGCAATACGCAGTATGTTCTCGGGGGTGAGTACGTTCCCGGATTTCGGGGCGTAGGCAAGCATGACATTGTCGGTACCGCCGAACTCTTCTTCCATGGCGGCAAAGGCAAGTTTGTCAGGACTGTCCTCGTCGAAGAAATATCGATAATCGGTAATAATCTTGAGGTTGATCGTTCCGATGCAGGCCAGCACCGTGAGGATAATCACGCCGACGACAATGGCTCTGGGTCGCCCGGTAGTGAAATTAGCGAAACTGTCGATCATGCGCATTTCTTCTCCTCCCTGAATGCAGTATGTCTGGCTCTTCATGCGCAGACAACCGGTCGTTCTCATGCGATGATGCGCTGATGAATAAGCTGTTGGATTTTCTACAATGAATGAAGCGCTAAATGCGCATGGCGAAGTACCGGGTGTGTCAGCACCGGGTATTCGACTGCTGCTTAAGGAAGCTCGCGTATTCAGGGAACTGGGGCGCTACTATCTGACTACCTTGAGCAGCGTCGGTCTTGCAACCGGTAATGGGCAACCAATAATGCTGGTGCCCGGTTTTGGCGCTTCTGATCGGCATATGAAGCCGCTTACCAGAGCCCTGAATGAGCTTGGATTTGCGGCGCATGGTTGGGGGCAGGGCTATAACTGGGGCATGCGCCCGCAGGTCAGGGAAGCGTTCGAAAACCGTCTTGTAGAGCTTAATGAACGTTACGGTCGAAAAGTGGCAATGCTGGGGTGGAGTCTGGGTGGTGTGTTTGTACGAGAACTGGCACGTCATCGGCCAGAACTCGTCAGCATGGTGTTTACCATGGGCAGCCCTATTAATGGCCACCCCAATGCCAATAATGTGGCCAGACTGTTCAATCTTATGAACCCTGGCAAGAAAGTCGATTCCGATATGGAAGGCTTTCAGAAACGGCGCATACCACCACCGGTGCCCTGTGTGGCTATGCATAGCAAGTCAGACGGAATTGTCGCCTGGCAATGTGCCCGTGAGGTGGCTGCACCAAATACAGAGAATCTGGAAGTGCGTGGCAGTCATTTTGGTTTGCCCTGTAATCCGCAGGTTATCAAAGCAGTATCTGACCGTTTGGCTATACTTGAACAATAGAAAAAATATGGATCGGGGAAAATGATGTTTCGACCGTTATTGGTTTTGATGCTGCTGTTGGGTAGTTTTGCTACTCAGGCTGCCAGTCAGAATCTCGCTACAATTCGCAGCTATTATGTGGACTTCCAGAGTGAAATGGAGCTGGATGAATGTCGTAAACGCCTGATCTCCGAGCTTGAAGATGTGCTTATTAGTACGACAGAAGATAGACGCAGGGCAGATGCAATTTTTGTCGTAAAAATCGAAAATGTGACTTCTGCGCCTATCCGACACAAACTCAAATGGACGGCCGCCGTATATGGGTTTGATAAAACCGTGCTGTTTCAAGAAACGGACAAGGAATCCGGCTGGAGCATCGAAAGCAGCTGTAGTGATGCCGCCGATGATATCGCGGAAGAATTGGGTGATAAGGTTAAGGAAGCACGTGTAAATCGCGGTCAGACTCCCGAACCTCGTTATGCGATTGTCCCATTGGTCGAACCCACTGCTGTTGAGCCGAGTTTGCCTAAGCCCAAGGTTTCACTTACGCCAAGGTCTGGCGTCAGAACGAATCCGGGGCAGAAAAATCACACATTACGTGAAAAAGAGATCAGCTCAGAACCTTCATTAAGCAGTGCGAGCCAGCAGCCACACAGAGCCACCACAGAACCCAGTAAATGGCGAAATTCTGCAGCCAGGTTTGCTGAAGTGAATGGTTGTTCGAAGAGCTTCAGTACAGTGCAATCCTTGCCTTCAGGTGCCGAGGTCTATTCAACAATCTGTGGGGGTGCCGGAGCAGCGATCATCACCTGTTCTTCGTATAAGGACTGTGAACTGGATTTTTAATTATTATCTAATGCTAAATGGCAGGAATGGGGAAATGTAATGAACAATCATGAAAAGATAAATTACATTGAGTTTCCATCAAAAGACCTTGAAGTCACCAAGGCCTTTTTCAGCGAGGTGTTTGGCTGGTCATTTGTGGATTATGGCCCGGATTACATTGCGTTTTCAGGTGCGGGTCTGGATGGTGGCTTTTACCACTCCTATCTCAATGTGTCGGCCGACAATGGCAGTGCGCTGGTGGTTATATATAGCAACGACCTCGAGCAGACGCTGGAGAAGGTGGATGCAGCCGGCGGTTCAATTCTTAAGCCGATTTTTGAGTTTCCAGGTGGCCGACGTTTTCACTTCTGTGACCCGAATGGCAATGAATATGCCGTGTGGTCAGATGTGGGTGTTAACTCAGCCGCCTAGGCTGTCAAGCCGTCGAGCCTTCTCTAACTTTCGAAAGACTGCTCACGGGTATCGTTAAAGCTCAGGTTTTCCCAGCGTTCTTCCATCATGCTGAGATTTACACGGCTGGAGGCCAGGTAGACCAGTGCGCCGGAATGATCACGAGCCAGGCGATTATCCGCCTTGTCACGTAATTTCTTCTGATCAAGCTCCGGGCCCTCGATCCAGCGTGCCGTATGCACATTAATGGCTTCGAACTTGCAATTCACATTGTATTCAGTGGCGAGACGTTCCTGCACAACTTCAAACTGCAGCACGCCGACAGCGCCAAGTACGATATCGTTATTCAGAAAGGGTCGATATACCTGAGTGGCGCCTTCTTCACATAACTGGTCCAGGCCAGCATTCAGTTGCTTGGATTTCAACGGGTCGGACAGTACCACGCGGCGGAACAGTTCCGGGGCAAAATTCGGTATGCCGCTGTACTGGAATTTTTCACCTTCAGTAAATGTATCGCCCAGAGAAATCGTCCCGTGGTTATGCAGACCGATAATGTCGCCGGGCCAGGCTTCTGCGGTGATGCCACGATCGGCAGCGAGAAAGGTTACGGCATCGGCAATTCGCATTTGCTTTCCGGAACGAACATGAAACATCTTCATGCCCTGTTCGTATTTGCCCGAGCAGACTCGCATAAAAGCAACACGGTCACGATGCTTGGGATCCATATTGGCCTGAATCTTGAAAACAAACCCAGAGAGTTTGCTTTCATCGGTTTTAACTTCACGGGTGTCAGCTTTACGTGGCAGGGGTTCGGGTGCCCACGCGGCAAAGCCGTCCAGTAGATTGGTCACGCCGAAGTTATTGATTGCCGAGCCGAAAAATACCGGAGTTTGCGTGCCCGCGAGATAGGCATCAAGGTCAAAATCGCCACCGGCTTCTTTGACAAGTTCAATTTCGTCCATGATGAAATCACGCAGGTCGCCCAGTACTGCCTGGGCTTCGTCACTGTTGAGGCCGTCGATGGTTTCGATTTCACCGAGCTTGCCTGATTTGTCGCCCTTGTAGAGGTATACACGATCTTCCAGCAGGTGATAGACACCCTTGAAGCCTTTGCCCATACCAATCGGCCAGGTGATCGGGACACACTGAATGTTGAGTACCGACTCGACTTCGCTGATGAGGTCGAGCGGCTCGCGACCCTCCCGGTCCATTTTATTAATAAAGCTGATAATCGGTGTGGTGCGACGACGGCAAACTTCCATCAGCTTGATGGTGCGTTCTTCCACGCCCTTGGCGACATCTATCACCATCAGGGCAGAATCCACAGCAGTCAGCGTGCGATAGGTGTCTTCCGAAAAGTCTTCATGACCCGGTGTATCCAGCAGATTAATAATGCGATGCTTGTATGGGAACTGCATCACCGAAGTCGTAACTGAAATACCACGCTGTTGCTCCATCTGCATCCAGTCGGAAGTCGCATGCCTGGCCGCTTTACGTCCCTTCACCGTGCCGGCCAACTGAATAGCACCACCGAACAGCAACAGTTTTTCAGTCAGCGTAGTTTTACCGGCATCAGGGTGGGAAATTATGGCGAAGGTGCAGCGTCTGGCTGCTTCAGTCGCAATTTGGGCGGCTGTAGACACGGAGAAATCACAGGTGGAAATAGGGCGCGAAGCTTAACGGATTGGCGGTTTTTTCGCCACTCAGCCTCGACATGTCATGGGATGGTCGTCAAGGCGCCTCGTTTAACGTCCAGTCATAATCATGCGATGTGATCTTTTTGATAGTGGCTAGCTGTTCAGCCAATTCTGGTGCAGCATATTCCTGAATATGAGCAATGGTCGATTTCTCCGATCCCCCGAAATCCGGTTTGAACCATACGAAGATGCTGGAGACCTGAAGTTTGCCTTTTTCGACTTTAACTCCGCGTGCACTGTTGATATAGGCACGGGCATTGTCTCTGGCCAGTTCCCATACGTTGTCTGCCGTATACGCATCAGTCGCCAGATTGGGGCAGCCGACTGAAGCACAGTTGACCGTGTAGTGAAGGAGGGGACTGTCCCAGATGGGACGTAATATGCGGTGCTCGATATCGTTGAGTGTAACGTGCTCGCCTTCGACCTTGAGTAGCTGCTTGTCCCAGGGGCCGAAACTGAGGAAGCCGGATTTTATTTTGGTGATGCTTTCAACCGGGTAATTGTCGAGGATGAGTTTTACGGTGGCTGCGTTATACAGATTTATCCAGTAAGCGAGCTGTTGATTCCGGTTGTACTTGGTGATCGTGGTGACTTCCAGGCTACGGACATAATCATCCAGAATTTTCTTGTCATCCTTGCTCACCTTCCCATAGCGCACCCAGTTCACATCGCCATCGACTACGAGATATTTTTTGAGAAAGCCATTCCAGAGCGCATGGTCAATCTGTGCCGTGGACTGAGCGTTATATGCTGCCCAGCGTTCCCATAGGTCAGACTTGGGCGCCGCCATGGCCGCCAGCGAGAAGACCATTAACAGAATCGCAAGATATAGTTGTTTAAGCATGATGTTTGTTGTTCCAGTACAGTGGTTTTGACTGTTAAGTGGATGGTTCGTTCATGCATGAGTAGACCGGCTCTAGACGGTTTTCATTCTGGGGTTTAACCAGTCAATGAAGTCCTGGGTGATTTCATCGCGATTGGTTTCGTTGAAAGGCTCGTGGCGGGCACAGTTATAGAGCTTGAGTGACACATC
>JBFJXR010000091.1:0-6602 GCA_041622995.1 Nevskiales bacterium
AATAGATCCAGGCACTGGCACCCCAAGATGGCGGCTATTTACACCATGGGCGCCTGCAGCCGGTTTTGTCGCGAATATCTATTTTATTTTTGCTATGCGTGAAAAAGAAACCAAATGGAAACTCGCCGGAATATTTGGTTCTATTTTTATGGTCCTGATGTCTCAATCCAGGCTGGCGCTCGTGGCACTGGTTGTGGTCGGGGTTATGACCTTTTTCCTTTCAAGGTTGTCACGCCCCTGGGTATTATTTCTGGGTAGCGCCGGATTTACCATAAGCGGCATACTCGGAAAATGGCTTGTTGAGGGCTTTTTATCATTTTGGGAAGCATTTAGAGGTGCCCGTGCGGACTCTACCCGTGTACGTGAAACACTAGGCAGAATAGCCGTAGAACGATGGCAGAATGAAGCGCCTATCTGGGGTCATGGTATCGTCGAAAGAGGGCCTCATCTGGTTGAATACATGCCTATAGGCTCGCACCACAGCTGGTACGGGTTGCTGTTTGTTAAAGGTATCGTAGGATTTGGCGCCCTTGCCGTACCGATGTTATTCGGCTTTCTTGATCTTCTACTTAAAGCTCAGAAATTCAAGGTGGCTGCTACCGGCTTATCAATGATGCTCATCCTGTTTCTTTATACTTTTGGTGAAAACCTGGAAATACTTGCCTATTTGTTCTGGCCTGCTCTTGTCATCATTGGTGCCGGTCACTGCTGCAAACAGGAGCAACACGAAGTTTCCAGGGAAATTTCGACTTAAGTTTTCCTGTAATCGACACAATATTGCTAATAATCTGCAATAATCAGAATGCAAATTATTAAGGGGGAGCAAAGTGCCAAAAGTATCCGTGATTATGCCCGTTTATGGCGTGGAAAAATTTGTAGCTGAGGCCGTTGAGTCTGTACTTGCACAATCCTTCAAGGATTTCGAATTACTGATTATTGACGATTGTTCTCCTGACCGCAGTGTGGAGATATGCAAAGGCTATGATGACCCCCGTATCAAAATAATTCCGCACGAATTCAATCGCGGACTTGCAGGTGCACGTAATACAGGCGTCAGAAATGCTCAAGGCGAGTATCTTGGGTTTCTTGATTCAGATGACCTGTGGACTTTGGACAAACTGGAAAAACATGTTGCTCATCTTGATGCCAATCCTGATGTAGGGGTTTCATTCAGTCGATCGGCATTTATTGATGAGGATGGCACCGATACGGGGTACTACCAGATGCCCAAATTGCAGGACATTGAGCCTGGCTATTATTTGTGCAGAAACCCGATTGGTAATGGTTCAGCACCTGTTATCCGAAAAGAGGTATTTGCCGATATCAGGTATCAGGACGATTTGCATGGCGAACCCGAAGACTTCTATTTTGATGAACGGTTTCGTCGCTCGGAAGACATCGAATGCTGGATACGCATAGCAGTAAACACCCAATGGAAAATTGAGGGACTCCCTGATGCTCTCACCCTGTATCGGTTGAATGCTGGCGGATTGTCAGCAAGTTTATTGAAGCAACTGGAATCCTGGGAGCAAATGATTGAAAAAATTCGCAGCTACGCACCTGAATTCTTATCCAGGTGGGAGTCACTTGCGAGGGCGTATCAGCTCAGGTACCTCTCCCGACAATCAATTCGACTCAAAGATGGCGCCATGGCCGTTAAATTATTCAATCAGGCCATTAAATCCAACAGTAAAATCCTGATTCAGGAACCAACACGTTCGGTTCTGACAGCAGGAGCCGCATATGCTCTCTGGATTCTGCCTCAAGGTTTGTATCAGTGGATAGAAAATATTGCACATGTTCTTGTTGGCAAGGTTCAGGGGCGCATCGTAAATCAGCAAATTGAAGCCAGCCATAGAAACAAGTAGTTCTCATGGAAAAAACAGAATTATTTGATCGTGTTGTTGCATTGGCAATTCTGGTTTGTTTCTTTCCAGTGTGGTGTTTTCGTGCATTGCTAGGTCTATTGAGTGGGCCGCTCTTCCTTAGAGAGCCCTATATTGGAAAAGGCAAACAGTCTTTCAATCTTTTGGTATTCAATGGTCCCCTGCCTGGAAAACGACTGGCCGCGCTTTTTAACATTGCTAATGGACAGTTGGGATTTGTAGGACCCGCACTAAGACCTTCCACAATGACGGAATCTACGGCTGAGACTCATGAAAAGTTATTTTCAGTAAGACCTGGACTCGTCTCTCCAGCAGACATAAAACGTCGATTAGGCATGGATCACGACGGTCAGGTGAATATTGAATTGGAGTGGATTGATAGACGAAGTATCAAGTCCAATACAAGCCTGTTAGCCAGGCAATTGGTAAGTAGAATTCTATATGGCTCAAGCAAGGCTTTTGCCCCAGAAAGTTTACAGTTTTTTGGGATTAATATACTAAACTCAACCATGGATACAGCATTAAGCTGGATTGAAGAGAAGGCTAAATCCAGGCCGTGTAGTGTTCTGGCATTTGTTAATCCCCATTGCCTGAATCTGGCAAATGAACAATCAAAATATCATGACACTCTTCTGAAAGCTGACTGTGTCCTTCCTGATGGAAGCGGCATTAGTTTAGGTTGCCGGATACAGCGTGTCAGATTAAAGGGCAATCTCAATGGCACTGATCTGTTTCCACTGCTATGTGAACAGTCTGAATCAAACGGTCAATCTCTTTACCTACTGGGAGGTGGCCCGGGTATAGCCAGGTTAACAGCCGACAATATGATCAAAAGATTTCCTGATCTTAAAATTGCGGGTGTCAGAGACGGTTTTTTTAGTGAAAGTGATCATGAAAATGTTATCAAGGATATCAATTCATCAGGCGCAGATATCCTGCTTGTTGCCATGGGTGTCCCCAAACAGGAACTGTGGATAGAAGATCATCGGGACCAAATAGAAGTAGGTTTAGCAATGGGTGTGGGAGGGTTGTTCGATTTCTACTCCGGACGCATACCCCGTGCCCCAATGTGGCTAAGAGAAATTGGCATGGAATGGACCTGGCGACTTTTGCAAGAACCTAAAAGAATGTGGAAGAGATATATTATAGGTAATCCGTTGTTTATCTGGAGTGTCTGGAAAGAAACCCGCCAGACAAAATGATATTCGTTATATGTTTTATTTAAAATTATTTACGGCGGCTTTTTGAAATGAGTGAATTACCTAAATCATCAAAGGAAAAGAAAACTTCTTTTGAAAAGCGCGCGCCTTCGGCCACAGTTACCGATCACGAAAAAAAACTTTCAGGCCTTAGAAATAAAGCCAAAGCAATGAGCCGGGCCAAATGGCGCCTGCGTATAGTTTTTCATGTCGTGTTAAAGCGCTTGATGGATATGTGTGCGGCATTCCTGTTGCTTTTATTGTTAAGCCCTTTATTTCTTATTGTCGCATTACTCATCAGGCTGGAATCCCCTGGCTCGGTATTCTTTTCTCAAAAACGAGTTGGCCATGGAGGACGTGAGTTTGACTTCTTCAAATTTCGATCCATGTACATAGATGCTGAAGAAAGAAAAAAGGAATTAATGGACCAGAATGAAATGGAAGGTGGCGTAATATTCAAAATGAAGAATGACCCGAGGATCACACGTATTGGTGGTTTCATCAGAAAATATTCAATCGATGAACTTCCCCAGCTTTACAATGTATTACGTGGTGACATGTCACTCGTAGGTCCGCGCCCCCCAGTCCCCAGTGAAGTCGAAGAATATACCGTGAGTGACAGGCGAAGACTCGACTCAATTCCAGGGATTACAGGTCTTTGGCAGGTGTCTGGCCGTTCGGATATTCCTTTTGATCAACAAGTGGAACTTGATGTTGAATATATATACTCGGCAACTCTGTGGGAAAACATCAAGTTATTGCTCAAGACCATTCCGGCTGTTTTATCGGGCAAAGGGGCTTATTAATGGCCTCATCTATTGATACGGCTGTAATTTTTGCTGACCGCACAGGAAAAGAGCTCCTCCCCTTATTTAGTGATACCTGCCCTGCCTTATTACCTATAGTTGGTAAATCACCTCTGGAATATTGCCTGGATGACATTGCGTCGGCCAATTTCAAACGCGCCATCATTATCATTTCATCATGCTCGGAAAGAATTCAACAGCTTATTGGCAATGGCGATGCCTGGGGCCTTGATATTGAGTATGTACTTTCAAGGGGTGAAGAATCACCAGAAGCCCTGCTAGGCCGCTTCAGCACTCTGAGTGATGACCCGTTTCTTGCTCTTAGAGGAGATGTACTGAGAAGCTCGGTTTTGTCTGATTTGCTGGATTCCAATCAAGAACAGAATGTTCAAATAAAGTTTGATAATAATTATGCGGGTATTGCAATAACGAACAAGAGCAATTCTCAAGTTTCTTCTTTAAGCTGGCCACCACAAACGGTAGAACTGGAAAATTCAAAGAGCTTCTCCGGGTGCAAAATAAACACACTTAGCAGTCTTGATGACTTCAGAATCGCGAACTTGTCTTTCTTGCAAAGAGAGTTCAAGGATGTCGTCTTGAAGGGGCTGGAAAAAAGCGAAGATATTCGTACCGGCCGTTTGAGCTATTTGCCGTCAAAGGCTGTTGTCGATACCCCGGTTTATGTAGGTGATCACAGCTCGGTTCATCAGAGCTGCGGCATCTATGGCCCGGTTGTTATTGGTGATGATTGCTATATAGATCGTGACACGCAAATAAGCGCTTCTGTCATCTTGCCTGGAACCTATATAGGTGCTGGACTTGATATCAAGGATGCTATTGTGGGCGAAGGAATGCTGGTAAATACATCAGAAGATATCACCGTACAAATTGATGACCCGCTCTGGGTTGCACCGATGGAACAACGCGGCATTGCCTCGGATGTCTCCAGAATAGAACAGCTATTTGTTCTTGCATTATTAGTATTGACACTCCCCCTATGGCCAATAGCTGCACTTTTATCACTTGGCCAATCCCGCCCCTTGCTCAAAAGAGAAACCATTTTAGGTAACAAGCGTGGTATACGTGGCCAGAGACTTGAATCCAGATTTTATTACTGGGCTACCACTATTCCCGTATTCAGGTACTTGCCTGGTTTGCTGTCGGTGGCTACAGGACATATACGGATGTTCGGTATGAAACTTGTTGATAATGATAATTCAGCAAACTCAATACTAAAATTAAAGGGCAAGACCGAGCAGCCACCTTACGGGTTGGTATCCCCTGCTTCACTTTATCTGAAAGATGACGCCCCTCCGGAAGAAGTCGAGCTCTTTGAAATCTGTTTTTCAGCTGAAAGAGGTTTACACAGTGAAATTAAATGCTGGGCACGATTAGCATCCAGACTTTTTACAGCTTCAGCGTGGCAATCAGGCAATAGCAATCGATAAATAAGGAGAAAAGACTATGGCAACAATTCTGGTGGTTGGTGGTGCCGGATATATCGGGTCTCACATGGTCGATATGCTTCGTCGTCACGAACATGACGTTATCGTGCTGGACAACTTTTCGACAGGTTATCGTGATGCCATTTTTAATGCTGAACTTGTTGAAGGCAATCTGGGTGATGAAAAATTACTGGATAAAGTATTCCAGAAACATTCAATTGATGCCGTGATGCATTTCGCAGCCTTTATTGAGGTCGGTGAATCTGTCAATAAACCTGCCAAGTATTATGAGAACAACTTTGTAAATACATTTGCATTACTCAATGCCATGAACAGGCATCAGATTGATAAATTCATTTTTTCTTCTACAGCCGCCGTGTATGGCATGCCTGTGGAGGTCCCAATTTCAGAGGATCATGTCCTGAATCCAATAAACGCATATGGCAGATCAAAACTGGCCGTTGAAATGCTTCTTCAGGATTACCAGGTGGCCTATGGCCTTAAATATTCCACATTGCGATATTTTAATGCTGCAGGTGCCGATCCCGACGCCCGTTTAGGAGAGCGTCATGATCCGGAATCACACCTAATCCCCCTTATACTGCAAGCGGCGTCGGGAAGGCGTGACAGTATTTCGGTATTTGGCAGAGATTACGATACGCCGGATGGAACCTGCATCCGTGATTATGTCCATATTGTTGATCTGTGTGCCGCTCATGAGCTCGCATTAACTTCTTTGTTGAATGGCGATGATGGCGGCATATATAACCTTGGTAATGGTCAGGGATTTTCTGTTCAGGAGGTCATTGATGTCGTGAAGGAGATCACAGGGCGTGATTTCAAGGTAGAAGACGGGCCTCGGCGTGCAGGAGATCCGGCGCGACTGGTAGCTGACAGTCAAAAAGCAAAGTCAGAGTTGACCTGGACACCTGCCTACGCTGATTTGGCAACCATGGTTGAACACGCCTGGCAGTGGGAACTAAAACATCATTGTAAGCAGGCTTAGGGCCTCTAAATCATGTCCATAGTTCAACGCTTAAGAGACTTTCTTGAGAATGAGAAGGTGCTCATTCGATTGCTCAGGTCGAGCTTTGCGGTCAGGGGGCTTGGCGTCGCAAGCGGTTTTGTCATGCACGTGGTTCTTTCGAGGTCATTGGGCGCAGAAGGTGCCGGTGTATTCTATTTATCACTGACTTTAATGATGGCTGCCGGTGTTATCGGAAAATTCGGGCTTGATACGGCTTTAATGAAGTATGCAGGTACAGC
>JBFJXR010000092.1:0-6586 GCA_041622995.1 Nevskiales bacterium
ACAACCCCGGCACCCTCAACGGCTTTGCTTACAGCATCTTTATCCAGTACCGAGCCATAGATGTATTCAACATCCAGGCCCTGCAGGGATGCAGGTATGCCGCTGCCGTGTTCGAGTACACGCACCGCATGTCCTTGTTCAAGCAATGCGCGGACCAGTGAGCAGCCGAGTCTGCCACTACCGCCGGTGACGGTAACTTTCATCTATATGCCAAAGCCGCCTGATACGTTGATTTGCTGACCCGTTACATATGCAGCCTTGTTGGATGCCAGCCATGTGACGGCATTGCCGACTTCTTCGGCTTCACCCCAGCGTTTCAGGCATAGCATCTTATGCGTTTCGTCAATCCAGTCCTGACCAAACACACCCTGTTCAGACAGGGTATGGAACATACCGGCATCAATCACACCGATAAGCACAGAATTGGCACGAATGTTATGTACGCCTTCTTCCTTGGCAATGCCTTTTACCAGCGCCTCGTTGGCAGCCTTGGGAATGACCGAAAGGCCGTCTTTGGCGGGGTAGTACAAATGACCGGCAGAGCCCATATGCACATAGGAGCCACCGCCGTTTTCGCGGAAGTGCGGCAATCCGGCAGATATGACATTAAAGAAACCTTTGGTCTCGGTATCGATGGCGCGGTTCCAGAGTTCGGGCGTCAGGTCAGCCAGAAAGACCTGTTCTACCAGCGGGCCGGCACCGTGCACAATCGTATGAATGCGGCCATGCGTTTCGGCGACTTCTGCGACTGTCGCACGAACTTTTTCTGCATCGGTGACATCGGTTTCATGGGTGCTGGCATTGACGCCCAATGCACGAATTTCTTCTGCGACTGATTCGGCGACGTCCTTTTTGGAGCGATAGGCAATCGCGACATGAGTGCCTGCTTTAGCCAGCGTTTTTGCAACGCCCTGACCAATACCACCACTGCCGCCAAATACGAGTGCGGCACCTTCCGGAAAATCTTGTGAA
Organism: Nevskiales bacterium; assembly: GCA_041622995.1. Classification (GTDB taxonomy): domain Bacteria; phylum Pseudomonadota; class Gammaproteobacteria; order Nevskiales; family CAJXLF01; genus CAJXLF01. The sequence goes on from JBFJXR010000092.1 coordinate 973, forward strand.
CTCATATGTCGTAACCTACTTAACTAAATAAAAGGATTTGGGGCTGAAGCGAAGATTGGACGGTTCTTCATCCATGGTGACTTCATCAATGTACAGAATGGTCTTCGCTGTAGACCTCACGTCTGTCATCTGGATTTCTTTCAGATACATACGGTCGCCGGCCTTGGCAATGGCGTTTGAGGGTGAAGTCATGCGTTTGAGCACCTTGCCACCTTCGATGAACTCAGCGGCCATGATGAGGCAGGTTTTTTTGTCTACCCAGGCAGTAACCGTGTCGTAGCGTGTTTCGAGAGATGGCAGGGGTTTGAAACTGAGTACGTGGGAATCGCGTCCCCCCACAGATTCACTGCTGACCAGCGTGGCGGTCAGGTCACCAAAGGCATTGACCATCTGCTTGAATTCAAAGTAACTGAATTCAGTGGCCATTAATGGACGGTCGGCGAAATCGCCGCTAATACGGCGTACCCGCCCCACTGCAGGCAGATAAACGAACATGCCATCTCGCAGATAATCTTCAGTTTCACGAACCAGGTAGGCAGTGCCCTTAAGACTTGGTGGCGCCTCTATGGATAACATGCCTCGCATGAGTCGTTTGCCGTCTTCCTGTTCTTCAAGCATGCCGTAAACGCGCCCGATCATTTTGGTGGTTTGGCCCGTTTGATCAACGGTCGTGAGGGTCACGCTTCTAACGCTCAGCGCGCTCGGGAAGTTGTTGCGCACACACTGCATGATTTCATCAGCTGACTTGCCAGTTTCCGGGGCCGCTTGGACGGCGAAGGTCAGGCCAAGGCCCAATAGTAGAAATAACGTCTTCATGTGGTTTCCCTCCAACGGGAATAGTCCGCTCGCACAAAATGTTTGTTATAGCCCTATTTCAAAGGCTGGGCATATTTGCCGCCTCACCCAAAGGGTTGAGAAGGCGATATTGACTAGATTAACACCGCAAAGCTTCGTTCAATGCACCACATGGCTGCCAGAGCGCCGATCAGATAGGCCGGCACGGTCTTAAGGGAGTCGGCATTCTGTATGTCAGTGGTTTTTCTGATGAACAAAATGAGCACAAATAACAGCAGTGCAATGGCCAGTTGCGCCAGTTCAATGCCGATATTAAAAGCCAGCAGAGCTGGCAGCAGGTCATTCCTCGGCAGGCCGATGTCCTGTAAGGCGCCGGCGAATCCCATGCCATGTAGCAAACCAAAGCCCGCGGCCATCCATGCCGGTTTCCTGCCAAGTATGGAAGCCGATTTACGCAGTAATTCCCTGGCAGCGACAATAAGACTCAATGCAATACCGAATTCCATGAGGGCAGGATTGGCAGTGATCACTTCAAGACTGGCCAGCGTCAGGGTAATGCTATGGCCGATAGTGAAAGCCGTGAGCGTCCAGATAAGCGTTTTGTTCATGCCCACAATCAGAATCAGTGCCAGCAGAAACAATAAGTGGTCAGGGCCAAAGGCGAGGTGCTCGATGCCGAGCGCCAGGTACCGCACAAAAATCAGACCAGACGAAGATTCTGTGGGAATCAGATAGGTCTGATTATTTCCGTCAAGCAAGGTTTGCAGCAAATCGCCTTCCGCCGTGTGAATACGAACCACTACATTGATGGGATTACGCTCCAGCCCCTGAATACTGATGCGCTCACCACCCAGGGAAGGGGTATCACATTGCATCTCCCAGCGACTGGCCACGGCAAGGCCCGGTTCCCGTTCAATAGCAAGGTCTGTGCTCGGGCTGCATTGTTCAGGAAGCATTGGCTGTGGCGCGATGCCTTTCATTTGTACAGCCGACAGTCGCCACAGAACACTGAATGTACTGGCTTCCTTATGCGTGATTTCCAGTAAGCCTGGTGCAAGCGGGTGGGCGAGGGCGGAACCTGCCATGCACATCAGGTAGCCAGCCATTATCAGGCGCTTTAGACATAAGCCCCTCATGATTCGGAATCCTGTGCCCGGGGTTCCAGAACAATCCTGTATCTGGAGCGTAGCTTGTCCAGATAGGCTCTTATTTGTGCGTAGTCGCGGTTGCTGTACACCTCGGCGAGTGCACGTGATCGCACCTCAGGGTATTCGGCATTCCGGGCATTTCGTATGTCGATGATCTTGATCAGGTGAAAGCCGTAAGTGGATATGACCGGACCCAGCCATTGGCCTGCCGGTGCCTTGCTAATAGCCGTGCTGAAGTGTGAACCGAAACGTTTCTCAATTTCCTTGGAAGATAGAAATTTCTGTTCTTTTCCCAGTAAAAAAGGCTCACCATTGCCCTCACTATCCGGGTTGCCGTTTAATTCCGTTAGAGCCTTTTCAGCATTTTCGCGCTGGCTGAAAAATAGCTGAACAAAGTGAAACCGGGGGGGCAACTGGTAAGCATCGGGCTGCGAAGCGACATGCGCCCTGACCTCTGACTCGGTCACATACGAGCCACTTTCAATTCGATGCTGCATCTTCTGGATCAATCGGCGGCGCACAACCAGATCTGTTTCCAGCATACCCAGTTGATAGGCCTGATCCAGCAGTTCCGAGTCTGTGGCGGGGCTGTCGGGATCAATGAAGCGGATATTCTGAATCAGACGCAAATGAATGACCGGATCACCATAATGCAGGCGCAATCGCAGTGCTTCACGGTAGAGCAGTTCTTCATCAATATGGCGATTCAGCAAGGCCAGCTGTTCTTCAGCGGTTGGCTGTTGACCGGTTTCGGTAAACCACTGGTGACTTAGACCCTGTTGCGTCTGGGCTGAAATCCGCACCACTTCAGGGTGGAAATACCGGCGGATATCTTCCGCCCAGAGATGCTGGGCAAGAAGTAGTCCATATCCCAGCAACAGGAAATGAAGAACCGGCTCCCGAATGAAGCGCTTAATGCCGTGCATTAATGAATGAAGTTAAGTGTTTTCTTCGCTGGCTGCTTGCTCAGGCTGATACCAGATAGGTGAGGTCCAGGCACGTTCCTGAATGGTTTTCGGGTAGTCGGCATTACAGCAGTTGGCAAACTCCTCGGGTACTGACTCCGGGTCATCGCAATTGATGTCCGCAGCAATACATTGCTGTGTTGCCCAGCGACAGGTCGGGTTCTCCACCACTCGGGCATAGTAGAAGGCATGTTGCCCGGGATCGAAGTCCGGGTCCTTCCACACGCTACACAGACTGTCGAAACCGCTGCCGGAAGTCTGGCAGGTGTTAACGTCGACACTCGCGCCATTGTTCGGGTCGCCAGCCACCTCTATGACTGCTTCCAGTTTCTCGCCATTCTCGACCCAGCCCTTGATGATCTGAATACGCTGCAGTGGTTGAGCATTGCTACCCGCAACACCCGGATCACGTAATGCAGAAACGGCAAAACTCGGGGCAATGACGGCGCCGGTATTGGCCGGTAAGTCACCGCCCATGGGTACACCATTGTCATAACCGCTTTGAGCGAAATTGTCCTGCTCACAGATGTCTTCCGGAATATCCCAACCGCCGAAGAAACGCACTACGGGCCGTGTGCCACTGGTGGCATAGGCTTCACGCCGTCGCATGGCATCGAATAATGATTCACGGGTATTTTCTTCTGCCCAGAGAACAGCCAGACCACCCGGGCTGTACTCAATAAGATCAGTCAGACCTGGAGGGGCTTCTTCAGTTGCTGCTGCGCCTGCGCCGCCATGGCCGGGGAAGTCTTTTTCCAGGGTTAAACCAGGGGTGCCCAGATGGGTATCTGAACTGCCGATCAGGCCATATTTGAAGGGGTTTACGCCAACTTCTTCTTCACGCTTGATACCGTCTTTCAATGCCTCACGTAAATAGTCCTGCTCCATCGCAGGGCCGGTATTAAAGCCACCAAAGCGATCTCCCGTGAGATTGTTATAAGGCACGACTTCAAAGCCACATAGCTCGTCCTGCATGCCGGCGCCCATAGTGTTCAGGCATTCAGACTGACCCTTGTGCTGATAGATTTCTGCCAGCGGTTCGTTGTACTGACGGCGGGTAGCATAGTCGGCACTCTGGTCGGGCACTTCGAACATTCTGCCTTCACTCAGATTCGAGTTATGCGGAATGGTCAGATATTCACAGCCGTCTTCCTGTTTGCACAGGTCGGTAAGTCCGGCCCAGAGTAATTCCGGAGTGGGGTGTTCCTGATAGGCAGGGGGTTGTTCGGGAGCGACTTCTGACTTGAAAATAACATTGCGATGCAGGTTCACTGACCTGGGCGCGGAGGTATATTCATAGGCCACGAAACTGGTGAAGCTGCAGTTGTCGGTGCGGTCATAGGCAGCTTCAGCCGCGGCTTGTAAGTCACGCCAGGGCGTCTTGGCCGCTTCAAGGCATGTTGCGCCATTGGGTCCGCAGTAAGGTAACCGGGGAATCGGGCCTTCGGCACCGACCAGGGGTATTTCATTGATGCCCGGCAAGCCGCCGACTTCCGGAGGAAGACTGTAAAGCGGGAATCCCAGTTGTACGAGATTAAAGAACAGAAAAGCGTTTTCCGGAGACTGACGATAAAACTGGCATTCGGGAGAGTTGTATTCCAGGTAATCAGGATTGGTACATATTTCGACTTCGCCAAACAGTTCGACATGGTCAGTGATTGCCGTGAAATCCAGGGGACGCAGCAGCTGTGTGAAGCGTAATGGCTCACCGGCAGCGTTATAGGGCTGAATACCTATACGCTCGCCCTTGGCAAACCGGTAGGACTCATGCGGGTTGATGATTGTGCCCTGTGTATTGGCGTCCAGTGAATAAACAGTATGTACATGTGTGTCGCCGAAGAATGGCTGACGCAAGGGGTCGCGATGCTGGCATGCGACATGCGGCGCCTGAGCACCACCACTACCGCCACCGTTGTTATTGCCGCCTGCAAGTATGTCGCCTGCGGAGTCACCCCCGCCGCAAGCAGATATTGATGCATACAGGGTGGCCGCTAACAGCGTTTGAATCAGCTGTTTCATTTTGAATGTCATCTTGTCTCTCTCCTGCATCCGGTCGCCGTGTCATCGGCGACTCGAAATACTGCCTAATTGTCTTTGTTGACGCTTGCTGCGTCGAGGAAGGATGGCCGCTCACCGCCGCCGTCCAGCACTATATTTGTGCCAGAAGCATAACTTGCCTGTGGGGATGATAGCCACACACAGGCATCGCCGATATCGCCTGGCGTACCCAAACGGCCCATTGGTACGGTGGCTGCCACGGCTGCGATACCGTCTTCATCACCGTAGTGCAGATGTGATTGTTCGGTACGAATCAGGCCAGGGCTAATCGCAACTGTGCGTACTTTTGGTGCCCATTCCACTGCCAGAGATTTGGTCAGATTAAGGATGCCGGCCTTGGCTGCGCCATAAGCCGCAGTGCCCGGCGAGGCCCGCAACCCGCTGACGCTGGCGATAAATATGATGGCGCCACCTGTTTCCTGCTTTTGCATGATGCGGTTGGCTTGCTGGGCAAGGGCGAAAGGTGCGAGCAGGTTCAACTGGATAATTGACTGATTGAAACGCGTGGAAGTGGCATCTGCCATGGCAAAGGGTGCGCCGCCCGCGTTATTAACCAGAACATCAAGCCTGCCATGACGGGATTCCACCTCGCCCATCAGGCGCTCGATATCCTCATCCTGCTTGAGATTGGCTGCAATGAACTCTGCA
>JBFJXR010000093.1:0-6576 GCA_041622995.1 Nevskiales bacterium
AACGATGAGTCCGGCCGTACAAGCAGCAAGCATTGCCGCCTGGAACGACGAATTACATGTTCAGGAAAACAGAAAACTCTATAGCCAGAAGTTTTCCACCTTTATCGAAAGCCTGAATGGCGCATTGGAGGTAAGCCAGCCGCGGGGAAGCTTTTATCTATGGCCTGAGTTACCTGACAACGATACTGAATTCGCTCGCCAGCTATTAAAAGACAAAAATCTCAGAGTAGTGCCCGGGAGCTACCTGTCACGAGATATTGATGGTATCAACCCCGGTCGTAATCGAATCCGATTATCACTGGTCGCCTCAGTCAACGAATGTGCTGAAGCCGCCCAGCGTATCCATGACCTGATAGAAAATAGCTAGCCATGTACAATGCGCGGCTTTATTGAATTAACTCCGGTAGAACCATCATGAGCAATCTGCAAAACACCATTGAAACCGCATTTGAAAACCGCGATCAATTCAGCCCCTCAAGCTGTCCTGATGACGTACGACAGGCAGTAATCGAAGCAATAGAGCAGTTGGATAGCGGACAAGCGCGTGTTGCTGAAAAGATTGGTGATGAATGGCAGGTTAATCAGTGGCTCAAGAAAGCGGTACTGCTCTATTTCCGCCTGCACGACAACATCGTTATCGACGGTGCCGAAACACAGTATTTCGATAAAGTACCGAGCAAGTTTGCGGATTTTGATGCGCAGCGTTTTGCTGAGCAAGGCGCGAGAGTCGTGCCGCCTGCCAGTGTGCGAAAAGGTGCCTATATTGCGCCTAACGCTGTACTGATGCCCTCGTATGTAAATATTGGCGCCTATGTCGATAGCGGCAGCATGGTTGATACCTGGGCGACTGTTGGCTCCTGTGCGCAAATCGGCAAGAACGTCCATTTATCTGGCGGCGTTGGCATTGGCGGAGTTCTCGAGCCTTTGCAGGCTAATCCAACAATTATAGAAGACAACTGTTTTGTCGGTGCCCGTTCAGAAGTTGTTGAAGGCGTTGTAGTTGAAGAAGGAGCCGTAATTTCCATGGGTGTATTCATCAGTCAGAGTACACCCATATTCGACCGTGAAAACGGCGAAGTCACGTATGGACGGGTGCCAGCAGGAAGCGTAGTGGTGGCAGGCTCACTACCCAAGAACGGCCCCGGCGGACCTTACAACCTCAACTGCGCCATTATCGTCAAGCGCGTAGATGCCAGAACGCGTGCAAAAGTCGGCATTAACGATCTCCTCAGAAACATTGACTAAGACATGGCCGGCATCACGCTTTACGGATTGAAAAACTGCGACAGTTGCAAAAAGGCGCGATTATGGCTTGAGGAACATCACATCAGTTATACGTTTCATGACGTACGTGCTGATGGCATCACAAGAGCACTGATTGCCTCGTGGCTGGAATCCCATGACTGGGAAACATTGCTGAATCGTCGGAGTACAACCTGGCGTCAACTAGATGATGATATAAAGGAACCCATGGATACAGGGCGCGCTTTGAAGCTGATGCTTGAATACCCTACCCTGGTAAAGCGCCCCGTATTACAACATTCGACCAACATTACGGTAGGCTTTAGCCCTGCCCGTTACGAAGTTGCAATTGCCGGAACTCAATAATGTCATCCAGTCAGCATACTGACCCAACTGTTGCACTCACCTGTGCGATGATCGAGCGTGCCTCGGTAACACCTCAAGACATGGGCTGCCAAACCATCATGGCTGAACGATTGGCTGCGATTGGCTTCACTATTGAAGAAATGAATTTTGAAGACGTCCGTAATGTATGGATGAGACGGGGCCAGTCCGCGCCGTTATTCGCCTTTGCAGGTCATACTGACGTGGTTCCGACCGGCCCCCTTGATGAATGGGCTTCTGATCCGTTCACCCCGGAAATTCGGGATGGTCTTCTTTACGGTCGCGGCGCTGCTGACATGAAAGGCAGCCTTGCCGCCATGGTGACAGCAGTAGAAAGCTTTGTAGCCGATAACCCTGATCATAAGGGCAGTATTGCGCTTTTGATCACAAGTGATGAAGAAGGCCCCTCCATTAATGGCACTCGCAAAGTCATTGAGGCCCTGGTGTCCCGTGACGAACATATTGATTTTTGCGTTGTAGGAGAACCTTCCAGCAGCTCCGTGCTCGGTGACACTATCAAAAATGGTCGCAGGGGCTCCCTGGGCTGCACTTTGACAGTCAAAGGGCAACAAGGCCATGTTGCCTACCCCCAGCTGGCTGATAACCCTATTCACGGCGTTTCAGGCGCATTGGCCGAGTTATGCCAGGAACACTGGGACGAAGGGGATGAATATTTCCCGCCCACCAGCCTGCAAGTGACCAATATCAATGCAGGTACTGGTGCTGACAACGTTATACCCGGTGAAATCATCCTGATGTTCAACCTCAGGTATTCACCTGCACTGAATGTAGAGCAGATTAAAACTCGTATTCACAGCATTCTGGATGCCCATAAGCTGTCATATGAGACGAAATGGCGTCATTCAGGGGAACCTTTCATCACCCAGCCCGGCCTGCTGGTGAATGCCATGCAGGATGCTGTTGAGGCTGAAACAGGGAGACGACCTGTTCTCTCCACTGCAGGCGGCACATCAGACGGACGGTTTATTGCCCCTACCGGTTCGCAAGTCGCAGAACTTGGCCCATTAAATGCCAGTATTCATAAAGTTAACGAATGTGTTTCAGTGGATGACTTGCCAACCTTAAGCCGCATCTATCGGGGCATCCTGCAGCGATTACTTGCTGAATAACTGTCCCGAGGCCAGTGCCTTGTCCAATGCCTCCGAGGCAAAATGATAGCCCCTGTACAAGGTTTCCTCCAGGTTATCCCAATCAAACATACCGACATCCTGAACCGGCATGCGAAGGTACAGATCAGCACACTCCCTTTGACGCGTAATCACCTCATCTCCGGTCATGGTCGCAGCCTGATACAGAATATTAAACATATTCAGTCTGCCTGCTTCACTACGGCTGCGATACAACAGATAGGGCCTTTCTTCTCCCTCGTAATCCTCTACTCTAAGTTCAGTTTTACTGCTGACATCGGATGCAATGACAGGGCCGCGTCCGTAGCTGGCCATCACATCAGAAGGCAGATTATTAAGCAGTCCGCCGTCCACCAGTAACTCACCTCTAAATACAAATGGAGGCGCAATACCCGGAACCGACATGCTGGCACCGACCCAGTCACTCAGTCTGCCACGCTCATGAACAACCTGTTCATCCCTTGTAAGATTCGTCGATACACAGAAAAATTTCCTGGCAAGTTGCTCTATATTCATATCCCCGAGCACATCCTCAAGGCGATGAAGCATTTTCTTGCCACGAATGAGCGAGACCCGGGAAAGACTGTAATCATTTAGATGATTATTCGTCACGAAGGTCTCACGCATAATATTCTTTAAATCGTCAAAGTCATGCCCCTTAGCACATAAAGCCGCGACAAGCGCTCCAAAGCTTGCACCACCGACCAGATCAATCTCTATATTTCGTTCTTCCAGGGCACGTAACAGCCCCAGGTGTGCGAATCCCCGGGCACCACCGCCCCCCATGACCAGGCCGAGAGCATGTCCGCTAATCATGCGGGCAATATGCCCCATACTTTTACGATCATAGGCGGCTAGATGCTGATGATGACGCTGACTGTTCACCAATTGGCGCCAGGCAAAGGGTTGCGTGTGGTAATTGAACTCGTCTTCATGAATAAAGACAAATTCTACGGGCGCTTTAATCTTATGTTCCTGTATGTATTGAATAACTGGTGTGGCTTCAGGCTCTTTTCGTGAATCTACCAGGATCAGGATACGATCTGCCTGCCTAAGGCAACGACGAGTCCATGCTTCAGCATCTTCATCTGCCTGATATACGATATATCGATATTGCCCTTCCAGCGCATTCAGCCAGCTATAAAGAGATAGATTGCGCTCGGCATCTTCAAATACTGTTTGGGAATAGTCTTTACCCAATGCAGTATCGACCCGCTCGGCATCAAGACGAAGTGTGGCCCCACTATCGCCCAATGCCTCGGCGAGTCCTTTGGTAAATTCACGATACTTGAGCCCTGAATGGGCCGGCACTACCGCCATGGTGCGGCTGGACATCATGGCGTCACGGGCCCTGCTTGTTCGGGGCCGGCGAAGTCGCTCAATGATATGCCGCATTATCCGCAACGCTGCCTGCGGATGTTGTGCCATCAAGCGACTGAAAGACGACTTGGATATTTTAATTAATCCACTGTCACGAACTGCACGAACAGTGACTGAACGTTTTTCACCTGTAATGAGCGCAAGTTCGCCGACTATTTCATAACGGCCCAGTTCGGCTAATCGAATTTCTTTTTTTCCGGTCTCATCAAGAATGCTGACACTTAATCTTCCATTTGACAGCAGGTAAAGCGCATCGCCCTCATCACCTTGTCGATACAGTGCAACACCACTTTTTAATTCAATAAATTGCGCACTATCTGCCAGCTGACGAAGTATTTTTTCGTCCAGATCAGCAAATAGCTCACTACTTTTAAGGGCTTGCAGAGAATTCATATGTCCATTACAACGAAAAAGGCCCTGCAGGCATAGACCTGCAGGGCCTTAAAGTCACATTTTATAATTGACGACTAGGCTGCCTGCTCCATATCCGGACTGTACTCACCCTTGGAGGCTGCACCGTTGCACTTGGCCCTGTGCTGAAATGCCTGCTGACCGGCAGCCAGATTTTCATCTTTACCTGACCATGCGGCCAGTGCTGGCGCCTGTAGCGCACGACCGTAAGAGAAAGACAAAGACCAGGGCAAGGAGCCAATCTTGTTCATGGCGTCAAGATGAGCAGTTGCCAGTTCATCACTTTGGCCACCAGAAAGAAATGCAATGCCCGGCACTTCTGCAGGTACATGCTTACGTAATGTGTCTACAGTCCTTGTTGCCACTTCCTGCACATCCGCCTGGGTCGGGCATTGCTTACCGGAAACAACCATATTCGGCTTGAGTACTATGCCCTCAAGTAGCACCTTCTGGGCACGGAGCTCGTCAAACACAGCCTTCAAAGCCCGCTCAGTCACTTCCTGACACACTTCAATGCTGTTATCTGCATCCATCAGAACCTCAGGTTCTACGATAGGCACAATGTCCTGTTCCTGACAAAGAGCTGCATAACGCGCCAAGGCATGCGCATTGGTGGAAATACAGTAGTCACTGGGAATGCCATTACCAATTGTAATTACTGCGCGCCATTTTGCGAAACGCGCACCTGCGTTGCGATACTCAATCAGGCGTTCACGTAACCCATCCAGACCTTCAGTGACAAGCTCGCCTTCAGCACCTGCAAGTGGCTTGGCACCCTTGTCTACCTTAATACCGGGTATCACACCTTTATCAGCAAGAAGCTTGCTGAAAGGCACTCCATCGGCACTGCTCTGGAAAAGTGTTTCTTCAAACAGAATGACACCACTAATGTAATTCTCCATTTCCGCAGTTGAAAACAGCATTTCGCGATAGGCGCGACGACTGTCTTCTGTGGATTCGGTATTTATAGTGTCGAATCGCTTTTTAATGGTCGGTGTACTTTCGTCAGCAGCAAGAATGCCTTTGCCGGGGGCGACCATTGCACGTGCGGTATCGATCAACGTCTGCGCGTTCATGTATTAACTCCGTGGTCCAAATCTTAAGGCTATGTAAACAGTTTTATAACCGATTACGCAAGCTTGTAAATTCCTTGGCGGAGAGGGAGGGATTCGAACCCCCGAACCCTTGCGGGTCAACGGTTTTCAAGACCGCCGCTTTCAACCACTCAGCCACCTCTCCAAGGTGCGCTAGGATACCGGAAGCCCTTATTCATGACTAGTGTGAAGTGCCAGATTTCATCGACCAAATGAAAAAAGGCCCCAGTCAATGGGGCCTTTTCTCGCATTCACTTAAAAAGTAAATGTCGCTATTTCACAGAAAGCGAGTCCTTGAGTTTCTCAAGCGTCTTGTCACCGATACCACTGACCTCGGCAAGTTGTTCTACACTCGTAAATTCACCGTGCTTTTTACGATATTCAATAATTGCCGTGGCCTTGGCCTGACCTATGCCATCCAGACTGGTGAGCGTTTCAGCATCGGCAGTATTGATATTCACCATTTCTGCCCAGACGGCAGTAGCGAAACAGAAAGAAAGGATTAAAAATAGATTACGTAACATTTTCATGTTGTTTCCTCTTTTATGTTGGTTATTTGAGATGCCTTAAGATAGGCGAGTGAAATTTATCGATTCAAATTAATTTCGTCAAGTCCTGAGTTGACGAGGAGACTTGCTCAACCTAGCATCCAGCACCAGAATGCATTAATGAGTGTCCGTTAATAACTCCGGACAAATTTGAAGAGAATAGTAATGACGGATCTGCCCGCAATAATTTCGCCCATTCAAGACGACATGCAAAAGGTCGACGAAGTCATTCGCCAGCGTCTCACTTCGAATGTCGTGCTGATAAACCAGCTGGGTGAGTACATTGTGAAAAGTGGTGGCAAGCGGTTAAGACCCGCCGTTGTATTACTTGCCGCAAGAGCTACGGGATATAAGGGAGAACATCACTCA
>JBFJXR010000094.1:0-6537 GCA_041622995.1 Nevskiales bacterium
CCAAGCGAAACCTGATCCGTAAAGCTATAGCGGGTGTTATGGAGAATTTTTAGTCGACGCATACCGGATCATACCCTTTTACAGCGTTATACTTTTAAAGTGATCGTCCCTTTCAGGCAAATGGTAGATGTATGAAGGCAAGATTAATGTGTGCGGCAACTAGCCTGTTATTGATGTCGACAGCCCATGCCAGCGATTTTGCCACATTCGAGGCCAATGTTCAGAAACGGCTGAATGACAATTATCGCGGTTATGAAACACCGTTTTCGGGGATATTCTCCCTGTCCTGGCCAGATGAAAATCATGCAAATACACCGGTATTGGCAGATACAGGTCTGACCATGCTCGCCAATAGCTATGGCGATAACTGGACCTATTTCAATAAAAGCAAAAACCCTGTCGAGAAAGAAAAAGTACTCGCCTTAAGAAAACGGGCGATTGCGGATCTGCCCTGGGAGAGCGCCATCATTTATCGAAAAGGCGATGCGCCGGTCAGCATGGCGATATATTCAGCAGTGGATTGTGGTTATTGCCGGCGACTGGAATTTTTTCTGGAGAAACAATCGTTCTCCTATGCCATTTTTCCATCAAGCCTGAATTTGGAAAACTTTCCATTGGCTAAAAGTGTCTGGTGCAATGCACAGAGGGCCAGGGCATGGAAGGATCTGATGCTGGAGAGGGGAGATGTTCCCTCAGTCAAAGAGTGTACGTCTTATCCCATGACCGATATTCGTTATACCGGCGCGTTGTTTGTCTATGGCAATACACCAGGGATTATTTTTGCTGACGGTCACACTTTTGGGCAGATACCTGAGGGCGACACAATGATTGCGCAGTTTGTAAAAGAGCTCAGGGAAAAAATCTCGCAGGGCGTGGTGTTTGAAGTGCCGGATAACTAAACAGGCCCGGCACTATCGTTTGCTAGCCCTTATAACGCATCAACAGCGACTCGATGCCATTGTCTCGCAATGTCTTTAGAATTTCGTTCACCTTGGAAAGGTTCTTTTCCGGGCCGACGCGAACGCGGTACCAGGTGGTTGTGCTGTCTATGGTGACTTTTTCAATCTCTGATTCAACACCCAGCAGGGCCATTCTGGCTTTGCGCTTATCAGCATCAGCGTAGGTCTTGAATGAGCCCGCCTGTACAAGGTAACGGCCGGGCTCGTCCACCTTGTCAGGAGTAACTGCGGCTTTGGGTTTGTTGTCATCAGGCTGGGTGCCGGCTGGCTTCTTTTCGTCTTCATACTGAATTACGATTTCGTAATTCGGCAGCATTTCGTAAAAAGCAAAACGGCCCGGTTCTTTGGGCGGCAAGCCGTTCGCATCACGATCGGGTTTATCGTTACCCTGTTGGGCGGCTGGTGGCACCTTGTCGGTTTGACCATTATCCAGTGGCTTGTAATAGATATAGACACCGGCAGCGAAAGCCAGCCCAACACTCAGGCCAGCGAAAACGAGTACCCAACCGGGCATGCCGGAATTTTTGCTACTACGTGTATTGCGTGCAGGTTTGGCTGCCCGGCGCCGTTTTTTCGGAGCATTACCACGGCGATGAGAATAGTCGCGTGCCATTACATTTTTTCCGGGGCATTGACGCCCAGTAATTCCAATCCGTTAAATATTACCTGACGTACTGTCAGAATCAGACATAGCCTAGCATTTCTCAGGTCCTGATCGTCGACCAGAAACTGGTGGGCGTTGTAGTAACTGTGAAAGGCATCAGCCAGATCGCGCAAGTAATGTGCAAGCGTATGCGGCGCACACTGATCGGCAGCCTGCCGGATGACTTCAGGATAACGCGTGACCAGTGTCAGTAAAGCCTGTTCATGTGCTTCACCGAGTTGGTCAAGACTGGCAAGGCCGTTCTCCTGGTCAAAACGCAGTCCATTTTCTACTAGCTGTTCCATTACCCGGCATATGCGGGCATGGGCATACTGTATGTAATAAACCGGGTTGTCGTTGCTCTGCGACTTGGCAAGTTCCATATCGAAATCCAGCGGCACATCATTGGAGCGCATTACATAGAAGAAACGTGCGGCGTCATTGCCGACTTCTTCACGCAGTTCCCGCAGGGTAATGAATTCGCCTGAACGGGTCGACATGGACAGTTTTTCTCCGCCGCGGAACAGGCTGACGAACTGCACAAGGCGTACGTCCAGCACGTCGTCATGTCCGGTCAGTGCTTCAACAGCACCAGCGACACGTTTGATATAGCCGTGGTGGTCAGCACCCCAGATATCCACCAGATGGGTAAAGCCGCGATCCAGCTTGTTGACGTGATAGGCGACATCGGAGGCGAAGTAGGTGTGCTCGCCATTGCTGCGAATAAGTACGCGGTCTTTCTCGTCCTGGTAATCGGTGGACTTGAACCACAGCGCGCCTTCTTCAGTCTTGGTATGTCCGCTTGCCTTGAGTCTTTCGATGCCGCTGCCGCGGGCATCATTTTCCACCAGGGAACGTTCCGAGAACCACTGATCGAATTCGACGCCAAATTCGGCCAGATCAACACGTATATCATCCAGAATCCGTCCGAGGCCTTTCTGGAAGGCAATTTCGTAATCATCACCAAGCAGTGTTTTGGCCTGACGAATCAGGCCGTCGATATGTGCTTCTTTGTCGCCGCCCGCGGGTTCGTCAGCAGGCACATCAGCAAACACCTCAGTGGCCGGGCGGCACAGGCGCTCGGCTTGCTCTGCTATCAGTTCGTGTGCATAGACCTTAATGTATTCGCCCTGATAGCCATTGGAGGGAAACACCAGCTCTACACCGCAGGCCTGCAGGTAACGCAACCAGACGCTGGTGCCCAGGATATCCATCTGGCGTCCGGCATCATTTACATAATATTCCCGCTCAACATCATGGCCGGCTGCTTCCAGCAGGTTGGCTACGGTGGCACCAAAGGCTGCGCCACGGCCATGACCAACATGTAGTGGCCCCGTCGGGTTGGCCGATACAAATTCCACCAGGGTCTTCGGGCCCGAGCCGGCTTCGGCACGGCCATAGGTTTTGGCCAGTGCCAGTACCTGCCTGATGACAGCGGTCTGCGCCTGTTTGCTCAGGTGGAAATTGATGAATCCGGGGCCTGCAATTTCGACCTTTTCAATCTGATCGTTGTCGGGCAGGGCATCAACAATGGCCTGTGCAAGATCGCGCGGCGGTTTGCCGGCTTTCTTTGCCAGTGCCAAAGCGACGTTGCAGGCGTGATCACCATGCGCGGCATCGCGGGTACGCTCGATCTGTACGTGGATCGGTATCTCGATCCCGGACAATAATCCATCGGCCAGATTGGCGAGGGACTGCAGAACAAGCTGTTCAAGTTGATCTTTCATGTTGGTTATTTAAAGGTTGATGAACCTGATGAACGCCAGATGTTTAAGGCCGCGCATTTTACACCAGCGGACGCCAGATCGTAGCGCTAGAGCATATCTACCGGGTCAACATCGACAGACCAACGGACTTTTCTGGCATTCGGTAGTTCATTAAGCCGCGGAATAATGACACTTAATAACTGGTGTAAAGCCTTGCGTCGGGTGGCCTGGATGAGCAACTGTGCTCGAAAGCGGCCAGCACGGCGTTCCATTGGAGCAGGCACGGCTTCCCAGATTTCAATGCTCTGGTTTTTATGTGGCTGTGCAAGTTTGGCCACAGACTGAAGAAAGGTGACGGGTTCAGCTCCATGGGTGGCTTCTGCTCGTATCAGGCAGAGATGGCCGAATGGTGGATAGCCGGCCATCTCCCGTTCAGCCAACGCCTGGCGGGCAAAGGCGTTATAGCCGTCTCTGAGCAAGCCAAGCAATAACGGATGGTCAGGGTGGTGGGTCTGGATAAATACCTCACCCGGCTTTTCGCCCCGTCCGGCGCGACCGGCCACCTGCGTAATGAGTTGCGCCATGCGCTCCGGCGCCCGGAAGTCAATACTGAACAGACCGCCGTCAGTATTCAGGATGCCCACCATGGACAGTTCGGGAAAGTCATGCCCCTTGGCGAGCATTTGCGTGCCGATCAGTATTTTTGCCCGCTGACTGTTGACCTCATCAAGCAGCTCATTCAGTGCGTTCTTGCGCCGGGTCGTATCGCGGTCAATGCGCACCAGTCCGGTACCCGGGTAGCGCTCACGCAGGAATTCCTCGATGCGCTCAGTGCCCACGCCTTGGGCAACGAACTCGCTGCCATTACAATCAGGGCATTTCGGGGGTGTGGGCCGGTCTGATCCGCAATGATGACAGCGCAACCTGGAGCCGCCACGGTGGTAGGTGAGCGGCACATCGCAACGCTGGCAGTTGGCCACCCAGCCACAGTCATGGCAGATAAGACTTGAGGCAAAGCCGCGACGGTTTAAAAAAAGTAATATCTGCCCATTTTCCTCAAGGTGACGATCCACCTGGTTTAACAGGCGCAGTGACATGCCTTCAAACATGGGCTGGCGCCGCAGGTCGATGACTTCGGTGCTGGGCAGTTCGGATCTGCCTATACGATCGGGCAGCTCTGCCAGTTGATAACGACCGGAACGGGCGTTATGCAGGGTTTCCAGCGATGGTGTTGCCGAGCCGAGCATGATGGGGATGTTTTCCATCTGGGCGCGACGTACTGCGACGTCACGCGCCGAGTAACGCAGACCATCCTGCTGCTTTAAGGAGGCATCATGTTCCTCATCCACGATAATAGCGCCCGGCCGCGCCAGCGGCGTGAATATGGCCGAACGTGTGCCGATCACAACCAGGGCATCCCCACGTGCAGCGCGTTGCCAGGCGTGGAGGCGCTCGCCGTCACTTAATCCGGAATGCAGTACGGCCGGTATATTACCGAGGCGCTCGGTAAAACGTTCTATCAGTGCTGGCGTCAACCCGATTTCAGGCACGAGTACCAGTGTCTGCCGACCAGCTTCTGCCTGATGTCGGGCGATAGACAGATAAACCTCGGTTTTGCCGCTGCCCGTTACGCCTTCCAGCAGGCTGGGGTGAAAGGCCTGTTTGCCAAGGGCAATATCAACCGCAGTCTGCTGGGCCTTGCTTAGTACCGGGCCGGTCGTGGATGACCCGGGCCGGGCTTCTTCAATCACCGAGGCGCGTATCCAGTTTTTATCGGCCAGGGTCCGCAAAATGGCGGCCGTGGTACCGCTTTGCCTGCGCAGTAATTCTTCGAGAACAGGTGATTCTGATTTTGCCAGGCATTCGAGTACTTTTCTTTGCCGTGCTGCTTTTTGCAGGCGTTTGCTGTTTTGCAGCGCTGCATGGCCAGATTCGGTCAGTGCCCAGCCCCTGGGTGGTAAATAGCGTGCAGCTTGTCCTTTGCGTAGAGAGGCTGGCAGGGCAGTGGCAATGACTTCGCCGATTGGGTGGTGGTAATAGGCAGCGACCCAATGGCAGAGCGCCAGCCAGGTTTCGGGCACCAAAGGCTGGTCATCCAGCGATTCTTCGATAGATTTAAGTTTTGCAGTCTCTATCTCGCTGTCAGCGGTTCTGCCGACAACAAGACCTATCAGTGACCTGCGTCCAAATGGCACACGCACACGGCTTCCAAATGCCAGCTCGGGTTCGGCCGGTGCAAGATAATCAAAGCATTGATAGAGGGGGGCGGGCACCGCCACACTCAGGGTCTGTAAGGCCTTCGACATGGGCGTACTTTAGCAGTTCTGACGTTGGAAAAAGGGTCTGGAAATAGCGCACACCTTATCCACAGCTTATACAGGGTTTGTTCAGTGTGGAACCGTGAAACCTCCTGTGGATAACTATGGGGATAGCTTAAAAGCTATTCTTGAATCACCCTGATTCATCAATTTATTGCTGTAAAGCAACAATATTTGACTCATAGTATTCTCCTTATTTAACAACAGGTTATATATCGCGCGGATTTTCAGGTTTTCCCTCCCCTACATTGGGGTAAGCCTTTGCGTACAAAAGGTATTTTGTGCATAACTACTGCCATAAACTGGGTGCGAAACATTTTCTGCTGCAGCAACAGAGAATGATACCCTCGATTTAAATGCCTTTAAAAACAGGGTTTTTTCCATCATTTTTATCGCAGGTATTGAAGCGGTTAAAAAATGCCGGTAACACTGAATCTCACTGCAGATACGGGCAGGGTAAAGCAGAAAAAAGTATTACAATGCCGACTGAAATGGCCGGCAATATCCATGGGTTGCAAGGGCCATATAGTTACAGAACAGACGGGGGTTATACGATGTCACAGAACCTGGAACAGGTGCTGGGCCTGATCAAGGGCGAATTAGGTTTTCTTGATACATTGAGCACGGAGCAAATGACCCGTCTCACGGATATGTTTGACCAGGCAAGGGAAAATCAGCGAGCACAGACAAATCAGGCTATTGAAGCCGGGTTACAGATTATTCCGGGCTTTCTACGTAAAGCTGTACGTAAAGTACTGGGCGATAGCTGAGGCCGGTCATGCTGGATTTTGATACTCAGGCCGAATTGATCAAATTAAGTCGTGTGCTCAATGTGGCTGAAGATGAGCTCGCCTTTTTGTCCGCGGTGGAGGCAACTGAGCTTCGGAAACTGCGGGCGGCAATGTGCCATA
>JBFJXR010000095.1:0-6371 GCA_041622995.1 Nevskiales bacterium
ACCCGCAGCTCCGGATCAACCACGGCCATGTCGTCTACCCCCATCTTGCAGGAACCCACCGGGTGGTAAACCGACTCCGCACGGTCGCGAATATCCCGTTCGATTTCCTCATCGGTCAGTACATGTGTGGCCGGGAACATAGGCGAGCCACGGTGTGCATCAAAAGCCGGCTGGGCAAACACAGACAGTAGTCGCTTGTAGCCATTTTTCATCACTTCCATGTCACGTGGGTCTGAGAGGTAGTTGGCATGGATGGCAGGGGCGTCATTCGGATTGGCAGATTTTAAACCTATGCGTCCGCGGCTGTAGGGACGCAAGTTGCACATATGCACAGAATAGCCATAACCGAATACCAGCTTCAGGCCATGCGCCCGCAGGGGTGCAGGAATAAAATGCAGCTGGATATCCGGCACTTCCACATCGTCACTGGATTTGTAGAAGGCGGCGCCCTCGGCAAACTGGGAAGCAAACATGCCACGGTGTTCACGTCGATAGCGTAGCGCCTCGCGGAATGTCCGGCTTAAGGACGACAGTGCAAGTCCATAGGACTCCGTCGATTTCTCACGCACCACGAGCGTTACATCAAGATGATCCTGCAGGTTCTCACCCACGCCAGGCAATTCGTGTTGCACCTCAATGCCATGCTTCTGCAATTCCTCGCGGGCGCCAATGCCGGAGAGCATCAGCATCTGTGGGGAGTTGATCGCACCGCCGCAAAGAATGATTTCACCGTCGACAGCCACCTCGATGGATTTCTTGTCCAACAGGTAACGCAGACCAGACACCTTCTTGTTATCCAGTACCAGCTTTTCAAACAGGGCGCCGGTCACCACGGTCAGATTGGGTCGTTCCATTGCAGGGTGCAAAAAAGCGACTGCTGCACTACAGCGCTTGCCGTCCTTGATCGTGACCTGGAACAGACCAGCACCTTCCAGTTCATCAGCATTGAAGTCATTGTTTTTAGGAATACCTGCCTGACTGCAGGCCTCGACAAAGGTATTGCTCAGCGGGTTCGGCGTTTGTATATCCTGAACGTTCAGACTGCCTTCATTGCCGTGGTATGCGGACGCACCACGCTCGTTATGCTCATCACGCTTGAAGTAAGGTAGTAGCTCGTCATAGCTCCAGCCCTTGTTGCCCAGTTCAGCCCAGTGATCGTAATCACTGCGATGACCACGAATATAAGCCATCGCATTGATGCTGCTGGAGCCGCCAAGGGTTTTGCCGCGGGGCCAGAACATCGGCCGGTTACCCATCTCTTTTTCCGGTTCGGTTTCATAGGCCCAGTTAAGCGTTTTGCTGCGCATGAGTGGGACAACACCCACAGGCAGATGAATGAAAGGGTTGCTGTCTTCAGGGCCAGCCTCGATGACCAGCACCCTGTTTCTGGCGTCTTCGCTCAGGCGATTGGCCAGGGCGCAGCCCGCAGAACCGGCCCCTACAACAATATAATCAAAACGCTCCATTACCGTCTCCGCACCCAGGCCATCATTCAATAGATATGAGCCGTATAAAATATGACTTTGGTCATGTTTTGGCAAGTAGTAATGAGAAACAAACGAAAACTGGTCATAGACCAGGTTCCGCTGCACAATCGATTCTTTCCTGGCAAAGCTTTATAAGGTCACCTATGAATTCTCAGTCTCAGGCGCTGCTTGATGCCCATATCGCATTTGAACTTAAACAATGGCGTGGCAAGGCATTATCAAAAACCCTCAAGCACGAATACAAGGCCATCTGGGGCTGGGCTGAAGAAGTGACGCTGGACCAGTTCAGTTCTGCAGAAAAAATCTCTGATATTGCCCTGCGCTTTGTGTCAGAAATGTCTTTGCCCGAAGGCATCACCGGGGTTATTGGTACCATCGCCAAGCATCTCATTGCCTTGCCGGTGAATCGCGAAACCTCGGTGGCTGATGTCATCGATCCCGAGCTGTTTGATGAAGGCGTTGAGCTGATTGTGAGTCTCAAGCATCTGCGTGAAGAGCTTATTCGCCAGTCCATCAACAGTCCGGTATACGCCACTCTGGTATCCGAGATTCTCTACAACGGCATCCGGGATTACCTGGGCAGTGAAAACATTTTTACCCAGAAAGTACCGGGTATGGGCAAGCTGCTCAAGAAGGGCGGAGATGCCCTGAATAAACGTATACCGAATATTGAAGAACGCCTGCGAGGCTACATCGAGAAAAACATGCAGCGTACGGTCGAGCAGAGCGAGAAGTTTCTAATCAATGCTCTGAACGATGATCGTATACGTCATCTAGCCACTGAAATCTGGGACATGATCCAGGAATCACCCCTGTCAGTGGCTGATGTTTTAGGTGATGATGAAGTGGATGAGATTGTGAAATACGGATTCACATTCTGGTTGCACCTGAGAAAAACGGATTACCTGGCCGAGCTGATTCGTGAGGCTATTGAAAAGGTATTCGCAGAATACGGTGAAATGCCCCTGAGTGAATTGCTCGACAGCGTCGGCGTGAGCAAAAAACTCATTGAAAAGGAAACACTGATCATCGGGCCGCAGCTGGTTGAGGTTCTGGATGAGAGCGGCTTTCTGGAAGCCACTATCCGCCGTAGATTTGAGCCGTTTTATGCGAGCAAGGAAGCGACGGCTGCGCTTGGATAGATACGGCGTTAGTATGTAGGGTCGGCGCAAGAGAATAGAACAGGTAAAGAGCCATGGCTGAACAGAAACATTACCGTACCTGCCACCTGTGCGAAGCGATGTGTGGCATCGAAATTCGTCACGACAATGGTAATATCCTGTCGATTCGTGGGGACAAGGAAGACCCCTTCAGTCGCGGTCATGTCTGCCCCAAGGCAGTGGCTATTCAGGATCTGCAGGATGACCCGAATCGCCTGAGGAATCCGGTTAAGAAGACGGCCGATGGCTGGGAAGAGATTTCCTGGGAAGAGGCGCTGAGCACCACGGCTTCCCGTTTGAATGCCATTCGCAAGCAACATGGCAAGGACAGTATTGGCCTGTATATCGGCAATCCAACCGCCCACAATCATGGTGCTTTGCTGACCCTGCCGATGTTGCTTGGTGCCCTGAATACGAAGAACCGTTATAGCGCCACTTCAGTCGACCAGTTGCCACATATGCTGGCGGCCCATCAGATGTTTGGCAACATGGGGTTGCTGGCGATCCCTGATCTGGATCGTACCGATTTCTGGATGGTGCTTGGCGGCAATCCGATGGCCTCCAACGGCAGCATCATGACTGCACCGGATATCAAGACCCGCCTCAAGGCTATTAAGGAACGTGGCGGCAAAGTGGTGGTGATTGATCCGCGTCGAAGCGAAACTGCCGAGATAGCCAGTGAACATCTGGCCATTCGCCCTGGCGGAGATGCCTATCTATTACTTGGTATGCTGCATGTGCTGTATCGCGATGGTCATGCAGATGCGGCCGCAGTGGAAGCATTTACTGATGGCATGGATACACTCGGTCAGCTGGTTGATGGCTGGACACCCGAACGGGCAAGCCAGCATTGCGGTATAGCTGCCGCCGATATTGAACGCCTTGCCGGCGAACTGGCCGCGGCAAACAGTGCCGCCGTTTACGGCCGCGTGGGTCTGACCACTTCGCCCAACAGTACGGTCGCGGGCTGGCTGCTGTATGCCATTAACGTGGTGAGCGGTAATCTGGATCGACCCGGCGGCATGATGTTTACCCAGCCGGCCTTTGACCTGGTCGGTATCGCCGGCCTGTTCGGCGTGAAAGGAAGTTTCGACAGCTACCGAAGCCGTGTACGCGATCTGCCCGAATTTGGTGATGAGTATCCGGTGGTAACATTGGCAGACGAGATACTCGAACCCGGCAATGGGCAGGTACGTGCGATGGTCACGCATGCCGGTAATCCGGTGCTTTCCACACCCGATGGTCAGCGGCTGGATACTGCCTTCGAGAAGCTCGACTTCATGGTGTCGATTGATATCTACATCAATGAAACCACGCGCCATGCCGATATTATTTTGCCGCCGGTCGGACCACTGGAAAGGGCCCAGTTTGATCCGGCATTCCATTTCGTATCCATCCGCAACACCATCAAGTTTGCGCCTGCCATGCTCGAGCCGGAACCCGGCGCCCTGCGCGACTGGGAAATCATGATCGAACTGTCCACCCGATTAATGAATCGTGGACGGTTGTCGGGTGCATTTGCAAAAGCCTTGCATCGCGTGATGATGTCTCTCGGAGATGAAGGGCTGATTGATATCGCCATTCGACTGGGCCCATATGGTGACCGGGGGTCTGCTGTCCGCATGCTGGACCAACTCGCCGGTGAGCTGCCGGGTAGCAAGTTGTTCTGGCCAGCAATTCGCAAGCGCATACTGAAATATGCAGGTCGGGTGGCGGCTGCCATGCAGCCTTATCTGGATGGCTTTGATGAGTATCCGAACCTGACGCTGGAGAAGATCAAGGCCGAGCCGCATGGCATTGATCTGGGGCCGCTACGCCCGGTATTCCCTGAGCGTCTGGGTTATCGCAATAAGCGTATTCAACTGACCCCGCCTGTGTTTATGGAAGCACTAGAAGAAATGGCGCAGGCTCCTACACCTTCATCAGATAGTTTTGTATTGATAGGGCGCCGTCATCTGCGCAGCAATAACTCCTGGATGCATAACAGCCATCGACTGGTGAAAGGCAAGGATCGTTGTACAGCCATGCTGCATCCCGATGACGCAGCAAAACTCGGTTTGACTGACGGCGATCAGATGGACATCAGCAGTGCTTCAGGCAGTATTCGTCTGGCGGCTGAAATTACCGATCAGATGATGCGGGGGGTGGTCAGCGTGCCGCATGGATGGGGCCATCACCGTAAAGGTATTCAAATGGATATCGCGGCGGAGCATGCCGGAGTGAGCATTAATGATGTCATCGGTACACGGGCGCACGACCCGATAACGGGTATGGCGATTCTGAATGGTGTAAATGTCGAAGTGAAAGCCGTGGCTACAGCAGGACAAACGGAAGCTGCCTGAGGGGCTACTTGCCGGACGGCCCTATTCTGACGAGCTTGCCCTCGTCATCGTCCGTCAGCAGGTAAAGATAACCGTTCGGCCCGTTACGCACATCGCGAATACGCCCGAACTCGCCTTCAAAAAGCTGCTCTTCTTTGACGACTTTACTGCCCTTAAGAATCAGGCGGTGCAGTCTGTGAAACTTGAGAGAGCCAATAAACAGGTTGCCCTGCCATTCAGGTATTTTGTCGCCGGTATAAAAGGCCATGCCTGATGGGGCGATGGAGGGCACCCAGTAATGCAGGGGCTGCTCCATGCCAGCCTTCTCTGTCCCTTCGCCAATCTGGGTACAGATGACGTACTGGCAACCATAGGTAATCACCGGCCAGCCATAGTTGGCACCGGCTTTCACAATGTTGATTTCATCACCGCCCTGCGGGCCATGCTCATGTGTCCAGAGTTGTCCGGTTTCAGGATGGCGTACGGCACCCTGTGGGTTGCGATGCCCGTAGCTGTAAATATGCGGCAGAGCATTGGCAGTTTTAGTAAAAGGATTGTCGCCGGGAACGCGACCATCATCATGCAGGCGCAGCACCGAACCGGCCGCATCACCCAGTTGCTGGGCCCGGTCGCCATCACCACGGTCTCCGATGGTGATATAGAGTAGCCCGTCATGGCCGAACACCATGCGTGAGCCAAAATGCCGGCCACCACGGGATCTGGGTCTCAGTTCAAATAGCTTCTGCCAGTTCTCAAGTCGATGGCCCTTGAGTTGTCCGCGGCCAATGTGGGTGCTGTATCCACCCGTGCCGGGCGCTGCGTAGGATAGATAAACCCAACGGTTGTCGGAAAACTGTGGATGCAGGACCACATCCAGCAAACCGCCTTGTCCTTTTTCGGCAATCACGGGTAAGCCGTCAATGGGTTTAGGGTGGAGTTTTCCATCAGCCATAAGGCGAAGGTGGCCGGGGCGCTCGGTAATAAGCATGCGGCTATCCGGCAGGAAGGCCAGGCTCCAGGGGTGATTAAGCTTGTCGCTGAGTATTCTGGTTTCTACCCCGGCAGCAAAACAGGTCGAGCTGACAGTCACCCACAGGCATACAAACAATGCGGTCTTCATCTGCTTCATCATGCGTTAAGCATAGCGGTTGGTAATAAAAATAACGATCTGAACTGACCCGGAATGTCGTTGGATCAAAAAGGCCGGTATTATGGCCGGCTTCAAAAAGATTTTTATCCAGGTGAATAATGGTTGATCAAGCAGAACTCGAATTATTTCGGGATAACGTCCGCCGCTTTTTTACAGAAGAGTGCGAGCCGAATTACGAACAGTGGGAACGTGATGGTCGTATTCCACAATCGTTCTATCAGAAGATGGGTGAGACCGGTCTGCTCTGTGTAGA
>JBFJXR010000096.1:0-5919 GCA_041622995.1 Nevskiales bacterium
ACAACCTCCGCCTGGGCGAAGCGATTCTGCTCGGCCGCGAGACGCTCAACCGGCAAGCCATTGAAGGCCTGCATACGGATGCGTTCAGCCTGGTCGCCGAGGTGATTGAGTCGAAGGTTAAGCCCTCCCGGCCGGAAGGCAGGATTGCACAAACCGCTTTCGGCACAGCCGACACACCAGAAGACAGGGGCAACATACGTCGCTGCATATTGGCTATAGGCCAGCAGGATTGTGACCCCGAAGGGCTCACCCCGCCGCCAGGCATTACCATCCTCGGTGCCAGTAGCGATCATTTGATTGTTGAGTGTGTGAGCGATGACTACCCTGTCGGCAGCGAAATCGCGTTTGGGCTTAATTACAGTGCGTTGTTACGGGCGATGACATCGCCGTATGTGATGCATTCTGTTAATCCGTTGCAGGTGCAAAAGACGCTGCATGGGATGCGAACCAGCTCCCGGTTGTTACACTAAGCCGAAACTCATCAGGCATGGCTCTGGAGCCATTCATTGAACTCGTTAATAGGCATGGGCTTGCCATAGAGGTAGCCCTGCACGGTATTGCAGCGCCACTCTTTCAGGGCCCGGGCCTGCTCCTCGGTTTCTATGCCCTCGGCTATCACTTCCACATTGAAGGCCTGGGACAAGGTAATGATGGCCTGCACGATGGCATTTTGCATCGGATCGGCGGGTATCTTGCTGATAAAAGACTGGTCAATTTTTATCTTGTTGATGGCCAGTTCGGTGATGTATCTCAGGGATGAATAGCCAGTGCCAAAATCATCCAGTGCCACCTTGATCCCCATTTGGTAAAACTCTTTAATCTTCTGCTTCACGATTTCCGCATCATTCATGATGATGCTTTCTGTAACTTCAATTTCCAGGGAGCGGTTCTCAGGCAAGCCCTGCACCGCCTTTTCAAAAACACGCATCAGGGCACCGGATGCAAACTGGGCGATGGAAACATTCACTGCCAGTGAGAATTTATTGTCGGTTTTAAAGGCTCTCAAATCCCGGGCGGCCTGCTGGATCACCCACTCCCCCAGCTCAATGATATGCCCGGATTCTTCAACAATGGGAATAAACTCATCAGGCCCTACCCGGCCAAACTTTGAGCTGTTCCAGCGTATCAGTGCCTCTGCACCACAGGCTTTGCCGCTCTTTAAATCAATTTTTGGCTGATAAAAAAGACTGAATTCCCGGGACGCAATGGCATTGTCCAGTTCGCTTTTGATTTCAAGCGCCCTGTTAAGCTTGGCATCCACATCTGGCTGGTATCTCACCACCCCTTCGCCTTCAAACTCGGGAGGCAGATTGGCCGCCAACTGGGACTTTTGCAGCAGGTTGTGAAAATCTGTTGAATCTTCCGGATACGCAGCAATACCGGCGGTAATTTCTATGGGCAGGAAGTCATCTTCAAACCGGACGCCGTCGCCTATGATACGAAGCATTTTGCTCGCTTCCTCCTCGTAGTAGTCGCAATCCTGGCCGAGAATCACTACGGCAAAGTTTTGTTCTGAATAGCGCGCAATATAGTTGTCACGACTGATAAATAAACGCAGTTTTTCAGCCACATGCAGAATGGCGGCTTCCCACGCCCGTCCTCTACCCTCGAAACCGAGTTGGCCCTCCTGTCTTATATTGATAAATACGATGCCATAACGATCCTGTTTACTGGTTTTCTTAATAACCTCCGCCTCAAACGCCTTTTTATTTGGCAAGCCGGTTAATTTGTCTCTTCGTAAAGCACGCAATGCTGTGATTGCATCTTGCCGACCCCTTATCAACAGGGAAACCGCAGCAACCAGAAACAGGATGACAGATAAAACGTAACGCCATTCAAACTCGATATTCAGCGTTAAGGTGCCCAGCACGATCAGGGTTTTTGCCAATATACCCAGAGCGAATACCGGATAGAAACCGGTCAACCTCGAATAAGGTGTCACCAGCACCAGGTACAAAAAGGCGAGCACGATCATGCACTGCCAGATGTTCAGATAAATGGCGGCCAGGATTGCGAAGCTGCCCCATACGATGGAAACACAGACATGCAGTAGCCCGAATAAAAACAGCCAGTTTCTTGTTTCCAGGTTCTGCAGGTTCTTTTTACTGAACCCGACAGTGCCAGCCAGCATTACTTCGATAACAGCCAGCAGTGCAAACCAGCCTAAAAGTACCCGTGAAGGCAGGAACTCCCAGAAAAGGATTGAAATGGCGGCGGCGCTGAGAATGGCCAGAAAGTGAAGGTCCACACCCTTGGTCAGGATCCTGCTGGCTAACTCCTCGTCATAGTATCTGGAAATAATTCGCAACATTTTTGATATCCAACGCCAACCGCAAGGTCATCATGACCAAGAAACTCAAAATTGTTTGGATAATCAGCATAACAGCATTCTTTGCTTTGGTTAGCTGGTGGGACAGGGTCTACATCCCTTGTCTGGAAACTGCTGCTGAAGTATTAAAAAATAGAATACGTACGCAGCCAGTCGCTATTTCAACAAATTTCACGTTGGTCGCCAAGATATAAGCTGGATATTATCGCCTATTCACATATACCCCTAAAAAGGGTATATTGACCTCTTATTGGAGTATATTTCCCAACAGTATAATGAGGTTTACATGAATACAGTACTCGAGGCGATATTAGGTGGTCGCACCGTGACTATGGTCATGCTCTACATACAGGCATATGGCGAGGGCTATGCAAGGGGCATTGCGGACACCTTCGATATTGGTCTGAGCATGACGCAACGTCAGCTCAAAAGGCTGGAAGCCAATGGTGTTTTGGTGAGCCGGCTAGTAGGCAACAGTCGCATGTTTACCTTTAACGATCGCAATCCATCGGTAAGGAATTTGAAGGTATTTCTTGAAGCCGAATTGGAGTACCTACCCAGTGAAGTCACTATGGCCTATTTCCGACAGAGACGCCGACCAAGACGTTCAGGGAAACGGAATTAAACCATGGCCAGTATAAATAAAACCACCAGTCTGGAAGAACTGGCTGCCATCGTCAGCCAGACCCTTGAGGAAGCAGGCATAAGTGCGACACTCTCAGGAGGCAGTGCCGTTTCTATTTACGCGGATAACCAATATCAAAGCTACGATCTGGACTATGTAACGTCAGCGAGTCAGAAAGAACTGTTGAAGACGCTTTCACCTCTGGGTTTCACACCTTCCGTCTCTGCAAGGCATTTCGAACACGCTGAAACTGACTGGTTGCTTGAATTTCCACCCAGCCCTCTTGGGTTTGGTGAGCTTGTCGTGGATGAAAAGGAAATCCCTTCACTGAACACAGACTATGGGCCAATAAAAGTTATCACACCTACACTATGTGTAATGGATCGCTTATCCGCTTATTGGTACCACAAGGATCGCCAATGCCTGGATCAGGCAATTATGGTTTGTCGCAAGCAGGACATTAATTGGAAAGCGCTATCACGATGGGCAGTGAATGAGGGTCGAGACCCGGTTGAAATAACAAAGCTGCGAGAGAAGTCACGGAGCTGATTCGAATGAGCAGAACCAGTGCATTGTCGCAGGTGATACGCCTACAATGACATAGTCAAAAAACTGGCTGCTTTCCTTGAATCGAGACCGGGCCAGAAGAGCCTTCACGCATGGCATCAAGTTGCTTGTCCATTTGCTGCCACTCACCCACCAGCCACTCTGAAAACGCCGTGCGCTCACGCGGGATGCTTTCGCCGGGAATCCGCCAGAAACGCAATTGGATGGTGCTGCCCTGCATTTGCCCGCGCCACAGGCTGACAAAGCTCGAACTGTGCTCGAAACCGGTATGGGCAAGGAACACGGCGTCCGGGAAACCGGCACTCTTGAAGGCAGCATAGGCTCCGGTGGTATGCGGATAGAGCACGTTCCGCATGCCCTTGATAACAGGCGCTGCGGATGGATCGTTTTCAGAAATACGTGCCAGACGCATCTCACGCTTGGCTACTGAAAACCGGGTGCCCTCAGGATAAATCAGCACGCCCTCTTTTTCGTCAAGATCAGCACAGGCAGCACTCAGGCGACGTGCTTCCTCGGCACCACGACCTGCGTTTCTGTCCAGAAAGATGCATTTGAGGCGATGACCGGCAACATCTATACAGGGGTCCCAGAGCAACTCACGTTTGAGTGCGTAGCGATGTCGTATGCCATAGGGCCGGGAGATTAATGCACAGGCCAGAACAGTGTCGGCAAAGCTTGCATGGCGGGGCAACAGCACATGCGGGGCCTGGCGGGCCAGTTCGTGACCCTCTATCTCTATCTTCAAATTGAACAGACGTACGGTGAAATCCAGAAGACTGCTGCCCCACCACACCTGGATTCGAAAATTCGCCTGCAGGTACGCCGGCGCCGACAATAGTGGCTTGACGCACCAGACTGCAAATAAGGCCAGCAACCCCAGTAACTCCATGATCAGGAAGAACTGAATAAAGCCGATACAGCGTAAAGCACTACGACGTCGAATAAGATCGAAAAGCCATAGGACGGGTATCCAGATTGGCGACAGCAATAGCAACAAGACCGCTGCACTTGCAATCAGACTAATCGACAGACTGCGCCGCATCAGGGTGTAACGGGAAATCAGTTCAAACATGCAGTACAGGCCCCCGCCCTGCTGCTGCAGGTTTGTGCGACTTGCTCATGATCCATATGGTGCTCATCAGTCCGATTGTACCAGCCAACAAATCACACGCACCCTATAGCGATCTGGCAGAATGCAGTTATGAAGAAAATTACCTGTTTTGCGACTGCTCTGGTGGTGTCCCTGCTTGGTGCTACTTCATTTGCTTATGCAGAAGATGCCCTGGAAGTCGCCCAGCCCAGCCAGCAGTGGAACTTTCAGGTCTATCTGGACAAGCTACCTATCGGCTCGCATTCATTCCTGAAGTATGGCGAAAACGAAGAATACGAGATGCGCATAGACGCGGATTTTGTAGTGAAGTTTCTGTTTTTCACGGCCTACACATATAAACACAGCAACCGTGAGCAATGGCGCCAGGGATGCCTGCAGACCATTGAGTCACAGACTGACGACAATGACGATTTATTCACTGTGTCCGGGCGCCGCAATGCGGATGTATTTGAGGTAGTCGCCAATGAGCAAAGCAAGCAATTGCCTGGCTGCATCACGACTTTTGCCTACTGGGACCCCCGGTTTCTGACTCAGACTGCCCTGTTGAATTCGCAAACGGGTGAATATATGCCGGTGGAAATCACCGGCCCCACCCCGGGGACACGAGTTGTTCTCGGTCAATCAGTAGACGCGCAGCGTTACCGCATCAGGAACGATACGGTTGATATCAAGTTATGGTATTCCGCAGACGGAGACTGGCTGGCTTTGGAATCCACGCTGGAAAGCGATCGCACCCTTCGTTACGAGCGAAAATAGAACAGCAAATCCAGAGCGCCCAAAAAGGCGCTCTGAATGACAGCCTTATGTGCCGTAGCACTTCTGCTGTTCGGGTGACTCTTCAATAAGTTTTTTCACCACTTCGGTGAGTTCTGCCGGATCCCAGCGGTCGCCCTTGTCGTTGACCTTGCCGGTACGCCAGCCATCCGCAACAGACAGTTGCCCGCCGGCGGCTTCGAACACACGACCGGTAACTTCGGACGAGAGCTCACTGCACAACCATACGACAATGGGGGCAACATTTTCCGGGGCGAAGAAGTCGAAGTCTTCTCCGTCGGGCTTTTTCATCATATCGGCGAAAACTTCTTCGGTCATGTCGGTACGGGCGGCAGGCGCCAGTGCGTTGGCGGTGATGCCATAACGACGCAACTCTGCAGCCTGTACGAGTGTGAGTGATGCGATACCACCCTTGGCAGCCACGTAGTTGCTCTGCCCGATTGAGCCTTGCAGGCCGGCGCCGGATGAGGTGTTGATGATGCGGCCGTTAACGATGGTGCCGTCTTTAGCCAG
>JBFJXR010000097.1:0-5855 GCA_041622995.1 Nevskiales bacterium
AGCAAAGTGGTGCATAACCACTACTACACCACACTTTGCAAGGTGGATAAACTTGAAGCGCATGGCTATCTCGAACTGATCAGAGAAACAGAATTTGCAATGCCGAAAGATGGTTATCCATTCCAGTTTTTGCGGTCCTGGCCAGATAACAGCATGTGCGTGTTTTATTCCTACGCTGATGCGGATCTTTCGACTGCCGAAGTTCAGGAAAGACTGAAAGCCAATCTGGCAGAAATGGGAAAACAACTGGTCGAGATCAAGGAAACCAAAAAATGGGACTACTTCCCGCATGCCACTTCGGATACTCTCAAGCCGAAGAAGAAGGAAAAGGGTTTCTACGAACAGCTTGAAGCGCTGCAGGGTGAGACCAGCACCTACTACACAGGCGGATTGTTCAATTTTGAACTGGTGGAAAATTCCATTGCGTATTCCAACCACCTGATAGAAACCCATTTCCCTGCATAGAGATTTCCCCTTCTCGGTTAAGAATTAACAATGCTTCCAGGAACTCAAGAATGAAGAGCAACGCGGATGCACAAAGAAGGAGCGAACTGGCCCAGGTTTTTTACGGGCATTACAAATCCCGGGCCATCGGCATGGTGGTCTTTTTCGGTGTGATGTCGCTTGCGTTCCTGGAGCAGGACATTGGCACCGGTTTCTGGGTTTTCCTGATCATCAACAGTTTTGTCTGGCCACACGCTGGTTATCTGGTAGGACGGCGAGCCAAGGATCCCATGAAGGTTGAATCCTGGCTGATGGCGGGCGACTCTTTCGTCGTCGGCTTCTACATCTGCGTGATCTCGTTCAGTCTATGGCCCAGCGTGGCCGCGATCGCAGGGAATACAGTCAGTAATCTCTCAGGCGGCAGCGTCAGGGTCCAGCTGCGTGGAATGGCGATCTCAATCCTAACCTATCTGGTGACGGGCCTGTTCATAGGCTACGAGTTCAGGCCTGAATCCTCACTGCTCACCAGCCTGGCGAGCATTGGTTTTGTACTCAGCTACATCGCTATTACATCGAACGCTGCCAATCAGGTTTTCCTCAAACTATACCGAAGCCGGAAGGCACTGGAGGAGGCCAACGCCGAGGTTACGCGGATCAATGACATGGCTCAAATGGTTAATTCCACGCTGGATCTTGACAGCGTGATGGGCCTGGTCATCAAGAGCCTGAATTCGGTCTTCCCCTTTAATCAGGTTTGTATCGGACTGATCGACAAGGAACTGGACTCACTGGTGTTTGGTCGGGCTTATGGAGAACTCCGTCCGGAGCAGATTGAAGCCTGGTCGAAGCAACGGATTCCGCTATCCAACACCAATAGCTGGTTCGTCAGGTCAGCCTTGGAAAAGGTTCCGCTGTATATGCCTGAAATTACAGCGCAACAACTCGAACATTTTGACGCTGCGGATCGGGAGCTGTATGACG
This sequence comes from Nevskiales bacterium, assembly GCA_041622995.1. Lineage (GTDB taxonomy): Bacteria > Pseudomonadota > Gammaproteobacteria > Nevskiales > CAJXLF01 > CAJXLF01. The sequence continues at coordinate 1,426 of JBFJXR010000097.1, forward strand.
TCAATCCGCTATTAAGCGTGCTGATCTGCCCGCTGGAAGTACAGGGAGAACCCATTGGCAGCATCGTCTTTGGTGACAGCCGGCAGACTTTTGAACTGGACGATGAGGAAATCGCCAGAATCGTGCGCTACATCACCCAGATCGCCACGGCCATCAACAACGCGCGGGTTTATCGCGATATGCAAGCCCTGCAGGAAGCCCTTGAATCCCAACACCAAGACCTGGAACAAAGCCGTAAGTTAATCCGGCGTTACGTGCCCTCATCGGTGGTCGACAGCATTATCGACGGTCGACATGACTCGGTCGATAAACCCCAGCGCCGGCGTGTGACTGTTCTGTTTTCGGATATTGTCGGCTTTACCGATATGGCAGACCGCATGGACGCAGAATCCATGACCCAGGTACTCAATGAATATATGTCGACCATGGCAGAGATCATCGAGCGCCACGGCGGCACGTTGAATGAATTTGCCGGGGATGGGTTGATGTCCTTATTTGGTGCGCCGGTGGAGATGGAGCCGGAAGATCAGGTAGAAAGCGCCGTGCGGGCGGCTGTCGAGATGCAGGCAAGTATTCCCGGGCTGAATGAAGGTTGGTACAAACTGGGCATCGGAAATCCACTGACTACCCGTATCGGCATTAATACCGGCGTGCTTAGTGTGGGTAGTTTCGGCTCGGAAGGCCGTATGACGTATACGGCTATAGGTTTGCAAACCAATGTGGCTGCTCGTATTGAGTCGCATTGTGAGCCGGGCGAGGTGCTGCTCAGTGAAGACAGCTGGCATCTCGTAAAGACCAAAATAGACTGCGAGCCTAAAGGCGAGGTGGAGTGCAAGGGCGTGCATTACCCGGTCAAGGTTTATGCGCCTGTTGGGGGTGCAAAACGCCTGGAATTTTCGGTAGACAGGATTCGAAACGATAAGACAGGCTAGTCAGGATATTTCCGGGATGGGCTATCCTAGAAGGTAATGTAAACACTTAAATACAGTGTAATAGCGCTTCAGTGAAGCGGAGAGCGTCGATATGACATCTATGATTAGAATACCGGGCATCATTCTCAGCAGCCTGTTGCTGCTGTCCTGTGGTGGCGATGAGTTGCCGAAGAATCTGGGTGGCATTTCTGCCATTGGTGACAGCAAGCTTCGCGTTTATGTGGTGGTGGTCGATAGTCTGCGTGATGATGAGGTGGGGCCACAAACGCCCAGCCTGTTGGCTTTGCGTGAAGATGCCGTGGTGTATGAAGGCGCCCGGGCCATTTTGCCCGCAGTGACGCTTGCCAACCATGTATCCATGATGACCGGCGTGCTGCCGAACAAGCACGGCATGATTTCCAATGCCTATTTCGATGGTACGGATGACGTCAGCATGGGCGATCCCGCGTTGATGGATGTCGATCATCTGTTTACCCGTTTCCAGAATGAAAGGCCGGATGTGCAGACCGCCGCTGTGCTGTCCTGGCTGCCGATCTTTCATGTGTTCAAGGATGAGGGTACGGGCTGTGAGCCGGGCAAGCAGTGTGCGGCTGATTTTCACTGGGAGCCATCCCCGGCTGACCCCTCCCCGAGCGACAGTGCCCGTGACATTGTCACGATGGAAGCCTTCCTGGGCTGGCTGGGCGAGACCACGGCCACGCCACAGTTCGCCTTTGTGAATATGACCGATGTGGATAATTCCGGTCATATTGATCCAACCGGTGCAGGGGGTGGACCGGCATTGGGACGGCAGCTGGCCCTGGTGCAGACCGATGCCCAGATAGGACGGCTGGTGTCCTTTCTGCAGGATGACCCTGCTATCTGGGCCTCTACTGTGCTTTTCATTATTTCTGACCATGTGATGGACTGGTCGACACCGGATGGCTTTATCAATTTACGGCCGGTGCTGGATGCTGCTGGCTATGACGAGACCATGGTGGCGACCTCCGATAACGGCGGGCACGAAAGCCTTTACGTACTTGATACGGATGGTCGGCCGTTGCAGGAGGTCGTGGAAGAAATCACCGGCATCGTGGCCGGCGTTGCCGGGGTGCAGCATGTGGTGACAGATTACACCACGCCCTCACGACAGGATTTGGGAGTCAATCATTCGAATGCCGGTGAGCTTGTGCTGTTTTCTGAGGCGGGCTTTCGGTTTAGTGATCCTTCATTCGATGCGAATCCTTTACCCGGAAATCATGGACATGTGGCCACGCAACCAAGCATTCTGATGATTGCCGGGGGGCATCCTGCGTTAGGCGGTCCTTGTGTGATTCCCTTGGCAAATCAGCCAGCGGCACTGTCACAACCGGTCGACGGGCCGGGTAATTTGTCCATTGCGCCAACCGTGGCAGGTTTATTTGGACTGGCTGAGCCTGCATATGGCTATGATGCGGCGCCTTTGTCGCAGGCATTTGTTCCCGGATGCGGTCTTTAGGGAGCAATTAAAGGGATTATTGAACCGTTTGTCGCATTTTAGCAACCGATGGTCGATTTATATGTCAGCTGGCAATAATTTTCTGGCATAAATAGGCTTGGGTGTATCCATGCAGGGAGATTCTGTGGAGGAATCTGCAAAAGTATATTCCGAGGATGATCGTCTGGCACTGGGTCAGGCTGCATTGTCTTTACTTGATGACTGGGGCCTGAATGGCGAGCAGCAAGTCGTCATGCTGGGCCTGGATGCCAATCACTCCATCTCCCTGGATGTGCTGATGCGTGGCGAACCCTTGCCAGATGACGAGGATGTGCTTGAGCGAGCCAGTCGTTTCCTGAATCTCAGTTTGTCCCTCATTGCCTTGCATAACTACGAATCTGCCAAAGTTAAAGACTGGATGGTGCTGGGAAATGACGAGATAGGTGGCAACACGCCATTTAATTTTATTCGTGATTACGGTGTGACTGGTCTTGCCTGGCTGGATGACCACTTAAGCAGGAAGAGCGCAGAACAAAACAATGTGGAACTTGCTTTTAGTACAGCCAGTTAGCTATTAAAACTGCACGCTTCGGGTGTCGGGTCTGACGCCTCTCCAGATATAGAACGACTCAGCGGCCTGCTCCAGCAGCATGCCAAGGCCATTACTGCTTTTATTTGCCCCCTGAGATTCACCCCAGCGTTCAAAAGCTGTGGGCTCGTTGCCGTAGGCCATATCGTAGATAACGGCTTCGGTTTTAAGTAAACCCTCTGGAAGCACGGGCATCTCACCGCTTAAACCCATCGATGTGCCGTTAATGATGAGGTCGAAGTCCTGCGTGCCCAGTTCTTCGTAGTCACAGCCACAGACTTTGCCCCAGGTGCTGAAGTGATTTGCTAGCAGGATGGCTTTTTCCAGCGTGCGATTGGCAATCACGATGCGATTGGGATGCAAGCCGAGTAAGGGCCCGAGTACGCCACGTACTGCACCGCCGGCGCCGAGTATGAGAATGTCCTTGTTTTCGAGATTCAGGTGGAGATTGTTGGTCAGGTCGCTGACCAGTCCGGCACCGTCTGTGTTGTCGGCATGTATCTCGCCGTTATCCTGAAAGCTGAGGGTGTTGACGGCAGAAGCGAGCCGGGCCCGGGCAGAAACCTCATCAGCGATATCAAAGGCTTCCTGCTTGAAGGGCACGGTAACATTCAGCCCCTTTCCACCGGCCTCCCGGAATGCTCTGACAGTTTCGGCAAATGCATCGAGTTCTGCTGGGACTTTTACATATTCCAGAACTTCACCGGTTTGCTGGGCGAACTGGGCATGTATTTGCGGTGACTTGCTGTGTTCTACCGGGTTGCCGATGACGCCGTATTTATCCATTAGACTCTTTTAACTCTGGTTTATACCTGAGCTTCCTGTAACCAGGTGGCGACATCAAAGGCGTAGTAGGTGAGGATGCCATCTGCGCCGGCACGTTTAAATGACAACAGGCACTCGAGTACGGCGCTGCGCTCATCCAGCCAGCCGTTCTGGCAGGCGGCTTTGAGCATGGCGTACTCACCACTTACCTGGTAAGCAAAGGTGGGTGCGCCAAAGCGGTCTTTTACCCGATGAATAATATCCAGATAGGGCAGGCCCGGTTTAATCATGACCATGTCTGCCCCTTCGGCCAGATCCAGTTCGACTTCACGCAGGGCTTCGTCGCTGTTGGCCGGATCCATCTGATAGCTGTATTTGTTGCCACTACCCAGATTACCGGAGGAACCCACGGCATCGCGGAAAGGTCCGTAGATGCTGGAGGCGTACTTGGCGGAGTATGCGAGGATGCGGGTGTTGTGATGTCCGGCGTTTTCCAATGCCTGTCTGATTTCACCCACCCGGCCGTCCATCATGTCCGAAGGGGCGACGATGTCGGCACCGGCATTGGCATGGCTTACGGCCTGTTTGGCGAGTACATCAACAGTATCGTCATTCAGCACGTAACCCTCTTCATTCAGCAGGCCGTCCTGCCCGTGAATGGTGTAGGGGTCGAGAGCAACATCGGTGA
>JBFJXR010000098.1:0-5258 GCA_041622995.1 Nevskiales bacterium
CGGGTCAACTTGTCCCAGTAAGTAAGATTATTCATTCATGATCGAATACCAGATAACACCGTTGCTGCCGACCGCCCATATTTTTGAGGTGATCTGCCGAATTGATAAGCCTGATTCGGCTGGACAGCAGGTCACATTGCCTGCATGGATACCGGGGAGTTACCTGGTGCGTGACTTTGCACGACACATCACAACGATCGAAGCGAGCGACGCCAAGGGTGATCTGGATGTACAAAAGATCGACAAGCAGACCTGGAAATGTGCCGCGGCCATGGCTGCTATAGAAATACGAATCGAGGTTTATGCATTTGACGAGTCGGTGCGGGCGGCCTATCTAAATGAATCGCGCGGGTTTTTTAATGGAACCTCTGTATTTCTGCGCGTTGTAGGTCAGGAGCAGCAGGCATGCTCAATCAAAATAATGCCGCCGACAGATGAGCAGTTTGCAGACTGGCGTGTCGCAACAACCTTGCCTTCAGTAGACATATCTGAAGAGGGGTTTGGACAATATCGGGCAGATAACTATGCTGATCTGATTGACTACCCGGTTGAAATGGGTGTCTTTGATTGCTTTGAATTCGAGGCAGGGGGCGTTCCGCATGCCATGGCGCTTTGCGGTACACATGATGCTGATACCGTACGCGTCTCACAGGATCTGAAAAAGATATGTGAGGTTCAGCAGGACATGTTTGGTGGCTCGCCACTTGAGCGGTATTTATTCCTTACGCTGGTTAAGACCCAGGGCTTCGGAGGCCTGGAGCATCGGAACAGCACCTCCCTGATCTGTAGCCGCAGTGATTTACCAACTCGCGAGATGGTGTCGGCATCGCAGGAATATCATCGCTTTCTGGCCCTTTGTAGCCACGAATATTTTCATCTCTGGAATGTGAAGCGCATCAGGCCACCGGCTGTATCCGGCTCCGACCTGACTGCAGAAGCCTACTTTCATGATCTCTGGGCCTACGAGGGCATTACTTCCTATTACGATGAATTATTCCTATTACGTGCAGGTGTTATTGAGCCACAAGCGTATTTAGATGAACTGGCCCGTACTATCACTCGTGTCTGGCGTACACCAGGCAGGCATAAACAGTCTTTGTCCGAATCCAGTTTCGATGCATGGACCAAGTTCTACAAGCAGGACGAAAATGCACCGAATGCGATTGTCAGTTATTACGCCAAGGGTGCGGTTGTTGCCATGTGCCTGGATTTACAGCTCAGGCTGGATTCTGAGGGTGCGAAAAGTCTGGATGATGTGATGCGTTTGCTATGGCAGCGCTATGGCGCACAGAACAACCCGGTACCAGAGCATGGCATCGAAGCGCTGGTCGAAGAAGTGGCTGGTTTGTCCTATTCCGAGTTCTTTGCTGCCTATATTTATGGAAAGGAAGATCCGCCCGTCGCAGAATTGCTGACCGCCTTTGGCATCAAGGTGAGGCTCAGGCAGAGAAATGGCGCTGCCGATCTGGGCGGCGTATCGAATGGGCCCGTCACAGGAAATGCGGATTTGGGCGTTCTGACTGCTGTAGAAAATGGCCGTGAAATCGTCAAGGTTGTGCTGAATGGCCGGGCGGGCGAAGAAGCCGGAATACAGGTCGGCGATGAGATTGTCTCGATTAACGGGCAGCGACTGATACCGGGATCAATCGATAGTCGGCTGAATTTGGCGTCAGCAGGCGATTGCTGGGTGCTGCATGTTTTTCGGGATGACATGCTGATTGACAAGGATGTTTTACTGGGTGAGAAGCCCTTGGATACCTGGTCATTGTCATTGCCAGCGCGTCCTGAACCGGAGCAACTTGCAATGCAACAGTCCTGGTGGCAGAAGTAAAAATAATTCCCAAACTCCAGATAATCAGGCGTCGCTGTTAGAATAAGGCCTCATTTATCTAGATATTCCACATGATTGAAGCATTACTAAAGCTGGTAATCGCTTACCTTCTGGGTTCGCTGATGGGCGGTTTGCTTGTAGGGCGGCTGCGCGGGAAAGTGGACATTCGTACGTCGGGCAGTGGCAATGCCGGTGCGACCAATGCCTGGCGTACGCAGGGGCCTGCATTCGGCCTGGCTGTTTTCGTGATTGATATCGGCAAGGGCGTTATGGCGGCATTGATTCTGCCTATACTTCCCATTCCCGGTCTTGACCCGAGTCCGGCGCTGAGCGCCTGGCTCCCCTATGCCTGTGGGCTGGCGGCGATCCTTGGGCATCTATACCCTGTGTTCTTCGGATTCAAGGGCGGCAAGGGGGCAGCAACCATGATAGGCATCATGCTCTGTCTCGTTCCCGCCATCATGCCGCTGGCCGGTATGGTCTGGCTGGCCACCTTGCTCATAACAGGGATGATGGGGCTCGCCACCATTCTGGGTACGCTCACCATCGCTATCCTGACCAACATGCACGGTTTCTTGTCTCCTGCAGCTGTCTTTGGCCTGTTGGCTTTGGGGCTGGTGGTCTATACCCACCGTGAGAATATTCAACGCATGCGTAATGGTACTGAAAACCGTTTTGAAAAAATCCGTCTAATGCACTGGTTCGGTGGCGGCAAGGCGCAGTAGTGAGTCAGACCGAGGATCGAAAACTGGCCCTGATCAAGGCATTCTGTGATGGTCAGTGGCATTCTGGTGAAGACCTTGCTCAATCATTGGGACTGAGTAGAGCTGCAGTCTGGAAGCGCCTGAAGTCACTTGAGGTCTATGGCTTGCAGTTCGAATCTCAGGCAGGCAAGGGCTATCGTTTAAGTCAGCCCCTGGAGCTGCTTGATGAAAAACGCATACAAAAACAACTCAGTGAATCCCAACAGGCGCAGCTTTCCGATTTAATAATTCTCACGCAAACTGACTCAACGAATCAGTATCTCAGCGAGCATGCAAGTCAGTCGCAGCTGCAATCGCCATCGGTCTGCTTTGCTGAGTATCAAAGTGCCGGCCGGGGGCGGCGAGGAAGGCAATGGCAGTCTCCCTTCGGTGCCAATCTTTATTGTTCCTTTCTCTGGCGCTTTGATGAAATGCCTGCGGAGCTGTCCACATTGAGCCTGGCGGTAGGCGTGGCTATCGTGGAATCCTTGGCATCTCTGGGTGTCAAGGGTGTAGGCATCAAGTGGCCCAATGATCTGTTGGCCGAAGGTCGTAAGGTTGGCGGTATTCTGATTGAGCATAGCGGTGAAAGCGGCGGGCCTTGCCGGGTCATCGTGGGTGTCGGCATTAATTACGCGATGACAGATCAGCAGGCAAAAGATGTTGAACAACCCTGGGTGAGTTTGCAGGGATTGGCGCAGGAGAAAAATACCGCACTGCCTTCCAGAAATGCAGTGGCTGGCAGCCTTGTATCGACATTGCTCGATTGTCTGTCTGAATTTTCGGTGACGGGTTTTGCAGGTTTCCGCTCGCGATGGTCAGATCATGATGTTACGCAGGGGCAGCAGGTTCGAATTGAGCAAAAAGGGGAATGGAAGCAGGGCGAGGCTCTCGGCATAGACAAGGATGGTGCATTTCTGGTTCGAATTCGTGGTGAGCGTCAACGTTTTGTGTCTGGCGATGTCAGTCTCAGGGTCGGGCCTGTGAAATGAAGCTGCTGGTCGATATTGGAAACTCCCGAATCAAGGGCGCGCTGGAAACTGAAGCGGGTTTGCAGCTTTTGCCAATTCTTTCCTGTCAGGCATCCGGTTTGCCGGAAGCATTGGCAGCCTGGGATGAAGTCAGGGATATAGAGAGTTGCTGGGTGGCCAGTGTGGGACATGCTGGCTTGTGTGATCAGCTGGAAAGCTGGTCGCTATCTAAATTTGCAGTACAGCCACAGTTTCCGAAAAGTACGGCACTGATATGTGGCGTGACTAATGCTTATGCTGTTCCGGGAAATCTAGGTGTGGATCGCTGGCTGGCGATGATTGCAGTGCACTCCCAGATCAGTACGCCAACAGTGGTGGTCAGCGCGGGCACCGCCGTCACTATCGATGCCATCGATGAAACTGGCCAGCATCTTGGCGGACTGATAGCGCCAGGCATCACCACACAACGAAAGGCCATGCTGGATCACACGCAAGTTCGTGCCGATACCAGTCAGGATTATTCCGAGTTATTGGGCAATAGCACGGATGCCTGCGTATCCCTGGGTACGACGCAAGCCATACTGGGCTACATCGAGCGGGTTACCCGTCAATTGCAACAGACGCACGATAACTGGAGATGCGTTATTGGCGGAGGGGATGCAGAAGTACTTTTACCGCATCTCGGTTCGGAATGGGAGCATCAGCCTTTGCTGGTCTTAACCGGATTAGCGGTTATGGCAGAAAATTACAATTAATTATTCTTTTTTCATCAAATCAATTGATCCTGAAGGCAACTACTCCTAGAATGCCGTCCTCTTGTGATTTTGCCGGTGTAGCTCAGTTGGTAGAGCAGTTGATTTGTAATCATCAGGTCGTAGGTTCGACTCCTATCGCCGGCTCCATATAAATCAATGACTTAGTAGTTGTTGAGCAGGTAATAACGGCGTCCGTATGCAGATACGGACGCCGTTTTTTTACGCCATATGCAAATAAAGCTGCTGGCGCATACGAATCGTTTTAGCTGGTTCGCTTGTGCTGATTTGCCACTTGGGGCGAAAAATATTGCGGAAATGCGTGTTTTTCCTTCATTTGCTGTTGACGTAGGGGGCGCGTTTCACGACAATACGCGGCTTGCGTTTTCCCGGTGGGGTACCCAAGCGGTCAACGGGATCAGACTGTAAATCTGACGGCTCAGCCTTCGTAGGTTCGAATCCTACCCCCACCACCAGAGAACTGCCTTGTTTTTATTGAATATTTTCAATCGGCGAGGCGAGGGCGCAGAAGGTGTTTCCGGAGAAATCCGGCCAGGCGGGCGTAGTTCAATGGTAGAACCCCAGCCTTCCAAGCTGATGATGCCGGTTCGATCCCGGTCGCCCGCTCCAGAATTGGAGTATGATGCACGCCGGTAAATGGGCCGGCTTGATTGTTTTTGAATGGTTTTGGCCCATATAGCTCAGTGGTAGAGCACTTCCTTGGTAAGGAAGAGGTCACCGGTTCAAGTCCGGTTATGGGCTCCACTGCATTGTTAGTTTTTGATGACTTGTTAATAGGACGCGACTCGGGAGTTGTCACATGTCAAAAGAGAAATTTGAACGTAATAAGCCGCATGTGAATGTGGGCACGATTGGTCACGTTGACCATGGCAAGACGACGTTGACGGCAGCGTTAACGGTTGTGCAGGGCAAGAAGTTTGGTGGTGAGTCGAAAGCTTAC
>JBFJXR010000099.1:0-5249 GCA_041622995.1 Nevskiales bacterium
AACGTCCAGCCGGCTCCAATTATCATGTCATTGAAGGAAAACAGGATTACCAATCGTCGTGATGGATTGCACATCCAGTGTTTCCACCCGCCAGAAGGTACCGAGCGGCCCCTCTTCACTTGCGCGGGTGATGTCCATAGTAAATTCAAACGGACTACCATTGATCGGCATCAGATTCACCGGTTGGCCATTCTGGATAACACGCAGTACCTGGCCATCGCCATCGGTCACCGTAACTGTAAGCGTGGCTGAATCTGCCTGCAGCACACTGCCGAAAGTTCCCGTTTGACCGTCAGTCGTTGCCACGTTCATCTCCAGAGAAGGGCTTGCTGCGACACCCCTGGTTTTGATGTAAGCACGCCCGGCCTGGATTGCTTCAGTAATAGCAGCCCGAGAAAGATTGTCTGCATAGATCGCCGTCGCTGACGAACCATAACCTTTACGGGTACGTTCTTCGGGCGCATCGACCCCCTTGGAATCTGAACCACTGGTGGCCGTAATTTTGAAACCCTGGTTGAGCAGGTCATGCCACAGATCAATGGCCGGTTGCAGGAAAGGATTCTGGATTGCCAGCGGAAGCGGCAACGGCAGGCCCGGCAGGCCCAGCTCGGTCTGGTTGACCAACACCGGGCCGTTCATCACTTCCAGCGTATCGACCTGTGACCAGTCAATCTGATCGGATAACTCGAAGGCACAGCCGCGGCAGAAATTCTGGAACAGTGGCCCTTCAAACGTCGTCGGGTGATTCACCTGAAACAGCGCGCCTGCGGCTTTGGTCTCTGCCTGAATTTCGGCCAGCGTGACATCTTCAAAACCATGCCGGTAATCAATCACGTTGGGCGTCTCACCAAAGGTGTTGGCATGTCCGAAGTAGGTGATGATTTCGCGACCCGGCCAGATCAACAGATCAGGATGAGCTCGCTGCACCGCTCCGAGTTCATCCCAGTGCCGGCCGGTGACATATTCAGTCACTACCAGCACATCGAGATTGCCATCACGGGCCTGCTGCACGAAGTCAGCTGACGCCGGCGCGTTATTATTGGAATGGTAACCATGCATATGAAAGTCGGCGTGGTACCAGCCGGGTTGATCATTCGCCACATGGGTAGCATCGACAGGGTCCGCTGCAGGTTCAGCGCCTACAGCCGGTGACAGGCATTCGATTTGCACCGTCCAGTCGGCACCTGCAGGCCCAAGAGCCGCAATACCCAGCTCCACATGCCATACACCCGCATTGACTGTGCCGGGCACATAGCCCCTCTCAGCGCTATCTGACTGCACAAAGATAGGGGGCTGGTCATCATGTAACCTGCCCTGACGACTGCCCGACCAGCCGCGGAACCCGGCGGCGTTACTGTAGCCGGCCTCATCCCATAAACCCAGATCAAACACGCTCTGGGTAATCGGCGTCGACGGCAGCGGAGAACTGTCGGCCCAGCTGTAACCCACTTCTACACGCGTGGTGCCTGCGGCCACATCGAAGGGCAGCAGCAGATAGGTTTTCGCCTGATCAGTATCGGCATGCCCCGTGATCATTACTGGCTCTGCACCCGGCACGCAGCTTTCGGTTTCGAACTGGCCCGGCATTGAGCCATTCATATTCAGCGCTGACGGCACGTCATCACCGCCACCACAGGCTGCAAGAGTCAGCAGCATTGCGCACAGTCCCGGAAACTTTAAAAACTGATTATTCATTCACCGCTACTCCCCGGGTATTCACGGGCAGTTCTCCTGCAGATAGGTATCTTTATCAACCTAGTTTATGCCATATCAATGCAGGGACTCTAATCACCAATAAAACTGTTGAACAGAATCAGGTAGCCGTGGATAGTAGCCGTATGGAATTCACATCAAATGGACAAACAGCAGCGATAGTAGGCGGCGGTATTGGCGGACTGACCGCGGCACTGGCGCTTGCACATAAAGGCTGGCAGGTTTCAGTCTTTGAACAGTCTGCAGAGTTCGGTGAAATTGGTGCCGGCTTACAGCTGAGCTCCAACGCTTCATGCGTGTTGCGTGCACTTGGTCTGGGCAATGAATTGAGCAAACTGGGCTTTCTGCCGCAGGGTATAGAAATACGTGACGGTAAAAGTGGACGCGAGCTGGCGGCAGAATCCCTCGGCGAGCAGGCCATGCAGGAATGGGGCTCGCCGTACTATCACATTCATCGTGCTGACCTTCAGAAAATGCTTTTGAAAGCAGTCACCAGCCATCCGAATACTACGCTCAATAAAAATTCTGAATGCACTGCAATCAAACAAACGGAATCAAAAGCACAGCTGACGCTCGCGAGTGGCGATCAAATATCGACAGATCTCCTGATTGGCGCTGACGGTATACATTCTATCGTCCGCGAAAACCTGTGGGGCGCTGCATCAGCCAACTTCACTGGCAATGTTGCCTGGCGGCTGATGATACCCGCCTCGGAGCTGCCTGATGGCCTGATAAAACCCGTCGCATCTCTCTGGATGGGGCCCGGTGCCCATTTTGTGCATTACTTCGTACGTAACGGAGAGTGGGTGAACTGCGTATGCGTGGTAGAGCAGGACAACTGGCAGACTGAGTCCTGGAATGAACCGGGGGAAAAATCAGAACTTAAGAAAGCCTTTAAGGGCTGGCACAAAACCATTAAAGAATTGATAAACGCTGCAGATGACGACAGCTGCTATCGCTGGGCATTGTTTGATCGCGACCCCTTGCCCCATTGGCACAGGGGGCGTGTCACTTTACTTGGCGACGCCTGCCACCCTACTCTGCCGTTTCTGGCACAGGGGGCAGCCATGGCCATAGAGGATGCTGCCGTGTTGGCACATTGCCTTGATCAGACCAATGACGTTGACCAGGCGCTCACTGAATATGAGGAGCTGCGTAAAAGTCGTACGGCAAAAGTCCAGAAAACTTCACGTCGTAATGGCCGGATTTATCATTTAAGCGGCCCTGCAGCCGCCGCAAGAAATCTGGCCATGCGCACGGGTCTTGCATCCCCCAGAAGAACCACGGACTGGCTATTCAGTTACGATGCCACCAAACACAGATAATTAAATTACGAGAAACACTGATGTCTAAGGATAAGGACGCCAAACGCCCAGCTGCCGGAAGAAAGCGTTTCCTGAAAATGGCCGGGATGACCGCCACGCTTGCTACACGCTATGCGGGTCATGCGGTGGCCAATAGTTTTCGGAATTCGGAAGATAAAACCAAAGCCCGTAACAAATTGAATGCCGAAGCAGGTCAGCATCTGGCCGAAACACTCGGCGAGCTCAAGGGTGCTGTCATGAAGCTTGGGCAGATAGCCTCGCAGGCTTCGGATTTCCTGCCAGAGGAAATTGCGAATCAGTTGAAACGGTTGCAGAAAGAAGCGCCTGCCATGCCCTTCGAGGTCATCACAGAGCAGATTGAAAATGAGCTGGGTCAATCGTTAGGTGACTTGTTTAGCGAGCTGGACACTCAGCCCTATGCTGCCGCATCCATCGGGCAAGTCCATCGTGGTGTGCTGATTGATGGTCGCGAAGTTGTGGTGAAAGTGCAATATCCGGGTGTGGCGGATTCATGTGATTCAGATCTCAAGCAACTTAAAGTCGCCTTGCGCATGGGACGACTGATTAAAGTCAAAAAGAAAGTACTGGATGAGCTGTTCACCGAAATACGTGATCGACTCCTCGAAGAACTGGATTATGTGCAGGAAGCCGCGAACATGGAATTGTTTCGAAAATTCTTTGCAAATGATGACCACATTATTATCCCGGCCATCGTGCCTGAGATGTGTACCCGCCAGGTGCTGACCATGATCATTGAGGAAGGTGATCATCTTGATGAAGTAGGCACCCAGTATCCATTGGAAACCCGTAACCAGTTCGCCATCGATCTGTTTGAATTCATGGCGCGCTCCATATTTGATCTCCATGCCGTTCACGCGGACCCAAATCCCGGTAACTTCGCATTTCGTAAAGATGGCAGCCTTGTGATCTACGATTTTGGCTGCATCAAACGGCTCGAGGCTGACTCTGTAAATGCCTATCACGGCACTGTGCGTGCAGCGATCAATAATGACTGGGCAGCCGTAGATACCGGCCTGCACAAACTCGGCGTACGTGTCCCGGGTTCCAAACCGGTTGAAAACAGTTTTTATGAGGAATGGAAACCCATTGTGCTGAAACCATTCGCAAGTGATGAGCCCTTTAACTTTGCAACATCAACGATGCATGTAGATGCCGTGGCCAAGGTGCCTGAAGTGATGATACGGCTCGATCAGTTCCAGCCTGCTGTTAAAACTGCCTATCTGGACCGTATGGTGACCGGCCATTACTGGACTTTGGTCACGCTGGGTGCCGATGTCGCATTTGGTCCCTTGTTGAATACGCATCTGGATAACTATCAGACCAGCAACGCTCAGGGGTCAGAGTAAGGCAGGTTTCCACAGCCTTGACACTTCATAAACAAATTATTGCATATAAAAATAGTTGTCTATAAGCTCTCGGCTATCAGTTATAGCTCGTTAGGGAGTCACTCATGTCTTTACCCCCCATTCTTCAGGGACTGTCACTACCGATAGTCGCCTCACCGATGTTTATTGTTTCCAACCCGGAACTTGTCATTGCCCAGTGCAAAGCCGGTGTGGTGGGCTCATTTCCTGCCCTGAACGCCCGACCAGCAGAAGAGCTTGAGGTTTGGCTGAAAAAAATCACTGAAGAACTCGACCGCCACAATCAGGAAAACCCGGATAATCCGGCCGCGCCCTTTGCTGTAAACCAGATCGTGCATCGCAGTAACGATCGCCTGCAGCATGACGTGGATATGTGTGTGAAGTACAAGGTGCCAATTATTATTACTTCGCTTGGTGCCCGTGAAGACCTGAATGAAGCGATTCATTCCTACGGCGGCATCACCCTGCACGACATCATCAATAACAAGTTCGCCAAAAAGGCGATTGAAAAAGGTGCTGATGGCCTGATCGCTGTCGCTGCCGGTGCCGGCGGCCATGCGGGCACCACCTCACCGTTTGCCCTCATCCAGGACATTCGCGAGTGGTTTGATGGCCCGCTTCTGCTATCCGGCTCGATTGCCACTGGTGACGCCGTGCTTTCGGCACTGGCCATGGGTGCAGACCTTGGCTATGTTGGCTCCGCCTTTATCGCCACGAAAGAAGCCAATGCCGACGAACGTTACAAGCAGGCAATTGTTGATTGCGCTGCCGAGGACATTATCTACTCCAATTTCTTCACCGGTGTGCATGGGAATTATCTGAAGCC
>JBFJXR010000100.1:0-5147 GCA_041622995.1 Nevskiales bacterium
CTGAGCATGATGCCCGCCATGGCATTTGACACAAATGATGTCGAACCGAGCGCAATCATGGCCGTGATGACCAGGCCTAACAGGCTGAACAGTTGCCCGCGTGTCGAGTCAGAAATTGGCAGCAGTATCAATAGAAAAATCAGACCAAAGGCAACAATCAGTACCTTGGTGATTTGTCTTTTGAATCGATAGTGCTCGTCATCTGCCTCAACTGATTCCGGGTAAATACGATCGCTCAGTTGAAGTGCGAGCCAGATTAGAATAGCAACAACCAGAATAATGGAGGCGCCGGTTGCCAGAGAGATAAAGATGTCAGGAATATCCATGGAAACATTCTGGCATAAATACGATCCATGATGGCGTATTGAGTTGCTAGATTGGCACAAACAGCAGTGGAGAAGGACAGGGCCTGAAGAGTATGGTGTCAACTGAGATGGATAGCGTTATGGTTATGCCATTCTTAATCTGGAGATAGATCATGACAACAGCATTCTGGTGTGTACTTATTGCGGCGGTTCTTCCATTGGCAGGCACTGCCATTGCCAAATTTACCGGGGACCGGAAGCTTGGCCCTGGCGCCAATCACGCGCCCCGTGAGTGGCTCGAAGCGCTGGACGGTTACAAAAAACGGGCTCATTGGGCACAGCTCAACAGCTTCGAGGCTTTCCCGTTTTTTGCTGCGGCCGTCATTATCGCCCAGATGGCGCAGGCCACCCAGTCGACAGTCGATATGCTTGCCATCGGTTTTATTTCGTTCCGCGTGGCCTATCTTGTTTGTTACCTTTCCGACAAGGCGACGCTGCGAACAGCTGTCTGGACGGGAGGCTATGCCTGCTGTATCGCCCTGTTTTTTGCTGCCAGTTTCTAGTGAGGAGCCAGAATGACTTTTACCGGTAAAACCATCGTTATCACGGGCGCTTCCAGTGGCATCGGCGAGGCGGCGGCCATGAAGCTGGCCACACGTGGCGCAAAAATAATCCTGGTCGCACGTCGTGAAGAAGAGCTGCAAAGAGTTCAGAAAGACATCGAAGCACAGGGCGGTACTGCTTTCTATTATTCAGCAGACCTCTCAAATGAGGCATCGGTTGAATCGACTACCCTGAAAATTATTGAAGACCACGCGCCCATTGATGTGCTGATAAACAACGCAGGTCGATCGATTCGTCGACCCATCAAGCATTCACTGGACCGGCTGCATGATTTTCAACGCACCATGCAGCTCAACTATTTTGCGGCTGTGCAAATGACCCTGCTGATGTTGCCGCATATGCTGGAACGTAAGGAAGGGCAGATCATCAATGTATCAAGCATGTCTGCGCTGATCCCGACGCCCTTTTATGCGGCCTATGTGGGCAGCAAGGGCGCGCTGGATGCATTCTCGAAATCGGTTGGTGCGGAGCTTACGGATAAGGGCGTGCAGATCACCACCATTAACTATCCACTGGTCAAAACCCCCATGACGGCACCGACCAAGGCGTATAAGTACATCAAGCAGATGGATGTACGTGATGCTGCTGAATGGATAGTGAAAGCAGTCGAAAAACGACCGGCCCGAATTACCAGTAACATGGGCAGTGCCTGGGGGCTGGCAACGTCAGCCATGCCCAACATGACCGTGAAATGGACAGGGCGATTGTTTAACTACGGTGCCAAACGACTGGCCAGAAAAGTCAAAGAAGACGCCCCACAATAAATCAGCAGGATGCTTTAGATGTTAGGTAGAAAACTTGGCCTGATTATTTTCGTAATAGCAGTAGTTGGCCTGGGATTGTTTCTCACCCGGCCATGGTCTGACTATAACCCCTTGAAAATGAATTCCCTGTTCTCCGAGAGCAAGCGTGTCGAGAACCTGCGGAATATGGATCAAATTTTTCCTTCCAGAACAATCAAGGCCGGCACTAAACCCTTTCGCTTCAAAGCTGATTACAAACCACTGAATGTCCAATACCGGTTCAGAGGTGATGAACGTAATCTGGATGAATTCCTTGACAGGGTGGTTGGCACTGGCCTGCTGGTGATTAAAAATGACCGGCTGGTACATGAACGTTACATGCAGGGCAGCGATGAGGAAACGCGTTTTACCTCATGGTCGGTTGCAAAGTCGTTTGTCTCAACATTGGTCGGCATTGCACTGGGCGATGGGCTGATAAGGTCGCTGGACGACGACATTACCGATTACGTGCCGGAGCTGAAGGGCACAGGTTATGACGGGGTGCCCATTAAGCATGTATTGCAGATGTCGTCCGGCGTGGAATTTGATGAAACCTACGGCAATCGTTTCTCGGATATCCAGCAGTTCTTCTGGAAGGTATTTATATTTGGTAAACGGGCTGATGAAGTGATGACCCTCTACCCGAAGGCACAACCATCAGGTACTGAGCACCACTACATAAGTATCGATACCCAGGCACTGGCCATGATGCTGCGTCGTCTCTACGACAAACCGCTGGCCAACCTGCTCAGTGAACGTATCTGGCAACCATTGGGCATGGAAGGCGACGCCTACTGGAATATAGATAAAGAATCAGAAGACGGCATGGAAATAGCATTTTGCTGCATCAATGCCAGGCTCAGGGACTATGCAAAACTGGGCAGGCTTTACCTGAACCAGGGGCGCTGGAATGGCAAACAGATAGTGCCTAAAGGCTGGGTCATGGAAGCCACCACACCAGGCGCACCGCATCTTGAACCCGGTGTCTCCCCCCACAACTATGGCCCTCGTGGTTATCAGTACCAGTGGTGGATACCAGAAAATTACAAGCGAGAATACTTTGCTTCTGGTGTCTGGGGTCAGTTCATCTATGTTTCCGAACCTGACAACCTGATTATCGTAAGAACCAGCGTGGACCCCGACTACCGGCCCAATATGGAAGAAACCATTGTGGTGTTCAGGGCCATCAGAGACGCTTTGAGGTAATGCTTTATCCAAGAATAGAACAGGAGTAGGGTTGGCAGTACATAAAGTGAAACCATAAAAATAGGGGTAGATTAAATGCACTATTTCTTATTGCCATTATTGACACATATCCTCACCTCACGAACTATTCTTCATAGGGACGGACTGTCTAAATCAGCATGTTATATGTCATTTTTGACGTTTTATAATATAGCGCTTTTGATATCTATTTAGCGTTATATGGCAATAATGCGTTATTTTAAATATTCGTTATTGCTAGATACTAAGCGTTATGCGCCAATAAATCGGAAGGCTTAATGAAACTGCATTGGCACATCTATACCGCGTCTTGGATCGTAGCAGCAGCACTAACGTATTACGGGGTTATTTCATATCAAGCTGCATCACACCTGGATTGGAGTGCTCACGATGCCAATTATTGCCTCACCACCCAAGATGCCTATGAATATTTCTTCTACGCGTTTTTAGCCATACTCATTGCGGCATTGCTTTCACTTCCATGGTGGAGAACAAGGGACAGGCTGTTAGTAATATCCGGCTATTACTTAGCGGTGTGTGCAATGTATGGAGTTAGTATCGTCGGCTTTGCAGCATTATGGGTAGGTGCCAGCATCCTCGAGCATACGGGGGTACTGAGGAAGTCTAATGCTGACGCATAACAATTCATTCAAGCAGGGACGCCCAGCTTCGCTGGCCGCCCCTTAATTCAGGCGTTAGAAACCATATGTGGCCCTTGAATACTCTTAGGCAGTTTCATCGTCTATACCACTTAAGAAATTATGTCCGTGGTCTACCTACATGCATGTTCAAAACGCATGGTGCTAAAGATTCATACAGTGGCGAAGAAGTAGATAAAGTAATTTCCAAGTTCGGTTACAGTCCTAAGTACTCATACTTTGGTCATGCATTACTAACCGCACCACATGAGTACTCAGCCAATTCTTCTACTCAGTCTTGGCCTCAACAACGTGAAGTCTTAGATCTCGTCTCAACCCGTTACTTTGGCGGCAAAGCCTTTAACAGGGCAGACTTGTTTTCACTCAGCTTCGTCGAGAGTGAAGATTGGTCTGATTATGTGTCACGAGACAGACCCCCTCCTAGTTGGCAACGGAGCTTTATGAGCTTTCTCGATGATGAGTAGTATGATTTCTAACAATTCATTCAAGGTTGCCCCTGCGGGGCGGGACGTGCCTTACAGGCACGCCCCTTAATTCAGGCGTTAGAACCCATAGGCAAAATATCCATGTTCCCCAAGCTAGCCGAAACTATTACAGCTGTTGCCAACTTCACGAATAAACACCTGATCAATTCAGAGTTTCATATACATTCAGTTGAGGAGCTGTGGGGTCAGGGTGATACCGATAAAAATCGAGATGCCGCTTGGGCAAAATTCGAGAAACGGGGCGGTGTTTATTGTGTCATGTCAAACGATGCTTCAATAGTCAAATATATTGGCATGAGCCAAAGTGATACTGGTAATAGGCTATTTCAGTGGCTTTTCCCCAATGATTCACAAAAAACAGAATTTAGCAATTCACTTGAAGCTAGAGATTTAGTAATTTCAATTGTGCTAGCGGAGCAACCATATATGGCGCCCGCATTAGAAAGTTACTTAATTGATGAAATGTCCCCGAAATACAACCGTCGAAAATGAGTTCTAACAATTCGTTCAAGTTTGTGCTTCGCACGGGACGTCCAGCTTCGCTGGCCGCCCCTTAACTCAGGCGTTATGCGTCATTGTCCACCACCTGCAATAGTGAAGAGTAGTTGAGGCAGTTTCGGTACAGGGCAGTAGAAATGCTTATTGCTTTTCTTCGTTTCACTTCGGCATTGTCGGCCAGGCCATCGCCCTCTTTTCATCTGGCAACATTTCGCCCAGCCATCAGCTAATCCGGCATGCAGTCAATTTCATCCATTGCCGGTAACGCACTTTAAAAGATGGCAATACCCTGCAATTTCTTGAGCTTCGGTCAGCATCCGGCTAGTCTCAGCACTATCACCACCAATGCTAAAGCTATGCCGCATAACAACTCATTCAAGGTCACCCCTTCGGGGTTGGACGGCCCTAAGCGGGCCGCCCCTTAATTCGGGCGTTAGGTGTCGCCACATGTCTCGTAAGCTAATTATTTCTGGATTACTGATTGCCGTATTAAGTTGCGGCACGCTCTATGGTCACACTATCTTTTTGTCTTACTTCACTGTGTATGTGCCGCCTAGCCTTGGCCTTATA
>JBFJXR010000101.1:0-5061 GCA_041622995.1 Nevskiales bacterium
GCTTCACCAGCCTGCTCCCAGTGATGGGCGATCAGGGGTGCGGTCTCATCAAGCTTGTCCTGATTCAGGCCTTCCAAGGCCTGCGCGACACGGGCATGGGTTGCTTTCAGTTTGTCCGAGAGTTGCGAGCCCAGGGCCACTTCCTGTGTGAGCCCATGCTTGAAAATGTATGCCTCGCCCAGACCATGAGAGCGCTGGAAAATAAATTCCCCGGCCTTGAGGGCCGCGAGGCTTCGGTCCAGTTCCGCGTCGGTAAGATCACTGACTTCAGCCAGCAGGACGTGGCTGAATACACGACCGATGATGGCTGCCGTTTGCAGCAGGCCTTTCTCATCATCCGAGAGGCGGTCAATACGTGCAGCCAGCACGGCATGCACGGAGGCCGGAATATCCAGCTCTGTTGCCTTGCCCGTTAGTACATATTGACCAGCTTGACCTTCAAGTACGCCAGATTCCTGCAGGGATTTGACGACTTCCTCACAAAAGAACGGATTGCCTCCCGTGCGTTTGAATATGATGTCGGCCAGTCCTGAGACGCTAGGCTCGGGACCGAGCAGGGCAACGAGCATTTCCTGTACTTCTTCTGCAGACAGCGGTGCCAGTGGAATCTGTCGATAGTAGGTTTTTTGCATCCACTCGGCACGATACTCTGGCCGGAAATTGACGAGCAGGAAACTGTTGGTGCCGGCCAGGGCATCCACCCATTCTTCCAGGAAAACCTCCGAGCCATCGTCCAGCCAGTGCAGGTCTTCAATGTAGGCAATGATGTTGCCGATGTTGGGGTCGGCACCCTGAACAATTTGTCGAAGTACGTTGATCAATTGGCGTTGTTTGGCCTCGGGCGCAATTTGCAGCGGGGGAGAATCAGGATCGGCAATGCCGAAAAACTCAAACTGAACGGGTAAGAAATCCTTGAACTTGGCATCGAGCATGATCAGCCGGCCAGCGACTTTCTCTCTGGCTGTGCGGTCGTCGTCTTCCTCAGTGATGCCGTAGTAAGCCTTGAATACCTGCAACATGGGCAGGAAGGGAATGTTCCTGCCGTGCGAGAGCGCGTGCCCTTCAATAACGTTCATGCCTTGAGCGCGACAGGTTTCCAGAAATTCGTAGCACAGGCGGCTTTTGCCGGTACCGGCCTCAGCGACTACGCCCACAACCTGACCATTGCCAGCCTGCGCCTGTGCGAGGGCGGCCTGCAGTGTCGCCATATCCGCTTCACGACCAATAAATTTGGTCAGTCCCTGTCGGCGAGAAACATCGAAACGGGTAGTTTCCGTTTGAGAGCTGCCGAGTTGAAATACCTCAAGCGGCTGCTTCAAACCCTTGATGTTTTTCTCGCCTTGCGATGCAAGATCAAAGTAGCCGGATACGTGGTTTGCTGTGTAAGCAGACAACAGGATGCCGTTAGCGGATGCCAGTGCTTCAAGGCGTGCAGCTATGCCAACCACCTGCCCCTGGGCGGTGTAGTCCATGCGCAGATCATCACCGATTTTACCGACTACGACTTCGCCGGAGTTGATGCCAATGCGGGCAGCGAACTGCTCGCCGTGTTCGGTTTCGACTTTGTTACGTAGTGCGGCGAGTTTTTCCTGAATCGCCAGCGCCGCCATGCAGGCTCGGCGGGCGTGATCTTCTGCTGCAATGGGTGCGCCAAACAGCGCCATGATACCGTCGCCGGTGTACTGGTTCACCGTGCCTTCGAATTCGTGGATGGCTGAGGTCAGGACTTCGAAGAATTGATTCAGGGTTTGATGCCAGGCTTCTGGGCCTAGTGCTTCGGCGAGATCCATCGAACCAGCGACATCGCAAAACAACACCGTGACCTGTTTCTTTTCACCCTCCATCGCGGAGCGGCTGGCGAGGATTTTATCGGCAAGGTGTTTGGGGGTGTAATCCTTTATCCCCCTCACCCCCAACCCCTCTCCCGAAGGGGTTGGGGGTGAAGGGGCTTCGTTAGAAGGGGCGCCACCCCAAACCAGAACCTTCCCATCCAGTCTGGCCACCTGTTGTGCATCGACCAGCTCTTCGACTATTTCGTCGAGGTCGTCACCGTCGAGTTGCAGCTGCCGACCGAGAGCACGAACTGAAAGCCGCGTCTGTTCCTGAAGAACTGCTTTGGCTGCGTTGAGTTGATCGACGAAGTTCATAAGCCGAGTTCCTCGGACAGGCGTTCCGCATGGCCATCGGCCCCGACTTCGAGGTAAAGACGGTGGGCCGTTTCGAAAGTAGAGTGGGCCGTTTTCTCATCACCGGTCGCTGCGGCCAGCCGGCCTTGCAGTTCGATAATCTGCGGTTCCAAAGCGCGGGCGCCAGTTTCTTCGAGGAGTATGGCCGCACGTTCTAGGGCTTGCTTGCACTCATCTTCGGCATCGCCCTGCACGAATAGCGCCCGCAGCAAGGCGATGAGTGCAAGCAGCTCGAACAAGCGGGCTGTTTGCTTGTGGGCCAGAGCGACGGCTTCTCTTGCTGAGTCGACGGCGTCACTGACTCGCCCGGCAAGCAACTGTGCTTCAGACAAATAGCTCAAGTGTTGCGCTTCGCTCTCTCGACAGGCATAGCGTTCTCTGGACTCCGTCAGCAGGGCATGACACTGGCTGACCACCTCCTGCGCATTCTCCTTATTCAATGTGAGCCGATTAGCCGGGCTGAGGAGATACACGCGCGTGAAATCGCTGGCGCGCTCATCAGCTAGCCGGGTGGCGTCGGCCATCAGGTTCGCCAGAGTTGAATGCGGTTCAAGCCGGTTGCCGGCCGCATTATTAAGAATGGCCAAAGCAGCCGCAGCCCACAGGCTGAGTTCGAAATGCCCTGAATTCTTGAGCTTTTCATAGGCGCTGTGTAGGTCGGTGATGGCGGCTCGCAGATCGCCGGCGAAACCGCGAGGCAGGGGCTCGACGGACAGATTTTGTCCGAGTGCCGAGAGGCGGAAGGTCTGCTGTCCGATACTGAAATCGTCGCCAACGGCATTACGGACCTCAAGAAAGGCTTGTCGGGAGCGTCGCAACAATCCCCGGCAAAAGAGGGAATACCCCTGAGCGCCCTCATAGGATGTGCAGGTTTCACGGGAAACGACCTCGCCAAATTCTTCGAGGCCTTCATCGATGAGTCGCCCATGCCCTTCAATATCACCGAAACAAAGTCCCACTGACACGGCGTACCCAAGCTTAACCCGAGCAGCGAGTTCCGGATTTTCAATGTCTGCCAGCAGCTCTTGCACTTCCTGGTAGTGGCTTTCCAGGGCGTCGCGGCCGATATTGATGCGCCAGCTGCCTTGATTCAGCAGCGCCCCCAGTGCCTCCAGTCTCAAGCTGTTTCTGGCTTCGGATGCCGCCAAAGAATCTGTGAGTGTCAGCGCGGCCTGCATATGGCGCATACCCTGGGCAATATCAGTGGCGCTGATATGGTTGGCCGCCCGCATGAACCATTGCCCTGCGGTGAGCCTTTCACCTGCGTTCTCCCAGTGGTGAGCAATCAGCGCAGCGGTCTCATCGAGCTGGTCTGTATTCAGGCGTTCCAGCGCTTGAGCGACCGTAGCATGCGTTTGTTTCAGTTTTTCACCGAGTTGCGAGCCCAGCGCTACTTCCTGCGTCAAGGCGTGCTTGAAGATGTACTCCACGCTCAGACCATGCGAACGCTGGAAAATGAACTCGCCGGCCTTGAGTGTGTTGAGACTGTGGTCCAGTTCAGCCTCAGGGAGATCACTCACCTCGGCCAGCAAAGCCCGGCTGAAGACACGCCCGATGACAGCCGCCGTTTGCAGCAGGCTTTTCTCATCATCCGAGAGGCGATCAATACGAGCCGCCAGCACGGCCTGCACCGATTGGGGGATGTCCAGCTCAGACGCCGTATCGGTCAGTACATACTGCCCGGTTGTCCCCTGCAGGGCACCGGATTCCTGTAGCGACTTCACCACTTCCTCGCAGAAGAAGGGATTGCCGCCGGTGCGTTTGAAAATAATTTCGGCAAGACCCGACACGCTGGGTTCCGGGCCCAGGAGGGCGATGAGCATTTCCTGGACTTCGTCGGGCGTCAGCGGCGCCAGTGGCAGTTGCCGGTACCAGGATTTCTGCATCCAGTCGGCATGATATTCAGGGCGGAAGTTCACTAGCAGGAAACTGTTGGTGCCGGCCAGTGCATCGACCCATTCGCTCAGAAAACCTTCTGAGCCGTCATCCAGCCAGTGCAAGTCTTCGATGTAGGCGACGATGTTGCCGATGTTGGGGTCGGCACCTTGCACGATCTGTCTCAGGATGCTGACTATTTGGCGCTGCTTGGCCTCTGGAGCAATCTGGAGCGGTGGGGCCTCCGGGTCGGTAATGTCGAAAAACTCGAACAGAATTGGTAGCAGGTCCTTGAATTTTTCATTGAGCAGAATCAGCCGCCCGGCGATCTTTTCACGCGCTGTGCGGTCATCATCCTCATCGGTGATGCCGTAATAAGCCCTGAATACCTGCAGCATGGGTAAGAAGGGAATGTTCTTGCCGTGGGACAGTGCGTGACCCTGCAACACCGTCATGCCGCGGGCCTTACAGGTTTCCAAAAACTCGTAGCAGAGACGACTCTTGCCGGTGCCCGCCTCAGCCACGACACCAACAACCTGGCCATTGCCAGCTTTGGCCTGTTGCAGGGCGGCTTCCAGCGTGGCCATGTCGGCCTCCCGGCCGATGAACCGGGTGAGACCCTGGCGGCGGGAGACATCAAAGCGGGTGGTTTCGGCCTGCGATGCACCCAGGCGGAAAACCGCCAGTGGCTGCTTCAGGCCCTTGATGGTCTGTTCGCCCTGGGCGTCGAGATTGAAATAGCCTGCCACCTGTTTCTGCGTGTAATCCGAGATCAGGGTGCTGTCGGGTTCAGCCAGGGCTTCCAGTCGCGCCGCGATGCCGACCACCTGACCCTGGGCCGTGTAGTCCATGCGCAGGTCATCACCGATCCTGCCAACGACGACTTCGCCGGAGTTGATGCCAATGCGGGCAGCGAAGGTTTGCTCGTGTTGCTGCTGAATTCGCGTACGCAGGTTGTCGAGGTTTTTCTGAATCGCCAGCGCCGCCATGCAGGCACGAC
>JBFJXR010000102.1:0-4989 GCA_041622995.1 Nevskiales bacterium
ATTAAGGACAATATCGCCTGGTCGGGTTTTTTCGTCGGCCCCTTGCTAGCACTGCTCTGCTACTTCCAGCTGCCTGGTGCTGATGCTGGCGGTATGGCTGTGGCGGGCCGCGCCACTGCGGCCATCGGCATCTGGATGGCGGTCTGGTGGATGACAGAGGCTATACCGCTTGCTGTTACCGCACTGATTCCGGCCGTCGCTTTCCCACTGACTGGCGTGCAACCACTGAAAGCCGCGCTACAGCCCTATGCATCCGAAATTGTGTTTCTTTTCATGGGCGGCTTTATGCTCGGGCTTGCGATGCAGCGCTGGAATCTGCATCTGCGTATCGCATTAACCATCGTGCGACTTGTGGGGGCAGGTCCCCAGCGCCTGGTTGCCGGTTTCATGATTGCAACGGCAGCACTTAGCATGTGGATTTCCAATACCGCAACCGCGGTCATGCTGCTGCCTGTCGGGGTCAGTATCATTGAATTGTTGCGCCGACAGATCAACAGCAATACAGCTTCTGACAAGCAGGCACTGGATAATCTGGCGACCTGCCTGATGCTGGGTATTGCCTACGGGGCCTCAATTGGAGGACTGGGTACACTGATCGGTTCACCCCCCAATCTCGTACTGGCAAATTTTGCACGTACCGAGTTGGGTGTTGAAATCACCATGCTGGCGTGGATGAAGGTTGGACTCCCGATGGTTGTCCTGATGTTGCCACTGGTATGGCTCTACCTGACCCGTTTTGCTTACCCGACCCAGCTCACGATCCCGGCTCCGGTTGAAGCAAAGCTCCGTGCCCAGTTATCGGGGCTGGGGCCGATGAGCCGTGGTGAGCGTGTAGTGCTTTTTGTATTCCTTGGTACTGCACTTGCCTGGATACTGCGCCCGCAGCTGGTCAGTTGGACAGGCGTCACCGAGATCACCGATACGCTTATTGCGATGTGTGCTGCGCTCAGTCTTTTTATGCTGCCGATAGATTGGCGAAAGCGTGTATTCGCACTGGACTGGGAAACCGCGGTGAAGTTGCCCTGGGGCATTCTGCTGCTGTTCGGTGGAGGCCTGAGCCTGGCAGCTGCAATAAGTGCCAATGGTGTGGATATCTGGCTGGCAACCGGTTTTAGCAGTCTGGCCGGGTTACCAGTGCTGTGGATACTTCTGGCAGCGACAACACTCATTGTGTTCCTTACCGAGCTGTCCAGTAACACAGCAACTGCCAATACCTTTATCCCGATCCTGAGTGCAGTCGCGATTGGGCTGGGAATAGAACCCATGCCGGTGTTATTCGCCGCGGCACTCGCTGCAAGCTGTGCCTTCATGCTGCCGGTGGCGACACCACCCAATGCCATCGTATTTGCATCCGGCATGATCAGCATCGGGCAGATGGCGCGAGCCGGCTTCGCCCTTAACCTGATGGCGATCGTGCTCATTACCCTCATGGTGCACATTTTTGGCGTGTGGTTACTGCCTTGAACCGGGCTCAGATCCCGATTGGTTTACTGTGATTTACCAAGCATCAATCTCAGTCGCTTCATCCAGGTACAGGCTGAAATCCTCTTCCAGTAAAGTACCCTCGTCAATACTTGAGAATGTCGCTTGAGTCACCGCATCCAGAAAGGCCTGTTTGGATGCGTATTTCGATTGCATGGCAGAGGCTTCAGAAGGCGTATAGCTCCCGATAAAGGGGCAGTCATCCCCCACATTGATACCATCAGGGGCCACCACCGGCGGCATGCGAATACCTCCTATGGCCAATCCTTCGGCATCCCTGGTGATGCTGCCATCCTCGTTCTTTTCAACCCGTGGATAAGAGGCGGGAGATTTTCCTTCTGCGACCCACTCATGAATCTGCCGTATGGCGGCCCGGGTCGGCCTTTCCATACCCAGTTGATTGGGGAGTGTCATGCAAGCCTGTGACCATTCGTAGTCTGATGAAAACCCCTGGTCAGACGGTGCGCCCAGATTGTCCTCCCAGAATGGAACCAGATAAGCCATGGCCTGCTTGTCGAAATGAGAGCCTCCCGCTATCTCCCAGACACGATACAAGTCGCCATCGTCCTGGGGCGGCAGGCCATTGTTAAGCATGAAGAGCCGAAAAATACCCAGGCCAGGAATCTCGGCAACTTGCTCAGGTGTCGGTCCGGCGCCATCACCCGGGGCGGTAAAGCCATCGATTTCACTTTCTGTCAGAAAAAGCATCGTGGGTACGCCGATGTCGTCTGAGACATAACCCGAACAGGAGTGAAGCAGAAATGCATCCATTGCCATGTGCTCTGCCTGTACGACATTCGCGTATTGCGTCAAATAACTACAGGACTGCGACTCGCCCATGGCAATAATCTTGTCCGGC
The DNA here is from genome assembly GCA_041622995.1 of Nevskiales bacterium. GTDB lineage: Bacteria > Pseudomonadota > Gammaproteobacteria > Nevskiales > CAJXLF01 > CAJXLF01. The sequence goes on from JBFJXR010000102.1 coordinate 2,342, forward strand.
TTGATGCCCGGTAGGGGTAAGGGGCCGGTCTTGTTAAAGAGCGCCTTGGCTGCCTGGGCGAAAATATCGTGGGCGTAGGCATCGCCCGGGTGGGATAGCGGCGCATAACGCACCGGATCCCAGGACTTCAGCGAGGTAGGACTATCACTCACCCCCACAGCCTGAGCTGAAATACCCACATAAATAAACCCTGAGCCCATGATTTCCTCATGCCCCAAAATCCACATCAGGGGCAGATCCATTTCCATGCTCACATTCAGCCATTCTAGAATGACCGTGCCGTTGAAGTCCTCGGGGTTCGCCGGGCGATCAACCAGCATACGCGTGGTATAGGCGGCCTCACCGCCGACCAGTGCACCATCCAGCCCCCGTTTTTGGGCGACGCCGGAGTAGAAATACTCTTCTTCCACATAGTCGTATTCATCCAGCGGAGATTGCGATGCGAGGGCACGCCCCCAGGGCCGACCACGCACACCGCCACTCACAGGTCCCTCAACAACAGGGGCAGGGACCGAACTCGTCTCCGCATTGGAGCCTGAAGAAATTACTCCGATCGAACCCGAAGAAGAATCACCATTACAGGCAGTCATGCAAAGAAGCATCAGTGCGTAAACCGGAATGAGGCGGGTTAATCTGGGCTGCATGCTGAAAATCCTGTCATTTGATATGTGACTTTGAGTGTACTAATGCCGAAGATCCCATGCACTACACGTTGAAAGAGAACTTTGGGAAATTGTGAACAGTATTCCGGGCTGACGCCATTTTACTTCGTTCTCGCTAAAGGGTGGTTTGTCCCCATGTAGGAGGATTTACAAATCATTATCTCTGAGTTAACATCGTTAACATGAGTGCGACACGTGAGAACATCCTGTTGGCTACACGCGACATCTACCTGGCTGAAGGGATGGGGGGATTGTCTATGCGTCGCATCGCGAAACAGGTGGGTGTAAGTGCCCCGGCAATCTACCGGCATTACAAGGATAAAGATGCACTGTTGATTGCCGTAGTAGAAGAGGGTTACCGGCTATTCAGCAGCTATCTGCACCGTGCATTGGAGGCGGATAACCCCAAGAATCGTCTAGTCCTCGCCGGCCAAAGCTACGTTGATTTCGCGTTGCAAAATCCCGCGTATTACAACCTTATCTTCGGGGCGCCAGAGCTGTGGCGTACCCCGCAACTGCCAGATCACGTTAAGCAACGCAGCAATGCAACATTCAATTTTCTGGTAGACCGGATCAGGGATTCTTCTTCTAACGTACCTGCAGATTCAGCCAGCAAAGTCGCCCGCAGTGTGTGGGCTATGACGCATGGGCTCGTGACCCTGCATTTATCAGGAAAGCTGGGTAAGGATGAGGCCGAGTTCAGGGAAATATTCAACGAATCCATGAAGCATTTATTTACAGGTTTAAGCAGCTGATTTTTTTCAACCATAAAGTTAACTTAGTTCACATTATTGGGGGAGCGATACGATGGAAACTATACTAAGCCTTATAAAAGGCGTTCACATAGCCGCTGGCTTTACAGCCCTTGTTGTTGCGCCGGGAGCCATAGCAACCATCAAGGGCAGTGAATGGCATAGACGCTGGGGCAAGATATTCTTCTGGGGTATGGCCACTGTGGCTATGACCACTTTGATGATGGGGCTAAACAATGCCCGTGCCTTTATGTCCTTGCTGGCCATATTCAGTTTTTATCTGGCTTTTAGTGGTTATCGTTCCCTGTACTGTCGTAAACCCACCCAGTCGGCTGGCCCCTTGGACTGGTGGGGCAGCTCAATAGCACTGGCTGGCAGCCTGGGGTTATTGGTCTGGGGCACCATGCAAATCATGGCTGGAGAAAGGCTTGGAGTTGCCGCCCTGATATTCGGGGTTATTGGCCTGCTGCTGTCAGCCCAGGACTTGTTCCGATACAGGCATCCTGATCCTGACAAAAAGGCCTGGTGGTACCAGCACATGATCCGCATGCTGGCTGCCTACATTGCCACCACAAGTGCTTTCTCAGTGATCAACTTTCAGTTTTTACCTGAATTGGTCCGCTGGCTGTGGCCGACAGTGATTGGCGTGCCCGGCATTGTTATCTGGGTGGTGTATTACAAACGCAGGTTCGCGCCCACGATTTCGGTACAAGATGCTTGAGCTGTTAGCTGTGTATTTTAATGGGGTCTGACCCCTATTAATCTTTTGAGTTAAGGGGCGTGCTTCTGAACACTTATCGCAATACCAGTGCCAGCCCGATCCCAAGGTAGTTACCAACCGCGTAGCCGACCAGGCCCGTGGTGAGGCCGGATAGCAGCATGGCCGGGTTGTTGAGGGCACTGGCCACTGGCGGCACAAATGGCGGCCCGTAAAGTGCGGCAGTCTGGGTGATGATGGCGGTGTCACGGTCTATGCGTGCGAGCCTGGCGAACAGTAAATGCAACAGAATCGTGCCGCACAGAATGCTCAGGTGCATCACCGCAATCTGGGCCAGGTCTGTACCCAAACGATCAAGCTGCAACTGACTGCCAAGGGCACAGCAAAACACCGTGACCAGGTAGTAGCCAATGGCATAGCTATTACCGATGCGGCGCAGGCGTTGCCAGAAGGAGGCCGCGATGCCCAGCGAGGTGATGCCGAGCATGATGGGGGCAACTGCGAGATGGCCGGTGA
>JBFJXR010000103.1:0-4977 GCA_041622995.1 Nevskiales bacterium
GATGAAGCACGTGCCCAGCGCTGTGGTGAACATGTACTGACCCGCCCACGCGACCCGTCAAAAGAGCCCGCCCTGCGAGGCAGCAGCGAGTTCGACGAACCCTGGTATCGCTCAACCGCGCTGGTGAGTTACCTCAATGGCGACATACTGGATTATCACGATCCTGAAATTGCAGCCGCCGCCGGCAAGAACAATTCCAGCTATGGCATTACAGCGCCCATCCATATAACGGCGGCTTATCAGGACGAACAGACCGGCGGTCGTGGTCCGACCCATCTGTGGGAACTGGTGGGCAATACCTGGTCACTACAGGGTGAGGAGCGGGTATTAACCCAACGCGATGTATCCAAGCGGCTCTTGCTCACCAATGGCGACCACAACACCCAGAACCCCTATTACGGTGGCACCCCGATTGTGAATGACCGCCGGGCATGGGTGGATCGCTGGATGAATGGCAGCACTGGCACTTCGGAAGTGACCGTACTGCTTGAGAAGGACGAGGAGCACGTAGGTGGCCGGCTTGAGGGGGATCACTTCCCGTTGCCCTCAAGTCGCTGGACAGATTTCTACCTGCGCAGCGATGGGCAACTGTTACCTGAAGCGCCTGTGGACAATGAAAACCCGGACAGCTATCTCTCCGGCAGCATGCGGCAGGGCTGGTTTTATGCCGGCTGGTCAGCAGGTATGGACCCTGCCCCACTGACCAGTGCTGAAGGCCCGGACGAACTGAATTACCGCACTGCCCCCATGGCAACAGACACCACACTGGCCGGCCCCATCATTGCTGATCTGTGGGCCAGCTCGAATGCGACCGAAGGAGGCAATTTTGCTGGCACGGATTATTTCGTGTGGCTGATTGATGAGGCACCGAATGGCTCACTCACTTACCTGACCCGAGGCATGCTGCGCACCCGCCATGACGCCATAGATCATGAGTCCGGCCGCAATCAGCAGTTTACCGATGCCTCCGGACGTACAGAAACCTACCGTTTCTGGCGTTATCACACAGAGGAACAACTGGTAGAGCCCACCCAGGGCGAACCCTATCGTTACCTGATTGAAGTGTGGCCAGTCGGGCACGTGTTTCGTGCGGGTCACCGGTTGCTGATCAAGATCACCCGACCACCGGTCGTCGATGCCTATTACGCTTATGTACCGCGCAATCAGCCGATAACGCAGAATACGATCTACCACGATGCCGAACACCCATCCCGTATTATCCTGCCGCTGGTACCGACGCCGCCGATGGCTGAACCCAGACCCTGCGGAGGTCAGGAAGGGGTGCGTTGCGTGCCTGGTGGCTAGTGCCCACTCGAAGATGAGACCTGCAAAACACCCAAGGTATATGACCTACGGGCACAACCTGATTTCCTGAAATCGAAGCTTCTTTGCCGCTGCGGCCTTATACTGGTGCGCCACATTACGGCAGATGCTCATGGCAAAACCCAATTACAACTACGAAAAACGCCAGCGCGAGCTGAAGAAGGCGAAGAAGCAGGAAGAAAAGCGCCTTAGAAAACAGGCTCTGAAAGAGGCGCCAGCCGCAGACGATGCTTCAGAGGCGCCAACGCCGGATGATTCCACAGCCGAATAACGCTGCGCCTGTGTATATAACCAACAACCTCACGTAAACGATGAAAACACCCAGGGACCTGTTACCACTGATCGAAGATGGCATTATCGACCGCGTGCTGCGTCAGTTGCAAAGTGGCAAAGAGGCCGCGGTGTATCTGGTCGAGTGCGGCAGCAGCATACGCTGTGCCAAGGTCTACAAGGATATCGAGCAACGCAGCTTCCATAACCTCGTGCAATACCAGGAAGGACGTAAATCACGCGGCAGTCGAAATTCACGGGCCACCGGTAAACGTAGCAAGCACGGTCGCAAGGTGCAGCAGGCCGAATGGAAGAGCGCTGAGTCTGACGCTTTATATAAATTGCAGGATGTAGGCGTTCGCGTACCCAAACCCTACGGCATGTTTGAAGGCGTGCTTCTGATGGAGCTGGTGCAGGATGCAGATGGTTTGCCGGCACCGCGCCTGAACGAAGTGCCCATGAGTACCGAGCAGGCACTGGAATGGCATGCCTTCATGATTCAACAAATCGTCATCATGCTTTGCGCCGGGCTGATTCACGGCGATCTTTCCGAATTCAATGTGCTGATAGGTGCCGATGGCCCGGTCATCATTGATCTGCCACAGGTGGTCAGTGCGGCAGGCAATAACAATGCCTTCGCCATGCTCGAACGTGATGTGAACAATATGCGCAGCAGCTTCGGTGCCGCTGCCCCTGAATTGCTGACAACGCGATATGCCTCCGAAATGTGGGCGCTGTATAAATCCGGCGACCTGAAACCGGGCACCGTTTTAACCGGCCAGTTTGTCGACGAAGAATATGATGTCGATGTAAACGCAGTACTGGATGATATCGAAGAAGCTCGTCTTGAAGCCGAAGACCGGGCCTTACGCAGGGCCGAAGGACTAAAACCGGAGCCGCACTAGCTGCTATTCTGTCCCGACAGCATTGCTGGCAAGCAGCAGCATCATCGGGAGCGCATATGCAACAGCCTGATATCCGCAGGAAACTGCCTGTATGAATCCGGATAAAAAAACCATTCTGGTAACCGGCGCCTCCTCCGGTTTTGGCCAGCAGATTGCACTGGCTCTGGCTACGGCAGGTCACCGGGTTTTTGGCAGCAGTCGTAAACCACAACCTGATCAGGGTAACCCGGCCAATCCTGTACGCATGCTTGTTCTCGATGTGACTGACGATGCGTCGGTATCCACCTGTATCCGGCAACTTATCCATGAAGCTGATGGGATTGATGTACTTATCAATAACGCCGGCAGCGGCCTGACCGGTGCCATCGAAGATTGCAGCTCAGCTGAAGTGGACTGGCAGATGCAAACCAATTTCTACGGGCCGGTTCGCATGATCCGCGAGGTATTGCCTGCCATGAGAAAACAGGGGGCTGGCCGCATCATCACCATCGGTTCCATGGCCGGGCATGCCGGCATGCCTTATCAGGCCATATACAGTGCCAGTAAACATGCACTGGAAGCTATTAATGAATCACTGCGACTTGAGCTTGGCGGCAGCGGCATTGATGCCACGATTGTTTGCCCTGGCGATTTCCAGACCGGGTTCACAGATGCAAGGGTTTTTGCCGAAAAAGCAGACAGTGCACTTCATGGCGCCCAAATGAAAACCACTGTCAGCATCTACGAAAAGGACGAGCGCAATGGCGCAAACCCCGGGGATGTGGCCCGCCTGATTCTAAAGCTGGTAAACGCCAGAACCCTGAAGGTGCGCTATTTTGTAGGCAAGCCGGATCAGCGACTGGGCATGTTGCTTAAACGCATGATTCCCGCCAGGGTTTTCGAGACCTTAATACGCCTGATCTACAAGCTGCCCTAACTTACCGAAAGACATTGCCTAGCTAAAGTGCACATAATGCAGGCCAGCTAGCCTATATAAATACCGTTGTCTTCAACAATAAGCCCGTCTTTTCGTTTGTTCCCGTCACTGGACTGCCTGGCATCATTCTTTTGTTTCTCTAATAAAACAGGTCTCGCATCCATTTGAATATCTGACAATTGGCTTTCTTCCTTATGTATACCTGAAAAATTCCAGATCGAAGCAGATGCAGGACTCACAAAGCCCCAAATAAACACAAAAACAATTATAAATTTCATGACGGCTCTCCAGCTGTTGTTATGACTCAAGCTTAGAACCGTTTGCAGCAACATTCTGTGAGCTGGCTCACATTTCAGGTTTTTACTTCCTGGTTATAGTTTCGTCTCAGGCAGCTTCTAACAGGCCATCCTCGTCTTTTACCTCACCTTGAGAATCCGATTGCCTGTCCAAAAACAGCAGCACTGGCGGCAGGAAGAAAAAGTCGATAATCAGGGCGACGATAATAATGCCTGCAGTCAAACGTCCCATGTCGGCATTGAGTGCGAAATCCGAGAAGCTCAACATGCCAAAGTTGGCAGTTAGAATGACTGTGGTGATGAACAAGGCCACACCCACAGTTGAGAATGCGTAACGTATGGCATCCTCGGTAGACAGCCCCTGCTCTATCTGTGCCAGTCGATACTTGGATAGCAGGTGCACGGTGTAATCCACCACTATGCCCATGGTCATACCGGCAACCACCGACATACCCAGGCCGATACGCCCGACCAGCAGACCCCACAAACCGAAGCCAACCAGTATCGGCAATACATTTGCCAGCAAACTGACTGCGCCGTATTTGAACGAGCGTAGTGCAAGCATCAACACCAATGAAATCGCGAGCAGACCAATGCCGGAACCTTCCAGCATACTGATTACATTGCGACGCCCCAAATGGGCAAAGATGACATCCGAGCTTATGCCATCATGACGCATGCCTTCGGGTAAATTGATTTCCATCCAGGCATTGATATCACGCTGCATTTTCAGGATAGCCTGAGTGCTCGACGTGGCAATACTGACAATCATGCGGGTTGCGGATTTATCCATGTCGATCTGGTTATTGATATCCAGACCAAACGGTAATGAGAACTCATATAAAAGCAGATACTGTGCGGCCAATTCGCGATCGCCCGGAAGGGTGTAATAGTCCGGGTCATCGCCATGCATGTTTTTGTTCAGGCGGCGCATGATGTCGCTGAAGCTGTATACATGCTGCACAAAGGGCTGTGTACGCAACCATACTGCCAACTCATCCAGTTTGGCGAGATACTCAGGATCAGCGATGCCACCGGCTTCTCCAGCACCGATGGAGAACTCCATGGTATTCATGCCCGCCAGATGTGCCCGAACAAAATCAACATCCTTCCGGATTTCAGTCCGCTCGTTGAAATATTCTGACCAGACATCATAGAGCTGGTTTTTCGACACGAATGCTGCAGCAGTAATAATGAGAAGCGAGGATAGGCCCAGTGACAGGTGGCGATGAGCGATGACCCAGTCGGCCAGACGCTCCATGACGCC
>JBFJXR010000104.1:0-4928 GCA_041622995.1 Nevskiales bacterium
AATAGGGCACACAGGGCCACTCATGCCTTCGGAAGTCGGGCGTCCGATCTATCTGGATCAGGTGGCACTGGATTTTCCGGAGTTGGTGATTGTCGGCGGGCACATCGGCTATCCATGGACTGACGAAGCAATAGCTGTCGCCACCAAGCATGAGAATGTTTACATAGACACCTCTGCCTATACCGCTAAAAGGTATCCGAAAGTCCTTGCGGACTACATGCGAGGTCATGGACGCAGCAAGGTGCTTTTTGGCACGAACTATCCGATGATCATGCCCGCGAAGGCGCTTGAGCATCTTGATGATCTCTTGCTTGACGACGAGGCACGCGATTTGTTTTTAAGCGGTAACGCCTGTCGTATTTTCGGTCTTTAGTTCGGGGATTATGACCCCTGTGTCGCTCGTTTCATCTGTAAATGCATGTGCCATACCCGAGGGCACACTTTTGGGCGAGTATCGGCAATCCGGGTATGCAGACTGTTTCTGCGTGGATATTGCGACCATGGTGTCGCAGGAAGAGTTTGTTAAAGCCTTTTACACCACGCCGTTGTTCAAGGTTGAAAGACTTATTCTGAAGTGGGCGGTATCCCGGCCTTCAACGGATGATCAGGCCACGAAGCTGGCAGCAGGTACGGCAGACGCTTTCGCTGCCTGGCGCGTCGAGAAGCGTAATGACAGCCAGCTGCTGTTATGTGACTTCACTGGTCGTACACGCTCATGGCTGATGGCTTCCAGCAGGGTCGGGCAGAGCGGGTTCGGCACGCGCCTGTACTTTGGCTCTGCCGTGGTTCCAGTTAAAAACCCGAGGACAGGGCAAACATCCATGGGTCCGGGGTTCAGTGCCTTGCTCGGTTTTCACAAGATTTATTCACGGCTATTGCTGCAGGCTGCAAAGTCACGGCTGGAAGCCCAATGAGGTTGGATTTTTGTCAAAGTTAGCCGTATTCGTCGATGTGCAGAACATCTATTACACCGTGCGTCAGTCCTATGGTCGTCATTTTGATTATTCAGCCTTCTGGGCTGAGTTACAGACTCGGGGAGAGGTCGTCACTGCTTTTGCCTATGCCGTGGATCGGGGTGATCAGAAGCAGGCCCAGTTTCAACAGATTCTTCGGGACATCGGTTTTGAAGTGAAGTTGAAGCCTTATATCCAGCGTGCCGATGGCTCGTCGAAAGGTGACTGGGATGTGGGTATTGCTATCGATGTGATGGAGCAGGCATCTGATGTGGATATCGTCGTACTCGCCTCCGGTGATGGCGATTTCGATAGGCTGCTGGATAAGGTTAAAGCCAGGGATAAGGTCGAGGCAGTGGTGTATGGCGTTCCGGAACTCACCGCTGCTTCGCTGGTGCGAGCGGCCTCAGAGTTTAGACCGATAGAGGCCGGGCTGTTATTGCCTGCCCGCTAGCGGGTTTTTTCCATCGCCTTGCGGGAAATCTTGAGCAGCACTTTTCTTGGCAACAGGGGGGTGATCCAGTTGAGCATGAAGTTAAGCGCAGGCTCGTTGATGACGACCAGTTTGCCTTGTTCCATCGCCTCGTAGCCGAATTTGGCCACAGATTCAGCAGACGCGGCCTTGTCGAATATCTCCACACCTTCCAGATTACCCTCGGCAACAAATCCGGTTTTAACTGCGCCGGGGCAAAGTGCCGTCACAGTCACCCTGGTGTCAGACAATTCTTCGGCAATCGCTTGCGAGAAAGAAAGTACATAGGCCTTGGTCGCGTAGTAAACGGCTTGCAACGGGCCGGGCATGAAGCCGGCGGTTGAAGCGACATTCAGAATCTGTCCGCTGTCGCGTTTGACCATGCCTTGCAGGTAAAGATGGGTCAGTGAAGTGAGCGTGGCCATGTTGAGCTGCATCATGGCTTCGTCACGGGCCAGGTCACGTTCATGAAATTTGCCATGCCCACCAAAGCCGGCGTTATTGATCAACACATCAATCTGAATACCGGCGGCTTCTGTAGCAGCAAAAAGTTTTTCGGCTGAACCGGCTATGGATAAATCCTCGGCGATGACAGAGACCTTGATGCCATGTGCAGATTCCAGCTCGGCCTTGAGTGATTCCAGCTTGGACTGGCTTCTTGCGACCAGCACCATATCACCACCCCTGGCAGCGTGGATTCTGGCGAATTCTGTGCCGATGCCACTGGAGGCGCCTGTGATTAATGCGGTGTTGCTCATGACTTTTCCTGCTGTTTTCTGTGACGAAGATACATTATAGATAGCGACTTGCTGTTTTCCAGATTAACGTTTGCCTTTCCAGACGCTGGGCTTGGTTTCTTTTACAGCTTCCTCGACTTTGGCTTCGGTCGCGACTTCTGCCGGTTCATCTTTTTTTGCCTCGGCTTTTTTCACACGAATGCGATTGCCGTCGATTTCCTTGCCATTCAGATATTTGGTGGCCGCTTTGGCCTCACCCGGTTTGGGCATTTCGACGAAGGCAAACCCCTTGGAAAGCCCTGATTTTGTATCCATGACCAGGTTGCAGGATTGCACCTTGCCGTGATCCTCAACCATCGCGCGTACTTCTTCTTCGGACATTTTGCGGGGTAGATTTCGAATGAGTAGTTTCATGAGCTTTCTGGCAGTATCTTTTTGGGCAGGATATTAACGATGGCACTATACAGCGTATGGGATACAGGCTCACTGACTATTACCTCCGGGGTAGTGGGGTTTGGCTTCATGGGCGAGTAAAGTGGTGAAATATAAACAGCAGTCTGGAGCATACTCATGGTCAAGAATCTTTCTTTATGGGCGGTCTATTTCCTGTTTGCCGGCAGTGCGTTGGCGCTGGGCTGGCATGATGATTTATTGGCGTTCAACGGCGGTGCGGGTCTGGCAAAGGCGGTTGTCTGGGCTGCGTATCTGGCCTTTCTCATATTTTCGATTTATTGCAGTCTTCACGAAAACATTTTCCGGACGATAGACCAGATGCTGAAGTTGCACTGGGGTCGGCAGATCGGACTTGATCTCTATATCGGTATCACGATGTTCATGGGGCTAATCTATCTGCACGAGGGCTCATTGCTGGTGGTGGCCCTGTGGCTCGTGCCGACCGTGCTGTTCGCCAATCTGGCAACGTTCTTGTATCTGGTGATCAACTTCGAATCATTACTGGCCCGGTTCATGGGTTAGGTCTGAAACGTAGGCCTGAAAAGCGGTAAAGTAAGTATCTGACTAATGAGATGCCTCTACATGAACCGTTTCCAATTTTCACTGATAGCGGTTGCCATGCTCAGCTTGGCCACCATCACTGCCTGTTCCAACGGTGGTACGGGTAGTGCTGCAGAGCAGTTTGCAGATACACAACCCGCTGATGCCGGATCAAGCAATACACCGCAAGCCATAGCTCGCGCCAGCTGTGGGCCGGGTTCACGTCCAGAGACCGGCATGCAGGGACGCGTGAGTCCCGAAGAGCATGCCAGCGGCCGGGCAGCGGAAGGGTATACCTGCAATACCGAAATGGTTGGATCGTATACCGTGCCAAACGCTGCTGGCACAGTGGGCGGTTTCAAGGTCGAACGCTATACCGATGCCGCTGGCAATGATTGCGCCTATTACGACACTACACTGATGTGGCCGACCAACATTTTCGACCAGGAAGCCGGTGTCAATGTGCTGGATATGTCGGACCCGACCAACCCGGTGCTGACCGAACGGCTGGTAACACCGGCTATGCTCTCGCCTCATGAATCACTGGTGCTGAGCAAGGAACGGGGTGTATTGGCGGCGGTATTGGGTAATCTGAGCACCTACCCTGGTGCAGTGGATATTTACGATATTTCCGAAGACTGCCGACATCCGGTGTTAAAGGCTTCGGCACCAGTGGGCGTACTGGGCCATGAAAGTGGCATGGCACCTGATGGCATGACTTTCTACTCCGCATCACCGGGCTCACCCACGCTGACCGCTGTGGATATTTCGAACCTGAACGTGCCGACTCCGATACTGACTATGCCGATAAATTCGCACGGCCTGTCAGTCAGTGACGACGGCAACCGTTTATATATCGCCGCCGGTCGCAGTGATGCCGGGCTGATCATTCTCGATGTCTCTGAAATCCAGGCAAGAAAACAGAACCCGCAAGTCTATGAAGTAGGTCGTGCCAGTTGGGAGACCATGAGCATTCCGCAGAATGCGATTCCGGTCACCATTGACGGACACCCCTATGTGGTCGAGATTGATGAATATGGTCAGGGGTCGAAGGTAGGTGCAGCACGCATTATTGATATTGGTGACGAAACCAGGCCGGTTGTTATTTCGGATATGAGACTGGAAGTGCACCAACCGGAAAACTTTGCAGAAATCGCCAATGATCATGGCGCGAGTAATCCGGCGGGTGGTTACGCAGGCCATTACTGCAATGTGCCATCGCGTGTAGACCCCGGCATCTTCGCCTGCAGCATGATCCTTTCAGGCCTGCGAATTTTTGATATACGTGATCCGCATAACCCTAAAGAAATCGCCTATTTCAACGCGCCCATTAACGAACGCGTCGTGACCGTGCCCGCACCGGGCAGTAATTGGGCCATGTCGAGCCCTTCATTCGTGCCCGAGCGCGGCGAAATCTGGTATTCAGATGGCTATAGCGGATTCTATGTCGTGCGGGTAACGAACGGTGTCTGGCCATTTTCAGACTAGGTTATGGCAATAAAGAACAGCTACAACTTCAGGGCAGTGAGTGACCAGCTGACTACGTCAGGTGTGGTGGGTGGCAACCGCCTCAAGGGGCTTGCAAAAGAAGGTTATTCACTGGTGATCAACCTGCTGCCCGATGAAGATGATAATGCCGTGCCGGATGAAAAATCTGTGGTGGAAGGACAAGGTGTTGAGTACGTTTACATCCCCGTGGATTTCTTCAATCCAACACAGGCAGAGTACGAGCGCTTCTCAGCCGCGCTGGATAATGCCGAGGGTCAGAAAGTG
>JBFJXR010000105.1:0-4761 GCA_041622995.1 Nevskiales bacterium
GACAGGCAATATACCGTGCCCGTTGAGCATTACCTGTCCGAAAATCGTTTTAAACAGGAACGGGATGTGATTTTCCGTAAATACCCGTTGATTGTGGCTCATGAGTCCGAGCTGCCGGAATCCGGTACCTGTCTGCGCCATGATGGTATGGGCCTGCCGATGGTGCTAACCCGTGACACAGAGGGGACTGTACGGGCATTTCTTAATGTCTGTCGGCACAGGGGCATGCGTCTGCAGGAAGAATCGCTCTGCCATCGCAAAACCCTGGTGTGCCCGTATCACGGATGGACTTATAAGCTGGATGGAGAATTAAAGAACGTACCCCACGAAGAATTCTTCCCGGAAATGAATAACGAGGACTATGGCCTAATTGAGCTGCCCAGTGAGGTCAGGAATGGAATGGTCTGGGTCATACCGTCAAAAGACGGCTCGATAGATATCGCTGACTGGCTGGGACCCATGTCCGAGGATATGAGTTATCTCGGCATGGACGGTTTCGATCAATACCGCAGGGAAGAGGGCATTTACGACAATAACTGGAAATTGATTATTGATGCCTTTCTTGAGGCTTATCACGTCAAGGTATTGCACCGTAACTCGGTGTATCCCTTCTTTATGGATTCGATGGCGGTGGGAGAACCCGTGAACCGTCATATACGGTCTGTCATTGCTCGCCGCAGAGTTAATGAGCTTTTCGAGTTGCCAAAGAACGAATGGAATTTACGTGAGCATGTTTCATTCAGTCACTTCATTTTTCCCAATACGATTCTTGTGCATCATCCGGATTACAGCAGTGTGCTGACCTTTTATCCGGTGGCTGCAGACAAGATGCGATGGGTACATCACATGCTGATCCCGTCAGATAGAAATACTGAGGCTGAGCGTGCACATTGGGAAAAAACCTTTGACCTGATCCACAATAATGTATTCCGGGCGGAGGATGTACATGCGGCAGAGCAGATTCAGCTTGGGCTTGCCAGTGGCGCCAATTCTGAAATTACTTTGGGTCGCATGGAGCAAACAGTTGATATGTTCCATAGAACACTTCAGCAGTCGTTGGATGAGGCGGCTCAGTCCTGATTCTGGATCGTCTCGTAGGACAGGGAAGTCACTTTTAGGATATTCGCAGGTTGCCAGTCTTTTATCGCCCACTGTAATAAGTCATCCCTGCTTAAGCTGTCTGGTGGCTGGTGGCCCAATGCGCTCAGCGCCTGATAAAGCAGAATCTCAGGCTGGCGAATATCAATGGCCGGTGCATCTTCAGATTTACTGAGTTTCTTTCCATCGGTACCAAGAACAACAGGTATATGCAGGTATTCTGGCGTCGGGTAACCGAGTAACTGTTGCAGATGTATTTGGCGTTGGGTTGAGCCGAGTAAGTCAGCCCCCCTTACAACCTGTGTTATGCCCTGATAGGCATCGTCGACAACAACGGCCAGCTGGTAAGCAAAAAAACCATCTGCCCGTTTAACTATGAAATCCCCGATATCCCGGGAAAGATTCTGACAGATTCGGCCCTGAACCAGATCAGCAAAACAGATATCCCGGTCTTCAACTTTTAATCGGTAGCTGCGAACCGGCTTGTCTTCGCTTATACCCGATCGGCAGGTACCCGGATAAACCGGCCCTTCAGGCCCGTATTTGCCGTCGATAAAATCGCGGCGTGTACAGCCGCAGGGATAGACATGTCCCTGAACTGTGAGGGTTTCCAGTATTTCCTTGTAGGCACTTATCCTCTCGCTCTGGTACATCACCTGCCCATCCCAGGTCATGCCGAATGCTTCCAGGGTTCGCAGCATTTCATCTGCTGCGCCCTCGACAAGACGTACCTGATCAAGGTCTTCAATGCGTACCAGCCATTTTGCTCCGGTGGCACGGGCATGCAGGTAACTGGCCAGTGCACCAAGCAGCGTCCCGAAGTGGGGGGCTCCGGTAGGTGAGGGTGCAAATCTGCCATGTGCTACTGTGGACATGATGAGTATGAAATCTGCTTTAATTTTTAAGACTGCAAACTATACTTGAATGGTTCAGGCAGTGACTTATCTCTGGGAGGCAATATGGCTAATGTTGATTGGATGATAGACGCAACTGAAATTGGTAACTGCAATTGTGACTGGGGCTGCCCCTGCCAATTTAATGCTCTGCCTACTCATGGTTTCTGTTGCGCCGTTGCAGGTTTTCAGATTAATGAGGGTCATTATGGTGACGTCAGTCTTACTGGGCTCAGGTGGATTGCCGTGTTTCATTGGCCGGGGCCGATTCATGAAGGCGGCGGCAAAGGGCAGATTATTATTGATGAAACGGCAAATGATGCACAACGAGCAGCAATCGAGTCCATTGCCAGTGGGAAGGATGCAGACGAAGGCTCAAGCTTCCTGGTGATATTTGCCAGCATGATGTCCGAAAGCCTGGAGACACTGTACAGGCCCATCGAGTTTGAATGCGATACCGAAGCACGTACTGGCCGCATGAGCGTAGAAGGCCTGGTTGAAACCCGTATCGAACCCATCAAAAACCCTATGACCGGAATGGAGCATCGGGCTCAAATTATTCTGCCAAATGGTATGGAATTTACCAAAGCAGAGATGGCCAGCGGCACTACCAAGACTGAAGGCGAAATCAAACTTGATTTCGATCAGACCTATACGCACTTATGTCGGGTACATTTGAATCAGCATGGTGTGATCAGATAATCCAGCAATGACCGACCTTCCACTCGCGGCGCTTTTGCGCCGCGATAAGTTTATTGTGCTGGGTAGTATGAGTGGCATTGTGCTTCTGTCATGGGTTTATCTGGTATGGATGGCCAAGGCCATGTCGTCGATGTCGGTACCAACGGTGATGCCGGAATGGACAACTGGCTATTTTCTGATGATGCTCAGCATGTGGGTCATCATGATGATCGGTATGATGTTGCCGAGCGTGACCCCCGTCGTTTTGATTTTTGCCCGAGTTTCGATGGGCAGTCAAACACCATATCGGCCGATACTCAGAACGTATCTGTTTGCTCTGGGCTATTTACTCGCCTGGGCATTGTTCAGCATTGCTGCAACCGCATTGCAGTGGGGACTGGACAGCACACTTTTACTTTCAAGCCAGATGCAGACGCTAAGCCCATTTCTGGGAGCAGGCATTCTGCTGATGGCGGGTATATACCAATGGACTCCTATCAAGAATGCCTGTCTCGAACATTGTCGAGGACCCGTCGATTATCTCAGCACACACTGGCGGACGTCACTATCCGGGGCGTTGAGAATGGGGCTGGAACACGGCCTGTTTTGCATCGGTTGCTGCTGGGTTCTGATGACACTCTTGTTTGTGGGCGGGGTGATGAACCTGTTGGTTGTCGCATTGATAACAGTATTTGTCCTTATTGAGAAAATATCACCGAAGGGTGATGTGATCGGCCGCTGGTCAGGGTCTGTTCTTATAATTTTCGCTGTTATATGGATTAGCTGGGCGTTAAATCAGTAGCCCATTATCCCATTGCGCTGATGCTCAACTAGACATGTGCTGGCGGTTCACCATCATTGGCATAAGCCGCTTTCCAGTGTTCAACATACTGACTATTATCATGCTGCCATGGATGGAAGCCTGGTTTGAAGTAGGAAAGCCAGGCGGGGAAAACCCGTCGAAGAATACCGGGGCTGGTTAACAGGAAGGCAAAGTAATTTCGTCTGGCCTGTTTGTCATGCTGCACACCCGCAGCCCGTATCATCTGGCGATGAAACATGAAATTTCGGAACAGAAAATGAACGCTTATGCTCAGCATGAACCAGCATCTAACAATATAACCCCATAGTCCGCCTTCCATTGCCTGATATACGTCATAGGCAACGGCTTTATGTTCGGTTTCTTCAATTGCGTGCCAATGCCACATTGCGGCCATTTTAGGTGGGGTGTCAGCCAGTATGCTCTGATCAGAAAGCAGGGCATCGGCCAGAATGGCGGTAAAGTGCTCAAGGGCAATAGTTACTGCAAGCTGAGCACGGCTCGAGAGCATTTTATGCCCCATCTTCAGTAGCATGAGTACTTTTTCCTGAATGGCCCGCGCCGGAAGGCCGTCTGCCTCAAGTGCATCGTTATAAACCTGATGTTCGCGTCCGTGCATGGCTTCCTGCCCGATAAACCCTTTTACCTGTTCCTGTAGCACGGGGTCTGTAATTTTGTCCTGATAATGGCGCACGCTCTGGATGAAGAACCTTTCACCATCGGGAAACTGCAGCGAAAGGGTGTTGAGCAACAGTGATACGTGGCTACCGGCGGGATGCCAGTTCCTGAAATCAATCCCCTTGAGGTCAAAGTTGATATCACGACGTTCAACCTGGGGAGCATTATTGCTCTGCATATTCATTCTCGATGTGTATGATTACACCAAATGATGTAACATTAAATGGCGTTATGTCAAACAATATGTAATCATTTTTAATATCAGTCAGATAGAGTTCATGAAGATTGGGTCTTATGTCATCAAGTCAGAATAAACTAATGACTATTGAGGAATTGTCCATCCGTTCGGGTGTGACGAGTCGGAATATTCGTGCCTATCAAAGCCGTGGGTTATTGACTGCACCCCAGAGTCAGGCAGGCGCGCGTGTGAGTTTCTATGACTCTGACCACCTGGGTCGTCTTCGCCTGATAAATCGTCTGCAGGAGCGTGGATTCTCGCTGGCAGGCATCGCAGATCTTCTCGAAGCCCTTGAAGAGGGTAAGAGTCTGGAGCAGGTGCTGGGCATGGAAGCGGCAGTGGCCGAATCCGAA
>JBFJXR010000106.1:0-4736 GCA_041622995.1 Nevskiales bacterium
GACCCGGGCCGCAGGTCTTGAGCCGTTGGCATGTCCCTTTATATTGTTCGAATGCGGAGTATGAGATGAAACAGATATTTATCACTGGTACGGGTGGTCCCGAAAAGCTCCAGATCAGGGAAGCAGCAGATCCAGCGCCGACTTCAGGAGAAGTGCGAATTCGCGTGGCGGCAACCGGTATTAACTTCGCAGATATTATGGCGCGGCAGGGGCTTTATCCGGATGCACCGCCACTACCCTGTGTTGTGGGATATGAAATCTCCGGGACGGTCGATGCGGTTGGTGATGGCGTTGACGCGAGCTGGGTGGGCAAAGACGTATTCGGCATGACCCGCTTCGGGGGATACAGCGATGTGCTGACCGTGCCGGTCAACCAGATATTCGACAAGCCGGCTTCGCTAACTCATGAGCAGGCTGCAGCCATTCCGGTGAACTACCTTACGGCCTGGCAATTGCTTGTAGTGATGGGTGCGCTCACGAAAGATGAGTCTGTCTTGATCCAGAATGCCGGTGGCGGTGTGGGTCTGGCTGCAATTGATATTTCCAGTCATATCGGTGCCACCATTTATGGCACGGCCAGTGAAGGCAAGCACAGCTTCCTGAAAGAACGTGGCCTCCATCATCCGATTGATTACCGGAACAAGGACTGGTCGGTTGAGCTTGATCAGCTAACCGGTGGCAAAGGCGTGGAACTGGTCACAGACCCGTTAGGCGGACCACACTGGAAAAAGAGCTATAAGGCACTGCGATCCACAGGGCGTCTGGGCATGTTCGGTATGTCTGTGGCCACCGAGCCGAGTATTTTCGGCAAAATCAGTTTATTGAAACTGCTTATCGGTACGCCATTCTTCCACCCGATAGGCCTGATGAATGAAAACAAATCGGTGTTTGGTGTCAACATGGGCCATCTCTGGCACGAAACTGACAAGATCCGTATCTGGATGGAAACCCTGATTCAGGGTGTCGGCGATGGCTGGGTCAGACCGCATGTCGACAAGGCATTCAGTTTTGAGCAGGCCGGCGAAGCTCAGGCCTATATCGAGGCCCGCAAGAACATCGGCAAAGTAGTGTTGGTGCCCTAACCCGCATGTCCTCACAAGCGACTGCCGCCGCCAGGGTATTGCAGCCACTGGCTGTCGTACTCAGGCAGCGGGGTGTTGATGTAGGTGAGTTTCTGGCTGGCTTTAATCTCACTGAACAATGTCTCTCTGAATCATTTAAACGTATTCCGGAAGTAACCGTTCGTGACTTATGGTGCGAGGCCGTCAGGCATACAAACGACGAGGCACTAGGCCTTAAAGTGGGGCGTCGGGCTGACCCGCTGGCATTTGGGGTTATCGGTTACGTATTAAGCAATGCAGCCACTGTTGGGCAGGCCTTCCAGTTGCTGGAGCGTTTTAATCGCCTGGTGTTTGACGAAACGCTGTTGTATCCCGAGCGTAATCCGGAGGGGCTGGGCATCCTGCATTTCCGGCGTGACCCCAAGGCAGATCCCGAGCTGAACCGTCCAATGGTCGAATACCTGATGGCATCTTTGCTAAGGCTCTCGGGCTTCCTGGTGGGTGGTGAGGATCTTGGGCCAAGGTATCTGCAACGCATCACGTTTCGGCATAGCCAACCCGCAGAATCCGTGATGGATATCTACCGGGAAATTTTCGGCAAGGCCGAACTTCTGTTTGAGCACTTTGAAACAAGCATTACCTTTGGATCAGAATTCCTGAATTTACCGGTCGCCTATGGCGATCCGCAAATGCTGGAACTGATGAAAAACCAGGCCGACCGGCAGTTACGGGCTCTGGCTAAAGAGGGCGACATTGTTGCTCGTGTCCGCGAATCCACGCGCCGTCGCTTACTTGGAAAGTCACCGACGGTCAGTGAGGTGGCTGCGGACTGTGGTTTAAGCAGGGCGACCCTGCAGCGGCGTCTCACAGAAGCCGGTACCTCGTTTCAGCAACTTCTTGATGAGGTGCGTTTCGATACCGCCAGGGAGTTACTTGAAGATACCGAAAACAGTCTTAACGAGATTGCCTTCATGCTCGGTTATGGCGAGGTGTCAGCATTCCATCATGCTTTTCGTCGCTGGTCCGGTACGACACCGGGTGAATATCGGGATAAAGAACAAGGTTCGCATCGCAGGCGTCAGAGTATATGAGGCGAATTCACAATCCGATGAGTGATATTGTCATTGCTGCATTCCAGTAAATTGCCAACACTGGTCACGGTTTGGTAATTCCCTGAATTTATGAATAAAAGGTAGGGAGCAGGAGCAGTAATGACATTCGATGTC
Organism: Nevskiales bacterium; assembly: GCA_041622995.1. Classification (GTDB taxonomy): domain Bacteria; phylum Pseudomonadota; class Gammaproteobacteria; order Nevskiales; family CAJXLF01; genus CAJXLF01. Next base: position 2,288 of record JBFJXR010000106.1, read on the forward strand.
ATCATTAAAAATGGCCACTATTATGATGGTCAGAAAGTGGGCGGCCCCGATTCAGGGGCTGTTCGCCATTTAGGCATTTGCAATGGTCGCATTGCGAAAGTCAGTAGTACGCCTCTTGATGAAACCAACTGTCCGCGTGTCATCGACGCAACTGATCGTTGGGTCACGCCCGGGTTTATAGAGCCTCATTCCCACTATGACGCTGAAATCATTGCCGCGCCCGAACTGGCAGAGTCAGTGCGCCATGGTGTCACTACCGTCATGACCGGTATCTGCTCGATTAGCATGATCAGTGCCGAGGCCGAAGACTGTTCCGATTTATTTACCCGTGTGGAAGCTGTTCCACGCGAGCAGGTACTGCCTTTATTGAAAGCGCGAAAAACCTGGCGTTCGGGCGCTGAATTCAGGGCATTTCTGCAAACACATCCCCTTGGCCCCAATCTGGCCACCTTTATCGGGCATTCAGATATACGTGCTTCGGTGATGGGTTTGGTGCGTTCGGCCTCGGATGAGAAGCCTAGCGAGGCTGAGCTTCAGCAGATGGAAGCCAAGCTGGAAGAAGCACTGGATGCAGGCTTCATGGGTATGTCGAGCATGACCACCAAGCTGGATCGCATGGATGGTGACCGGGCCTGGGCCAGACCCTTGCCATCTACCTTTGCGACATGGCATGAGTATCGCCGGTTGCATCGTGTACTACGACGCCGGGGGCGTATCCTGCAAAGTGCACCGGATGCTGTGGGCAAGATCAATATTTTCGCCTTCTTCTGGGAATCCATTGGCTGGTTCCGCAAGGCACTGAAAATTTCACTCTTGACCGTGCTGGATCTGAAATCCCAGCCATGGCTGCAGCGCTTCGGGCCACTGGGTGGCTGGATCGCCAACACCTTCCTGCGGGCCAACTGGCGCTGGCAGTTTCTGCCATCACCTTTCATTGTTTATGCCTATGGTCTGGATTTCAATTCCTTCGGCGAACTCGCCGATGCCCGCATCCTGCGGGATATGAAAGATCCGGAACAACCCTACATCGAAGCGGCCAAACCAGAATTCAGGATCACCATTCGCAAGAATATGAAGTCCATGCTTACAGCAGGGCTCTGGCATCGGGATTTTTCTGACGGCTGGGTTGTTGAATGCCCGGATGCATCGCTGATCGGCAAGAACTTCGCTGAAATCGGTGAAATGCAGGGCAAGGATCCTGTAGACGCTTTTCTCGACCTCGCGGTTGAGCATAAAGACAAACTTCGCTGGGGTATCCAGTTTGCAGGTGAGCGTATTGATGTGATGCGACGCCTGTGCAAGAGCCCGCAGGTGCAGGTTGGCTTTGCTGACTCAGGTGCTCACCTGAAAAACCTGGCGTCCTATAACTTCCCGATTTGCATGCTCAAATATGTGCATGATGCGGAGCTGGAAGGCCAGCCCTTTATGACAACCGCCCATGCTATCCACCGACTCACGGGTGAACTGGCTGACTGGTACGGCATTGATGCCGGGTATATCCGCGAGGGTGACCGGGCCGATGTCGCCATTATCAATCCCGAAGGTTTCACTGACGAAGTCTGGGGCATGACCGACGCCTGGTTTGAAGCCTTTGGCATGGACCGGCTGGTAAACCGGAACGATCTGGCTGTTGAGGCCACGCTGATTAATGGCAAGGTAGCGTATACCCGTACTGAAGGTTATGCCGATGATCTGGGCAAAGTCACCGGTTATGGCCAGTTTCTGCCGGCGCTGGATTCACCTGCGGCGCAGGTTGCAGGTAGCGCTCAACCCAACGCCGCCTAATAATTACCCTGTCATTGCGAGTTGTCGTAGACGACGCGGCGATCTCCTGAGTCGGGGATTGCTTCGGACAAAGTCCTGACAATGACAATAAAGAGAAACCCATGGAAACATCATTCATTCTTGTCGCCCTGATCGTATTCTTCGCCTTCTTTACCCAGACGGCGACCGGCTTTGGCGCGCTCGTTATTTCCATGACACTGGGAGCCCTGCTGTACCCCATTGATGTGCTGCTCAACTGGTTTGTCCCGCTGGTCGTTTTTCTGTCCATCTACCTTTTGGTACGGCATCACGAACACATTGACTGGTCACTGTTTTTGAAGAAAATCCTGCCCGGCATGGGTATAGGCATGGTGCTGGGTCAGGCGGTGTTTTACAGTCTTGATGCTGATCTGCTCCGCTATGCATTGGGGGCGCTGGTTGTGTTTCTCGCTGGTCGTGAGTTGATCAGACGTACTGAATCGATCAAACAGGTTCCCTTGTTGCCATGGACTTTTGCGGCGGGTGTCATCCACGGGATTTTTGCGACGGGCGGCCCTGTTCTGGTGTATGCCCTTAATAGCCAGAAAATCGAGAAAGCCGTATTTCGCAGCACGCTGACCGTTGTCTGGGGTGTGTTGGCGCTGGTGCTTACGATTTCCTACATTTCCTCAGGCCAGCTGACAAC
>JBFJXR010000107.1:0-4669 GCA_041622995.1 Nevskiales bacterium
GGGTGCTCCCAACCTAACAGAAACTGCCCGGCGTTACGGGGTGGCGCCAGCGTTTCAGAAAGGTAGTACAGGCCTACGTCATCTTCATTTTCAAATGACTGTGGGTTCTTGATACTGCCGTAGGTGAACTTGACGTCTTCAACAAGTTTACTGATCTGGTAACCGCCACTGGGCTGCACAATCGCCTGGTTGTTATAGCGCCGAACGGACTCACCACGCCAGCGTAAACGGTGGTTCCACATTGCCTCGCCGCCTGACTTTGCAATCGGGAACGGGAAGCCCATTTTAGCGCCTTTGATGCGGTCAGGATCTCCATCAAGAAATGCGGTCGTTGCATTGGCCTTGGTGGCATCAAGGATCGCCTTGGGGTAGGTCACAGGGCGATGACTCTTGTAAATATCCATCTTGTAAGTTGGATACTTGGTCAAGAGCATTTTGTGCCCTTCGGTCAGCTTTTCAGCATACTCGGCCATATTCGCCTTGGTGACCGTTGCGATAGGCTTTTCTGGGACATACTTGGTTTCATCGGGCCATTGGCCGGCCAGATCACCGCTTGCAGGTTCTCCACCAGTCCATTCAGGAATACTGCCATCCGCGTTGGCTGATTTATCTGCACCAATAGGTGATAACTCACCGCCTAACTTGGCTGCTTCTTCGGCAGACACTTTGGCTTGAACCTGCAAGGTCGCCAAACTGATTGCCAGAGCACTGCCCACTGACAGTATTGTTCTAAATTGCATCGAATCTTCTCCTCGATCGATTATCTTGTCGACTAAAAATGATCATTCCCATTGTTATTTGCTTCGATGCAAAAGCATCGAACCACAAAGCTTCTCTCTTGATGCCGAAAAAGTCAAAGACTGTCCGGTATGTATTGCCTAATTGTGACCACGTCTTTCTGGATCAGTTCAGATACTCAACCCTGTTTCTACAATTCCTCGTCGACATGACCCTGCAGGCCGGCAACATGTTTTTCAATGATCGGTTTGAGAAGGTTCCTGCCAATGATATTTGCATCCAGTACTGCCAACAATACAAACACACCGACCAGACGACGATGCAGGAAAACAATTTCACGCGGGGGGACGCGAAAATAGCGTGACATTGCAGCCTTGCTGACTGCCGCAGCCACTCGTGTAGGCAGGTCTGTCTGACCCCATTTATATTCGCCGTTTTCAGTTAACCATTCCCTGGGTGGCCGCGCTTCTGTCACTTCACAAAAGGGTTCAATAATCAGGCGACAGACATCAACAAACGCGCCCTGCACATTGTCTGAAAAATGTGTACGCATAAGACCAATGCCTTCAGCGCCCGCGAGTAATTGCTCTTCACTGTCGTGAAAAGCACCCGCCACAATATTGTAGTAATGCATGCGGAATGGCCTGGAAAACTGACGGGTTGCGCCGAAATCCATCAACACAAGCTGATCATTTTCTCCTTTCGGGTCAATGCGGACCTTATAGTTTCCAAAATGCGGGTCGGTCTGCACCAGGCCCCATTCAAAGAACTCGGTAAAAAACAGTTCCAGCGCGTTAAGTGAAAGGCGATTGCGGCGTTCCTGTGAGAAAGACTGCACATCTGCAGACTTCACATGCAAACCTTCTTCAAAGCTCATGGCCAGTATCAAGTCGGCACAATAATCTTCGATGATCTCTGGCACGATGTAACGTGGGTCGTCCTTGAGGCGATTATAGAAAGTCTGGGTCAGGGTCATCTCTCGACCATAATCCACTTCCTGATGCAGCATTTCGCGGACTTCTTCCATAATTGGCGCCAGCGAAATCCCCTTCGGCATGACCTTGGCCACGCTCATGATTCGAGACAGGGTACGCACATCACTGTCAATGGCGTCGCCTACGCCCGGATACTGAATCTTCAGAACCATCTTGCGACGATCTGACTTTCGGTAAGCAACATGCACCTGCCCCAATGAAGCCGATGCCAGTGGATTCGGATCGATTTCCAGTTCGGACATGCGGCGTGGACCGAGTTGTTGTTCTACCACCGGCAGAACCACTGACCAGTCCACGGGTGGCGTATCGTCCTGCAGGCTCGCCAATACAGCGACTGCTTCCGGCGGCATGAAATACTGTCCGTACAAAGACAGCATCTGTCCAACCTTCATCACACTGCCCTTGAGCTTGCCCAACTCATCAGCCAGATACTGGGCCTGCCCGGTATAAAAGTCCCGATCACGCGCCTCACGTCCGGATTTGCTTCTGAACAGATTGCCGAACTCATGCCCCAGAACCTGCGAGCCGGCAACGACACCCACACGAGCCATTGCGAGATTGCGATCAAAGGGACTGGTTTTCAGTTTCTTAATCGTTTTTCTTTCGTCGTCAGACATTGAGCATGCTTTGGTAAGGACAGAAATGCCATTTTACCTGATGGGCCTGACCGCTGTTCCAACAAACCTGGAAAATGACTTCAGTGAATAAGGTTTTTGACCTGCGCCGGTGTGAAATATGAAGTCTTGTGCCGCTCATAGTTAAACAGAATCGGTTTCTCTTCATTGGTCAGCGCTGAGGCCAGATATCGTTTATCCCTCAAATCATAGACAAGCTCCGGCGCTGTGGTGGTCATCGGTACCTGGTAGTAACTCACAGAGTGGCCTTCCTGGAATCGCCACAAATCACCATTCTTGTCGTAACAATCCACCATTAAAATGCCATAGGCATCTTCATCCACGTAAAACACCCGGCGGCTGAAATTATGATGTTCTCCGGGACGTGTTTCTGCTTCGACGACCCAGACACGACGCATTTCATAACGCGTGTAATCCTGATTCAGGTGCTTGGGTGGCAACAGTTCCTTGTATTTAACGTTACGATCCTGCATCCGGTAACTGTTGTAAGGCACATACATCGGTTTGCGGCCATGTAGTCGCCAGGTGTATTTATCAAAACCGCCGTTATACATATTGATCTGGTCGAGATACTGTAACCCACCCGTACCCGGTGCAGGATAGTCATACCCGATATTGGGTGGCACCCGGAATAACCGTCTCAGGCCAGGAGGTCCGACCCAGGCCTGCCGACCTTTCTTCAGATCGGTCGTCTCGTGTGCCAGAACCACGGTACCGGCCGACTTGCTCGGTGACAGAACACGCGACAAGTAGTAAAGCAACATATGGCCTTCGCCAATCTCCCCCGGATTTTCAAGGTTTCCGTAAACAAACATCACTTCCGTAAAGTGTTCCATCTGCGTTGACTGGCCATCCGGCAGGGTCAGAATCTGCGAGTTGCGCAAACTGATACTATCGCCACGATAACGTGTGCGATGATTCCAGATAATTTCATTACCCGTCTTTGGACGTCTGAAAGGAAAGCCCAGTCTCGCACCCTGCAGAATGTCAGGATCTATCAACTTGGCGGTTTTCTGGTTTTCAAGCGTGGCCTTATAAATGGCATCGGGATAGGCCGCCGTCCGCCGCGTCTGGAATACCGGCATCTTGTAGCTATCATATTGTTTTAAAAGACGAATATGGCCCTCACTCAGATGCTCTTTATATTTTCCATAGTTACTGCTATCGATCACAAACTGGGCTTTATCCCCCGGAAAAGGGTCGACCAGTGGGCCACCAACCTCGAAAGCTTTCGGCATATTTCCCGGGTGAATGCCGCCAGTCCACGGCGGAATGCGTCCATCGGCTGATCCTGCCCGAATTCCGCCTGTGGGAATATACTGGTCGCCAGTGGGATAGCCTTCGCCACCCATCAAGCCCTGACTGGCACTTGCAGATTTGCGTGAGGTCGGCGCAACTGCAACAGATGTTTGTGCCGGTGAAAGATATTCATCATCATCAGGCACCATGCCCTCGCCACCCTGTTCAGCGATTTTTGATGGGCCTATCCCAAGGCGAATAAACTCCAGCCACTGACGTGCAAGTTTTGCTGTTTTAGGATGACCTGCTGCTGCGGTAAAAGAACGCGCGGCTTCCTCGGTCTTGCCCATCTGGTACTGCGACCATCCGAGAGCGATATAAGCATCACCGGCGCGTTTTTCGGCAAGGCCTTTCTGAAATGCTCTTCCGATTGCATTCTCTGCCTGCTGCCAGTTCTCAAGTTCCATATTGAGCTGTGCAATTTCGAGGTACTGGGAAGGCTTACCGGTTTTCTCCGCAGCCCTGGCCATGGCGGATAGTGCACGCTTGCGTTCCTTGGACTTGAGCCAGATACCAGCCAAATATTCCCAATTAGCTGCACTGTTCTCGATCTTGCCAGCATTAAGCCACTGATCAACCAATGCACCAGCCTCATACGGTGCTCCTGCCCGAAGGTACAGACCCGATAACTGCTTGAGTTCAGCTTCAGTCGTCAGCGCACCCTCACGGTAAGCCAGCGACATGGCCGCGGTGGCCTTGTCAAAACGCTTAAGCTCACTGTTCAGGGCAGCCATTTGCATCCAGGTCTGTTTATCCGGCCCGAATTTGGCTATTCGCTGCTCCAATACCTTCACCGCCGGATCCAGCTGACCCAGTTTATGATGGATAGCGAACTTCAGGTCATACCATTCCGGCTTGGCTACTTTGGACAGCTCCATCGCCCTTCCCAATGGAGATAGTGCCTGGGAGTATTGCTTGGTTCCGACATAAGCAGCCGCTAACGCATAGTGCAGATCGGGGTTCTTCGCCCCCTCACCTCGAACTGCTTCCTGCAGCATACCA
>JBFJXR010000108.1:0-4498 GCA_041622995.1 Nevskiales bacterium
TGCAGCAAGAGTGCGGGAACTTGATTCAGATGTGGCCCAGATGTCGGAGATTGATATGCAGCAATTTCTGGAGATGCTTTTGAGAATCAAGGCACAGGCGCTGGAAGAGATGGGTGAGTTGAAGTAAGGCCGGAGCGTAAATGTGGTCTGTTCCCTTTTTACAATTACTGCACCGATAGCACATTTCGCGTTTCACCGATAGCCAGCCTAAATTCCTCACTAAATTTGTCACTCATATTAGGCAAATTCACTTCTGGGTTTTGCAGTAATTGAACTGCGAAATCTGTTGGCACTGGACCGAGAGGGGCTTCCGGAGAATTCAGTCCTGTCATCAATGCATTAGCAGTGCTAGCCTTTGTGACTCGTCCATCTGCCTCGATCCTGATTGAAGCAACTTCCAGCCTATTCTTAAAATCATCAACGGCGTGTTGGTGAATCGAACGCTTCTCCTGTTGTATTAAATTTATATCGGCGCTGAGGAGAGTCCTGGCCTCAAGTAGTGCAGCCCTGATCTTTGATACTGCACCATCTAGTTGCTCCTTATCACTTACCCAGGTCAGGTCAAATAGTGAACTCTGAACTTCCTGATACTTTGATGCCCATGGCCTACTTAGATCATTTATAGATACGCTGGGATCATCGTAATATCTATCGGACACGCGCACTCCCACGACCACATAAGATGCATCGTTGATCGGCTTTCCTTTACTCGTTAGGTCGTTACCAGTCCAAACTAAACTGCTGTCGTAGTACTTCTCGTACACGTCGTTGTTTTTAGCAGAAAAGATCGCATAGTGGCCATCACACAATTGGCCAGCAAACAAAGGTAGATCCCTTTCAGCATTTAGCAAATCGAGTGCCCTGTTTGGACCAAACAACAATTTATCCACTGCCGATGTAATCGCCATTCCCGTGGCTAACGATGTAGAAATTGTGTAGTCCGGAATAGCTGCCGTAACGCCCTCAAACGCGTCGATCATTGAGTCAATCGTTGAGTCGGCTGTATATCCCAGCCTTACTTTCAATGTCGCATCTCTCAGAACCCAAGGCACGCGCTCAATAATGCCCCACTCCACCCCCATATCGATACTGCTATTTTTTCCTTTGATGAGAACAGGTTTCCCAACACGCGCTACAGCCAAAGTTTGGTTCTGGTATTTCGCTGATAGATTAGATACGGCAAACGCTCTTCGATCTCGGTTAAATATTCTTTTGACTAATGGGTCATTTTTGTTAACCGTAAATTTATCAATCCCTATAGAAACATAGTTATTTCCGAAACTGGCCTTAGCGCCTTGACAGGTCTTCACTTCATTTCCTTCGGAGTCGAAGAAACTCACCCCAATGAATCGAGAAGTCGAAAGGGAATACTGGTCTTCAGATATGGCTGAAGTTGAAACGAAAGAAACAGATACGGCAGCTAGTATTAACCAATTTGATGGGCTCATAACTCCCCCCTTACGTATGTGTGAATCCTAACTTTAATTAGACGGCCTCAATGGGGCGTTATTAGTTGAAATATTTGGGGAATAACTTATCAAATGACTAGTTAAGTCTCTGATATTTAATGAAGAGGCCAGATAAAAATCGACCTTAATTAGCTTATGGAAAAGCGACATTTTTAAACTCCCATTTATTAGATGTATTGGTTGTTCGTATCGTTGAATATAGCACTTGAACGAAAAAATCCAATATTTTTTTGGGAATGGATTTGCTTCAGACTTTGGGTCGCAGTAGACGTCTTAGAAATTAGCTGGATAAAGAAAAGGCCGCTTATGCGGCCTTTTCCTGATTTTCGCCATCGGCGAGATCGTCGAGGTATCGTTCAGCATCCAGTGCTGCCATGCAGCCAGTGCCTGCCGAGGTGACGGCTTGTCTGTAGATGTGATCCATTACGTCGCCAGCTGCAAATACGCCGGGAATTGATGCGGCTGTGGCATCACCGTCCAGACCACTTTTTACCTTTATGTAGCCGTTGTGCATATCGAGTTGGTCGATAAACAGGTCGGTGTTGGGCTTGTGGCCGATGGCGATGAATACTCCGTCCAGATCCAGTTCCTTTGTTTCGTTGGACTGGTTGTTACGGATACGCATGCCGGTTACGCCCATGTCGTCGCCCAGCACTTCGTCCAGTTCATGGAACCATTCGACTGTGATGTTGCCGGCATCGCCGGTTTTTGCCAACAGTCTGTCGGCCAGGATTTTTTCCGAGCGGAACTGGTCGCGTCTGTGTACGACAGTGACATGTGAAGCGATGTTGGAGAGATACAAAGCCTCTTCAACTGCGGTATTACCGCCACCGATCACAGCGACTTTCTTGCCGCGATAGAAAAATCCATCGCAGGTGGCGCAGGCAGAGACGCCTTTGCCCTTGAAGGCTTCTTCGGAGTCCATGCCCAGGTATTGAGCAGAAGCACCGGTGGCAATGATCAGGGCATCGCAACTGTACTCGGTGTTGTCACCGGTCAGGCGGAAAGGGCGGTTGTTCAGGTCGACCTTGTTGATGTGGTCGTTGATCAGCTTTGTGTCAAATCGCTCGGCGTGTTCACGCATGCGCTCCATCAGGGCAGGGCCTTGCAGGCCTTCAACGTCACCGGGCCAGTTATCAACGTCGGTTGTCGTCATGAGCTGTCCACCCTGTTCAACACCGGTGATGATCACGGGATTCAGGTTGGCACGTGCGGCATATACTGCGGCTGTATATCCGGCAGGACCGGAGCCGAGGATGATGAGGCGATGATGATTCGTCGCACTTTTGGCGTCACTCATGAGGTATCCAGATTTTAAGGTTTATGTAAAAGGACCCTCCCTCAGAGGAGGGCCCTGACTACAGGCTTTGGTTGATTAAAGCGCTTCGGCGTTTTCAGCCAGATAGGCAGCAACACCTTCAGTTGAAGGCTTCATGCCAGGTTTGCCTTTCTGCCAGCCAGCAGGACAAACTTCGCCATGCTCTTCGGTAAACTGCAGGGCATCCACCAGGCGCAGCATTTCATCAACTTCACGACCCAGTGGCAGGTTGTTTACAACCTGATGCTGAACAATGCCTTCCTTATCGATCAGGAAGGATGCACGCAGTGCAACACCGGCATCAGGATGATCAATGCCATAGCCTTTCATGATTTCCTGTTTGGTGTCTGCAACCAGCGGGAATTTAACCGGGCCAATGCCGCCGTTGGAGATGTCAGTGTTACGCCATGCAAAGTGGCTGAACTGTGAGTCAATAGATACACCAATTAGCTGTACATCACGCTCTGCAAAGTCATTGGCACGGTGATCGTGTGCAATGATTTCAGAAGGACATACGAAGGTGAAATCCAGTGGGTAAAAGAAAATAACAACATATTTTCCACGGTAATCAGAAAGCTTGAAGTCTTCCTTGATGGTGCCATCGCCCATGACGGCGGCGGCGGTGAAATCGGGGGCTTCGCGACCAACTAAGACGCTCATTGTGTACTCCTCATCGGGTGTATGAAAATTCGGGTTCCCAAGTGAACTGTTAAGTCTACTTTTGATCAGTTTCTTATGACTGACCCGGAACTGCGAAGCATTGTAGGAGTCACCACGGCATAGCGCAATACAATAATATGTATGCAATCGATTAATAATAGCTATGATGCATAGGCCGCTAATTTCGTTGCTGAAATCACAGTGAACGGCACATAGGATAGAATCGGCAGTCTGGGACTGAGATGTCTTAACGGCAGTCAGCGCATTTTACGCACAGTATTGATAACTCATGGCAAGTAACGGTAACAAGAAATCCCCATCCCTCTGGCTGCGCTTCTGGCGTCTGCTGGTATTGGTGCAAAAGACCTTAATCGCACTCTTTATATTGGTGCCTATCCTGCTCTTTGCAGCAGTATGGATTTTCAGGCCCCAGCCTGAGGTTGAGCAGGACGTCGCGCTGGTGTGGGCGCCGGAAGGCATTCTTGTCGAGCATATTGATCTGGATTTTCAGCAGGCCCTGCAGGACCAGTTTATGGGAGAGGAACAGCCCATTACCCTGGTCAGGAACCTGGTCGAGGCGCTGGACAAGGCCGCAGTCGATTCACGCATCAAGGCACTGTTTCTCAAAGTCGACAAAATTGATTATGTTGGCATGGCGCAACTGGAAGAGCTGGCCGCGGCCATTCGTCGTTTCAAACTGAGTGGCAAGCCGGTATTTTCGCATGCCGGACACTTCACACAGGCACAGTACTTTCTTGCATCGCAGGCCGATGAGGTTTACCTGGATCCGCTCGGTGCGGTGCTGATTGACGGCTTTGGTGTTTATCAGAAGTACTTCAAGGAAGCCCTGGATAAACTGGAAGTGGATGTGCATGTATTTCGCGTGGGCACATACAAGTCAGCGGTTGAGCCCTTTTTGCGCAATGACATGTCTGCCGAGGCCAAGGCCGCCAATAAAGAGTGGCTGGCGACCCTGTGGAATGTGTACCAGAAGAATGTGACCGAAGCGCGCGAGCTTTCCAAGGGCAGTGTGGATACCTACGCCAATGAA
>JBFJXR010000109.1:0-4301 GCA_041622995.1 Nevskiales bacterium
CATACCTGGCGCCACGATGAGTGGGCGCGTGGCTGCTACGCGGGCGTGGCGCCCACCGGACACTGGACCCTGGTGGGTCATCAGCTGCGTAAACCCCATGGCCGCATTCACTGGGCCGGCACCGAAACCAGTACGCATTGGACCGGTTATTTCGAGGGTGCAGTGCGTGCCGGCAAGCGTGCGGCTGAAGAAATTCTCTCGGAACCTTAATAGCAAGCGTGACTAATGGGGAACAGGGTATGGGTAGCAAGCCTCACGATGGGTACGACTTCGACTACATCATCGTCGGGTCCGGTTTTGGCGGCAGTGTCTCTGCATTACGCCTGACGGAAAAAGGCTATTCCGTAGGCGTCATCGAAATGGGGCGCCGCTGGACGCCGGACAACCTGCCAAAGAGTAACTGGAACCTGCGTAACTGGGCGCACTACCCGATGCTGGGCTTGCGGGGTTTCTTCCGAGTCTCTTTCTTTCGACATGTCATCGTTCTGCATGGCTGTGCGGTGGGCGGTGGCTCCATCACCTATGCCAACACGCTGCTCGTGCCACCCGAGAAGGTCTGGGACGACGGCAGCTGGGCGGGTCTGAATGACTGGAAGGCGGTGATGCCCGGGCATTTCGAAACCGCCAAAAAAATGCTGGGGGTGGTCGAGAACAAAATCATCGCGCCATGTGACCTGACGCTGAAAAAGATGGCGGATGCCCAGGGCTGCGGCGATACCTGGTATCGCACGGACGTGGGTGTTTTCTTTGGCGATGAGGGGGCTGAGCCGGGCAAGGAATATCCTGACCCGTACTTCGGCGGTGAAGGCCCGGTACGAAACAGTTGTATCGGCTGCGGCGGTTGCATGGTGGGCTGCCGTTACAACGCCAAAAACACACTCGACAAGAACTACCTCTATCTGGCAGAAAAGCGGGGCGCAGAGGTGATTCCGGAAATGAAGGTCGTTGATGTGGTGCCACTGAACGGGCAGGCAGACGGCCGTGACGGCTATGAGGTGACGGCGGTGCCTCCCACATGGCGTGGGGTCGGGGCAGGCATCGGCCGAAAGACCTGGCGCTGCAGGGGGATTATTTTTTCAGGTTCTTCTCTGGGCACACAGGATCTGCTTTTCCGGCTGAAGCAAAAGGGCTCGCTGCCCAATATCTCTGATGAACTCGGCAAGCGTGTGCGGACCAATGCAGAGTCCCTCATCGTGGTGAGGATTCCCGGCTCCGAGGAAAACATGTCCGATGGCATCGCCATCGGATCCGGCATTCATATCGACGAAAACACGCATATCGAGGCCACGCGCTACCCGGCCGGTTCCGATTTCATGGGAATGATGCTGACCGCCCTGACCAAAGGTCGCCCCGGCTGGACGCGGCCTTTCCTCTGGCTCTGGGTGGCACTGAAGATTGTGCTTCGTAATCCGTTCCGGGCTGCCAGGGCGCAATTTCCACTGGGCTGGGCCAGGGAAACCATCATCTTTCTCTGCATGCAGACCATCGATGGCTACCTCAACCTGCGCATGAAACGGCTCTGGTACTGGCCCTTCCGCAAGGCGCTGCTCTCGGAAGGTGACAGAATCCCCACCTTTATTCCCGAGGCGAATGAGTTCGCCGAAAAGGGGGCTGAGGTCGTCGGTGGTATTGCCGGCAGCAGTACGCCGGAAATCTTCTTCAATACACCGACCACGGCCCATTGCATGGGTGGCTGTGGCATGGGGGCGGATCCCGAGTACGGCGTGATCGATGGCAAGAACCGGGTGTTCGGTTACCGGAACATGCTGATTTGTGACGGCTCCATGCTGGGCGCCAACCTAGGCGTGAATCCCTCCCTGACCATTACCGCACTAACCGAGCATGCGATGTCGCATGTGTCGGATAAAACCAGTATCGAAAAATAGTAAAAAAATAGGGGTCTGACCCCATTTATTCCGCTTTGTTGAATTGGGCTGAGCTGTCTTTATGGCAGCGGCGTGTCTGGCTTAGAGGTTGAGCTTGTAATCCGCTTTTACGGCTTGATCAATCACGGTTTCGATTGCCTTGCGGGCGATTTTGCCGGAGGCAGCTCTCTTTGCGATCTGTTTCCCAAAAGCAATCTTGATTGGTGCGGGCCATTGCTCGGGTTGCCAGGCATGGCTGCGTTTGAATGCCTTGGCGCAATGGAAAAAGCATTCCTCTATTTCAACTTTTAGGATGAGTAGTGCCGGTTTGCCATTGGCAGTCATCTTTTTGCAAAGCTCAGCATCCCTGTAAATCGCACACCGCCCGTTGATCCTGAGTGTTTCTTCTGTGCCGGGCACCAGGAAGATGATTCCGACATGCCCATTTTCCAGGATGTTGCTTAAACCATGAAGCAGTTTGTTGCCGGTTCGTTCAGGTATCAGCAGTGTCTTGTCGTCCTGAATCGTGACGAAACCAGGCAGGTCTCCCTTTGGAGATACCGTCGCTTGCCCCTCACTATTGGCAGTGGCCATGAAAATGAGTGGCACCTGTGCAATGAATGCTTTCGCTTCTTCGAATAATTCTTCGGTGATTTTGACTTTCGTCAATGCATGGGGCTCGCCCATGATGTCTCGAAGTGCATCGAGGGTTTCAATCTTTTCCATGGTGCTCACCGTTTGAGACAGTACTGCCAGACAGTATATTCAAATAAATTCATTCGCCACTCATGAATAGCGCCCAGGCATTTTTAATTGCCGAGTAACTTTTCACGAAACCCTTCAGGCGACAGCAGCAACTTCTGGTTGTTTGCGTCGTAATGAAGATGGGCAGTTTTCGCGAGGGCTATCAAACGTTGATCTGCTGTTGAGCTGATTCGGTAGACAACATCGCAGCCGTATTTATTAAAGTCCGTGGCCGCCATTTCAATACGCAGACGCTCACCGTAGCGGGCTTCAGATTTGTAAATGACGGCAAGATCCGCATTGATCATGGTGGGGCCGGCTTCGGTGAACTCGGGCACACCAGAGGCTGACATATATTGAACGCGAGCCTCGTTGAGAAAGGCGATGAGATGCTCGTTGCCAAGGTGGTCGCCCCGGTTGATATGAGCCAGCATGATCGGAAGTTCGACAGTAAAGGCGTACTTATCCAGTTCGGGGATTTCGACTCGGGCCATTCGGCATTCCTTCAGAGGGTTAAGGGCTGATCACGATTTAATAGGGTCGGAGTTATTTATTTGCCTGAAAATAACTCTATCCCCACGAAAATCTAAAGACTCTCGAACTCAGCTAACAAACTCATCAGGTATCGTCACCTCAAAAGTAGTCCCCGTTGGTGCCCCCAGGAAATCCGGGCCTCGCTGTGAACTGAAATAAAGTCGTGAGCCATCTGGCGAAAACGCCGGGCCACAGATTTCTGATTCTGCATGGGCGATGGGGTCGAGTTGTACGAGCGTTTTTGACTGTTTGTTAGGCAGTACCACCATGATGCGAAGTCCTTCGCCGTCTTCAGCCACCAGGATGTCGCCGCCCGGGCTGACGGTGAGGTTGTCGACATCGCCAAAGGCGGGTTCGATCTGGCTGTTGTCGAAGATGAGTTCCACGAGCTGGTTTTCGATGTCCAGCGCCCATATGCGGTTGTCACCTTTGGTTGTCCAGAACACCACGCCGCGTGTGGGCACAGTGCCGCCGACCGGGATGGATTGAATGGTGGGTGGCAGTTCGTAGTACCACAGGCCTTCACCGCCATTGAAGATGGTGCCGGGGCCGCGGTTGACCTCCTGTGGCTCCAGTGGGTTCTGTACGTCTGCCCAGGTGACGGGCATCAGCTTACGCAGGCTGGCGTCATCGGCTTCATAGCCGCCGTCTTCGTAGCCGGCCAGGTTGATGCACTGTAGCGTGCCGTTTTCCATGGCCATGCGGCCGGTGACAGCGTCGATGTCTGATGGGTCTGCAACCCAGCGGTAGAAGCGGCCATCTTCAGAGTCTTCGGTCAGATAGATCACGTTGTGGATCGGGTCGACGGTAATCGCTTCATGCCAGAAGCGGCCCAGAGCTGGTTTGGCTATGCCCTGGCCGGGTGCGTAGGGATCACATTCCCAGCACATGCCAATGGGGTGTTCTTCGCAGGAAACCCAGGTGTCCCAGGGCGTTTTTCCGCCGGCACAGTTAAAGGTGGTGAAGTCGAGGATGGCATAGGCATCCACAATGCTGCCGTCGGCGTCGAATACGATGGCACCGCAGCCGCCCTGCATGGGTACGGGTACTTCGCTGTTGGAGGTGTATATCCAGCCGCCGGAACCGTCCTTGCGTGGGTAGGTGGCGCCGCCATCGGGGAAGGGGTGCCAGGGGTAGCCGGTGCTGGAGATGGCCGCC
>JBFJXR010000110.1:0-4267 GCA_041622995.1 Nevskiales bacterium
AGTCAGGCTGCCTCTGCCAGTTCACTCTGTTCAAAATAGGCTGATAGAAACGCCTTTTGATCAGCCGCTGTTTCTGCCCGTAATATCTTCTGTCGCCATGCCACGGATGCTCCCCGTGCATCCAGATACCAGGCCACATGCTTGCGTGTCGTTTTGACCGCCCGCTGTTCACCGTAGAACGCATACAGATTATTAAGATGTTCAGTTAATACCTGATACTGGAATTCGTTTGCTGGTTCGGGCAGACACTTAGCTGTCTGTAAATAATGCGCTATCTGGCCATAGATCCATGGACTGCCCTGCGCAGCCCGACCAATCATCAGGCCGTCAGCCTGGGTATGGACAAGCACCTGTTTGGCTTTCTGCGGTGAATCAATATCACCATTGGCCATGACAGGAATTTCCACTGCCTGTTTTACGGCCGCAATCGTGTCGTACTCCGCCTCGCCCTTATAGGCATCGGCCCGCGTACGACCATGGATGGCCAGCGCAGCAATGCCGGCATCCTCTGCCATACGGGCTATCGTCAGCGCATTGCGGTTGCCGCGATGCGGCCCGGTGCGGTACTTCAGCGTCACCGGCACATCCACTGCCGCAGCTGTCGCCTTGAGAATCTCGTTTACCAAGGCCTCATCAGCCAACAATGCTGATCCTGCGGCACGCTTGCATACTTTCTTTGCGGGACAACCCATGTTGATATCAATGATCTGCGCACCGCGGGCGACGTTATAGCGCGCTGCCTCGGCCATCATATCGGGCGCCCAGCCGGCTATCTGGATCACCCTTGGTTCAACTTCACCTTCGTGATCACTGCGGAAACGATGTTTGTCTGTACCCCATAACACCGGGTTCGCGGCCACCATTTCCGAAACCGCCATGCCTGCACCCAGACGCTTGCACATCTGCCGGAATGGCCGATCAGTGACGCCCGCCATGGGCGCCACCACCAGATTATTCGGTAATGTATAAGGGCCGATCTTCAGGGTCATGATGGACGCTATTCTGCCTCGGATCCGTCAGCACCCTGACCAACACGATGCAAGGCTTCATCGGCCAGTTCGCCAATACGTGCATTGATCTTGCGGATGGTTTCGTAAACGGTACCCACCGTTTCATCGTGCAGATTGCGTGCATTGCCAACCATGCCTTCGATAGCTGCAATTTTTTCCAGTTGATCAAAAGGCAGTGAAGCAATCTGCTGATGCACGCCTTCTACAGTGGTAGCGCCATGCTCGATAGCATCTTCCACCAGGTCTTTCAGGTCTTGAATCCGGCTCATTGTGATCTCCATGATTATCAGGAAGGCGTATTTTGGGCCAGTCAGGCGATCACAACAAGCGCAGGGCCACACAGTTGGGCATAATGAGAACAGGAGACATCACCACAGCACGAACAAATGATTACGCAGGAAAAAATTCTTCGGGTCGTTATCCCACTGATTTACGCACGCCGCAAACTGGCCATGAGCCTGCTCGTGCTCTTTACCAGCTTCATGCTTTATCAGGCCATGCAGGTCGGGGTCGACGCCGGCTTCGAGAAACAGATCCCACTCGAACACCCGTACATGAAGACCTTCAAAAAGCATGAAGCGGCCTTCGGCGGAGCGAACCTGGTGTCTGTGGTCCTCATGAGCAAAGACGGTGATATCTACAGCGCCGAATTCCTGGAGACCCTGCGTAAGGTGACTGATGAGGTCTTCTTTCTGCCCGGAATTGACCGGTCACGTGTCACTTCGCTGTTCACGCCCGGTGTGCGATATATAGAAATAGTCGAGGACGGTTTCTCGGGTGGTGATGTTGTGCCCCGCGATTACCAGCCTACGGATGAGATGCTCAAGTCCATTCGCAGTAATGTCGGCAAAGCCGGTGTCATTGGCCGCCTGGTGTCCAATGGGCAGGACGGCGCCATGGTGGTGGCCGAATTACTGGAACTGCATCCGGTCACCGGTGAGCGCCTCGACTACCAGGATGTAGCCAAAAAACTGGAAGCCATACGCCAGCAGTTCGAAACCGAAAACATCAGCATTCATATTATTGGTTTTGCCAAGATTATCGGGGATGTCACCGACGCTTCGATGGAAGTTGTCTCGTTCTTTGCCGTTGCCCTGCTGCTTTCGATGCTACTTCTGTGGGCCTTCTGCGGCTCACTAAGGCTCAGTTTCCTGCCAATGATTGCCGCCCTCATGGCGGTGGTTTGGGAATTTGGCATGCTGCACACGGCGGGTCTCGGACTTGACCCCTTTGCCATTCTTGTTCCCTTCCTTGTGCTATCCATTGGCGTCAGCCATGGCGTGCAGTACATCAATGCCTGGGGTAACGAGGTTGCCGAAAACGGCATGAACAGTTATGACGCGTCGGTAGAAACGTTCCGCCGTCTCGCTATTCCCGGCACAACCGCATTGATTACCGATATTGTCGGCTTTGCCACCATCGGCCTGATTGCGATAGACATCGTGCAGGAAATGGCCATTAATGCGGCGCTGGGCATGGTGGCCATCATCATCGCCAACAAGGTCATGCTGCCGATCGTACTGACATGGGTCAAACTGGCGAATATCGAAAAATTCCGGAGCCGCCAGAAGACCCGCAAGGACCTCGGCGACAAGCTCTGGAAAATACTCACTGATTTCACTTCGGCTCGCTGGGCCACCGTGACCCTGATGCTGTGCGCCCTGCTGCTTGCGGGCAGTATATGGAAATACGAAGACCTGAAAATCGGTGACCTGCAGGTGGGTGTTCCCGAATTGCGTCCGGATAGCCGATATAACATTGATTCAGGTGTCATCGCCGACAACTTCTTCCTCGGCGTCGACCTTCTCAAGGTCATCGTGGAAACCGATCCCGAAGCCTGCATTCGGTATGATGTGATGGACAGCATTGATCGCTACGCATGGCACATGCAAAACACCAAAGGTGTGCAGCTGGTGATTTCCCTGCCGCAGGTGGCACGACGCATCCGCGGCGAATGGAATGAGGGCAGCCTAAAATGGCGAAGCCTGCCACGCAACCAGTTCGAGATGGTGCAGTCGATGAATCCTGTACCGTCATCGTCCGGTCTCAAGAATCCAGATTGCAGCGTGATGCCCGTGCTGATCTTTACGACGGATCACCGGGCAGACACTATCAGCCGCATTGTTAAGGCGACCAAGGACTATAACAACAGTCTGGATAAGAACATCCCGGTGAATTTTGCCCTGGCCTCGGGCAATGTCGGCGTGATGGCCGCTACCAACGAGGAGATCAAGGCCAAGGAAGTCGAAGTGGTGCTCTGGGTCTATGCCGTGCTGCTGCTGTTCATCTGGCTGTCGTTCCGGAGTATTCCGAGCATCATTTGTATTGTTGCCCCACTGGCGCTGGTTTCCATGATGACCTACGCCTTCATGGCCTTTATGGATATCGGTCTGAAGTCAGCCACTCTGCCGGTGGTCGCCTTCGGCGTTGGCATCGGCGTGGATGACGGTATTTACCTGTGGAGTGTATTGCAGAAATATCTCGATTCAGGAAAATCACTGCGTGCAGCGTGGTACACCACATTGCAACACACGGGTAAGGCCGTGATCTTCACCTCGGTCGCCTTGCTGGTCAGTGTCAGCACCTGGTTGTTGTCTGGCCTTCAGTTCCAGGCTGATATGGGGCTGCTGCTGGTGTTCATGTTTACCGCCAACCTGTTTGGCGCCATTCTCGTGTTACCGGCTATTGCCCATTTTATGGTTACCCAGGGCAAAAAATAATCAGATGTTGGCCAGTTTGCTGCGCAGTTCGTCAGCCACATCGGTAAACACACCATCCACGCCCATTTGCAGCAATCGCTGCAACCGGGTAGGTGTATTAACGGTGTAGGGAAACACTTTCACGCCGATATAGTGCATGGCCTGCACGAACTCAGGTGTCACATGTCGGTGGTAGGGGTGGAGCGAATAGGCACCCAGACTTTCGCAAACAACGACCGGGTCAAAGTCGGTCAGGGGTCGACGAAATATCAGGCCCAGTTGCAAATCTTCATCCAGCTCGCGCAAATACTCAAGAATAAAGAAATTAATACTCGACAGTATCGTACTTGCCTTCAACCCCCTTTCATCCAGTAGCGTTACGAGCCGCGATAAGGCCGCCTGCATGCGGCCGGATTCATTCAGGGGGAAAAACGGCTTCACTTCGATATTAAGGGGAATCCGGCCGGCAAAAGTATCGAGCACTTCATCCAGCGTCGGTACAAAGATAGTTTCCGGCTCTGCACCAAACCATTGACCAGCATCAAGCTGTTGCAGTTC
>JBFJXR010000111.1:0-4127 GCA_041622995.1 Nevskiales bacterium
CGCCCTGAAAGATGCCGGTGTCAGCTGGAAAGATGTGCAGTTCGTCTCCGGCGGCGCCACCATCCGTAATGGTTATCCCGGATTTGTTGCCGGTGCCAGCATTGCCCAGGCATTGGGCTGGCAGGGCGCTGAAGTGAATACCTCCTATGCTGCTTGTGCCTCCGGCTCGCAGGCACTGGCTGCCGCTCGTGCCAAGATTCTGGCTGGTCACTGTGATGTGGCACTGGTTGTTGGTGCTGACACCACCCCTAAAGGGTTCCTCAAGCCGGCACCCGGCGAACGTCCGGACGATCCCGATTGGGTGCGTTTCCGTGTCGGAATTACCAACCCGACTTACTTTGCCCTGTATGCCCGTCGTCGTATGGCGATTTATGGCGATACGCTGGAAGACTTTGCTGCCGTGAAGGTCAAGAACGCCCAGCATGGCTTTGAAAACCCGAATGCCCGTTATCGCAAACTGTTTTCTGCTGAAGATGTGGCCGCATCTGCCCTGGTGGCTGATCCGTTACGTCTGATGGATGTCTGTGCCACCTCTGATGGTGGTGCTGCATTGATCATCTGCAGTGCTGAATACGCAAAGAAAATTGGCAAGGCCAATGCGCCGCGTGTAGCTGCCATCTCCACTGTGACGCCAACCTATGCGTCCGAAGTGGTGGAGATGCCGGATATCGCAACGGATTCATCGGCCATTGTGGATGCCCAGTCATACCGTGCAGCCTTGCCGAGAAAAGCCTACGAGGAAGCCGGTATTGGTCCTGAAGATGTCAGTGTGGCCGAGGTCTATGACCTATCCACGGCTCTCGAACTCGATTGGATCGAGGATCTTCAGCTTTGTGAACGTGGCGAAGCCGCGAAATTACTCAGAGCAGGCGATACCAAAGTGGGTGGCCGTATTCCGGTGAACCCCTCCGGTGGTCTGGCCTGCTTTGGTGAAGCGGTGCCTGCCCAGGCACTGGCCCAGGTCTGTGAGCTGACCTGGCAGTTACGTGGCGATGCCGGTGCCCGTCAGGTTGAGGGTGCCAAGGTGGGTATCACTGCCAATCAGGGCTTATTTGGCCATGGTTCATCGGTCATACTGAAATCATGAATACCAGACTCACTGAACTTCTCGGCTGCAAATACCCCATCGTACAAACCGCGATGGGCTGGGTAGCAGATGCCAAACTGGTCATAGCCAGCAGCAACGCGGGGGGCTTCGGCTTCCTGGCGGCAGCAACCATGTCGACCCCTGAACTCAGGCAGGCAATTGCAGATGTCCGCGCCGGCACCGAACATAAATTCGGTGTGAACTTCCACATGTTCCAGCCGAATGCTGCTGAAGTGATTGATCTCATTGTTGAGAACAAGGATCGCATTCGAGCAGTGAGCTATGGTCGAGGTCCGGATGCTGCGACGATCAAACGGTTCAAGGATGCCGGTGTGCTGTGCATGCCGACGGTAGGTGCCCTCAAGCATGCTGTAAAAGCAGTCGAGCTAGGTGCTGACATCATCACCATTCAGGGTGCAGAAGGGGGCGGGCATACCGGCTCGGTTCCCACCACATTGCTCCTGCCTCAGGTGTTGAATGCAGTCGATGTGCCTGTGGTCGCTGCCGGTGGTTTCAAGGATGGTCGCGGTCTCGCTGCCGCACTGGCTTACGGTGCCGCAGGTATTGCCATGGGGACACGCTTCCTCATGACAGCCGAATCACCCGTGCCCAGGGAAACCCTGCAGAAATATATCGATGAGAATGATCCATCCAGAATTCGTGCCTCAAAAGCCGTTGATGGTATGCCGCAACGCATGATCGATAATCCCTTTTTGCTCAAATTGGAAAGCGGTGGACTGTTTCATCGCCTTTGGGTAGCGCTCTCCAGTGCCTGGAAGTGGAAGGCTCATACCGGCATGACAGTCGGACACATGATGAAAACCTTCTTCGCCGCATTGAAAGATGGCGACGGGGCCATTCAGACCATGATGGCGGCCAATGCGCCTGTGCTGATTCAGCGTGCCATGGTGGAAGGCCGACCTGACGAGGGGGTCTTGCCCTCAGGGCAGGTGGCTGCGGTGATTGATTCACTACCAACGTGCGCTGAATTGATTAGCCAGATTGTTCAGCAGGCCGAAATCCAGATTAAAAGTCTCGTTAAATAGGGCTCTATACCCATTGAGGTGTTATAAATATTGTTATGGCACCAACTCGACGTAATTTTCTAATTGGCACAACTGCATTGGGTGCCAGCACCCTGTTGCCTGGTTGTGGAAACGACTCCTCAGAGTTTCTGGATTTAGTAACCGGCTCTCCGAACAGCGGGGCGGCTTCCAGCCCCGGATTATGGGAAGGCGGATGGCGGGCAGATGGCGTATCCAATGCCTACTTTGATGGCGCCTCTCGTATTCTGCAGGCGGGTAGCGAGGTGTATCCATCCGACAAGCGGGCGACTGTTTTTCTCGAAGATGCCCGATTTCTAGATGGTATTGTCGAAGCTGATATCACTGCAGCAGGCATAGGTTCGGGGTTAATAATTCGCCGCACGTCACCTTTCTATTACTATGCGTTGATCTACCAGGCAGACAGCGGTCTGTTGCAGTTGATACGGCACCTAGGGCGACCCGAGGGCGTGGGGGAGATCAATGCAGAAGCCTTTCAGGGCTTCCTGAGTCCTTCCAACGAGACAATGCTGGCATCTGTAACTGCCCAGCCCCTCGATACGTTTTCGGGACCAGCCCACATGGCACTATCTGCTGAAAGTGTGGGTAATGTTACCCAGCTTACCGGGCGTTTTCAGGTGCCTGACGGCCCCGAGTTTACGGTGACGGCCACAGATGCAGCACCCGAACTTCAGCAGCCGGGAGAAGCCGGCATGCTGGCGACCGCCGTATCGGTTTATCCCAGCGGCCCCAACATCCCCAACATGACCAGCACACGTGCATTGACAGTCACGGATCAGGGACTCGCATTTATAGCCAGCCCCCCGGGCCAGGCGTATCTGCAACTTGTTGAGCAGTCCAGCACGGCCAGTTTTTCAGATGTTGCTATAACACCCGTAGGGTTGCCGAAAGTTTCACCGGCGCATGTGCTCACGGCGACCACGCTGGAGCCGGTCGGTAACGGGGCGCTGGTGACCGTGTCCACTGACCTGCCAGCACAAGTGGTCATTGAATATGCGAATAATCCGGAATTCGCGGGTGCGCTAAGCCTGGATGCGGGTAACACCAACGGCTTCGATGCCCTGTTCGCGCAGATTCCCGGCATCGTTGATGCACCCCGAATTTACTGGAGAACACGTGCAGAACGCCAGGGCCAGACAGTTATAGGCCCCGTGCGTAGCTTCACATCAATGCCCAAAGGGGCCACAGACCAACCGCTCAAGTTTGTACTGGGCAGCTGTGCCACGCAGATGACCTGGACGTTCCGGCACATTCGCGACGAGAACCCGGATGCCTTTGTATGGCTGGGTGACTTGAACTACCCGGATGCGATGGGCCTGTTGGCACAAACCGAATCCGGATATACGGGACTGTGGAAGGACTTCCTGGCTGCCCGGGAGCTTCGGGATATTTTGGACACCGCCTGTTTCATCCCCCAGCGCGACGATCATGACTATGGGCTCAACGACTCCTTCAGCGAAACCAATCCCGAGCACGGCATCACAACCTGGGAGGGTATTGTTCACCCGGGCATCTATTACAAGTATGACGCCGGTCCGGTGGGCATGTGGGTGCTGGATCAGCGCCGTTTTCAGGATGACCCGGCACTGCCCGATACGGTCGACAAAAGCATGCTTGGCCCGGCACAAAGGGACTGGCTACTGGAGACACTCGCCGCATCCGACCAGCCCTTCAAGATTGTGGGCGCCCCGATGCCGCTGTTCCATGCACCGAATCCCAACCAGGACTGGTCAAAGGGCTTCACTGCAGAGCGTGACTACATACTCGACTTTATTCGCACCCAGGTATCAGGCCGGGTGATCTTCGTCTCCGGTGACTCGCATTCAGGCGCGGTAATTGAGCAGGACGGGATTATCGACATACGCACCTCACCGTTGGACATCCCCTCACCGGGTTGGGTGACTGCCAGTGAAGGCGATGGTGTGATCTGGTCAGACGTCGGCAAGTTCTACTGCGTGGCAGAAACAGGCCAGACC
>JBFJXR010000112.1:0-4037 GCA_041622995.1 Nevskiales bacterium
CCAATGCGTACTGGTTTCGGTGCCGGCCCAGTGAATGCGGCCATGGGGTTTACGCAGCTGATGACCCACCAGGGTCCAGTGTCCGGTGGGCGCCACGCCCGCGTAGCAGCCACGCGCCCACTCATCGTGGCGCCAGGTATGATCGAAATAGGCGACCGGCTCTCTCGCCTCTGGCCCAAAAAAGGACGTCAGCGCATCCAGAAACCTGATACGACGTTCTTCTGAAGAACATTCGCTTTCACGAATACCGTCACGCCCCTCAATGAAGCCCATCAAAATGCCACGCTGCTCATCGGGCGGTGTCACGTCGAAGCAGACATGAATCGGCGCCACATCACTGATCGCCGAGCCCGACCAGCCCTGTGCCCGCCAGAAGGGTTTTGCATAGACCGCGAAACACTTGATCGCACAGCCCGGTGTCAGGTTCTGCAGGCAGGTCAGCTTGTCATCAGGCAGGGGCGGCTCGTAGGCAATCTCGGCTGCAAGGTTCGGAGGCGCGGCACACACAACCCGGTCTGCCGAATATTGCGCAGCCCGGGTTTGCACATGCACCTGCTCATTGTCCTGCTCGATACGCAGGACTGGCTGGTCGAGTACGCAGACCACGCCCCGCTTCTCCAGGGTGGCCAGATAGGATTCGGCCAGCGGTTGCACGCCACTTTGCAGGCGATCCTGCTGAGCACCGCCCCTGGATTCAGTCAGCGAAAAAAAGCCCTGACCACTGCGCGTGTAATGCAGGGCATGCAGCAGACTGATGTCGTCCGGATGGGCGGCAAAAACGCTTTCAATGGCGATCCGGAAGGTGCTCTTCGCATCCGCATGCCGCAGGTGTTGACGCATCCAGTCGCCCACGGTCATCGCATCCAGCGCCGCTGCGCCGCGTGCTTTCCATGGCGATTCAAGCGGCACACGCCAGGACTGCCCGTACCAGCGCACTATGACTGTCAATAAATTCCATTGCGCAGCCATTGGCAGGTTATAGGGAATAGACCCTTTGAATCTGCCCTTGCGACCGGAAAAGAGGGTGCGGACATAGCCTTTGACATACATCGGCCAGGTGCTGTGACCCAGACGATCGGCCAGTGCATACATCTCGGTCTGCCCCGGCCCTAACCACTGACCGCCATAGTCCAGCCAGATGCCGTCCGGCAGTTGCTCAGTGCGGGCACGACCGCCCACGCGGTCACGAGCCTCCAGAATCGTGACCTGCTTGCCGGCCGCCGACAGGGCGTCCGCTGCCGCAAGGCCGGAGAAACCTGCACCAATAACGATGACTTTTTCCGTCACAACCCGATTTCCAGGTCCGATTTAGGCCGTGCCGAGCACAGCAGGATTCGGTTCTTGCCGGCGGGCGGCTGTACACCTTCCGGGTAGCTCACCTCGCCGCTGAGCAAGGTGGCTTCACAGGCCTGGCAGGCTCCATAGCGGCAGCCCGAGCTGACTTCGATACCGTTGGATTCGGCCAGACTGAGTAGGCTTTCCTCTTGTGCAGTCCACTGTAATTCCTGGCCGATGTCGCTGAATGCAACGGCGTACTGGCTATCGTCTTCGTCCCCGCGAATCCGGGATGCACCGAAGCTTTCAGCATGAATCCGGTCAAGTGACACATTTAAAGCCTGAAGCTCATCATGCATGGCCTTGCTGAATTCGGGCTTTCCGCAGAGCATGAAATGGGGGGCAGTATCCCTACCGATTTCTGCAAGCACCTCGTCAAGCTTCAGCCTGCCGGCATGCAGCCAGGCTTCCGTAAACGCCTCGCTCGCCTGGCTGACATGCACCTGCAAATGGAAATTTTTCAATCGCGCACTGAGCGCTTCCAGTTCCGCCCGGAAGGGAAAGCTCTCGACATGGCGAACACCATGAAAGAGATACACGTCACGCTGCGGGTTCTCTTCTGCCAGCGATTGCAGGATGGACAGGAAGGGCGTGATGCCAATGCCGCCGCTGATCATGATCAGGGGCGTGTTATCGGTGGGCACGGTCGCGAACTGGCCACCTGGCGCCTTGATATGCAGCGTATCGCCCACCGCCAGTCTGTCATGCAGATAACCGGAGCCGCTGCCGACATGCACGGTGCCATCGGCCTCGGCGGTTTCCCGTTTGACTGATATCCGGTACTGGCCGAGTTCGTTGCTGGCGCTGGACAGTGAGTAAGGGCGGTATACATACCCCCCATCATCCTGAGGGATGGTCAGGACAATATGCTGGCCCGGCACGAAACGGGGCAATGGCCTGCTGTCCGACGCTGCAAACCAGAACGACACCACATCGTCGGATTCCTGCTCACGGCGCACCAGCTTATGGGACGCAAAACCGGGTGGCATCTGCGGCACTGCGGCTTTACTTCCGGGTTTCACCTGGCCGGCGCGTTCCTGTAATTCGCCCAGCTGGTTACCCAGCTTGATGACATGGGACTTGATGCGCCGCCCGACCTGATCGAACCAGATCGTCAGCTTGCTGGTGGACTGCGGCAACAGCTCGACTGTATCCCCCACTTTGATCTGTGCCCGGTTACGCGGCGTGCCGTAGGCGCCGATGTGCTGGCCGGCATGCTTCATCACTGTCAGCGGAATATTCGGGTCTTTGGGCAGGCCCGGTTGTTCTGCGCCGGGCATGGAGCAACGAATCGTCGGATGGTTACAACGAATGACTGCATCACCAATACGCAGGTCACGGCCTCGCCAATCGTTCTCGACCATACCCTCCAGCGCCGGGTCGGTCTCAATCAGGAAATTGGGCCGATAACGGCGTGAGGAAAAGTCGCCTTCCGGGTAATAACTGCTGATGTTCGTCAGTGCCGCCGTGGTCAGAAAGTGAAGCGGGTAAACATCATAGAGCGTGCCCGGCGGTGATGTGTAGCGAGACAAAGTCGCCAGCATGCCCAGCGAAAAGGAAGAGAAATCAGGGTCAGGGTCATCCGGCTTCATGCCCAGCGCATAGCGCACTTCCGAAGGGGTCATCTGTTTGGCGAGCTTGTAGGCCGCCTTGTCTGTGGGCCGGGAAATGAGTGAAACCCGCCGTCCAAGATACATGGACAGAATGGCCGACACATAGGGATCATCGGAACGAACCTTTTGCCCGTCAGGCAGGGTGATTTCCACCACGCTGGTAATGGCTTTGCCAAACGCGTCATTGGCATCGCCGATATAACGCGCGGTCATCATCATCAGGCCGGGGATTTTCTTGCCGCCGACGATTTCACCCGTCAGCTCATCACGCACCGCCCAGCAACGATCATCGGCGACACCTTTGGCGACGATGTTGGCCGAAGGCACAAGCTCGCCACCGAGTGACTTCACGGGGAAACGCCAGATTTCCTTGATGGTGCCGACTTGCATCTGAACTCCTGTTGGGATGATCGAGGTCGGTAACTATCTGGCCAGCAGTGACTCAACCGCCTTCAGACTATCCTGCTCTTTGGCCAGCTCTTTGATTGCAAAGGCCTCAATCGCCTTTTCGTGGGCGTAGACGTAAGTAAAGAAGTCTTGATGAGCGCCATCCGCATGCTCTTTTAGCCGTAGAAATTTTTCCTGAAACGGCTGGGTGCCGTCGCGAAGCAGCTTCATTGCCAGACGCCAGGGCATGAGTCCGAGTGCCAGACCCTCCAAGTAACCTTTTAGACGCCAGAACCTGGGTTCGGTGACCGCCTGATTTGATGTCTGCATATGCGCCAGATAGTGATCCAGAGTCTTTTGTTCCAAAGCCTTCAACGCCAGCCATTTGTTTTTTCGCTCAGCATTCATGGTCAGTCGTGCTGCGGTGTCGAACACGGCAAGCCCATAGACTTCTGACTCGTGGATACGCTGTAAGTCATCTTTATACTGAGGGTAATTCATTGTTGAACCTGTTTGGTTTGTGATTGTGTACGACGATATTGATCTGCAATATCAGCCAGCGCCTGCTCTAACGCGGCGAAGTAGGCTTCAGTATCTTCCATAAACGGCATGTGGCCCACATTACGAAAAACAACGGTCTTTGCATGCTGAATGTTACCTGCCAATAGCAGAGACTGCTTGGCGGGCACCACCGGATCATGC
>JBFJXR010000113.1:0-3934 GCA_041622995.1 Nevskiales bacterium
CCAAATACCAGTGAAGGCAGAAACACCGAAGCAGCCCACAATGGCGGATGGTAGATAAAGTGTGTTGCAGTGAATAACAGGCTGGTAACTACATTCGCAAGACTGACGCCCTGCCAGGACGGGTTCCGGAACCTGACTGAGAGCCATTCCTGCAAGCCACCACGAAAGACTATTTCTTCCAGTACCGGATATACAATCACAATTAATAAAAGTGACTGAATGTGTTCCGCCAATCTTTGTACAGGCAAGACAGGTACGCCGGCAATAACCAGTACCAACCAAACGACTGGTGCACCTAGAACTGCAGTCCAAAGAAATTTATCCCACAGTCTGTCTTCCGATTTCACCTGATCGTTACTGGTTTTCCGATTCTGGCTCGCCATCCGATATAAAGAATGGAAAACAGTATCAACATTGGAATGCCGGGGTCAGGCCGGGCCTGAGTGCGCTGACTTAATGCACACCCCCCTCCACCACCGCCGCCACTACTGGCGGGAGGCGAAGTATTTTCGGGTGGAGCTGTTGTCCCACCCCCTGTGCCGGGATCGGGATCTGGCGTGACAGAGTTACCCTGATTCGGGTAAAGATAGGCTATACCCGCTTCATCATCTGACCTCAGATCTGCACCACGACCGTCACCGTGCGGCGTCGCCTTCATAAGAGCATCCCGTTCTGCCGCAGTGGCCACGTCACAGGAATCCGGATCCAACGGTAAACCCAATAGCGAGTTGGTCTCTTCACAGGAGTGACCAAGCCCGAGCGTATGCCCCAATTCATGTGCGAAGATTTCTTCCCCATTCGTAAGGTTATTCGAACCGAAGTAACAACCTGCGCCGTTATTGGTCACAATATCGCCTTCCTGGATTTCTCCAAATAGCTGCCCCTGGAAGGAACGGGTTGAGCCACTGGTTACAAATCCGCCAATCGCAAGTACACCTCCAGTGCTACAACTAAATGCACCTTCCACTTCATTATTCGGGTCATTAAAAAGTATCGCATTGATGCCATCGGCCGATACAAGTCCCGCACTCGCTGAGGTCACACCGCCATAGGCATAGATCACATTACTGCCCGTATCGTTATTCCATGCACTGATTCCGGTCTGAAACTGGGAAAACCCTCCTCCAGCCATGCCATCCTGACCGGAACTATGCGCACTGAATGACACCGATGATCCACTATCAAAATCCCACCAACGTGAGGGCGGAGTCCCCAGAGTTGTGAATTCATCCTGCTCAGTTCTGCTACCCGTTGGGGCCAATCCGGGTGATGCCACGTGAGATTCAGCAGTTGTATCTCCTAACCATGACAGAAATGCGTTTGCTTCCCGAGGGGATTCATTGATTGCGCCACGCGCAGGGACATTGACGGGCAATGCACGTGAAGCACCTAGCTGCCGCCGGTATACATACTGACCATGCGAATCATAAGAACCGGTAAATGCACCCAGCGGTAATTGCACCAGCTGGTGCTCACCCGCTGCTGAGGGTGCCAGAAATAATACAACGTCAGATCCTTCTTCAAATTGCGGCGCACCGGGCACCTGGCGAGCACCCGGCATAAAATTTCCCGGCACTGATACTGTTATCTCGTTAACAGGCACCTCACCCTTATAAACCCGGCTCACAGCGACTTGATAGCTTGTCTCGCTTTCTGCGTGCCTGGACTGTTCATCTCTCGACAGGACCTGTCCTCGTACGACAATTTCACTTTGTTCCAGGAGATCGTCATCAAACATGGGCTGGTAAGTCAAAGCAAAGCCTGTCGATGCTATCGACATTAATACTATTGCCATGTGCCAACGAATTATTCTAAACATCAGGATATTGCCCCTTTCCAACTGCTGTTATCTCTTTGACAGTCACAGTGTAAGTTAATTCACAAGGTCGTCATTCAATACTACTTTTGACCATTATTATGAGTCTGTCGGATTTTCTCGCCATTCAATGTAAGCTGAGTATATCGGGAATCACTCGGACACCCTTTTGATATGTAACCGACAATATGTCACAAACATCACGTATTTTCACAAGAACTGAACAAATCATTGCCTTGCCTTCAGTGAGTTGCAGTAATGCGCGCTACGATATGGGCAATCTCTCAGTTATAAATCAACTCGCAGAATGGCTAAACCCACTGGGCTTCGAATGCGAAATCCTGCCATTACCTGATCAGAGTCATAAGGCAAACCTGATTGCTACTCTGGGCTCAGGTCCGGGCGGCCTGGTGCTTTCCGGCCACACAGACACGGTGCCGTATGACGAAGGCCATTGGCAGTCAGACCCATTTAAACTCACAAAAAAAGGATCGTTGTGGCATGGGCTGGGCACCAGCGACATGAAAACCTTTCTGGTACTCGCGATTGAAGCAGCCATGCATTTCGCTGACAAAAAGCTGAACCAGCCATTGATAATTCTGGCTACTGCTGATGAAGAAACTGGAATGGAAGGCGCGCGCGCACTTGTCCAGGCGGGTCGCCCCAAAGCGCGTTTTGCCGTCATTGGCGAACCTACAGGGCTCAAACCGATTCGAAGCCATAAAGGCATTTTTATGGAACGCATCCGCATCATCGGAAAATCGGGCCATTCCAGCAATCCACTTCTGGGCATTAATGCGATTGATGGCATGCATTGTGTGCTCAATAGTCTTCAGGCATTCCGACAGTCTCTGGCCAGTGGCGCGCAGGATCCTGCTTTTACAGTGCAGCACAGCACCATGAATACAGGATGCATCCACGGGGGAGATAATCCCAATCGTATTCCTGCCCTGTGCGAACTCGATATCGACCTCAGATTTCTTCCCCAGCAAGATCTGGATGAGTTGCGTTCAGAATTGCGCTTCAGGGTCAGGAAATCGGTCGAAGCCTCCGATTTCAAAGTTGAGTTCGAAACCCTGTTTAATGGCATTCCGGCGTTCTCTACATTGGCGGAAAGTGAAATTGTACGAGCTGCCGAATCCCTCACCGGACATCAGGCTGGCACTGTGGATTTCGCGACCGAAGGCTCGCTCTTCAACCAGCTCGGCATGCAAACAGTTGTCCTGGGCCCTGGTTCGATTGACTGCGCCCATCAGCCCGACGAGTACATAGATTCCGGGCAACTCTTACCGACTGTTAAAATATTAGAAAGCCTGATTGCACAATTTTGTCTATAATTTCAGCCTGTTAACCAATCCGGACTATTCCGGCAGGGCATGCCATGTCATCTGATGCTGCATTCCTGAATGTATTGCGCAGTTCAGCGCCTTACATTCACGCACACCGTAACCGGTGCTTTGTCATCGCAATTAGCGGTGAGGCAGCCTCGCGTCCGGATTTTACTGATCTGATATACGACATTGCGCTACTGCATAGTCTCGGGGTGAAAGTGGTACTTGTTCATGGTGCAAGACCGCAGATCGAAAGCCGTCTCACGGCTGCAGACATTAAAACCGATTACGTAAATGATTTACGAATCACTAGTCATGATGCACTGAAATGCGTACAGGAAGCGGTAGGCAGTCTGCGCATGGAAATCGAAGCGCTCTTTTCCACCAGTCTGTCTGGTACGCCGATGAGCGGGGCAAGGCTGGATATTGCCAGCGGTAATATGGTGACAGCGAAACCGGTTGGCATACGGCAGGGTGTCGATCATCAATATACCGGCGTAGTTCGTGATATCGATGTCGATGCTATTCATGGCCACTTCGAGCATGGCAGTCTCGTACTACTCTCTCCTGTGGGTTATTCACGTACCGGAGAAATATTTAACCTGCGCAGCGAGGATGTCGCCTGCGCCGCTGCGGTTGCCCTGAAGGCAGACAAACTTTTGCTGATGCATGAAGGCCCCCATGTGCACGAGTTACTGGATTGCGCCGCACAGCTGTCACTCGCAGAGGCGGGAGAGGTTGCGTCAAACGCCAGAGCAGATCAGCCTGCAGCATCGCATCTACTGGA
>JBFJXR010000114.1:0-3929 GCA_041622995.1 Nevskiales bacterium
ACAAGCGTTGGAGGCGTGGCAATCTTCAGGCGCGACAGCAGTTCTGCCAGATACACTTTATTCGTGCATCTGAGAATCGAGTCAGGGTCGTCTATTACGACAAGTCCTTCCACTGCAGCCCGGCGGGCAAACCGATAGGTATGATTGTTGACATGCGTGGTCGCCCGAATGAACAGGGCATCGTATTCCGCGATATGACCGAAGTCGTCCTGTTCAAGAAAGTCGACGCTGAAGCCGAGCGACTCCGCGGCCTTTTCGAAGCGCTTCAGTGCGCCGGCATCGGAGGGCGGGTCGGATTCATTCGGGTCAACCAGGATGGCCATGTCATAACGGGCCGTGTTGGCCTTGCGTACTGTACGGCGTCGGCGCGAGAACCACTGACTGGCAGCTTCTTTCAGAAATTCGTGATGGGATTCCGGCACCTCCGACAATGGAATAAAGCGCAGGCTCTTGAGTTGCCATTTGTGCCCGCGATGGAAGCGGGCGCGCAGTAGTGGGGCCGGGAACAGATTGAACAGTGCCTTGCTCAGCTTGCTATGGCGCTTGGCCAGGTTCTGGCCAAAATAAATACTCAGTTCAAAATCACCCGACTCCAGCGGATGCAGGCTTTGCTGTATGAGGTCTTCCTGTTCCTCACCCAGCAGGCGCGGCACAGTGGTGGATTTCAGATCCTGAATCGTGGTGACATCCGGCAACGGGCGATGCCCTCTGGCAGTGGCCAGCAGCGACACGTAATAGCCCGAGCTCTGGTAGCGCTGTGACTCGCAGAGGTTGTACACCCGGCAGTTTCGAAGCTTGTGGTAGTCCGGGTTGGTCAGGTATTCGGATGCCGGTATGGCTTTGGTTCCGGGAATACTGAATGGCCAGTCTTCTATCTGGTCAGTAACAATGAGTGCACTCATGCAGGCTGGACTCTCGCTCTGGCGTCCTCGCCAGGTTCAATAATTAACAGGTTGGCGTCATAGGTAATGACGCCGAGCAATATGGCACCCATAAGTCGTTCGATACTCACCGAGTAATTGCTGTGTTCACCAAAGGGGTGGTCGGCCCATGGGTCGGCAATCTGCACTTCCCGGGTTTCACTTTTATAACCACTACAGACCACGAAGTGGCCAGCCACTTCTCCACGTATATCGTCGTCAACACAGGTTTCCGGGTTTTCCCGTTTGCTGTGGTAAAGGTAGGTAGAACTCAGGCCAGTGAGTATGGGGATGTCACGCCGTAGATAGGAGCGGATCAGTTTGGGGGACAGGTCGCGAAAACGTACCTTGCCGCCCAGTCGCAGAAAATCCTGGTAACCCTGGGTTGCATTCTGCAGTTTGGCTGATGGCTTGTTTTCAGCCTGCAATGTGAGGCGCTCGCTCAATGAAAGTGAATTATCTTCAAACCAGCTCGGGTCAAACAGTTGGAGGTTATAGGTATAAATGGTCGCCTTATAACCGTTACGCAAGGCATGGTTGGCGAGAAAGACCGCCATGGTGCCGCCTTCGTCCAGCATGCGAACCTCATCCTGCAGTTGGGCAACTGACAGGTCGTCACCATAATAGCGATAGACGGCCTGCAGGCAGGTGGGCCCGCAGGACACATCATCCGGCTGGTTCGCCATTTCAACAAGAAGTTGAATATCCATTGGGGCGTCAGATTATTCCGAAGTCGGATCAGGGCCTTCGCCCAGATCATATTGCACATTCGACGGGGACTTGCCGCCACCATGCCAGTGCACACGATAAAGGTCATGCCGACGATCCAGCAGGTTCTGCACGGTGCCGCTGTTACGGGCTTCCTTGAGGATATCCAGGCGTAAATCCGCAACCGCTATCATCTCCACATTGGGTGTGGTGTCAGCAGCAATGCCGTCGGGCGGGAAGGGGTAATCGCAGGGCGTGAAAATACCACTCTGGGCGTAATGAATATCCATGTTGTGCACACGCGGCAGGTTGCCGACATTGCCGGCCGTCACGACATAGCACTGGTTCTCGATAGCCCTGGCCTGGGCACAATAACGCACACGCAGATAGCCCTGCCGGTCTTCCGTAGAGAACGGCACAAAAATAATGTTCACGCCCTGGTTGGCCAGATGGCGGGCCAGTTCCGGGAATTCACTGTCATAGCAAATCAATACGCCAATAGGGCCGCAGTCAGTATCTATCGCCCACAGCTCATTGCCGCCATGGATGTTCCACCAGTGACGTTCGGCTGGTGTGGGATGTATCTTGGGCTGCTCGTGAACCGAGCCGTCACGCAGGAATACAAAGCTGGTATTAATCACCTGACCGGCTTCGTTACGGGTCGGGTGTGAACCGGCAATGATGTTAATGTTGAATTTGATCGCCAGTTCGCCCATCAGGCTGCGGAATTCTTCATCATATTCTGTCAGGGTGACCAGTGCTTCTGCCGGTTTCATTGGTTCATTGCTGATCGACAATAACTGCACGGTGAACAGTTCGGGAAATAAGACAAAGTCGCAATGATTGGTGGCAATCTCGGCCACGAAATAGGTGACAATTTCACGGAAATCTTCAAAGGAAGAGATGCGTCTTTGCAGATACTGCACGGTGGCGACACGGACGGTATTCGGCATGCGCAAGTGCGCATGGCTATCTGTCGGCAGGGCTTCGCGATAGTCCGGGTTGCGCCAGATCAGGTGACTTGCATAGCCACGGGATTCCGCATCGGAAGGCAGATAATTTTCAAGCACACCCAGCAGCTCGAAGCCCTGACCCAGCTGAAAGCTGAGCACAGGATCGCGCCATTCCTTGCTACTGACTTTTTCTACATAGGCCTCGACGCTACCCGCCTGCTTCAGGCGGCGTTTGAGTCCTGGCAGGCGACCGCCAAAAACAATGCCTTCGAGACCAAGGAAGGAGCATAATTCACGACGCTCACGATACAGGCGCTGGCCGATTCGCAGACCACGGTGACGCGGGTCGACGCAGACTTCATAGCCATACAGATAGTCACCGTCCGGGTCGTGGGTTGAGCCGTAGCCATCGCCGGTAATTTCCTGCCAGGTATGGGGTTGCAGTACGCGAGACCCTGCAAGACGTACAGTTGCGCAATAACCGACAATCTCATCCTCGTACTCGGCGACCAGCACCCCCTCGGGGTAGTTATTGATCTGCCCACGTATCTGGGCTGAGGAATAGGGCGCCATATCCTGATATACACGGGAGACAAGGGCGCGTATGGCCTTTACATCGGCGATACTCGCAACACGCACTACCAGTTTTTTCTGCTGTGACATCTCTAACCTTCAGGCCCGAAAGGCGGGCGAAGTGCGTAAATTAGCACTAGTTTGAGTAATCTCCTAAGACTATTGATGTACTGCGTCAGCTTGGGCAACATGCAGTAGATTCACACATTTGAAATGGACCTGAAATGCAGGGAAATACCCGGGTTGGCCCGACTGCGCTATACACCGCACAGGCATGGCGCGACGGAAAATTCGAGAACGCAGAATACTTCGATCACCCTCTTGGCAGAGTGATGTATACCGCCAGCGGCCTCACCCAGAAACTATTGCGACCTTTACTCCCGGCCTTCCTGAAAGACTTTCATAAGTTCCTTTTTATACGCCACCGTTCATTTGAAGACCGGCTTGATGCGATCGTGCCGGATATGGTGATCGAGATTGCCTCAGGGCTGTCCCCGCGAGGGATGACGTATGCCCGCCACTGGCCGGCCACCCGATATGTCGAGCTTGATCTGCCGAATATGGTGGCTGCCAAACGTGCACGTCAGTCCGGGGTTCCTTTGCCAGAAAATTATCAGCTCGCAGAAACCGACATTCTGGCTGATGACTTTATAGATCGCCTGCCGGTCAAGCCGACGCCTGAGCAGACCATTGTGGTGATCACCGAGGGATTGATGGATTATCTCAATATGAATGAAAAGCAGCAGGCATGGAGTAATGTCGTCAAACTGCTGAA
>JBFJXR010000115.1:0-3846 GCA_041622995.1 Nevskiales bacterium
AATCTGTAGAATCAGCCACTCTTACTGATTCGAGGGGGAATCAATAGTGACGATGCGTGGTGTGACGAGAGCTGTATTCGGTCTTCTTGTATTTGGACTGGTGGCCTGTGGCGGTGGAGGCAGTAGCAACGGCGGTGCAGGTGGCAATGCCCAGCCGGTTGATGATGGTTGGGTAGGCGTATGGGCGACATCGGCCTATACCACGTATCCGCATGGGCCCCTGGAAGGTATTGTCCCCACGCCTCTGGATGCGGTTACCACGCCGGGTGCATTTCCCGATGAACAGGCGAAGGATCAGAGCTTCCGCATGATTGTTCATCCCACCCTGGGGGGCGATGTGATCCGCCTGCGTTTCTCGAATGCCAAGGGTGATCAGCCTGTGACCTTGAGCCCGGTCAGCGTGGCCTTGCTGCTAGCCGAGGCAGCAATACAGCCGGGCACAGAGACTGCGGTCACATTTAACGGGGTGGAGGGCGTGACGATTGCGCCGGGCCATGAAGTGCTTAGCGATGCGGTGGTATTTCCCTTTGCTGTGGGCGATGACCTCGCCATCAGTTTCCAGGTGGTCGGTCAAAGTGGCCTGATGACCTGGCATGCCGTTTCTTTCAACCTTCAATATGTCACCCCGCAGGATAGCGGTGATGCCACGGCGGATGTCTCGGGGCTGGCTTATACCGAGCGTTCTACAGGATGGTTTTTCCTCAGTGGTGTGGATGTGCTGAATGATGGAAATCTGGAGGGTGCGATTGTCGCCCTGGGGGATTCCATTACCGATGGGGCTTATCAGACACCGGGCACCAATACACGCTGGCCGGATTTCCTCGCCGGGCGGTTGCAGTCTGCAGGCATCCCGATGGGTGTATTAAATGTGGGCGTGAATTCCAATAAGGTGGTGGCAGGCAGTTCGGAAGGCGCAGGAGACGCTGCCGTGATTCGTTTTGATCGCGATGTGCTGGCCAGGGCAGGGGTGCGTTCGATGGTGATTATTGAGGGCACCAATGATCTGACTTCAGGGGCCACGGCTGAAGAAGTCATCGATGGCCTGATGAGCCTGGTGGATCGTGCTCATGCAGCAGGACTTTGTGTGGTGCTGGGTACCATCATGCCGCGTGATGATGTGGTATTTGGTTGGGACAGAGCCACGATGGAAGCGCCCCGACAAATAATCAATGCGGCAATACACCAGGCATTTGAGCAAGGCAGGATCGAGGGCGTGGCTGATTTTGCAGAAGTGATGGGGTTGCCTCTGGATACCAGCCGGCCCAATCCGGTTCTGTATTCCCCTGACCTGCTTCACCCGACGACGGTGGGCTTTTCGGTGATGGCGGATGCGGTACCACTTGAGGCGCTGGTGCCGCCGCCAATAGGGCAGTGCACGCTATAAAGTAATTATTGAATACTGGCTGATCCCTCCCCTAATCTGCCAGTCTGTAATATGCTGACCTGAAGCAAAACCAAATCTATCAATCAGGTTAAGGGGAAGTCCTGTGATGGACGAACTGACTTTTGAATTATCTGCTTTACTTGTGTTTATCCTGGTCGCGGTCATGTCGCGATGGCTGCCCAGGTTATCTCTCTACCTGATTGGCCCAGGCCTGCTACTGCTTGCAGGCGCCTACTTCATCAAGTACCGGGGCCTGTTCTTTTTCTTTCAATCAGAAGGCTCAGCGGCCGGGTTGGTAATACCCTTTATTGCATGGTTCGCGCTGCTTATGGTCCTGACGGTTGCAGCCGCGTTGATGCTGTCGAGCAAACGAAGGCTGGCCCAGCTCAGGGCAACAAGTGCAGAAAAAGAAAGTGCAGAGAGAGGAGCGCAACAGCCAAGTTCATCTGGCAGCCCCAATGCCATTGTTACCCGGCCGGACCGGCTCAATACGGGCCTGATGCTTGTGATTTTTGTTGTCACCGTCATTGCCTTGGGCGGTCTGCTTGCCGGGCAATACCTGGCGTCATCTATTCCCGCGAGCCCTGATGGGCCAGTCGGGGTTAATGAAGTCGAGGATACCGGGCTTCAGCCTTTTCTCGTGAGATGGGGCGCCCGTGAAGGGTTATTTTCAAACCGGTTTTCAGCACCCATGCTTGCCCTGCGCTTGAGGAGTGCTGATATTTACGGCTGGGACAGGCATAGGCAAGAAGACGAGCGTTCGTTACTAAAATCAGGCAAAAATTCGGAACAGCTCATGCTTGGGTTGGAAATCCCCGGGGGTGACGGGTTCGCCGGTCTTACGCCGAAGGCCACCCACGGTGCCATGGTGGTTTACGAGCATGAAGAAGACGACCAGGCTGAGCGTTTGTTGAAGGGTGAGTCTCAATTCAGACGGCTTGGTCACTGGCTCAACAATGAGAAGCCTGCCAGCAAACCGGCAACCTTCTGGCTGCACAAGGATAGTGAATCAGGCAGGCGGCATATTATGGGTCGCGTTTGCCCTTCAAAATGGGGCGGTTCTGACCATGCAAGAGAGGTTTGGGATGCATTTGCAAGGGCTGAAGATCCGCGTCTTCGATGCTTCATGCCGAAGGCGCAATGGAAGGCCCTGGTGCCCGGTTTGTTTGGATACAGCAAGGTGGAAGCGATCCGGAATTGTAAGGGCAGCAGTATCTGCGGCTTTCACTTTATGTTCCAGGGTCGCCATGTGGCGGTGCGTGTTGATGAAACCGAAGATAAATATTTTGGCGATGAATATCTTTTCATCAGTGCCTGGGAAGCCCTGGAGCGGATGCGGGTTGATGCCTTGCGACCCGCGAGTGAGAGTAGCGATTTTACATACGCCAGGGAAATTGCGGAGACCTGTCAGCAGCTAATCTTGAGTGAGGTTTCCGAAGATTCCAGGCCTTCATTTAACAGTATACGAGCATGTGAAAAGGCTGAATATGTAGTCAGTAGCATGCACCCGCTTAATCCATCTGCCTTGATACCTGCATTGGAAATTCTTGCTTCGACTCTGTTTTCCCGCCCTCAATATCGTGTGGAATCACTGGCTATCGCCTGGCTGGACAGCTTCCCTAAACTGTCTGCCAGCGAAAAAGACAAACATTGTGCGGCTGTGGTGAAAGCCAGGGTGCCGCTTCAGTTGCGTCCTGCAGACCCGTTATTCAGGAATGCCATGGCACACATACTGGCGGCATTTAACTGGATACTGGAAAAGGATTCAGGCGTCTCTTTGGAGGAAGCCAGGATGGTTTACCGGCTTTGGCATGCCTATCAGGAGAAGGTTGGTAACAATGAGCAGGCTGACGCAGAAATTATCTACCAGTGGTTGGCCAAAATTGCTCAGTTATCAGGCCCGGATGACGAAAGGATGACTATGCTTTCTGAAACGCTCCGTGACGTCTGGAATGCACAGGATTATCAGATGATGCGTGCCATATCCGGGCAGATGCGGGAAACCTATCTGCAAATGTCCTCTGAGACGGTTGGAAATCTGTCTCAGGAGAAACAGGCAATGCTGGGGATGAGTGCTTTTGGGGCGATACTCGGGCACTGGATCGTAGCGTTCAAGGATGCTGCGTTTGAGGAGATGGAGCCAGGTATTCGTGCTGTGGTTACCCAGATGGAAACGCACTTTGGACCCGAGAATATTTATGTGAAGGCTGCGAAATTCCAGGAGAAAGAAGTTTTACAACGAAAATGGCCACCTGTTGGGCAGCCCGGGGGTGGTTACGTTCAGTGGTAAGCCAGGGTTAGCCTTTCTTGCGCCGGGCCTTTTGTATGGCGCTGGAGACCCAACGGTGAGTAATGGGCTCGTCCTCTGATCCGCCCAATTGTTTCAATTTGTCTGCCATATTCGATGGAACCAGTCCTGCCGCATTCAGTTCCGGAAGGCTCAGGTGTAGCTGCAAGACAAT
>JBFJXR010000116.1:0-3791 GCA_041622995.1 Nevskiales bacterium
AGTTCTGTGACCAGAGCGTTTAACCTGGATGTTTCATTGGAATGGGTGTCCCAGCCACCCATATCCACGTTCACAATTTCCACTTCCTTAAATGCGGTGATGAAGTCGGCAGCGGTACGTAAACGGTCTCCAAGTCCTCTGCCATCGGTGGGATATTCAGCGCCGTTATCAGGTGTGCGTAACCATGGTGCTTCTTGAGTGTTTTGTTCAATAAAGGTGAGCAGGGCACGTGAATGTTTGTCCAGATTTTCATTGCGGCCATAGAGTTTGCACAGGCTGGTCTGGAATGTTTCGGCATCGGCAATATTGAGCTGGAAGCTTTCACTGTCTACGGCGGCAATGGTACTGGCCGGGTAGCCAGTGGCTTCCAGTGCTACATCGAGGGATTTCTGGGCACTGGTGCTCACCGCGATGGCACGGGCAACTGCATTCTCAGCTGTCGGTGTACTGGCAGTGAGGTAACGACCAAGCCAGCCACCATCATTCCCTGAGGTGCCGCCATTCGCATATTCCATGCTGTTCATGGCATCGAAATGTGAGTGTGATTTCAATGGGTTGCCCACGGCCGGAATGAACGCCATATTGACTTCAGGCCGACTTGAAACATATTCATTCAGACTTGCGAATGCCGGGTGCATGCCGAAATAACCATCGATATCCACCGGATCGTTTATGCGAATGGTTGAACGATGAGTTGTGTAATATCCGTCATTGTAGGGGGGTAAAAGGTTTAATCCGTCGGCCGCGCCTCTGAGGAAAACCGTGACCAGTACGTCCCGATTCGAGGTGATGGCGGGTTCGTCTGTGTTTGCGGATGCCTTGCCGGCCACCAGCCCAATCGCTGCCGCTGCACCCAGTCCGCTGATGATGTCTCTACGTTGCATCTGAACTCTCCTCAGCCTAACTGGAAATAAATGCTGTTCAGCATCAGGGCAAGTACGCCTCTTGCGCGGCGTACTCGCTGATTGGTAACAGCTAGCGGTTGGTCGGGGTCATCGTCTTCTGCTGCATGGGTGACGAGTATGTCTTCATCGTGAGTACTCAGGGGGCGTCTGAGTACATTGGCCCTCAGAGCCTCGACGATTTCCCGGGGTGTTTCAGCGCCTTCTATCAGGGCGGCTGTGTCTACCTCGATATTCGGGCCGCCGCTCTTGTTACCCATGAGCAGGCCGAACTTCCAGCGGTGCATGAGTCCATTGGCACTGACCCAGTAATCTGCAACATCCGGATAGCCGTCGGGAGTCGGCCAGTTATAGGGTAGCTGCGCCATGGGTTTGAGGTAGTACACCAGTGTGCCCAGTTTGCCGGGCATGATCTCGGCACTGGTTGCACGCAGGGAGGAAATCATGAATTCGATGGGGCGTTTGACTTTTTCATCCCTGGCTGCACGAAACTCGTCGCTGAACAGGATCACTTTCAGCATGGCCTTGATGTCGCCATCGGCACCGAAGGCATCCGCCACTCGACCTATCAGGGGGAGATAATCATCAATCTTATCCGCCACGAAGCGACGTACCAGCTTGGTAGCGATATGACGGGCAGTGGCGGACTCTTCCATTAGAATGTCCAGCACCTTTTGCCCATCTTCAATGCCGCCGCCTGCCGGGATGGTGCGATTAAGT
This sequence comes from Nevskiales bacterium, assembly GCA_041622995.1. Lineage (GTDB taxonomy): Bacteria > Pseudomonadota > Gammaproteobacteria > Nevskiales > CAJXLF01 > CAJXLF01. The sequence continues at coordinate 1,623 of JBFJXR010000116.1, forward strand.
ACCGTTTTTTCGGCTTTATCGTGCCGACTGTCGTCAAATGTGAAGTCTGCAGTAATCGGATCGATGGTCCAGCCGGTAAAACAGCGGGCCACGTTCAGTACATCATGATGGCTATAGTTGCCCACACCCAGGGTGTGTAACTCCATAAGTTCGCGGGCGTAATTTTCGTTGGCGATGCCCTTGGTATTGCTCACGCCATCCAGGTAATACAGCATGGCCGTGCTTCTGGCAGAGGCATTGAGCAGGGTTCTGAAGTTCGATAGAGCATGCGGGCGAATGACTTCCCGGTCATCCAGCAGTTTGTGTACATACAGGTTTTTGTGTGACGCGGCATCAATGCTGAAGTGATTGCCCCAGAATTCCACCATGACTTCATAAAGCTGGTTCGGGTTTCGCATGGCCCGGTAAAGGGTCATTTCACGCAGTGCAGTGAGCATCTGCCCGGGGCGGTTTATGCGACTGAGACGGCTGACCTCACCGGGCAAGGGCACGGCCCCCATCATGCCAACGCCGACACCGCCATTGATTCTGTTGCGTGTATCCTGATAGAACTTTGCCGGCTTCTCGGTTTGCTGCTGCAATTCTTTGGGCATGCCAAATGGCAGGCCAACCTTGGGTTCGCTGCCAAGATAGAATTCAACCATGGCCTTGCGTGGCCAATAGGCCTGTGGATATTGCTTGGCAAGCAATGCTTCTGTGGCGGGGTCTGCTGTGGTGTCCGGGCTAATCTGCCTGAGCAGGTATTCGTCCAGACCCTGCTCGGCCACGGCAGCTATGTCGTTTTTGTGAACGCCAAAACTGCTGCGGTTCAGAACATGCAGGGTTTCTTCGGGTAAAGATATCTCGTCGGGCGATGCTTCGCAGGCTTGCGCCGTCGACAGAACTGAGTTGGAAAAGGACAGGGCAGCGGGTAAGCCAACTCCGGTCATTTGAATGAATTCACGACGATTAATTCGCACTGGACAGTCCCCTATGGCCTTTTTCCCTTTTCGGGTTTATTCGTTCTTTCCGCAGAATAACACGCTTTTTACAGGTTTTTATACCTTAATCAGGACTTTTTTAAGTCTTTACCAGTCACTCGCGCAATATTTAACAGGAAAATCCTGTATGGGTTTGCGCCTATTTGCGTACGAATAGGGGAATATCATCGATGGTGACTATTACATTTGCCTGGCTACCGCCTGTGTAGGTTTCACCGGTTTCAATAAATTCACCATTCTCACCGACCCGAACACGTGCCCAGTCAGCCCCTTTCGGGAAATACACAGGTGATTCTTCCGCACCCTGGGTTATTACCGGTGCCACGAGGATGTTGTCACCCAGCAGCCATTGGTATTCAGCTGCAATGGCTTCGGGTGAGTTATCCATAAGCACCAGTGGGCGTACCGGGCCAATGGTGCCGTTGCTGGCAGCCAGTTTTGACCAGGGGTCAACGACCTCACTGACCAACCTTGATTTGAGTTTTGCGTAACGACGGAAAATGCCGATGCTGTCGTATTGTGATTCCAGACCTTCTTCCTCGGCATAGGTCCAGGGGTAAATGCTTCCCTTGCCTGTTGAATTGTGGATTCGCATGATCGAAGTCAGGGCAGCTGCCTGCGACCAGCGGATGAACAGTTCTTCACTGGTGCGTGGGGTGACCAGATCAAGATAGCCGCCAATGTCGGTGGTGAAGGCGTAGCAGCCTGACAATGACAGGTTGAGCATGGCTGGAATGATGGATGCCAGTCCGTGGCCGATGTCCCAGCTGGTGGATTCATCGCCGGGAAATACGCCTGGCGTATGGGCGCAGGCACCGGTCATGCCGGCGCGGCCATAAAAGTAGATTTCCACGCCGGGGTGGGCCGCTTCGTAGCTGTCGGCAGCTTCCCGGGCGGCCTTGTGATAAGTGCGGGCATATTCGTTATGGGTGACGATGATGGGGTCACCACTGTGAAAGCTCATTTCTTCGGTGGTGAGCTCACCGAAATCATGCATGAAGGCGTAGATGCCCATGTCCCACATACGTGTGAGCTGATCCAGCCAGAAGGGCTGTGCATCGGGATGGGTAAAGTCGATGATCGTGCTCAGGCCCTGGCGGTTGGTGACCACCTGGTGATCACCGCCGACGACCGCATTCTGTACATACAGGCCGGCGTCACGAGCCTCGTAGTAGGCTTGCTTTGATGC
>JBFJXR010000117.1:0-3636 GCA_041622995.1 Nevskiales bacterium
AGACCCTGTTGCAGGCCACGAATAGCCGCATTACGGTCGCTGCCTTTGGAGATGACTTTAGCCAGCATGGAGTCGTAGTATGGCGTGACTTCGCTGCCGGCCCGTATGCCGGAGTCGATGCGAAGATTTTTGGCCTCAGGTTCGGAATAGGCAGTGATGCGCCCGGTCTCGGGCCGGTAACCTTCTGCTGGGTTTTCCGCCGCAACACGGGCTTCAATCGCCCAGCCATCGATGCTGACGTCATCCTGTGCAAAGGAAATGGGCTCACCCAGAGCGATCCTTAGTTGCCATTCAGCCAGATCGATGCCGGTCACCATTTCGGTGACTGGATGTTCAACCTGCAGCCGGGTATTCATCTCGAGGAAATAGGCCTCCCCACGATCGGCATCCACGACAAATTCAACGGTGCCGGCGCTGTCATAGCCGATGGCCGAGGCGAGTTTCACAGCATTATCCAGAATCTGGGTCCGTAGTTCCGGTTTCAGATTCGGGGCCGGGGCTTCCTCAATAATCTTCTGGTAATTGCGTTGAATCGAGCAGTCGCGTTCATACAGGTGCCGCACGTTGCCATGCTTGTCGGCCAGTATCTGTACCTCAATATGCCGCGGCGCAGTCACGTAGCGTTCGAGCAGTACAGCCGGGTCACCAAACGCCGCGCTGGCCTCGTCGCGTGCCATACCCAGGGCAGCCGTGAAGGTTTTCAGGTCATCAATCCGTCGCATGCCGCGACCACCACCGCCGGCACTGGCTTTGATGAGTAGCGGTGTGCCGATACGTTCGGCTTCCTTCAATAAGGTGGCGTCGCTTTGGTCGTCACCATGATACCCGGGCACACATTGCACATCGGCCTGCTCGGCAATGCGTTTGGCCTCGATCTTCGCCCCCATGGCGGTGATGACTTTAGAAGAAGGGCCGACAAATACCAGGCCGGCATCAGCACATTGCTGAGCAAACCCGGCATTCTCGGCTAGAAATCCGTAGCCCGGGTGAATGGCTCCTGCCCCCACCTTTAAAGCTGCATTGATGATTTTTTCAGCGTCCAGATAACTGGACCGGGCCTCTGACGGGCCTATATGAATGGCTTCATCAGCCAGTGTGGTATGCAGTGCGTTTTCATCAGCATCAGAAAACACGGCTACGGATTTGAGGTTCAGGCCGGCACAGGCCCTGATCAGGCGAACAGCGATTTCGCCACGATTTGCTATGAGTACTTTTGAGAAGGATGTATTCATGATCACATCCTGAAAACCGGGCTGCGGCGAACTTGACTGGTTGGCACCTCGGGTACCGATGTCACCAGTGCCAGACACAAGCCGAGTATGTCACGGGTCTGCGCCGGCTCGATGAGGCCGTCGTCCCAGAGTCGTGAGGTGGCGTAATAGGGGTCGGTCTGCTCGGCATATTGATCGCGCACTGTTTTATCTATGGTGGCGAGTTCTTCTTCTGTGGGTGGTGGCAGTTTCAGATTGGTGCGTCGCAGCTCCAGCATCACGTTGGTGGCTATGTCGGGTGACATGGTGGCGATTTCGGCAGAAGGCCAGGCAAACAGGAAGTCAGGCCGGAAGCCACGTCCGCACATGCCGTAGTTGCCGGCGCCGTAGGATCCACCCACGACTATCGTGAGTTTGGGCACGCTGGCTGTCGCCACCGCGTAAACCATCTTCGCACTGTCTTTGGAAATACCGCCCCGTTCCGCTTCCGAGCCCACCATAAAGCCGGAAATATTCTGCAGGAACAGCAGGGGAATATTGCGTTGCTCACAAATCGAGATGAAGTGAGCGCCTTTCAATGACGAGTCGGAGAACAGGGCACCGTTATTACCCAGTATGCCGACGATGTGGCCGTGGATTCTGGCGGTGCCACAGACCAGGCTTTCTCCCCACTCGGGTTTGAAGGCCTGGAATTCGCTGCCATCGGTTATGCGGGCAATGATTTCATGGACATCGTAGGGCGTACGGCGGTCATGACTGATAACGCCATTGAGTTCCTCTGGATCATAGAGGGGGGCGTCGTAGTCTTCGGCGTTGCCAAGACTGCGTTGCATATTGAGGTCAGCGACAATGTCTCGCAGCATGGCGATGGCATGTGCTTCATCACGGGCGAGGTGATCAGAAACCCCCGATACTCTTGTTTGCATGGCTGCGCCGCCCAGTGTTTCACCATCGACTTCTTCGTTAATGGCAACCTTGACGATAGAAGGGCCGCCCAGATGAATACGGGAAGTGCCTTCGACCATGATGACCTGATCGGAGAGGGCAGGAATGTAAGCCCCGCCGGCCGTACAGCCACCGAATACGGTAGAAATCTGCGGCAGGCCGGAGGCTGACATTCGACACTGGCGCCAGAAGCCGTTACCGAAATGATCACGGTCCGGGAATACACGATCCTGCTCGGGTAGATAACCGCCACCACAGTCCACAAGATACAGGCAGGGCAGGCGATTAAAGCCGGCGATCTCCTGTGCTCTCACATGTTTTTTCACGGTTTCGTGATAGTAGGAGCCGCCTTTCACCGTCGCGTCATTCGCGATCAGCACACAGGGCGTACCGGAGACGATGCCGATACCGGTCACGACGCCGGCACTGTGTACTTCACCGCCGTATTGGCCGTAGGCTGCAAGCGTCGACAGTTCGAGGAAAGCGGTGCCCGGATCAACGACCAGTTCTATACGGTCGCGGGCCAGCGTCTTGCCCCGTTCATGATGGCGATCGCGCAGTTTTTCATGACCGCCGAGCATGGCGCGTTCGGTGCGTTCCCGCAGCGTAGCGACCAGACTGTCGTAATGTTCGCGGTTAGCGATAAACACGTCTGAACGTGTATCGATCCTGCTTTGAATGCGGCTCATGATCTTGTCTTCGTCAGCAGGCCACGGAGCATGACCGCGGCATAATCGTTGGCCAGCTCGTTGAGGTTGCCGCGGCGTGGGTCGAACCATTCCAGCGTGGCATTCATCGAACTGATAATCATGAGCCGGGCATTTTTCAGGTCAACGCTTTCCCGGATGTAGCCCAGCTCGGCAGCCCGGGAAAGGATTTTTCCCCAGAGGGATTCGTAGGCCTTGCGTGCTTTCAGGTTGGCTTTGCGTACCTGCGGTGGCACCTGGCTGTAGATACGCACATTGGCCGAAGTGTAATTGTTGAATTCAAACAGGCTGCGTAAATGCGTGAGTATTGCGAGCTGTATCATTTCGGCACCGCTGGCCGAGTCGGGCAGGGCGTCGATGGCGGTTTTCACTTCGCGGTGCACCGCCTCGATGCCGGCATCCAGTATCTCGGTGACAATGGCTTCCTTGGAATCGAAGTGATAGTAGAGGCTGCCGGCCTGCATGCCTGACTTGGCGGCAATATCTCTCAGGTTCACGCCCGCATAACCCTTGTCACGAAACAAACGCGCCGCAGCATTCAGGATGCGCCCGCGAGAGGCATCGGCCTTGTCAGATCTTTTCGTCGTGTCTTGAGCTGTTTGCATAACCTTCATGATCTAAAGCTGTAATAATCTAACAAACGTAAGGTAGAAAATACCTGCGGTCAAGTGGAGTGGAGACACATAATTACCCGGAAGGAAATCAAGAGCCGGATGTTCAGGAGTTGTGCCTGAGTGAGAAGCTTTTGTGCTTGGCCGGCCACTCTCAGTTGA
>JBFJXR010000118.1:0-3536 GCA_041622995.1 Nevskiales bacterium
AGGCAAGACCACGACCGTTGAAATTATGGAAGGAATTCTTGAACCGACATCCGGTGAAATCCTGTACAAGGGCGAACCTTTGGGGCCGCGTTTCAAACAGGAAGCCGGTATCCAGTTTCAGGAAACGGCACTGCAGGACTATCTGACTGTCGAGAATCAGCTGTCATTGTTTGCAAGTTTTTATGAACAACCCATGGATCTGGACGAGGTGGTTAAGGTCTGTGCCCTTCAAGAGTTGTTAAAGCGTGATTCACGCATGCTGTCTGGCGGGCAACGGCAGCGCCTCTTGTTGGCGATAGCACTGGTGAATGATCCGGAAGTGCTGTTTCTGGATGAGCCCACGACGGGACTGGATCCACAGGCGCGGCGCAATTTCTGGGAGCTGGTCGAACGGATAAAGGCGCGTGGCAAGACGGTAATACTCACCACGCACTATATGGAGGAGGCATACCGTCTCTGCGATGACATCGCCATTGTTGACCGTGGCAAGTTAATTGCCCAGGGTTCGCCGGCCGGATTACTGGCAGAACATTTCAATGACAGTGTGATTGAAATGCCCAGTTCTGACTTTAATATTGAAGCAGGAAAATTGCCGTTCAAGATTCTGGAAAAGCCCGGCGCTGTGGAAATCATTACGGATGATGTCGATCAGTCGATTGCGCTGTTGCTCGAATGTGGGGTGTCACTCAGCCGTATTCAGGTCAGGCCGCGGACACTTGAAGACCTGTTTCTGGAATTGACCGGCAAGGCGTTGCGCTCATGAGTCCGCTTGCATCCCTGCGCAGAATATTTGCTCTGACCAAGGTCAGAAACCTTGAGTTCCTGCGTGATGTGTCATCGCTGGGGTGGAACATTATCCTCCCGATCGTGCTGGTATTCGGTCTGGCCATGGTGTTTACCGGCGAGGGCAAGCCCCTGTACAAGGTTGGTGTGGTCACCAAGGCAGAGTCACTGGGTTCAGAGCTGCATCCCTTTCTGGGCACAAAATATATCGATTTCTTCATTGTAGATGATGCCTTTGATTATCTGGACAAGGTGCGCCATCACAAGCTTGATATGCTTATTGACCTCAAGACTCATCGTTACTGGGTCAATGAGTCTTCACCTAAGGGCTATACCCTTGAGCGCATGCTCGCTGCAGAGCCGTATAAGCTGGAACGCAGCACGGTCAATGGTGATGAGATCAGGTACGTTGACTGGCTGGTGCCCGGAATCCTCGGCATGAATATGATGTTCTCCTGCCTGTTCGGTGTGGGCTATGTGATCGTGAGATACAGAAAGAATGGTTATTTAAAGCGTTTGAATGCAACCCCGTTAACGGCCTTTGAATTCATTTCTGCCCAGGTGCTGTCACGCCTGATACTCATTATGGCGATTACCACGGCTATTTTTCTTGGCACCGAGTGGACGCTTGGTTTGCGTATGGAAGGAAGTCATTTTGCTCTGTTCGTTTTTGCACTGCTGGGCTGTGTGGCCATGATATCCATGGGACTTATGGTGTCGGCACGGGTTACCAGTGAAGAGTTGGCGGGTGGATTGCTAAATGCGCTGAGTTGGCCAATGATGGTACTTTCCGGTGTCTGGTTCTCGATGGAAGGGACCAGCGAGTGGTTGCAGTTGTCGGCCGAGATATTCCCCATGACCCATTTCCTGGTCGGTGTGCGGGCCATCATGCTGGACGGTGCCAGTCTGGCAGATTTGCTCTATCCAATGGGGATGCTGGCGGGCATGTCCTTCATCTTTATGCTGATCGGGGCGGGCTGGTTTAAATGGCGGCAGGAATAATCGCCATTTTCTTGCCTCTTGCTTCATCAGACGCTAGTTTCAGTGCATGGAAATGGCAGAAATCTCTGAATATATAAAAACCATCTACAGTGAACCGCTGTTCTGGCAGTTTCCTGTGGCGGCAACCGTGATTGGCATTGTTGCCTTCCAGATATGGGCCTTGCCAATGACATGGCTGGCCTGGAAAGACTTTCCCTCTTTGCGTAAGTACAGAATCCAGAATCGTTCCATCGACGTTGCTTACTGGATACGCGAAAGCTATAAATGCATGGCGCTGAATTACAGCGTTGGCTTCGTAATGATCGTGCTGAGCTGGCCATTGCTGAGGCTGACAGGCGTGCATGCAGGCCCATTACCGCCCTGGTATGTCATGGCCGGTCAGATTCTGCTGTTTATTCTTCTGGATGACTTTCTTTATTACTGGATGCATAGGGCCATGCATGGTAAATGGCTGTTCAAACATGTGCATTCGGTGCATCACCGTGTGCGTACGCCCTGTGCAATTGCAGGAAATTATCTGCACTGGGGTGAGTACTTGGCCACCATATCCCTGCTGTTGGCAGGCCCGGCATTACTGGGCGCGCATGTGGTGACCCTCTGGATTTGGGTGGTGATTCGTCAACTGGAAGCAGCCGATGGCCACTTTGGCTATGACCTGCCCTGGAATCCACTGCGTTTCCTTCCTTTGTACGACGGCAGCAGTTACCACGATTTTCATCATGGGCGTTTCAAGGGCAATTTTGCTGGCGCACTCGGTTATGCCGACAAGCTATTCGGGACGCGATCTGAAGGTTATGAGCAGTACGAGCAACTCAAAGAAAAAGGAGAGGCGCCCGCCAATGCATGGCAGGGCGCCAAATGAAGACTAGCTCAGGAATGCGCCCATAATTTCCTGAATACCCAGAGAGGTCAGGGATTCCCTTGGTTCAATTAGGCTGTTCCAGTTATCCCGCAGGGCTTCAGGGCTGAGGTCGCTGCCCGCATTAATACCCGCGCTGCGTTGCCACTTGAGTCGATGCACCCGTCCGGCGCCCACTTCAAAAACATCGCCATTGGCCTGACATTCTTCACTGCACAAAAAGCCGATCAATTGCGCCACATATTCCGGCTTCAGTTGTTCCAGGATGTTGGGCGGCAGAATGGTTTCGGTCATGCGTGAAGCGCCGAGCGGCGCAATGATATTGCAGCGGATTTGGTTCTTGGCACCTTCCTGTGCCAGTGTCTGGCCCAGACCAACGAGTCCCATCTTGGCGGCGCTGTAGTTGGCTTGCCCAAAGTTGCCGAACAGGCCGGCATGCGAGCTGACCATGACGAGGCGGCCATAGTCCTGTTCCCTGAAAATTGGCCATACCGCCTTGCTCATGCAGAAGGCACCACGCATATGCACTTCATGCACAGCGTCCCAGTCGTCTTCAGTCATCTTGGCAAAGGAGACATCGCGCAGAATGCCGGCATTGTTAATCACGCCATGTACGCTGCCAAAAGCATCAACACCGGATTTTACAATAGCTTCAGCGCCGGCCATGGTGGTCACGGTGTCGTGATTGGCGACCGCGGCAATACCTTCGCCTTTGAGTTCCTCGACAAAGGTTTCCGCGGCACTGGCATCACTGCCTTCGCCATGCACGCTGCTGCCCAGATCGTTAATCACGAGGTTGGCCCCTCGCGAACCCAGTACTCGCGCAAATGCGCGGCCAAGGCCTCCTGCGCCGCCAGTGATGATGATAGTCTTGTCGTCGAAACGTATGTCG
>JBFJXR010000119.1:0-3519 GCA_041622995.1 Nevskiales bacterium
CCCGATATCGGCCCTTCAACGGTGGGCATTGGTACAACCTCAGACGACGCGTTGCCAGATCCCTGGGCCGGACTCTGTACTGAGGAACTCCCGTCTTTGCAGCCGCTGACCCCGGCCAGAATCAGTAGAAGGCTTAAAGCGAGCTGACGTGCCCCCCATAATCTCATTCCCGTAGATGCGGTCATTCTTGTCATCTGCTTGCTGTCTCCATAATTTCGTAATACTTGTTTCAGTTAGATACTACTTGGTGCTCGGACAAGTGACAGGATTACCAGCCGTGCTTGGCCATTTCCATTTTTATCATTAGACGTATGTAATCCCACACGGTTTTAATCTGCTCCCAGGCCGAGGGCTCGTGGCGGGCTTGCTGGCGGATGTAATGTCGCAGGCCATCCAGTTCCTCGTCACTGAACTCGGGGAACTCGGGCATGCCACGTTTTATCAGACCACCATCGCGTACGATGGCGGCAAAGGCCAGGTCGGACAGTGGCAGGGGTGAGGCGCGCAGGTCCGGTGCATAACCGCCGGCCACAACGCCTGAGCCATGACAGATTACGCACAGTCGTGCGTAAAGCTTCTTGCCTTGCTCCGCTTTGCTTTCATCAACCACAAATTCAGGGGCGTCAATGGGGGTTGGCTGACTGGGTGCAGGCGAGGGTGGCGCGCTTGCCTTGCCATCCAGCTTGTATACCAACAGCCGTCGTGGATATTGTCTGCCCACCCAGCCATGCTGGGCCGACATGGACGCCATCAGCATCTGGCTGCCGCCCCAACCGGCGAGCACGGCTAGATGCTGCTCACCCTTCACGCTGAAGCTCATCGGGGATGCCTGGGTGCCCACACCCATGTTGTGTGACCAGAGTTCTGCTCCGGTATCGGTATCGTTGGCCACGAAGCGTCCGTCAGCGCGACCCTGGAATACGAGTCCGCCTCTTGTGACGATCACGCCACCATTGGTCAGGCCGGGGGTTTCAACCTCCCATGCTTTGGACTGGGTGAGGGGGTTCCAGGCGGTGAGGGCACTTTTGCCAGCGGTGGTGGGGATATCTTCAAAGTAACCCCGCAGACCCATGGGGTCTTCTACGGTCATACGCCACTTCTTCGGCACACGCCCTTTGTCGTTGTAATAACCCGCCATTTCCCTGGTAGGGATATAGGTCAATTGCGTGTCAGGGCTATAGGCCATGGGGTGCCAGTTATGGATGCCGCCGGAGCCGGGCCATATCATGGCTTCGCCATCTTCATAGCGGGCTCCGGCAATCTCGACCGGGCGGCCCGTTTCCAGGTCAATTCGCTCTGCCCAGGTGACCTTGCCGAGCTTTTCGGCCGAGATGACTTTGCCGGTTTCGCGGTCGATGACGTAGAAGAAACCGTTTTTCGGGGCGTGCAGCATCACCTTGCGGGGCTTGCCGTCGATATCCAGGTCAGCCAGCACCATGTCCATGGCGGAGTTGAAGTCCCAGCTCTCGCCCGGGTTGGTCTGGTAGTGCCAGACGTATTCACCGGTGTCGGCGTCCAGTGCCACGACTGAGCAGAGGAACAGGTTGTCGCCACCATCGGGCGAACGCAGCTTGTGATTCCAGGGTGAGCCATTGCCGGTGCCAATGTAGATCCGGTTGAATTCAGGGTCGTAGGTCATGGCATTCCAGACGGTGCCGCCGCCACCGAATTTCCACCACTCGCCGGTCCATGTCTTGGCAGCCATTTCCATGGCTTCATTTTCGAAGCCATCTTCCGGATTGCCGGGTACGGTGTACCAGCGCCAGCGTTGCTTGCCGGTTTCAGTGTCATAGGCAGTGACATAGGCACGCACATGGCCGAAGTCTGCACCGCCATGACCAATGATCACGGTGTCGTTGAATACACGGGGTGCGCCAGTGATGTAGCGGTTGTCCCCCGGCTCGGTGGTCAGTACAGACCAGGCGGGTTGGCCGGTTTTGGCATCAATCGCAATCAGGCGTCCGTCCTGCACGCCGACATAGACGCGGCCTTTCCAGAAGGCCAGACCACGGCTGCCCCAGGCCATACGCATTTTCTGTTTATCAATCTTGGGGTCGTACTTCCATAACAGCTTGCCACTGGAAGCATCGAAGGCATGCACCACGCTGAAGCCGACAGCAACGTAAATGACGCCATCCACAGCAATCGGCTGCGATGACATATTCCATTCCTCGTCAAACTCGTAGGTCCATGCCAGGCCCAGCCGGTCTATGGTGTCGCGATTTACCTCGTCCAGCGGACTGTAGCGCTGCTCGTCAAAGGTGCGACCCCAGGCCGCCCAGTTGCTGCCGTCTTCGGTGGCATTGAGTGTGCTGTTGTCGATTGCGGCTTGTAACTGGCTGCTTACCAGTAATGCCATAGTGGCGAGAATCTTTTTCATGGGTGCAGTATTCGTTTTGAAGGCAACCACTTCTTCACCCGAAGCAGGTAGGTATGGATTCAGCCTCCTTCATATGCAATTTTCCTGAAACTTTAGGGGGTCGTAATCGCCACGCTCGGAAAGTAATTTTGATATCGCGTTGCATCACGGCTGACTATCCCGCAGCCCATTACGGCAGCATGTGCACCGATAAAGAAGTCAGGAAGTACGTTGCTTTTTTTGCCACCGGCTCGCTTATATTTGATGAATGCTTTGCCTGCGAGAAAAAGAGCAGGGCGCGGAATTTCCTGAAGGATCAATCCCATTTCGTCCAGGATTTTATCCAGAGCTTCAACTTCGTTGAAGGTGACAGATAGTTCGGCATAAATAACCGGATTGATAGTGAGCGCATGTGCTTGTGACTGGGCAGTGAGCTGGTCAATCGACCACTGGGCCCATTTGGGGTCATCCTCAAGTACGTCAATTATTATATTTGTATCGACGATAATCATATTGGTGGTTAGTCCTTGTCTCTTAGTAAAGCCATGAGGTCATCTGTTCGCCATTTAATCTGGGCTTTGCCACGGGCAGCTTCAAAACGGTTCCTGGTTTTCTTCATGCGCCTGCCCGCCTTGTTTACGATGACCTGACCTTCCCGATTTACATCGAATTCAACCGCATCGCCGGGGGTTAAATGTAGGGCCTCACGTACCCGCTTGGGGATGGTGACCTGGCCTTTAACAGTGATGGTTGTTGGCATATCACACTCCAGAAAGTAATACCTAAAAATATATGGTATTACTTTCTGGAGTGCATGCCAAATATAATTTATTCTTTCTTCAACGGGTTATTAGCTACTAAGGTCTTTACGTAGGACTAGCGATAATTGAACAAGTCGAAGCCGAGCTCGTTGAAACCATAATTGGGGAAGGCGTAGTCCCAGTCGCCCGAGTACTGCAATCGCCTTTGCATCAGCTGGGCAAACACATCCCTGAAATCCACCTTGATGGCGAGATCGCCGTGGTCTGTTTGCATATCATCGTCGGATAACTCCAGTGGATTCTCAACCAGGTCTCTCCAGCCTTTGGCATGCACGCCGCCGTTTACACCTCCACCCAGGGCGATCATGCAGCTGCCTGTGCCATGGTCGGTGCCATAGG
>JBFJXR010000120.1:0-3416 GCA_041622995.1 Nevskiales bacterium
AAGAAGTACATCGTGTTACGCGCCTTGCCCTGCGCCGCTTTTCTCATGAAGGCCGTACGGTAGATTTGTTAAATGCCAATAATGGAGCAGAAGCCTGTGTTCTGATTGAGCAGCATCCCGATATCGCAGTGGTATTTCTGGATGTGGTGATGGAGACCGATGACGCCGGACTACGGGTGATTGAACATATCCGTGAAAGGCTTGGAAATAAATTTGTCAGAATCATCGTTAGAACAGGTCAGGCAGGAAGAGCCCCGGAAATAGCTATCGTCGCTAAATATGATATCAATGGGTATCGTGAGAAAACTGAATTAACCTCCGACAAGTTACTAAGCCAACTTTATACAGCGCTTTCCTCTTATCGGGACATCATGGCGCTCAATGCTGAAATGATGCATAGACGCGAAGCGGCCAATAAGCTGGTTCAGCAATACGCGCAGCTTCAAGAAGCGAATCGACGTCTTGAACATTTTGCAAAAGCGGCATCTCATGATTTACAGGAGCCGTTGAGAAAAATCCAAATGTGGGCGGATCGACTTAGCAAGATTATGTCTGATCATCAAGATGAGAAGGTTAACGATATTGTCAGCAAGCTTTTCTTGGGCAGCAAGAAAATTTCCGACCTGATCGTGGAAATCAAGCGGGCATCCATGCTTGAGTCAGATGAGCCGGAAATTATTCAAATAGATTTGAATGAGTTGCTCATGGAAGTATTTGAGGAAGAGCTGGAAGCCTCGCAGGCCAGTCAGCCGGAATTAAATATAGAAGAGTTACCCGTTATTCAGGGGGATCGCTCCAGTCTTAAGCTATTGTTCAGCAGTCTGATTAAAAGCATTGCCCTGAATAACCCCGCTCAGGAAGAGGTGAAGATCAGAGTTAAACAAGGCGAGCATGCGGTGGACCATGTTCAGATATTAATATCTGATCAGGGAGAGGGTATTGCGCCGGGCGAAATGCAGAAAATTTATGAGCCGTACTCAAAAGTAGTAATTAATGGGGTAGCTTGTAATGGTATTGGGCTGTACCTGAGTAAACGCATTGCCCAGGTGCACGGGGGAGATATCGATTGTGTAAGTGAGTTTGGAAAAGGCACCGAAGTTAAGATTGAACTGCCGCTTAATGAACAAGCCACACTCAATGAAACATTACAGCAGGCTCAGCCAGTAGAAGAAGCGCCTTGAGCGTAGGCGTCGTTTTTGATGGCTGGTAAGTTCATCGGCAATTCCAGGGTAAACTGAACGCCTTTTCCCAGCTCGCTATCCAAGCGCACAGCACCCTGCAGGGTTTGCGTCACAATATTATGAAGTATGTGCATGCCCAGACCACTGCCTCCTTCATCTCTCTTGGTTGTGAAAAACGGTTCGAATACATGGGGTAGATATTCCGGCGCGATGCCTTTGCCGTTATCTGCATAAATCAGTGTAATGATGTCACCTTTCCTTTCGACCTCAATGCTTATATGGCCATTTTTTTCTCCATCATAGCCATGCGTAATGGAGTTCATGATCAGATTGGTAAGTGTCTGGGAAATAGCACCTGGATAGGTTTCCATTTTCAAGTCGTTAGGGCAGATTACTTCAACGCTGAGACCGGTCTTCTTGAGAACCGGATGTAGACTGGTGAGAATGCTGTGCAAATATTCTTCTACATTGATGTTACGGCGCTCCAGGCCGGACTGGTCAATGGCAACCTGCTTGAAGCTTCTCACAAGATCAGCGGCACGCCCAAGGTTCTTTTGAATGATATCGGTTGCTTCCACAGCATTTTCTACATAATCCGTTAAGGTCGCCTTGGTAAGTGAGTTGTTCTCCAACTCTTGCATGATATCCTGACTGTAGTCATGCAATGAGGAGCTTGCTGTCATGCCGACGCCGACAGGTGTGTTTATTTCATGTGCAACACCGGCGACCAATCCACCCAGGGCGGCCAGCTTCTCTGTCTGAATCAGCTGATTCTGGGCGTCTTTCAGGTGACCCATGGCCTGTTCAATTTCAGCGGTCCTCTCAATGACGCGCTGCTCCATGGTCTCCCGGGATTCCAGCAAGTCGAGATTCTGTTGTTCGATTTGCGACAGCATGCCATTGAAACGCTGTATCAATTGTCCAACTTCATCTTCACCATAGTTACTGACCCGCAAAGTATAGTCACCAGATTCAGATATTTTGTTCGCAGTATCGGTGAGTTCTAGAATGGGTGCGGACAACCAGGCCTTTAAATTCATGGTCAGCAGCCCGGCGACAAGTAATGAAACAAGCATCGAGAAAATGATAGCCACACCATAGAGACGAACGACCGCCCAGAGGTTGGTAAAGTTCTGATGAATAGTTATCACGCCCAGTTTGCTGCCACGAAGGGAGATAGGTGCGCTTACCGTCAGGCCAGTAGCTGAGATATTAGGGTTTTTTATGTCCAGAGTGGCGGGGCAGGTCTTGGAAGCCGAGTGATATTCGGCAAATAATTTATTGACATCATCTACTGTCGTATAGAGGCAGGCGACTTCAATGCTAGGCTGGTTTTTTAGTGATTCAAGTGTTTCCTTGGCAGCAAAATCATCTCCAAAAGCCAGGGCCGCGGAACTGTTATCACCCACCATATGTGCAATGGACTCGAGTTCATCATGCATCTCCATACGCTCATTGATAATAGAGTAGATCAGCACAAATATCGATACAGCCAATACAGATAATGCACTCGTACCCAGTATAGCCAGAGTAAGTTTACGGCCGAGTGGCAGGTCATGAAGCGCCTTAAAAGAAATCACAGTGCGCTACGGGTTGTGAACGTGTCGTGCAATTCCGAGTAATCGAGAGCTCAGGGACATACCGGATTGCTGCGTTGCCGCCAGGTTGACATCGAATTTGATACGCTGATCAATATTTATAAAACCGATGGCTCCGCCAAGTTCCAGAAACTGGGTGTTATCACCGATGGTCAGTGCAGAGACGCCTTCGAGTTTTCGAAGCAGTTCCCAGCCACTTAACAGAGGGTTATCAACGTAATAAACCAGGTGACAGCTGGCAATATTAAACCCGGGTACAGAAGCATCGGCTGCTTCTATAGGGTGTTTGTCGATATATCTGGAATAAACCATGGTTTTGAGAGTAGATAACATCTCGGGGCTGCCATGCACACAGAACAATAATCTGGATGTTTCATCTGTAAAGGATGATTCCGGCCAGCGGGTGAACTTTGCAAAATTATAAATATAAGCGGCTTTAACCGTAATATCTTTAGCGCCCGTTTCTGCGTTTGCTGTTAATGCAAAAGCGCACACAGCTGTGCCGGCGAAAGCGGTGACAAGAAATTTGAACAAGGCGGCGACCCTTGCTCGGCGTTTATTTGCATACATTGCAGAGGCGTCCATGCCTTAAAAGCGCCATTTGATTTGTGTATAGGCACTGCGCTCTATGGCGACA
>JBFJXR010000121.1:0-3363 GCA_041622995.1 Nevskiales bacterium
GAAAATCTGTAACGATGGACTGGAAAGCTGGCAGCAGAAATCAGCCGATTATCCCCTGTCACTGGCTGCCGGGTTCAGAAGAATGGGCCTGCCCGAGCCGCAGGTCGATGATGCCGTGGAACGAGTCCTCAACCTCGTCGACAAAACCATCAACGGCAAAAACGGCCAATGGCTGCTCGCACCCAAATCATGGGCTGCAGCCGAATACCCGTTGGCCGGCTACCAGAACGGCGAATGGATCAGTGCCTCTATCGACCGATGCTTCATCGATGATGACGACACCTTATGGATTATTGACTACAAGACCTCGGATCAGGCCGTGGTCGAGAATGAACTGGAAGGCTGGTTGGAAACAAGGAAAGAACACTACCGACCGCAGATGGAAAGCTACGCAGCCCTGATGGCCGAAGTGCATCACGATAAAACGATTAATACTGCCCTGTTTTATCCAGATTGGGACCGGGTAGTGCAGTATTAGGACGAGAGAATTTATCTTAAGAACATATGCTTAATTAATACTCCGCACAGCTGTACATACATAATTTTCAATACCTATTTGCGATAAAGGCTATGTTCTGACAGCTTCGCTGATGATGGCTTGTGATGTTAATTGTGAGTGAACACACTTAGGCGTAACATCGCGGTATGCCCCGCCTGCAACGAAAAAGTTTTTCCACACCCGATCAGGTCCGCGAATTCACAAACGGTCGTGCTGACATCGTCACGCTCGACGAGATGGCAATTGCCCGTTTCGTATTTCATCCGGGCTGGCAATGGTCAAAGGATGTCTCGCCGATTGTGGGCACAAAGTCCTGCCAGCTCCGCCACATTGGATACAACATTTCCGGCACGCTGGAAGTTCGAATGGATGACGGCACCAACATGATCATTAATGCTGGCGACGCCTATGAAATCCCGCCAGGTCACGACGCATGGGTAAAGGGCGACGAACCCTGGGACTCAGTCGAATTCACCAGTGCGCATGTCTATGGACTATCGCCAGAGGAACTCGGTGAACGCGTCCTGGTGACCATTCTGTTCAGCGATATTGTTGCCTCGACAGCAATGATCGAACAGATTGGCGATCAAGCCTGGACAGAAGTCCTGCGCGAGCATAATAGCAAGGTTCGTGCCGCTATCGACCGCTACCGCGGCCGCGAAGTTGATGCCGTCGGTGATGGCTTCTTTGCCGTGTTTGACAGCGCCACGCTGGCCATTAATGCCGCTGCGTTAATGGATCCGACCGTTGCTGACCTGGGCATTCGCGTGCGCGCAGGAATTCACACCGGTGAAGTCGAGATCAGCGGTGGCAAAGCTCGTGGCCTTGCCGTCCATGCGGCGGCTCGCGTTGCTGCCCTTGCCGGCCCCGGCGAAGTACTGGTCTCCGGTACCACACATGACATGCTTAGCGGCTCTTCACTGTCATTTGAATCACGCGGCGAACACGAACTGAAGGGGCTTGCAGGCACCCGCCAAATTTTCGCACTACAGCAATAAAATATCTGATAAAACATCTGGGACAGGCCACTATTTCTCTCTATTAACCCGAAACCGAAAATCACAAAGTGGCGCCCCTTCCCCAATCGTCGTCGTCCGCTGCAATGTCATGCCCCACTGTGCCGCCATGTAATGATCCAGGCTGCAGGCCGCGTATTTGGTGAGTTCGGGTATGCCCAGATCCCGAAAGTACTTTGCCAGCGGGCATTGGGTGACATCGAAGGCCACCTGGTCCCGGGTTGGAATATTCCGGTACTGGAACGGAGCCGTGAACATGGTTTTGAACAGCAGGTCTGTCATCCACTGAACTCGCGTCAGCAGTTTTGAGCTTCTCAATCGTGAGAGATGGAAAGTAAGGTTAGTAGCCGGTTTGAATATCCGCCAGTTGATCGCTTCGATGAGTTTGCCGGCCTCTTCTTTGGCCAGGCCATCTTCGAGAGCCACCTGATAGAGAGCCGCGTCCCACTCCATGTATTTGATGAGCAGGTTTACGCCAATCGAGTGATGGGGGCGTGATTGCCTGAGTTCTGCTTGCCGGTTGATGGCCTTTCCCAGAAGTTGGTCAGCTCCGCCCGAGGGCAAGCGCTCAGACAGCGTGGCACGCGCACTGCGTTTGAATGCCAGCGTGGGCATGAGAAAGGTGACGGCTCCCAGCATATTTTCGTTATTACCTGAGCAATACTGTAACCACCTTACTCCTCAACAGCATTGATGAATAGTCGGGACTCGATCAGGCGCAGTGAAACATGGAAGGACTGCAGATATTTTAGGTTTTTAGTTTTTATTGCCAGCGCCATACTCCAATTTTGCACCGGTAACTATCGGGTTCGAAGCAGCAATGTTCGTTGTAATATTCATAAAGGGATACACTGAACACAACGAAAAACCAGAGCGTATAAATAGAGCATGAATCACGGTTATTTGGATTTCGTAAAATCCGGCACTGATCTCTCGAATGAAATAATAGGCAGCTACAATCTCTGGGTCGTAGCTCTCTCTCTGATCATTGCCTGTGCAGCTGCCTTTACCGCCCTGCAAATTTCAGAACGTCTAACCCGAACCAGTCAAACCCGTATCATCTGGCATAGTGCCGGTGCCCTGGCCATGGGCTGTGGCATCTGGAGCATGCACTTTGTCGGTATGCTCGCCTTCAAGCTGCCAGTCGTCGTCAATTACGATGTTGGCATTACACTGCTGTCACTCATACCGGGAATTCTCGCAAGTGCTGTTGCACTGCACTTTATCTCAAGAGAGGAAATAGACTTCTGGCGCGCCAATCTGGGTGGCGTGCTCATGGGCGTAGGCATTGGCACCATGCACTACACCGGTATGGCCGCCATGATTTCCAACGCCCAGATGATGTATTACCCGGGGTTATTTGCCCTGTCGATCCTGGTTGCGCACGTACTGGCAACGCTGGCGATCTACGTAAAATTCGTATTTGCGAAGCGATATAACCATAGCCTGCTGGGACAGCTGCTCGGTGCTGTACTGATGGGTTTTGCAGTAGCAGGCATGCACTACACAGGCATGGCTGCGGCAGTACACCTGCCGGCCCCGAACGATATGCCCGTCACACAGGGCATAGCTGAAGGACCCTTAGGAAATATCGTCGCTTTCGGCACAGCCCTTATTCTCATGATTGCCATTATTAGCGCGATGGTTGACAGACGGCTGGAACGGGCAGGCACCGCCCTGCGCAATAGTGAGGTACGTGCTGAAGTTATCCTGAATTCAATCGGGGACGGCCTGATTGAAATCACCACCGACTGGATCATCAAATTCGTCAACCCGGCAGCTTGTCATCTTCTTGGCAAAACCAGAGAGGAATTATTGGGCAGCAATATTGCCTCAATTCTGAAAGAC
>JBFJXR010000122.1:0-3349 GCA_041622995.1 Nevskiales bacterium
CGCCTCGGTACAGTGCGTGGCAACACGGATGGTGGTCACACCACAGTCTGCAGCCATGCGTAGGTGATCAACCGTGCCGATCCCCGGCAGCAACAAGGCCGAAACTTTGGCCTGCTTCAGATGTGGAATAACTGCACGCAGATATTCCTCATCCGTTGCAGCAGGGAAACCGTAGTTCACGGAAGCTCCGCCCAGACCATCACCATGGGTCACTTCAATCAGGGGTACACCGGCTTCGTCCAGACCTTGCGAGATGCTCTGCATCTGCTCGATGGTGATCTGGTGGCGTTTGGGGTGCATGCCGTCACGTAGTGACATGTCGTGGACGATGATGTTGCGCCCTTCAAGATGACTCTTACTCATATCTATTCCTCAAGCCGCCACTTCTTTAAACGAGAAACGGCCTGCCAGCATTTCTTCAGCAAACATTTCGGCGGTACGTGACGCAGCCGCGGTCATGATGTCCAGATTGCCTGCGTACTTGGGCAGGAAATCACCGAGTCCTTCGACCTCTACATAGGAGGTCACACGTTTGCCATCAAACACCGGACCGTTGACCAGTCGATAGCCAGGCACGTATTTCTGCACTTCGGTGATCATGTCATGTACTGATTTGGTAATCGCTTCCTCGTCCGGCTCGTCCTCCGTCAGGCAGTGAATGGTGTCACGCATGATTAACGGTGGCTCAGCCGGGTTTATAACGATAATCGCCTTGCCCTCTTTCGCACCACCGACTTTTTCAACAGCACCAGATGTTGTACGTGTGAATTCGTCAATGTTCTTGCGGGTACCAGGGCCGACTGACTTGGAGGCCACTGTGGCGACAATTTCGCCATAGCTCACAGCTTGCACACGGGACACAGCTGCCACCATCGGGATCGTTGCCTGCCCACCGCAAGTCACCATATTGACGTTACGTTCATGACCGCCCGCGTGATCTTTCAGATTTACGGGTGGCACGCAGTAAGGACCAATCGCAGCCGGCGTGAGGTCTATCATGAGCACATCGAGCGCGGTGAGTTTGTCTGAATTTTCTTTGTGTACGTAGGCGCTGGTCGCATCGAAGGCGATACGGATATCGTCTTCTTTGACATGCGGCAACATGCCGTCCACCCCTTCATGGGTGGTTTTCAGGCCAGCGGCACGAGCACGTTCCAGACCTTCACTGCCTTCTTCAATACCCACCATCCAGGCTGGCTCAAGAAACTCGCTGCGCTGCAGCTTATACAGCAGGTCGGTGCCGATATTACCGGGGCCAATAATTGCACACTTAATCTTTGACATCTTTAGTCCTCAAATCCAATAGCCGCCGAACCAATGCCTTCAATGGTCATGGTAAAGCGATCCCCTGCTGTGATTGGCAACAACGGCGCCAATGAACCAGACAGAATAAGTTCTCCGGCGAGGAAGGGAATTCCGAACTCGCCGAGGGTATTGGCCAGCCATGCAACCGCTGTTGCAGGATGACCTTGCACGGCAGAACCCAGGCCCTGGGCGATGTGTTCACCGTTTTTCTCTACATTCATTTCCGCCGCCGCAAGATCAAGACTGCGTGGATCAACTTTCTCTTCACCGATGACGAAAACACCACAGGACGCATTATCAGCCACGGTGTCCTGAATTTTTATCTTCCAGTCGTGTATACGGGAATCTACGATTTCGAAACAGGCGGATACATATTCGGTGGCATCAATGACGTCTTCTTCGGTCACACCCGGACCACGCAGATCTTTTTTCAATTTAAAGGCGATTTCGCCTTCGGCACGTGGCTGTATCAGACCCGCTTCTTTCATGCTCACTACGCTGCCGTTTTCAACGTGCATGGGACTGGTCAGGAATCCAAAGTCCGGTTGATGCACCCCGAGCATGTCCTGTACGGGCTTGCTGGTGACACCAATTTTTTTACCAACTACCGTTTCACCATCGGCCTTGCGGCATTCCAGCATCTGAAGGGAGACATGGTAGGCATCTTCGATCGTGATGTCTGGCTCGCGTTCTGTCAGCGGGCTGATGGTTTTACCACTGCGCAGAGCCTGATAAAGCTCAGTACCGAGCTTGGCTATCTTTGCCTTATCCATTAGTCAGGAAATCCAGAACAGTTCTATTAAACAGGTCTTTATGCTCGATCATCACCCAGTGTCCGCAATTGGGCACCAAAACCATACGGCCATTCGGCAGACCCTTGGCCAGCCGCATAATACCGCTATCGGGCATCATGTTTTCGTTCAGCCCCCAAAGGCTTAACGCCGGGCATTTAATTTCGCCCAGACGCCCGGTCATATTCGGTACGACCATAGTTTTCATGACCTGCGGGTTCTGCAGCTTCATCATTTCGAAGCGCTCGTGCACCAGCTCGTCATCCACACAGGAAGCGTCCACTACAAAGGCCTTGATGAAGAATTCCTTCATACGTGCTTCAGTTACCGGTTCGGATGACTGGAACAGGGCAAACATCGCAGCCATGCCAGGCATTTCAAGATAATCGGGTAGTTCGTTAAGGCCGCCTGGCGCCATCAGGATCAGGCGTTCGGTCTTGTCCGGGTGCGCCAGCGCAAACCCCAGAGATACAGCACCACCCAGGGAATTACCTATCAGTGTGACTTTATCTATATCCAGAGCATCCAGCGTCTGTTTTAGTACTTCGACAAAATACGAAAGGTGATATTCAACATCGTCTGGCTTGTCGGAATATCCGAAACCCACCATGTCGGGCACGATGCAGCGATATCCGGCATCGGCCAGTACCGGGTAGTTGCCTTTGAAGTTGCTGTAACCGGATGCGCCATTGCCGGAGCCATGTAAAAACAGCACAACTTCACCCTCTGCAGGCCCCTGCTCCAGATAGTGGATGCGCAGGCCGTCAGCGGTGGTGATGTACTGTCCTTCAGGTATCGGCTTATCAGACATAGGGTTCGAACTCAGAAGAAAAAGCCGGGATATGGCACGCCCCCGGCAAGATGGTCAGTATATTCGCTGAAAGCCCCGAAAATGCCTTCGTCTTTTTGGACTATCTCTATATTCGCCCAATCCCGTAAGCTGTACACATGGAAAATATTTCGCAGACAAATTCTGGCAAAGTTGTACTGATTACCGGTGGCGGCAAAGGCATTGGCCGCGGCATCAGCGAGCAATTTCTGGCCACTGGCGCCACGGTGGTCATTTGTGGTCGTGAAGCACCCGACAAACTGCCCGAAGTCGAGGGCAATACTGCAGAGTTCATTGCAGCCAATCTCAAGCAGGATGAGGATATCGAGCGCCTGATGGGCGAGGTGGAATCCCGTCATGGCAGGCTTGATGTTCTGGTTAATAACGCGGGCGGCGCACCCTTTGCCATGGCAGATGCCACTTC
>JBFJXR010000123.1:0-3035 GCA_041622995.1 Nevskiales bacterium
CGAAGCGATCTCTTAAGTTGGGAGTTAGAGATCGCTGCGTCGCTGGCGCTCCTCGCGATGACAAACCCCTACGATTGAGTTCGTGAGATGACTATTAAGCAGCCTTCTCCAACTTCGCCGGGATATGCTTGTGCCATGGCGTGCAGGCCAGAAAATCCCGGCGTGAATTGTCAGTAAATTCGTTTTCTTGCTCCCTTGTAAGTCAGTCAATTGCGAGTCAGCGATAGGTTATCAGGCTCTCAGCTTCCTGAAGGCATAGCGTCCATTCGCCGTCATGGTCGCGGCAAAGCTGCGCCACGGGCTGAGGTCAGGTTTGGGGCGCTTGTTTTTCGCCATGCGCCATAACTGGTTCTGATACCAGTAAATATTATGTACCGCGACAAAATCTATGACCTTGATGCCCGTGGTCAGATGCGGCAGGTTAATAACGTATTCAGGATCGGCAATGGCATTGTTGGGCAATTCAGGGTCAACACAGAGCGGACGTGCCACACCGACCATATCCAGTGCATTGTCGGCCAGCGCCTGATTCATACCCCGGGTGCTGCGGAATCCACCGGTGACGGCCAGCGGAACATCAACGAGTTTGCGAACACCCTGGGCATAATCCAGAAAGAAGGCTTCACGTTCACGGGTGCTGCTTTTTTCGGTCGCAGCTTTGGTTTCCTTCGCCATTTCCGGACTTTCATAAGTGCCACCGGAAATTTCCACATGGTCAATGCCGGCATCTGCCAGGGCTTTCACGACCTGCATGGATTCTTCTTCAGTGAAGCCGCCCTTGCTGAAATCGGCAGAGTTCAGTTTGATGCCCACCGGGAAATCATCACCGACAGCCTTGCGAATGGCCGTGTAGACGGCGAGCACAAAGCGCATGCGATTTTCGAGACTTCCGCCCCATTGATCATCACGCTTGTTGTGGCGGGGAGAGAGGAACTGGCTGACCAGGTAACCATGTGCGCCATGTATCTGCACACCGGTAAAGCCAACACCCTTTGCCAGCGCCGCTGCTGATCCGAACTTTTCAATCACAGCCAGAATTTCATCGCCGGTAAGCGCGCGCGGGGGCTTGAAGCCCTTTTCCAGTCCGCCGGTCAGGCCGATGGCTGATGGAGCTACCGGCTCCTTGTTCATGAAACTTGGAATCTGCTTGCCGGGATGATTCAGCTGTGCCCAGAACTCATTGCCATTCTCGGTGCTGGCGGCTGTCCACAGTCGAAAAGCATCCAGATCACTGTGTTCATCCAGTACGACATTCTTTGGTTCACCAAGATGGTTACGGTCAACCATGATGTTGCCTGAGATGATCAAGCCACAGCCGCCCTTTGACCAGGTGCGGTAGACATTGACCAGGCCTTGCCCCGGGTTACGGTCTGGCTCGCCGAGCTGCTCGCTCATGGCGGATTTCATAAAGCGGTTCTTGATTACGCGTCCATTTTTCAGGGTAAAAGAGTCGCGGATAGTGACTTTAGACATTTGTTATTTCCAATGAATGATTAATGTTAATTAATTCGGTTACCAGTTTTCTTTGAATGGGCGCACTTCCAGTTCATGCGTCCAGGTTGTGCGATGTTGCTGATAAACATGCCAGTAGGTTTCAGCAATCGCTTCCGGATTCAGCGAGCCGTCTTTGCCCAGTTTATCGAGTACCTGGGGTATGAAGTTTTGCAGCCGGTCGCCATCGACCATGCCATCGACAATGATGTGCGCCACATGAATGCCCTTGGGGCCATACTCACGCGCCATGGACTGGGCGAGGCTACGTAATCCGGCCTTTGCCGTGGCAAACAGGGCAAAGCCGGCCTTGCCACGCAGTGAGGCGGATGCACCTGTAAACAGGAGGGTGCCACGCCCATTCGGTTGCATGCGTTCAATTGCCTGCTGGCCGATCAGAAACCCGGACAGACAATCTGCCCGCCAGCTCCTTTCCAGCTTGTCGGCTGTGATGTCGAGGAACTTGGCATGCCGGTTAGTACCCACGTTATGAATGACCAGATCAACTACAAAACCGGCGTCATCCAGCTGTTTGAAGGCCGCAGAAATCTGGTCGGCATCGGTGGCATCCACCTGTATCGCCGTGGCATGCCCGCCATTGCGGTTAATGGCATCCGCGGTTGACTGCACCTTCTCCAGGTTACGGCCCGTCACAAAGACATGTAAGCCACCCAGAGCGACCCGCTGAGCAATGGCCGCGCCGATACCGGGCGTAGCGCCGGCTCCGAAAATAATTGCCGCCCTGGGTTTGTCGTCAGGGGCCGCAGTCTTGGCATTACGCAGCTTGTCCTTGATCATGCCCTTGAGAATGTTACGCAGAATCATCAGAACGACTCCTTGTAGGGACGCAGATCCATCTCATGGGTCCAGGCACTGCGATGCTGCGTGTGTACCATCCAGAAGCTTTTTGCAATTTCGTCCGGGAGCAGGGCACCGCTCTCGCCCTTGCTTTTCAAGAGCATCTTTCCCAGTGGCCCGGCGCTGCGAATGACATTGCCATCCACCGCACCGTCAATCACGATGTGTGCCACATGAATGCCCTGCGGGCCAAACTCACGTGCCATGGATTGTGCCATGACACGGGCCGAGGCCTTTGCCGAGGCGAAGGCATCAAACAGCGGCTTGCCCCGCATGGAGGCACTGGCACCGGTAAAGATGATCGTGCCCTTGTGATCGGTATCCTGCGAGAGCATTTGCCGTACAGCCGCCTGACCGGCCAGCATGGCGCCGAGCACACAGCGCCGCCAGTGACCTTCAATCAGGTCGGTATCGGATTCCATGAAAGGGGCAGGGATGTTGCGGCCCGTGTTGTACAGCACCAGCCCCAGTGGCTTGCCCGTGGCCGTCACCTGGTCAAACAATGCCTTGATGTCTTCTTCGCGGGTGCTGTCGGTCACCACCGGAGTGGCCTGACCACCGCCGGCCTGAATCTCATCGACGAGCGCCTGTATCTTTTCGGCAGTACGGCCAGCAATAAATACATGCATGCCTTCACTGGCGGCCTTGATAGCCACGGCGGCACCAATACCTTGCCGTGCGCCCGC
>JBFJXR010000124.1:0-2897 GCA_041622995.1 Nevskiales bacterium
CATAACTACACCGGTACCGAGAAAGATCCGGATATGAGTCTGGTCACACCGTTCCCCGGTACCCGCGGGTCGTTAATGCGTAAATTCTTCCGTGACCTGAATGGCCAGACCGGTCTGCGCCGTATTATCGGGCTGATTGGCATGGATGTTGGTATCTTGAAATACACCGTTGCGGCTGAAGTCGAACGCCTGCCGCAGGAAGGCCGTACATGGAAAGACTATCTGCGTGAAGGAGCCAAAAACATGGGCCCGATGATCATCACCAATGCAGCTCTGGCCGGCATCCTCGCTGCCTGCGGCGTGCTATGGGTGTATACCGCCTGGATCGTGGCCTACCTGACCACCTTCAGCCTGTTTATTCGCATACGATCCATTGCCGAGCACGCCTGCACTGAAGGCGGGCCGGACATGTTCAAAAACACACGTACCACCTATGCCAACTGGCTGGCTCGCCTGACCGTGGCACCAATGAATGTGAACTACCATCTTGAACACCATGTAATGGCCTCGGTGCCGTATTACCGTCTGCCGCAAGTACATAACAAGTTACTGGAGAAGGGACTAGTGTCACCGGCGAATGGTTATTCTGAGGTGCTGAAACTGGCGAGCGCCAGAAATTAAGCGGCTACTTAGGGCAACGATTTACCAGTTGGCATTAAAGCTCAGTGACACTCGCCTGAGCGGAATCTGCGTCGCAAAGTAGGAATTGGCATACAGGTTGTGATCAGCCACAAAGCTGAGGGCCTCTTCTTCGGTCAGGTTTTCACCGCGCAGGGCAATGTTCCATTGGCCATCCTGTGCGCCAATGCCGATATGGGCATCATAGAGCGTGTAGGCTTTCTGCTCGGTGCGTGGGTCGAGATCCAGTGAGAGAAACTGGTCGCCACGATGACTGATGTTAAAGCCGAAATTGAAGTTCAGATTGTCCTGAAACGGAACCGAGATTAATGGGGCAATGGATGCGGTGGTCTTGGGCGCCTTGGGCAGGGTTTTGCCACTGAGGTCCTGCTCCGTCTCCTCGCTGCCCGCCGGGGTCGGGGCATTCGGATAGCTGCTGTATTCAGCTTCCGAGACCGAGAAAGCGGCGTTGACAGTCAGCCAGTCCAGTGGTGTCAACCAGCGTGTGTCAGCTTCTATGCCCCGTAGTCTTGCCTCGGCCGCGTTGAATACATCGAAACCAATGCCGTTGAAGTTCACCACCTGCATGTCAGTGACATCGGTGTTGTAGACGGTGAAGTTTACTTCCAGCGAATCATCCAGCAAACGGGACTTGATGCCGAGTTCGGTGTTGTCACCTCTTTCCGGTTCGAAGCTCAGGTTCTGGTTCTGGAACGAAATGGCATTAAAGCCACCGCCCTTGAAGCCGCGCGTCCAGCTAAGGTAACTGGAAATGTTCGGTGTGATTTCATAGGACAGCCCGAATTTTGGAGAGATTTCATCTTCCTCGCGGGACAGGGGTTGTGAGAAGTTTTCTGCCTCGAGGATCATGCCGGCAATACCGGGGCCACGGTCCTGCACGCGAAGATTGGCGGTTTTCTTTTCCTTGCCGATACGTAGGCCAATGACGGTTGACCAGTCCTCGGCAAAGAACCAGGTGACCTGACCAAAGGCAGCGACGGCTTCTGATTGCTGGTCAAATACCTGATTAACGCCATCACCGGCATCGAAGCCTGGTACTGGAATGCCCAGCAGCAGGTCGCCCAGTGGCCCCAGTTCTTGCGGCAGACCGGGACTGCCAAGGGCTTCCTGACCAGCGGGCGAGATGGCGAAATTGGCTGCGTCTTCACCAAGTTCCACATCCACTTCGATATCCATCTCACCTGTAAATGAGAACAGGCCGCCGACATATTCCATGCGCGTATCAAAGGGGGCATCGGCACTGCCCACAAAGCGTATTTCAGTGGTGTCCTGCTCGTGATTAAACAGAGCGCTTACACGAACGAGGTCTGCAGCGCTGACATCGAAGTCCATCAACACGTCATTGGTCAGGTTGGCATGGCCCTGAATCAAAGACACGTCAAGGTTCTCGCTGATCTGGTAATCGGCAATCACGTGAAAGAGTTCGGTATCTCGTTTTACAAAGCCGGGCAGGTCGAAACTTGTGTGCTGGTCGAACGGATTGTCTTCGGTCGCCGGGTCTTTGGTCCGGGCATAGGCCAGAGCATCCGGGTCTGTTGCATAAAGCTGCCAGCCGGAATAGGTGGTTTCAGTGTCTGAAGTCTGTGCACCTAAACGTAGCCGCATGCTGTCGCTGGGATTCATTTCGAGTTTAAGGCGCGCTGCAGTTTGGTCAGTCTCCAGTTCCTGTCGGTTCAGAAAGCTGTTTTCAATCTCGCCGCTGTCATGCCAGTCGACAAATGCTCCGCGGGTTAACAGGTAGTCATAAACAGGTACGCTGACGGCGCCTTCGATGCGCCTGGAGTTTTCTTCGCCCGAGGTGACACTAAGATTGGCTGTGACTTCATCGGTTGGCGCGCCGGTCGCGAAAATCAGTACGCCGGCAATGGTGTTCTTCCCGAACAGCGTGCCCTGCGGGCCGCGCAGTACTTCGACACGCTCGATGTCGAACAGGCCGTCGGGGATGAATTCACTGCGGGCGAGTGAAACTTCGTCGACGATAATGCCGACGGAAGGCTCCAGCCCCACGTTGTAGGAATCAGTACTGAAGCCGCGGATGCCGATGGTCGGGGCCTGTGCGTCCCCGTCCAGTTCCAGGTTAGGCACCATGTCTTCGATACCCTCGGCGCCAAATACACCTGCATCACGTAAGCGTGCACCATCGACTACACTGACGGCGACGGGGACTTCTTGCAGGGTTTGCTGGGTTTTCTGGGCGGTGACAACGATTTCTTCCAGCACGCGAGGCCTTGCCCGGTTCGGTGACCGGATTGAGGGGG
>JBFJXR010000125.1:0-2895 GCA_041622995.1 Nevskiales bacterium
GCCCAGCTCCTTGGCCTTATCGGCAGACATGACCAGAACGGCTGAAGCACCATCTGACAAAGCAGATGAATTACCCGCCGTGACTGTGCCACCCTTAGGGTTAAACACAGGACGCAAGGAAGCCAGCGCTTCAAGCGTTGCATCCGCGCGTACCACTTCATCAAAATCGATGAGCTTGGCAAAACCTTCCGCGTCATGACCCTGAATAGGGATCATTTCGTTGGCAAACTCGCCGCCGGCATTGGCCCGACCGGCACGCTTATGCGATTCCAGTGCGAACTTGTCCTGGGCTTCACGACTCACGCCATTCATGGTGCCGAGCATTTCTGCCGTCAGCCCCATCATGCCAGCCGCCTTGGCCGTACGAATCGACATGGTCGGATTGGGATCCAAGCCATGGTTCATCGGTACATGACCCATGTGCTCCACACCACCACAGATGAAAATATCACCGGTGCCAGCATGGATTGAACCCGCCGCCGCATGAATTGCCGTCATGGAAGAACCACATAGACGGTTGACCGTCTGTGCAGAGACTTCATGCGGCAGACCTGCCAACAAGGATGCCATACGAGCAATATTGAATGCCTGTTCCTTGGTCTGCTGTACACAGCCCCAGATCACATCTTCAATATCTTTCGGGTTTAGCCCCGGGTTACGTTCAATCAGTGCCTTGATGAGTTCGGCAGAAAGATTTTCCGCGCGCACGTTGCGAAATACACCACCTTTGGAACGGCCCATCGGGGTACGGACTGCATCAACAATTACTACTTCAGTCATGATTACTCTCCTGATTCCTGGGCCTTAGGCGCCGTAATAGCTTTCGCCGTTGGCGGCCATTTCTTTCATCCGCTCGGTCGGCTCATACAGCTTGCCGAGGGACTCGTACTTCTTGGCCATTTCAACAATATTAGCCAGACCGATGGTGTCTGCGTATTTCAGCGCACCCCCACGGAACGGTGGGAAACCCACACCCATAATGAGGCCCATGTCGGCTTCCTGCGGGGTTTCGACAATACCGTCTTCAAGGCAGCGAGCCGTTTCAATAATCATCGGAATCATGTGACGCTCGATGATTTCTTCCTCGCTGAATTCCTTCTGACCGTTCGGCTGAACGGTGGCGACCAGTTTAT
This sequence comes from Nevskiales bacterium, assembly GCA_041622995.1. Lineage (GTDB taxonomy): Bacteria > Pseudomonadota > Gammaproteobacteria > Nevskiales > CAJXLF01 > CAJXLF01. Next base: position 1,134 of record JBFJXR010000125.1, read on the forward strand.
AGGCCTCCTCATCACGAACTTTCTTGGGCTTGCCCTTTTTGTCCATTTCGTACTTGTAGAAGCCTTTACCGTTCTTCTGGCCAAAGCGTTCTTCTTCGTACATAACATCGAGCGCAGAGCGGAAGGTCTTGCCCATGCGATCCGGATAACCTTCGGCCAGCACGTCACCCACATGATGCGAGGTGTCGATACCAACCACGTCCTGCAGGTAGGCAGGGCCCATCGGCCAGCCGAACTTCTCCATGACCTTGTCGACGACAGCAAAGTCAGCACCATCGCTGAGCAGCTGCAGACTGCAACCCATGTAAGGGAACAGGATACGGTTCACAAGGAAGCCGGGGCAGTTCTTGACCACAATCGGGGTTTTACCCATCTTCGATGCATAATTCACGATCGTCGCGATCGCTTCCTTACTGGTCTTCTCACCATAGATCACTTCAACCAGCGGCATACGGTGTACCGGATTAAAGAAATGCATGCCGAGGAAATTCTCGGGACGCTTCAGATCTTCTGCCAGTGTTTCGATCGAGATTGAAGAAGTGTTCGAAGCGATAATCGTATCTTCACGCGCAGCATCTTCCACTTCAGCCAATACAGCTTTCTTGATCTTGGGATTTTCTACAACCGCCTCAACAATCACGTCGACTTCCTTGAAATCACCGTAATTGAGGGTTGGACGAATCGCAGACAGCACCTTGGCCATCTTCGGTGCATCCATCTTCTTGCGTTCAACCTGCTTGCTCAGCAGCTTGGAGGCTTCACCCATGCCCAGATCCAGGGCTGGATCGGCGATGTCTTTCATAATGATCGGCGTACCGGTTGAGGCCGACTGGTAGGCGATGCCGCCCCCCATAATGCCGGCACCCAGAACTGCAGCCTGCTTGGTATCACGCGCAATCTTGGCGTAAGCCTTGCCTTTCTTCTTGATCAACTGATCATTCAGAAACAAACCAATCAGGGCATCAGCAACCGGAGTACGTGCAACCTTGGCAAAGCCCTGGGCTTCAACCAGCAGCGCGCCATCACGGTCCATACCTGCGGCTTTCTGGATACCCTTAACGGCGGTCAATGGTGCGGGATAGTTTGGCCCTGCTTTACCAGCGATAAAGCCCTTGGCGGTTTCAAACACCATCATGGACTCAATCGGCGGCAATGCCAGCTTGCCCTTCTTCTGGGCGCGACGTGCCTGCCAGTCATACTTGCCAGCCATCGCCTGTTTGAGCAGATCCTTAGCGGCTTCTGTTGTTTTGTCTGCGCTAACAACAGCATCAACAGCACCCGCAGCCAATGCGGCCGCAGGCTTGTTATTGCCACCGCCTGCTATCCATTCGATGGCATTATCTGCGCCAATCAGGCGCGGTAAACGAACGGTGCCGCCAAAACCGGGGTAGATGCCCAGTTTCACTTCCGGCAATCCGATGATGGTGTTATCGGCCATCACGCGGTAGTCAGTGGTTAGTGCCATCTCGAGACCACCGCCTAATGCAGTGCCGTTAATCGCAGTAACGCTTGGCATGTCAAGATCTTCAACGCCATTGAAAACAGCATTTGCCTGAGCCAGCCAACTCAGCAGGTCTTCTTCAGTACCGGTGAAGATGCTGCCGAATTCTGTAATATCTGCACCAACGATAAATACAGACTTGCCACTGGTCACCAGTAGACCCTTTGCGTCACCACAACCTTTAATGGCATCAGTGGCTTCCTGCAACTCTTTGACTGTGGCTGCGTCGAATTTGTTAACTGATTCGTCTTGACGATCAAA
>JBFJXR010000126.1:0-2895 GCA_041622995.1 Nevskiales bacterium
AAAGCCGCATGAGGAGCACATGAATCATGAGGCCTGGGCCATCCCCTATGGTGACCTGATAACCTTGCTGCTGGCCTTTTTCGTAGTGATGTATGCGGTGTCTTCCGTCAATGAAGGCAAGTACCGGGTAATGGCCGAAGCTTTGGCGGAGGCCTTTGGCGGCCCGCCCAGGTCCCTGGAGCCCATTCAGGTCGGCAACATCCAGAAAGCACAGGACAATCAGACCAAAATAACCAAACAGAGCAAACAGGTCATGTCCGGCATGGGCGGCGGCATGCGTGCCCTGAATCAGGTCGCCATACCCGGTCAGGAAAACAATGCCAGAAACACGTCTAAAAACCGAAGCAAGTTACAGCTTGAGGGTAAGGCTGCCGCGCAGTTACAAGTGATCCGCGATGAGATCAATGAGGCTCTGGTTGAATTAATCGAAAAGGATCTTGTTGTTGTACGACGTACTGCATTTACATTGGCCATCGAGATCAAGACCGACATCCTTTTCCCCAGCGGCCAGGCCGCATTAACTACCAAGGCGAAACCCGTTATCCACCAGCTTGGGGAGATTCTGAAACCTTATGAGAATCCGATCCGGGTTGAAGGACATACTGACAACATCCCTATTTCCACTCGGGTTTTCCCCTCCAACTGGGAGCTTTCTTCCACCCGTGCAAGTAGCGTTGTTCATGAATTCGTCAAGCTCGACATTGATCCTAAACGTATGTCCGTGCAGGGCTATGGAGAATTTCAACCCGTCGGCGATAACCGTACGCTCGTCGGTCGCAATATGAATCGTCGGGTAGTCATCGTGGTCATGCCCGCAGCGGAAGTGGGGGACGTCATCAAGGATCTGGCTGAAATTGATGATCAGAACATCATTTACGAAAGCGACATCCCACTCAAACCTGTTTCAGATACACCCTAACCCACGCGCTTGGGCTACACTGCCTGTCCAGCTTTAGGGACAGATGGCCGTGAAAAAAGACAGGAATTCCAGTGAGGATTTACTTAAGTATCTGGAAGTACGACTGGAAGCCAGTGAATCACGCGAGCGTTGGCTGGCCGAACATTTTCAGGCACTTTCCCGGTACCTGCTTGTAGAGCAGGAAGATGAGCGCCGTCAGCTGTCAAAAATCCTGCATGACAACATCGGCCAGTCACTCACTGCGGCGATTATAAACATGCAGATGGCTCAGATGAATGCCGGGCAATTCGACCCCGAAGCCCTGACGCAAACCGCTGAAATACTTTCAGACTGCCTGAACGAAGTTCGGGAAATGTCGCTCAATCTGCGACCCTCTCAGCTGGATGAGCTAGGCCTGAACATGGCTGTCGAAGGTTACTTGCAGCGAACCCTGACGCACAAGAATCAGACATTTGAATTTATTGCAGATGAACTCACGGAAAGAACCAATGCCGATGTGGAAACAACGGCATTCCGAATCGTGCAAGACCTGGCTTCAAACTGCCAGAGAAACAGTGAAAAGTTTCACCTGATCATTCAATTCAAACCCGCCAACCAGCAGCTGTGCATGACCATGGCCTATGATTTCCCGGAAAGCTCAGCAGTCATAGAAGATGAACAGTTTCTGGGCATACGAGAGCGCACCGCCATGCTCATGGGTGATCTGGAAATCAATGTTGAGGCCGGCAAGGGTTCAATTTATATTGAGCTGCCACTCGGTTAGTTCAACATCACCAAATCACTTTCAAATACGAACAGACAAAACGCACATGACCATTAAAGCTCTCAGCCCAGCATCCATAGAACAGGCAAAACGAATGCTTGATCTGCAAGATGAACTCAACACGTACACCAATCGCAAGGATGTCACCGAAAGTCAGTGTGATTCCTGGAAAGCACTGGGCAGGGAATGGTACCGAGCCATTTGGATGGAAGCGGCCGAAATGATGGAGCGCCAGCCATGGAAATGGTGGAAATCTGCTCCCGAAATCGACCTGGAGCAGCAGCAGATCGAGCTGGTCGACATTTGGCACTTCCTGCTCAGCATGTTCCTGGAAGAAGGCATCAGTGCAGATGCGGTGGCCAGCAGTTTCTTCGCCGGAAACGAGCTGGCGCACAAGGATCAGCAGGATGCCATTGAAGGCATAGCCGCCGAGGCTCTGAGTGCAGATACCTCGGAGATTATCGGTCTGAAATTCGGGCGCGCCTGCAAGGCCTTCGACCTGAGCTTCGATAAACTCTACGAGTACTACGTCTACAAAAACGTGCTCAATATCTTCCGCCAGAAGCATGGCTATGCCGATGGCAGCTACCAGAAAATCTGGAATGGCGAGGAAGACAATGTGCACCTCGCCGCATTAAAGGCAAAGATTGATACCGAGGGCACTGGAGGCGAAGACCTTTATAACTTCGTCTACGAACAGCTTGAAGGGCTCTATCCAGGATAAAAAATGTTTAATCTATTTCGTTCGAAGCCCCACCCTCACGAGCATGGCGACGAAGCAATCTGGATGACAGACGCCGCCCGTATTCACGGTGTTTGCGCCGAGGCGAACGCCCTATCCAATATGGATGAGAAAGTTGTCATCTTTGCAGCATCAAATTCTGATGCCAGCGCAATAGGTACCCATGCCGGCCCCAATGTCAGCGTGGTGCGAAAAAGCGACCTGAGCCCGAACCGCCTGACAGAATTCGCCCAGAACAGATCGGTGCTTTATTTAATGCTGGTAGGTCTTCCCGATACCCCGGAAGCAGAAGAAAGCCTCCTGACAAAATGCAAGGACCTGCCTTTCAGAATTGTCTTGCAGCTACACCTGAGCCTTCCGGAACTGAATGCGGCAGGACTGGTTCCATCGAATATGGCAGACAAATTGAAACAATTGGGCGGATCAGAGGACGAGCCCATTACTCACCGTTGGGTCTCCAGCGCCATACAA
>JBFJXR010000127.1:0-2879 GCA_041622995.1 Nevskiales bacterium
ATGTCTTAACGGCAGTATCCCAGTTGGTTTTAGCCCTGCCCGCACGATGGGCTTGAGGAATGCTGTCACCCAGTATTGCCGGGTTCGCCCAGGCCGCCTCATCGGTATACGCCCAGCCTTTTGACCATTCAGGTCGCATCGCGGCACGATCGTCATTCAGGTTGGCGTACATCCAGTCTTCCATCTCCTTAAAGAAAGGGAAGCTATCCGGGGTGCCGGGAATCGTCAGCATGGAAAGCCACACGGCCACATCCCATTCAGGATGATCTTCACGTGGATGCAAGGCCGACAGACTGGCCGCCTCGGCATTGGGCAGGCCAATGTCGCCGGCATGATCCAGTCCCGTCACCCGGTATTCAATCGGCATGTTAATGGGATATTTGCCTTCATCCCGATAGGCCTGCTGCAACCGCAAATATTCCGTCGTGAATTCATGAATCACACGCTGCACCTGATCCCGACGAGTCAGCACCGCATAACTGCCTTCATGCACACGAATGGTTGTCGCCTTGATGAACATCAGGGTGTTTTTCGCAGACCCCCACAGATCATAACCTGCAGTCGCCGCCAGTCCCGCCACCGTCACCGCATAGGTCAGCTGCCCGAATTCCGGTGCCATCTGCGGATTGCCATTCATCATCTGCTGGGCTAAATCCACAATTTCATCCGGGATGTTGTCGCTGAACGGGTAGTTATAAGGCTCCGTCACCTCACGTGATAACAGGGGCTTCGTTGGGGCAATGCTCCACACCTTCAGCCAGGGGTTATCCGTATAGGGATACCAGATGGACTCAATTCGGCCGGCACTGTCCAGAAAACTTTCCATGCTGCGACCGCCAGCCCCCGGAGGCCCGAACATTTCACTGGCCGGTATCTCCACATGACTCACACATCGCAGATTGTGATTCGGCTCAACGGCCATCGTCACTTCTGTAATAAAGCTGCGTCCCAGATGCGTAAGCAGCGCCGAGATTTCCGGGTCACTGCGATCAAACGTACGCAGCACATAACGTTTCTGCCCCTTGTCCCAGACCACTGCGGTCATGGATAGAACGCGATTGGACAATGATCCATAGGTTTGCTGTGGCAGGCCCTGCTCACCCGGTGTTGGCACGGCGCTACCATGCCCGTTAATTGCCAGCACCCCGCCCAGGGTCACCGCACCTACGGCGGTGATTGCGGTAAAGCCATAACCCTGCTGATCAAGGAATTCCATCAGGTCTTCGAGCAACACACCGGCCTCTGCCCGAACTGCCGGAATACCCGCATAAGTCACGAGCTCGACGCGGTTCAGGTGCTGAGTAGTATCCGCCAGCAACATATCTGCTGCGGAATGATCTCCATCAACAACGGTTAACGGCGACCAGCCATGACGCATGCCACGGGGGCGTAACCTGACATTATTATCTGCTGCCCAGTTAGTGATGCTCACCACGTCGGCCGGCGTTCTCGGTGCACAGGTCAGCAAATTCGACGCCGTGATTTCACGCGTCCAGTTTTCATAATCTTCGTTGTATAAAGGAATGTCGGCAGGAAATGCAGAAGCATCACCAGCCCCCCCATTACCGCCAGCGGCCAGCACATCACGAAACGCGAAGGTGCTCCCGGCTGCCAGTAATGAAGTAAGAAAATCACGACGTTTCATGCCAAGCGCTGAAACGAGCGCCATAGCGGGTCTCTGGTTTGCCATCCTGTCTCTCCCTGAACAATTGTTTTCTATTGTTATTACGTACATCTTCGGTACGACGTTCAACATACTATGCAGCCCTCTATACGTAAACTTTTCTGCATACCTTCATGACAATTACGAGATGCAGACCTCCAAGGGTAAAACGACAGTTAAAAGCCTCGGTAATTGCTAATAACTGCCATTAGCCCCACTACTGCTTTACTATTGAGTCAGGCATCTCGGGGGCGATAGCGGAATGAAGAAAAACAACCGCTACTCGTAGGGCAGGTACACAAATCGACTTCGACAATCTGCTTGAAAAAGTAGTCGCACTGCTGCAGGAACAAAAGCGCCTGTCCTATCGTGGACTCAAGCGTCGCTTTGAGGTGGATGACGACTTCATCGAGGACATCAAGGACGAGCTGATCCATGCCCGGCAGGTAGCCCGTGATGAAGACGGCAAGGTGCTTATCTTGCTGGATAGCGAAGCACCCTCCCCTGCACCCAGTCAGTCAGAACCCGATGTTCGCAGTTACACCCCCAAACACCTCGCCGACAAGATCCTCGCCAATCGCTCGGCAATGGAGGGTGAGAAAAAACAGGTCACCGTGATGTTTTGCGACATCGCGAATTCAATGGGTCTGGCCGAAGCTTTGGGCCCAGAGGTCTGGCACGACACGCTGAACCAGTTTTTTGCAGTCCTCACAGAAGCAGTGCATGAATTTGAAGGCACGGTAAACCAGTACACCGGCGATGGCATCATGGCGCTGTTTGGGGCGCCCATCGCCGCAGAAGATCACGCCCGTCGTGCCTGCATGGCGGCGCTGGCGATTCAGAAAAACCTCGACAACCTGCGTACGCGAATTCAGCAGCAACACGAGCAAACCTTCGCTGCCCGCATTGGCATCAACTCCGGCGAAGTCGTGGTCGGCAAGATCGGCGACGACCTGCGCATGGACTACACGGCGCAGGGGCAGGTGGTCGGTATTGCAGCCAGACTGGAAGCATTGGCCTCGGCAAATGGCACCCTGATCTCGGATTACACGCAGAAACAGGTAGCAGGCTATTTCGATCTCGACGCCCAGGGCGAGCAGACCATCAAGGGCCTGAAGCAGCCACTGGCGGTTTTCCGCCTGGGTGCATCGCAGGCCGAAACCACCCGCTTTGATGTCTCCCGCCGCCAGGGTCTCACCCGGTTCATCGGCCGGGA
>JBFJXR010000128.1:0-2850 GCA_041622995.1 Nevskiales bacterium
GAACTGCATCGCCTCGGAACGCATCATTGTTCAGGAAGGCGTCTACGATCAGTTTGTTGAACGTATTGCCGCCATGGCCGCCGACCTTCGTCAGGGCGTACCGACACAGCCCGGCACGCTGGATGTCGCTGCGATCACTTCTCACCTGCAGATAAAGATCATCGATGAACTGGTGTCCGATGCCCTTGCCAATGGGGCGAAAGCCCTGGTGGGCGGCAAACTCCCCGACCAGAGCAAAGGCAACTATTACCCACCCACCGTGCTGGTTGATGTAACGCCCGATATGCGGATTGCCAATGAAGAAGTCTTTGGGCCGGTCATGCTCATCTTCAAGGTCAAGGACGACGCAGAAGCAATTGCATTAGCCAATGGAACGGAATTCGGGCTGCACTCCTCGATCTTCTCACAGAACAGACAGCGTGCTGAAAACATTGCTGCCCAACTGGAATGCGGTGCCAGCGTAATTAATGACTTCGGCATGTGCTATCTGAATCAGGACCTGCCCTTCGGCGGCGTGAAACAGTCCGGATTTGGACGCATGAATGGCCGTGACGGCCTGCGTGCCTATACCAATGCGAAGGCTGTACTCACCGACCGCTTCCCCTTCCAGATTCCACCCAAACTGTATCCGGTCAAACCCAACGACTATGCCACAGCCCGCAGCAGCATCCGCCTGCTGTTTGCCCGCCGCTGGACAGACAAGTTAAAGGCATTGATCAGCCTTGTCATGAAAAAGTGAGACCCTTATGAACACGACATTCTTTATTATTCTGGCAGCCATCATGCTCTATGATGGCCTGCTGATGACCTGGCTCACCTGGGCGGCGACTTCTTCAGGCCTGAAGAAGTATCGAATCCGCACACCCAAAAACTATCAGTTACCGACTGTGCGAAAGCACATCAACACCACACTGAATAATCTGATGTCACTCGGACTATTTGTGGCATTTCTCTATTTCTTTGGCGAGCAGACTTTGTATTCGGGCTGGCCGGGTGCGGCACACCTGCTCGGTGAATCACTGGCGGTTTTGCTGCTTTACGATTTTCTTTACTACTTCTATCACCGTGGCATGCATCATCGTCTGGTACTTAAATATGTGCATCGCGTGCATCACATGGTGCGTTTCCCGACTGCCAATGAAAGTATCTTTCTGCATCCACTTGAGGCCATCGGTGCCATCTGTCTGCTCTGTGGCTCCGTCTTACTATTGGGGCCGATAAGCAGTACATCATTCCTCGTGGTGTTCTTTGTGTATTCAACCGTAAATATCCTTGTACATAGCAATCTGGACATTCCCCATCCGGCCTGCCGTCTGCTGAATTTCTGGGCCAGGTCACACGATGTTCATCATGAAAAACTGAAGTACAACTATTCATCCATCTTTCCCTTCTGGGATCAGGCATTCGGGACTTTCAAATGAATGAGGCAACTAACAATTCAATGAACAGAAAAATTCTGGTCACCGGCGGCCAGGGGTTCGTTGGCAAAGCACTCGTTGATCGCTTCGCCGATGAAGGCCATCAGGTCACCTGTGTAGACATGATCGACAAGCCGTTCAGGGATGACGTAAAGTTTCTGAAGCTGGACATCCGTGATGCTGATGCTGTGAAAAGTGCCTGCGCGGGCATGGACAGCATTATCCACAACGCGTCCCTTGTGCATACCGCCCAGAGTCGCGAACAGGATATCTGGGACGTCAACATGGGCGGTACCGAACACCTCATGGCCGCCTGTATAGCGCACAACATTCCACGACTGGTTTACATCAGCTCGGCCAGTGCCGTCTATGAAGGAAGAGATATCGAGAACGGCGATGAAAGCCTGCCCTACTCTGGCATTTCTCAGGCACCCTATGCCGACAGCAAGATTGCAGCAGAAAAGGCCGTACTGGCTTTCAGCGGCACGGGAACGACACAGGCCTGCGCCATTCGTCCACACGTCGTATTCGGTGCCGGCGATAACCGCTTCATACCCGCCATCATCGAAAAGGCAAAGCAGGGGAAACTCAAGCGCGCCATTGGCGACCGCGACAAGCTCTCCGACTTCACTTACATCAGCAACCTGATAGATGCTGTTGTCGCCGCCGAGGACAAACTGATTGCCGGTTCACCTGTCTGTGGTCAGGCCTACTTCATCACCAATGGCGAACCCATTGCCTTCTTCGATTTCATCGAAAAATTCCTGATGGAAATCGGCCATCCACCGATCACCGGTAAAGTGCCCTACTGGCTGGCCTACAGCGTCGCAGCCATTGCCGAAACCTGGGACACCCTCAAGGGTGGCACGCTGAACGCGGAAAACGGCCTGACCCGTTTCGCAGTGAATTACATGGTGACGCACCACTATTTCAACATTGCCAAAGCGAAAAGGGATTTGGGCTGGGCACCCAAAGTCACTCTTGAGCAAGGCATTCAGCTCACCATCAACGAGATGGGGTTAAATAAAGTCACAGCCTAGAGTCGGGAGCACAGCAGCTTTATACTGCACGGCCTACTCATCAATCGAATCTATCCGAGGAATGACACATGGATGTCAGAGCTGCTGTTGCCTTTGAAGCCGGAAAACCCCTGTCCATCGAGACCGTACAGCTTGAAGGCCCGCGTGCCGGTGAAGTACTGGTAGAAATCAAGGCCACCGGGCTCTGTCATACCGATAAATTCACCCTCTCGGGCGCCGACCCTGAAGGGCTGTTCCCCGCCATCCTCGGGCATGAAGGTGCAGGCGTGGTGGTTGATGTGGGCCCCGGCGTAAAATCCCTGAAAAAAGGCGACCATGTCATTCCGCTCTACACACCGGAATGTCGCGAGTGCGAATACTGCCTGAACCCGAAGACCAATCTCTGCCAGAGC
>JBFJXR010000129.1:0-2652 GCA_041622995.1 Nevskiales bacterium
CAGGGAGGGAAGCGCAGCTATTCTGTACGGCATGGTGAAAAAAGGGCCAGACGTGATGCCCTGCTGCTTTTGCTGGTAGCCTATCTGCTTGTCGTGGTGGTCAGTGCGCCATGGATAGCCTGGCATCTGTCGAGTCTGGTCATTGCCGGCCCTGCGGTTGCCGTGCTGTTCCATGTTTATCAGTCTGGTCTGGTAAGGGATGCAGACTCGTCAAACAGACCGTTGTGCAAGAGGTTTATATTGTTCACGACGTTGAGCCAGCTATGGGTCATGCTGACGTGGTTAATCTTGTTAATTTGTCTCGGGCTACAGAATGCCTAGGACTATTCAGGGAATGAATTCGTGAAAATAGCTGTCATCGGAAGCGGAATATCAGGACTGGCCGCTGCCTGGTACCTGGGCAAACAGCACGAAGTCACGCTCTGTGAGCGTGCCCCGAGAATTGGCATGGACGCCCACACGGTGGAAGTCGATCATGGGCAGGGCAGTGTCCACCTCAATGCGCCCATGCGCGTGTTTTTCGAGGGCTACTACCCGACACTTACCCGGCTTTATCGTGAAATTGATGTCAGTTTTGAGCCCATCAACTACTCCGGGTCATTCAGCCAGTTTGGCGGAAGCACCTACTTTCGATATAAGAATCATTGGCTTGGCTCCCGCACCGTGCCCTTTCTGGCGGGTCGCAGCACCTTTAACCGCAAGGCAATACAGATCGGAGCCGAGCTCATCCGGTTCCTGAGGCAGACGGGTAAATACAGGCGCTTTTCTTCATCCGATTTAGATTCACTCACGATCCAGGAGTATCTGAAGCGCAACCGCTATTCTGACCTGTTTGCCGAGCGCTTCCTGTACCCCGCATTTGCCGGTATCTGCACCTGCAGTTATGAAAGCGTGAAGGCCTATCCGGCTTCGATCATCCTGAAGTACCTCGACAGCGACCTGACCTGGTCCCGCGTCAATCGGCTTTCACATGGCACCCATGACGTCACCACACGACTTTCGGCAGCCGCATCCGAGATACGCTGCAACCTGAATCTCAAAGCAGTGATCCGTAAAACGAATGGCGTGCAAGTGACCGACGGCAATGGCTACACGCAAGACTTCGATCACGTCGTCATGGCAACACAGTCGAACCAGGCACAGAAACTCCTGGCAGATGCCACTGCCGAGGAGAAGACTACACTTAACAGGTTCCGCTACGAGAAAAGCCGCATCGTTGTACATACCGACCGTCGTCTGGCACCACGGCGACGCGCGGAATGGGCGCCGGTGAATTTCATGCTGTCCAAGGAGCATGACAAGCCGATGGCCAGCATCTGGATGAACCAGATTTATCCCAAGCTTGGTAATGAAACCAGCATATTCGAGACCTGGAATCCGTTCCGGGAGATCGATAAAGACAAGATATTGCTGGACGCGAATGTGGCCAGGCCAGTCGTATCGCAGGATTCACTCCAGGGCATCCGGGAGCTGGACAAACTCCACGAACAGCAGGATCGTCGTGTCTGGTTCTGTGGCTCCTACGCCAGCCGGGGCATCCCCTTGCTGGAGAGTGCAGTGACTTCAGCCAGGGCCGTATCCGAGAAGCTGACAGCCATTGCCTGACGGCATGTCATTGGGGCAGACCCCATTAATTTGCCACGTCAGCTTCATAGGATTTTCCACGATACTTCTTGTATATATCGAGCACCCAATTGCAGGCGGGATAGTCTGAAATCTCATGCCGGATTTGGCGCAGTTCCTCAGGCCAGGGCTCAGGCAGTTGATAAGGGAACTGCGGTGGACGAATGATCGCTGTCATTACTGCTGCGGCAGTGAGGTCTGCAACCGAAAAGCCTTCACCCACAAGAAAACCATTGGGACCAATCATCCCTTCCAATCGATCAAAATATGCCCTGATCTTGCACCGTGCGGCCTGAACCTGATCCCGGTCAAGGCCCATGTTCTTCCTGTAGAGAGGAAGGGTTGCCGGCAGGGACATACGCCAAAGCCCTGCGAGAAAAGGGCCGGCTCCGTCGGTAGCCATTCTGGTGCATAGTCTCGCATCGTTGATGTAGGTTGCCCAGAAGACTCTCCGCAGCGCAGGTGCTACCTCTTGATCAAAATAGTCCTGAATCTTTAACGCACGTTGCAATTCTTCAGGTCGTTCAGGAAACAGCGCCGGTGACGGGTACCTGTCTTCCAGTTCTCGTAGAATTTTGCTTGAATCATGAAAGATTTTGCCATTGTGTCGAAGGATCGGGAGTTGGTTCTGTCCCGACAGCCAACGCGCAACTGGAATATGGAATCCGGGTATCAAGGTATTCCGCAAGTGGCGAATGCCCTTGTAGTCGAGAGCCCACCGAACCTTTTCGTTGTAGTGCGACACACGGAAATGCCAGATTTCCGGCAGCTCTTCGGATTTCACACCCTCACCCCTCATGATGCCCAACGCCTGAGTTCAGCGGCACTTGAGGCGGCAGTTGCTTTTGCGACAGCAAAAGCGGCTGACGGGTCAAGTGTCCGCTGCAACGATTTGTTGGGCGCCTCCCACACGAAGCGCGAATACTTTGATTGGAAAATGCACACCCTTAACATTCAACTCCCCTCTTGGTTCGAGTTGCCGCTCCTCACCCAATAGCTCATTAGTGGCGTAGCTCACCAAGATTTCCC
>JBFJXR010000130.1:0-2629 GCA_041622995.1 Nevskiales bacterium
CCGGCCTCCACACGCATATCCACACCCTGCAATATGTTCAGGGTTCTGGCGCCGCCGGTCTGTCCGAGGGTAACATCCTTGGTTAATCCCTTTGCTTCCACGGCTGTCATGTTCGCTTCCATTAAAAATACACTCCTGCTTTTATGTCTATTATGCCCTGTAGTTTTTGGCAGCTCAGGCTTTGCTGCTGAAGAAGCCCCACCCACTATTCTGATTACGGGCGACAGCCTGAGTGCTGCCTATGGCATGTCACTGGATCAGGGCTGGGTTGCGCTGCTGCAACAACGACTCAAGAAGGAAGGTTGTCCGCACAAGGTCGTCAATACCAGTGTCAGTGGTGAAACAACGTCAGGTGCACTGGCCAGACTGGGCGACGAGCTTAAGCGATATAAGCCCTCGATTGTAATTATTGAGCTGGGCGGCAACGACGGCTTACGCGGCCTGTCGCTGGAAAGTCTGCGAAAAAATCTGCTGCAGATGATCAGCCTCAGCCAGAAAGCCGGTAGTGAGGTCCTGCTGCTGGGCATGCGATTGCCGAGTAATTACGGCGTGACCTACACCGAACAGTTTCATCAGCAATACATGGAGATCGCCAAGGAAACCGGGGTGCAACTGGTGCCGTTCTTCCTTGCCGATATTGCGCTTGATCAGGCGAACTTCCAGGACGATGGTGTGCATCCAACCGTTGAAGCGCAACCCGTCATGCTGGATACAGTCTGGCCACAGCTGAGTACGATGCTAAAAGGCAAGTAAAGCGTATTGCTTGATTAGTTGAGCAATTGCTGTGCGTGATGCCGCAGGTGATCTTCCATAAAGCTCTGGATAAAGTAATAGCCGTGGTCATAGTCTGCATGACGGCGCAGGTTTAACGCCTGGCCTGAAGTCGCTGCGGCAGCTTCCAGTGCCTCAGGATGCAGTTCCTGTTGAAGGAACTGGTCGCCTAGCCCCTGATCAATCAGTATTTCTGCAGGAAAGGCTTTTTGCGTCATCAATACGCTGGCATCCCATGCCTTCCAGCCTTCCTTGCCATGGCCCAGGTAATTTACAAAGGCTTTCATGCCCCAGGGGCAGTTCATGGGATTACTGATAGGGGCGAAGGCAGATAAAGAGTGCCAGCGCTCCGGGTTGCGTAGTGCGGTGACCAGTGCACCATGACCACCCATGGAATGGCCGAAGATGCCGCGCTTGGTTCTTGATGCAGGGAAGTGCTCTTCGATAAGGGCGGGTAATTCTTCGTTGATGTAACTGCCCATGCGGTAATGGTCAGACCAAATTGGCTGGGTAGCATCAAGATAGAAGCCGGCACCACTGCCGAAGTCCCAGCTTTCGTCTTCCCCCGGAAGATTGAGTCCTCGCGGGCTGGTGTCACAGGCAACCAGCATCAGGCCCAGTTCAGCGGCAATACGCTGAGCACCGGCCTTGATCATGAAGGTCTCTTCCGTACAGGTCAGGCCGGCCAGGTAATACAGCGCAGGCACGGGGCCCTTATTGGCCCGTGGCGGCTGATACACGGCGAAGTTCATGGCTGTGCCGGTGCTGGTGGACTGATGGGTATAGAAGCCCTGCGTGCCGCCGTAGCAGGCGTGTTCGGAACGGGTTTCCAGGCTCATTAATACACCACCACGGAGCGAATGGATTCGCCCCGGGCCATCATGTCGAAGCCCTCGTTGATCTCATCGAGTTTGAGGGTATGAGTAATGAGGTCGTCAATATTGATCTTGCCTTCCATGTACCAATCGACAATTTTAGGTACGTCGGTGCGGCCTCTCGCGCCGCCGAATGCCGTGCCTATCCAGCGACGACCGGTTACTAACTGAAACGGGCGGGTTTTGATTTCCTGCCCAGCGCCGGCAACGCCAACAATTGTCGAGACGCCCCAGCCTTTATGACAGCATTCAAGTGCCTGACGCATGACATCGACGTTGCCGATGCATTCAAAGCTGTAGTCGGCACCGCCGCCGGTGAGTTCGACCAGGTATTCCACCAGGTCGCCTTCAATTTCATTCGGATTAACGAAGTCGGTCATGCCGAACTGGCGGCCCAGTGCTTCGCGATCACCATTCAGATCAACACCGATAATTTTATTCGCACCGACCAGCTTGGCCCCCTGAATCACATTCAGACCGATGCCGCCCAGGCCGAACACCACTACATTGGCACCGGCTTCAACCTTGGCGGTGAAAAGCACAGCACCAATGCCGGTGGTGACGCCGCAGCCGATGTAGCAGATTTTGTCGAAGGGCGCGTCCTCACGCACCTTGGCCAGGGCGATTTCCGGCAGCACGGTGTAGTTGGCAAACGTGGAGCAGCCCATGTAATGCAGCACGGGTTTGCCGTCGATGGAGAAGCGGCTGCTGCCATCGGGCATGAGACCCTGACCCTGGGTGCTGCGGATGCTCTGGCAGAGATTGGTCTTCGGGTTCAGGCAGTATTCGCACTCGCGACATTCCGGTGTGTAGAGCGGAATGACATGGTCGCCTTTTTTCAGGGATTTCACGCCTGGGCCCACATCAACCACCACGCCGGCACCTTCATGCCCGAGGATGGCGGGGAACAGCCCTTCAGGGTCGGCGCCCGAGAGGGTGAATTTATCGGTATGACAGAGTCCGGTGGCCTTGATTTCTACCAG
>JBFJXR010000131.1:0-2625 GCA_041622995.1 Nevskiales bacterium
AGAACGCCTGCAGGTGCTCGGACTGGAACCCGAGGCCGCCGTATTTACCGCCGCCGAGTTTGATGAGGCTCGTCGGCAACGCATTCCCCAGCTCTGGGATACCCGGGCACTGAACACCTATTACCAGCAGGAACGCGAACGTCTTGAAGACTGGATGGCGGACTGCGAGGCATTGGACATTGATACAGCCGCACGCGAGTCCTATCTGTTGGGCGGTGCAGCCATTCGCTCGCTTGTATTCGACCCGTGGCTGCCCGCGCCCTGGGTAGATAATCAAATCCGACACCGTTTTGTAGAAACCGTTAAGCGCTTCGATGAAACCGGTAAATCTATCTGGAATCAGCTTTATCACATGGGTGCAGGCATGCCGCTGGCAACCACCACGCATCTGTCTGCAGGAGTCGTGCAATGAGTTTTTCACTCAAAGAAATTTTAACCAAGGACGAAATCAGGGCGCTTACTGCAAAGTCAGACTGGCGCGGTGCATGGGGAATATTCCGTACCTGGGCAATTATCGCCGCGACCTTTGCCTTGCTGGCGGCCTTTCCTCATCCGGTTACCTATCTTCTGGCAGTTGTTATTCTGGGCGGTCAGCATCTGGCCTGCGCCATTCTCACCCATGAAGCCGCCCATAAGACCCTGTTTAAAACCCGCTGGATGAATGAAGTTTTGGCTGACTGGTTATGCGCCCGGCCGGTATGGACCGATGTTGAGCGTTATCGCCAGCACCACATTAGTCACCATAACTACACCGGTACCGAGAAAGATCCGGATATGAGTCTGGTCACACCGTTCCCCGGTACCCGCGGGTCGTTAATGCGTAAATTCTTCCGTGACCTGAATGGCCAGACCGGTCTGCGTCGTATTATCGGGCTGATCGGGATGGACGTTGGCATCCTGAAATACACCGTTGCGGCCGAAGTCGAAAGACTTCCGCAGGAAGGCCGCACCTGGAAAGACTATCTGCGTGAAGGGGCCAAAAACATGGGCCCAATGATCATCACCAATGCAGCTCTGGCCGGCATCCTTGCTGCCTGCGGCGTGCTATGGGTGTATACCGCCTGGATCGTGGCCTACCTGACCACCTTCAGCCTGTTTATTCGCATACGATCCATCGCCGAGCACGCCTGCACCGAGGGCGGGCCGGACATGTTCAAGAACACACGTACTACCTATGCCAACTGGCTGGCCCGCATGACTGTGGCTCCGATGAATGTGAACTACCATCTTGAGCATCATGTCATGGCGTCGGTGCCTTATTACCGCCTGCCAGAATTGCATCAAAAGCTGAAGGAAAAGGGGTTAGTGAAACCTGTCAGTGGTTATGCGGACGTGCTCAGATTGGCAAGCGACAAAGCCTGAAATAAACCCAATGAATGGGTAGTTTGATTGGTAATCAAAACAAGAATAAAAATATTTGACATAAACATTTACCTTGAGTAATGTGACATTAGTTAATGTCATGGATGTGCAGCCCTTGAGCGAGCGGTCAAGACTGCAGAAAAACCAATACATCCATGCGGGTATCACAGACCAAGGAAAAGAATTATGTCAAAAGTCACTCAGAAACCTGTTCGTCGTCATGAAGGTGCCAGTTTTCCGGTCAGGAAAATGGATTTTGATTTCAGTGCGGTGCCCCGGTACCTCTACAACGACAATCCGCTGGCGTCCTATTTCTGGCTGGTGATTCAGGCCAAATTCCCGGATGGCGAGCAGTTCTTCATTGATGCGGTGCGTGATTCACGGGATGCCGTGGATGATGATGATCTGCAACGGGATATCAGTGCCTTTATTGGTCAGGAAGCCATGCATGGTCGAGCCCACCGTCTTGCTAATGAAATGCTATTGGAAGTGCATGGTATTGATGTGATCAAAACCGAGAAACGCACTAAGGTGCTGATGAAGTGGTTCAACCGCATACATACACCTAAGCAGCGTTTGGCTGCTACCGCGGGTGCCGAGCACCTGACAGCGAGCCTGGCTCGTTTCCTGTTGCGGCATCCCGAGTACCTGGCGGGTTTTAAGGACGACACCATTCGTCATCTGGTGATGTGGCATGCCCTTGAAGAGCGCGAACATCGGGCTGTGGCTTTTGACGTTTATCAAAAATCAGGGGGTGATCACCGCACCCGCGTGGTGATGTATGTGTGGTTTATTGCTGCGCTGGCACCCTTTGTGGTGATGGACATGATCAAGCTGATGATCCGGGATGGTAGCTGGAAGGACCTCGCCGGTATCTCTGCGGGTTTGAAGTCACTGTTTGGTAAAGGCGGCTTGCTGAGTCACAGCACACCGGCGCTGATGGATTATTTTCGCCGAGATTTTCATCCCAATGATGATGACCAGACCCGGCTGGAAGCCGGTTGGCGCAAGGAACTGGGACTGGATGGTTTGTCCGTAGAGCCAAGTTAGGCCATTTACCAGTTGGCGTTAAAACTCAGTGACACTCTCCTGAGAGGAATCTGCGTCGCAAAGTAGGAGTTGGCATACAGGTTGTGATCAGCCACAAAGCTGAGGGCTTCTACTTCAGTCAGGTTTTCACCACGCAAGGCAATATTCCAAAGACCATCCTGTGCACCAATGCCGATATGGGCATCATAGAGCGTGTAGGCTTTCTGCTCGGTG
>JBFJXR010000132.1:0-2599 GCA_041622995.1 Nevskiales bacterium
CGCATCGTAGAGGAAATCACTCCAGTAATAGGCGCCCCAGGCATAACGCCCGGTACCACTGATACCGGGCGCACCCTGACGGAATGGCCATGAAGAAGGCTCGGGCAGCGTCGCCGGCTCTGCAAAAGCAGCAGGCGGTGCACCCGCCGGTATCTGAACCGACGGGCTGGACACTACATTCCCGGCACCACTGGATGATGGGGATGACGAATTACATCCCATCAGTATCCAGGGCAGTAACAACATGGCCAATGTCCTCACGCTGCCATTGAGGTACGGTGAAAACTTCAATCGTGACATTCCGGTTCCATCATTCATTTATACAGTTCCACATGCTTAGGGATTCATGGTGTAAGCATCTTTCATGGCATAGGCAAATTCGTTAAGCACCCGGTCATAGCGCCGGTCATCCCGTTGCGGCTTGCTGATCATTGATTTGCAGAACATGCGCTGAATAGCGGTACTGCTGGTCTTGGAATACAACTGCAGGGCAAACTTGGAAAAGTCACGAACCATGAAATCGAATATCTGATCAACCAGATCATCATCGATATCATTCAGTTCCCAGCTTTCCAGAATCAGTTGGCCGTAGGCCACCAGCGTAAACAGCTCTCCGGTGATGAGCAGAAAATCGATGTCCTTGACCTGCGCCTTGTTCGGTTTGCCGACTACCAGCATCTGCTTAAATCGGGCAATCTGCTTTCTGAAAACTTTCACATTGGGCAAATCACATTTGTTATAGGCAATCCTGTAATCATGAAAACGGGTCTTGCCCAGCCCCTTGGTCGGCCCCTGGTTAAACAGGAAGTCGTCGTTCTTTCCATCTTCGCGCACTGGCACCTCATCAAAGGATGCCGACTTGAAGAAATAGTTCGCCATAAACTTCACGATCAGCGCCATGTTCACATGCACCGTGCCTTCCAGCTTCGGCAACGCACGGATATCAATTACCGCATTCTCGAAGTACATATCCTTCTCGAAACCCTTGGCGGCAATCACATCCCACAACAGGTTAATCACCTCTTCGCCCTGTGTGGTCACCTTCATTTTCACCATCGGATTAAACAGCAGGTAACGACGATCATTTTCACTGGAAGTACGCATGTAATCACGGGCACGACGGGCGAACAACCGCATGGCAGCGAGACGGGTATAGGCATCCACAAATAGCTGCTTGATATGCATGAAGTCAGTCACGTAATGATCAAACAGATAACGGTTGGCGGCGTGGTCTATAGCCTCGTGATAAGCATGCGTACAAATGCCGATTGACGCATAACCAAGGTTGAATTTCATTACGTTGATGGTGTTCAGGGAATCATCCCAGGCCTTCTTGCCCATCTCGGAGATGTCGTCTGCAGTAATCGGGTAATCGTGCAGCCGGTAGTTCGCGACATAATCCTGATTGTTGATCACGTTCTTAACGCACTCGTACTTCTCGTGCTGCGAGTCCACTGCAAAGAACACATAATCATCCGTGCCCACGACCTTGCCAAAGGTCGAGACCAGGGCAGCCTTGTTGCCGTTACCGATGTAGTACTTCTCGCCACGGGCCACATAGCTGCCCTCGCCGGTCGGCACCAGCTTCATTTCCGAGGCATAGATATCCGCCCCATGCGCCTGCTCGGACAATCCGAAGGCAAAAATCTCGCCTTCATCCAGCAATTTCGCGGTCTTGTGTTTCAGCGCCTCGTTACTGCCCATAAAGACTGGCCCCAGCCCCAATGCCGACACCTGGAAGCAGTACCAGTAAGTCAGGCCATAAAAACCCAGAATTTCGGCGAAATCGGTAATGCGTGAGGTATCCCAACGGGCATTGTCCGGATTCGGCCCATAGCCTTTGGGCGTTAACAGCGTCGCAAAAATCTTTTCCTGCTTGTTGAATTCCAGGAACTCGGTATACCAGCGCCGGCTTTCATAATCTTCCTTGCACTTGGCCAGCCCCATACCTTCGAAAAAATCGATGGTCTTGAGCATGATCTGGCGGGTTTCTTCATCCGGGTAGGACTGGGCGAATTTCTTGGGGTTAAGCAGGGTCATAACTGTTCTCAATTCTGGTCAGGGGTAGGCAAGATTGGCTTACGGTATCAGTTCAGCGTTTTAAAACAAACCAAATCAATACTGCAAAAATCAATTAGCTACGCGCCCATTGCCAGGACAGTTACAGATGGCTCATGCAGTCGGGGGTGAGCTAATGAATCGGTCGTGTAATACTTGGCGTCTATACCCCCCTAATTTACTTCCTGCTGCCCGTACTTATGAAACAACTGATTCTGTTCTCTGTATTTATTCTTGTTCCCATTCTCAGCGCCTGTGGCGACAGTAGTAACAACAATACGCCCGACAATGGCAGTAGCAACACGCCAGTCAGTTTTGCCCAGGGCAAGGCAAGTTATAAGGAAAACCCTTTCCAGCTATGCATTGGTGTTTTGTGCACGGTTGAAGCCGGCAGTTCGCCGGCACCACTGCCCTACAGCTATCAGGAAGGTCCGGCACCTGCACCTTTCCCGGGCACCAATGGCGTCTTCCCGGCCATTGGCTGGCTGGTGGGCACAACGATCAACCGCACCATTCCTGCCAGCTTCTTTCAGGGCAACCG
>JBFJXR010000133.1:0-2551 GCA_041622995.1 Nevskiales bacterium
GCAGAGATCATGAGGATTTTCAGATCTCGCCTGGCAAAATATCGGATTAACGCCAGAAATGCGACAAAGGCAGCAATCAGGGTCGCACAGGTTTCAACAATGGAATGTAGTTCGTGGGTGCTTTGAAAGCCATGAAAGTTCATGCCTACAATAAATATGGCATAAATAAATGTGGCTACTATAAACTGGGGGGCTCCTGACATGGTGTGGGTCACAGTGCTTTCTTTACTGGATTGAACTTGACTTTTACTCTAAAAAGAGTAACTCTGCAAGCATATTGCAATAAACTTTTCTATTACTAATCAAAGATTTACTACCAAGGATTTACTACAGGTCTGTAGGGAATATCTGACAAGCAAAGGAGTCAGACAGGCATGGACGAAAATGTAAAACAACACTGCATCCTTTATGTAGAGGACGACGAGGACGATCGTCTGTTGGCTAAAGAGGCCATAGGTGAATCAACGCAGAATGTTGACTTACGTTTTGTTGAAAATGGCGTGGAAGCGTTGGCTTACATGCGCGGTGCCGAACCCTACGATAAACCTGATGCTGCGCCGCGGCCAGATATTATTCTTCTCGATTTCAATATGCCAGTTGTCAATGGCCGGGAAGTCCTGCGAGTACTTAAAACGGATATTCAGCTGGCCAGAATTCCGGTCATCGTATTAACGACGTCCTCATCCCCGGTGGATATAAATACCGCATACGATCTGGGCGTGAATGCCTATATTGTCAAGCCTTCGCGCTTTGATGACCTGGTGAAGGTATTTAAAACGGTTTGTGATTTCTGGCTGAGTTCAGTCCAGTTTCCCGATGTGGAATCTGGAAACTCCTGGATGAATCCGGCAGAAGAGAGTGACACGGACAATGTCAGCGCAGCCTGGCTTCAGGATAACGAGTGAGCCGATACAGGCAGAATGACAGGTAGTCCCATGATCTGGTCTATGTGGGCCTCAATGCCATAGGTTTTGGCAAGGCGATTCGCCGTAAGTACTTCAGCGGCACTGCCATCTGCAACTATTGAACCGTGTTCCAACATGATGAGTCGATGGCAGTATCGTGCTGCCAAAGCCAGGTCGTGTAAAACCAGGATGATTGTCATGCCTTCACTGGCTTTGTTAAGCAGTAATTCCATCATGCGAAGCTGATGGGCAAGGTCCAGCCCGGATACCGGTTCATCCGCAAACAATATGCCGGCATTTGTTGCCAGACTCCGTGCCAGCATGACGCGTCTGCGTTCGCCGCCCGAGAGTCCGTCCACGCTTCTATGTCTTAATGACAAAAGGCCGGCATCTTTTAACGCCCGGTCGATTTGTAACCGGCAATCGTCATTTAATGTCCAGCCACTGAGTCTGTGAGGCAAGCGGCCAAGTGCGACGACATCTTCTACCGACATGGGCCAGTGACAATCAGCGTCCTGCTCAAGATATGACAAAGCACGGGCGCGTGTGTCGGCAGGCATGTCTGAAAGTCTATTTTCACCTATATGAATCTCACCGCGCTCAGGGGAGAGCAAACCAGCCATACACCTCAGAAGGCTGGTTTTGCCCGCGCCATTAGGACCCAGCAAGGCAATAAGCTGACCGGATGGAAGCTTGAAGTTGATGTCTTGCAATACCTGCCGTCCTGCCAGTTGCAGATGTAGGTTACGGACAGTTAACAGTTGATCCGGGCTCATGGGTGCTGCCTCCGTGTCTTGATCAACAGGTACAGAAAGAACGGAGCGCCGATTAACGCCGTTAATACACCAAGTTTGAGTTCGACATCCGTGGGCATCCGCCGTATCGCAATATCTGCCGCCAGTAACAGTGCAGCGCCACCCAGGGCACTCGGCAACAGCAACTGGCTGGGACGGTAGCCTACGAGGGGACGCAGCATGTGCGGAATAACCAGACCTATAAAGCCCACGCTGCCAGTGACTGAAACGGCAGCGCCGACGGCAAGTGCCGTGCCACCCAGCACCATGAGCCTCAGGCGCGGCATGCTGATACCCAGCGTGTGCGCCGTGTCTTCGCCAAGGCTCAGTGCATCCAGCCCGCGACCGGTGAAAAACAGTATGATTGCACCGATCAGCATGAGGGGAGTCGCCAGAACAACATGCTCCATGCTGCGTTCGGCCAGTGAGCCCAGTAGCCAGAATATGATTTCCATGACGGCATAGGGGTTCGGTGCAAGGTTCAGAGCCAGCGAGGTCAGTGCAGCGGTGAAACTGTTGATCGCGACGCCGGCGAGTATCAGGGTCAGAATGCTACTGTCGCGGCCGGCGAGCACATACACAACTGTGACTGAAATGGCAGCCCCCGCCAGACCGCCAAGGGGCAGAGCCAGTGCGAACAGGGCGGCAAGACCGGTATATAACGTGAGGACGGCTCCTAAAGCTGCGCCACTGGATACCCCGATAAGACCAGCATCCGCCAGGGGGTTTCTTAGGAATCCCTGCAGTACTGCACCCGATAATCCCAGCGCAGCACCAACAGCCAGCCCCAGCAATGTACGCGGCAGACGCAACTCCCAGAGAATGAGTTGGGCGGTACTGTCCTGCGGATTA
>JBFJXR010000134.1:0-2550 GCA_041622995.1 Nevskiales bacterium
CCTTCCAGGGCACTGAAGTCATATTGCTCTTTTGGTACTACACCCTCTTTCTGCATCATGGCCAGATAAGTTGGGCTGGCACCAAACAGGGTCGTATTAGTCTCACTGACGATTCGCCAAAGTACATCGACATCAGGCGCCGATGGATGACCGTCGTACAACACCGGTGATGCCCCGACCAGCAATGAGCCCATGAGGATATTCCACATGATCCAGCCGGATGAGCCGTAGAAGAACATACGGGTATCAGGCCGCAGATTGCTGTGCAGGCCGAGCATCTTGTGCAACTCCAGTAACACGCCACCGTGGCCATGCACAATTGCCTTGGGCAGGCCGGTTGTACCGGAGGAATACACGACCCAGAGAGGATGATCGAAATCCACCTGTTCGAATGTGAGTGGCGGCACCTCGCCTGTGCCCGCAAAATCTGCCCAGCTGACTGCCTGCTCCACCGGGCCATTCGCTGACTTATCCAGATATGGCAGGTGAATGACTGTTGCCAGCGTGGGCAGGCCTTCAATAATGGTTTTGGCCTCGCCCCTACGATCAAATGCCTTGCCACCATACTGATAGCCATCAACGACAAAAATCGCCTTGGGTTCAATTTGCTGAAAACGATCCAGTACGGTTGTCGCCCCGAAATCTGTAGCGCAGCTTGACCAGACAGCACCAATGCTCACAGTCGCCAGGCAGGCAATCATGGTTTCGGGAATATTCGGCATGAATGCCACAACCCGATCACCCGGTTGTATGCCGGCCCCGCGCAATGCATGCGCTACACGGGCAATCTGCTCACTGAGTTCATCCCATGACAGGCTGCTTAAAGGCTCAACTTCGGACGCAAAGTAGATGGCCGCCTCGCTGCCGCGCCCCTGTCGAATCGCATGCTCGGCGAAATTGAGCTTTGAACCCTCAAACCACTTCGCTCCGGGCATTTTGTTTTCTTTGAGCACCTGCCTGTAGGGCGCTGAACTCTTGATCTGCAGGTAATCCCAATAGGCACCCCAGAAAGCGGCAATGTCTTCTACTGACCACTTTCTTAGAGACTCGTAATCATTAAATACAAGACCACGCTCAGCCGAAAGCCAGCGCATGAAACGCGTCATTTCCGACTGTTCAATCCGCTCTTTACCCGGTTGCCAAAGCAGATCGCCTTCTTTGAGCATGGTTTCTTCTTCCTGGTTGAGATATTCAAAGACTAAACATGATGTGCTTTTATCAAGTCATCCGAACTGATGAGGATGTACATTAGACGCACGCGCACAATAAAATCTAATCATTGTTAGAAACTGTATACCACGGAGACAGACATGGCAGGCCTTTATTACGAAGAGTTCGAAATCGGACAGATATTCGTGTGCCCCATACGACGCACCATCACGGAAACCGATAACCTGCTTTTTACCGCACTGACCCACAACCCGGCGCGTCTGCATCTGGATGAGGAATACTGCAAAAACGAAACCGAGTTTGGCACGCGTATCGTCAACAGCACCTTTACTCTGGCCCTGATGGTCGGCGTCACGGTCTACGACACCACACTGGGCACCACCAGTGGCAATCTGGGCTGGAATGAAATCAAGTTTCCAAAACCGGTCTTTCATGGCGACACACTGCACTTTGAAACTGAAATCAAGGACAAACGCGAAAGCAAGTCACGCCCAAAGGATGGCATTGTGACTTTCATTCATCGGGCCTTTAACCAGAAAGACGAGCTGGTCGCAGACTGCGTGCGAATCGCGCTGATGCTGAAGAAGCCTGTCGAATGAATGCCAGTACGATCCTGCGCTCCTGGCTGTTTGTGCCGGGCGACAACCAGAAGATGCTGGGCAAGAGTGCCTCACTGGGTGCCGATGCCGTGGTTTTCGACCTGGAAGATGCCGTGGTTGAATCCCGCAAGGCAATCGCCCGTCAGATGGTCAGTGATCATCTTAAAAATGCAGACCGCACGACCTGCCAGCATTGGGTACGGATCAATGCACTGGACACCGGGCATGCACTGGATGATCTAAAGGCGGCCATGGCTGGCAAGCCTGATGGCATTTTCCTGCCCAAGGCAGAACATGCCAATGACGGCAATGTACTTGCCGGGCATATCGCCGCTCTTGAAGCCGGGCATGGCATTGAAGCGGGCAGCACAAAAATCCTGCTGGTGGCCATCGAAACTTCTAAAGCCATTCTAACCATTGGCAGCTACACCGAAGTACATCCACGTGTATGCGGCCTGACCTGGGGCGCGGTTGACCTGAGTGCATCCATAGGCGCCATCAGCAATACCGATGAACAGGGCAAACTTACTGCACCGTATGTGCATGCACGCACGCTCACACTGATTGCTGCCAGTGCCTCCGGTGTGCAGGCAGTCGATACCGCATTTCTGGACTTCAGGGATGAGGCAGGTTTACGGCAAAACTGCCTGGAAGCACGCCGGGACGGCTTCCTCGGCAAGATCGCCATTCACCCGGCCCAGGTGGCGGTGATCAATGAAGTGTTCATGCCCAGCGCAGAGGAAGTCGACCATGCTAAAGCCGTGGTGCAGGCCTTTGCCGA
>JBFJXR010000135.1:0-2508 GCA_041622995.1 Nevskiales bacterium
GGCATGTTGACTTCCATCCAGGCATTGATATCACGCTGCATTTTAAGGATAGCCTGGGTGCTAGAGGTGGCAATACTGACAATCATGCGGGTTGCCGATTTGTCCATGTCAATCTGGTTATTGATATCCAGACCAAACGGTAATGAGAACTCATATAAAAGCAGATACTGGGCGGCCAGTTCGCGATCGCCTGGCAGGGTGTAATAGTCCGGGTCATCGCCATGCATATTTTTGTTCAGGCGGCGCATGATGTCGCTGAAGCTGTATACATGCTGCACAAAGGGTTGTGTACGCAACCAAACCGCCAACTCATCCAGTTTGGCGAGATACTCAGGATCAGCAATGCCACCGGATTCTCCAGCACCGATGGAGAACTCCATGGTATTCATGCCAGCCAGATGTGCACGAACAAAATCAACATCCTTCCGGATTTCAGTCCGCTCGTTGAAATATTCTGACCAGACATCATAGAGCTGGTTTTTCGACACGAATGCTGCAGCAGTAATAATGAGAATCGAGGATAGGCCCAGTGACAGGTGGCGATGAGCGATGACCCAGTCGGCCAGACGCTCCATCACGCCCACTTCTTCCTTGTATTCACGTTTAACTTTTACCGGGAGCATCAGCATCAGGGCCGGCACCAGTGAGATGGTCAGCAGCCATGCGGCAACCACGCCAATAGCCACGACATTGCCGAGATCCTGGAAAGGGGGAGATTCACTGAAGTTAAGCGCCAGAAAGCCGATCGCTGTTGTCACACTGGTGAGAAATATCGCCTGGAAGTTCAATCTAAGACTTTCAGCCATCGCTTCTTCGCGGGTCTTGCCCATTCGCATCTGCTGGAAAAAAGTGACCAGCAGGTGCATCGAATCGGCCACTGCCAGGGTCAGGATCATGGTTGGGGTATTCGACATCGGTGGCGTAACGCCATAACCGATCCACCCGGCCATGCCCAGCGCACAGGCAATCGACGTTATGACGACTACCAATGTAGTAAACGTACCACTGGCCGCAGTCAGCACACTGCCACTGGCCAGCCAGATGTAGAAAACAATACAGCTCAATGCAATAAGCAGAGCGATGGGCACAATATGTGTCAGGTCATAAAGAGCCGACTCTGAGAAGGCGTTATTACCGGCAGTTTTTCCGGCAATGCCGATGCGTACTCCGGGATATTTGCCGAGCATTTCATCCCGCAGCGCACGGGCGGCTTGCATCGCTTCAGGAATTTCCCTTGATCGATCCAGGCCCGGTAAGTTCATCGTAATATTTACGCCGGTCACAGCCCCTTCTTCCGAGATCAGGCGCTTACGCAAGGTGGGTTCAGCCAGTGCAATTTCCCTGATTCTGACGAGTTCCTCATCGCTCAGGTTCTCTGCACCCTCGACCAGTGGCTGCACATTCAGATCGTCTTCGTTTGCTTCTGTATGCTGATAATTACTCAGGGAATCCACACGCTGGGCATGGGGTAAAAGCCATGCTGCTGCAGTCAACTCCTCGACCAGTGCGAGGGTTTCACGGGTAAAAACATTCCCTTGAGCGGGCCCGATAATAAAAAACAGGTTGTCATCCTGGGCATAGGTATCGCGCTGCACGTTATAAAGTGCCAGCTGCGGATCATCAGGATGAAACATGACCTCCAGATCAGTGGCCAACTTGAGCTTGGTTGCGCCAAAGCCAGTCACGGCGACGACGGCTAAAGCCAGAATAAAGCAGGCATAACGCCAACGAACCAATGCATGTGTGAATCTTGCAACCATGTTTACCTACCAACCGGTATGTATGTGGGAAAAGTATGTTTATTTGTCATGAAAAAATCAATAACGCTTCAGGTAATAGTTTGATTAGCCGTTTTAGGCCAGGCGTTTCTTCTTCAGAAACTTAACAACGCGCTTGGATTCCTTTTGCGGATGTTCGTCGCCATAGGTACGCTCTTTCAAACGCAGCAGGCAATTGTCAAAAGTACGGCTCACCATAGTACTGTTGTTAATTCGCTCGATCTTTGGCCAGGTCGCCCGCTCACCCTCATTGATGTAATTCTGGATATCATCCGGGGTCGGGTTCGAAAGCATTTTTAATAACTTGCCAGGCGGCTGCTTTGGAAATACGTTGATGTCACCGGTGTACTTCTGATCGGTGATTGAATGCATCTTGCCAATCAGGTTGCTGACAACATTTGTACCCATGTGGCGACGAGCCAATTTGAGGGTATTACGGCTATGTGTCGTGACCATGTCCTTGGCAAATGGCATCAGCCCCGTATCCTGATAGCTTTCTTTTTCCGTCAGGAAAGGAACTACATGGGGGTTGGTCTGGCTAACAATGTAATGATTTACATTGTGCATTCTGGCCATTCTGAGCATCGGTAAATCAGAGGAGATGCTGCCATCTACCCAGCGGCTGCCCGGCATATAAGGCACAACATCTCCCTTAACATTTTTGCCTTCCAGTTCCACCGCCGGGAAAACCCCGGGTATGGCACAGGAGGCAAGCGACGCTCTGCGAACC
>JBFJXR010000136.1:0-2465 GCA_041622995.1 Nevskiales bacterium
AGATCGGTATAACCGGCCTTGCGGAGTTTCACGACAGCAGCAATACCGGACATGCCCGCACCAACAATCGCAATGCGTGGCTGACGACCACTCTGTGCCCATGACTGGCCGGCATCTGTATTTATCGATGTCATTCTGTGCTCCTCGGCATTTCTCGACGTTAGCATTATTGTGCATTCACATGCCATTCTGAATGATTCCACAAGTCATTAACTTGATATTTTGCGACACTGTAGGATACTTAACCTCATATTTTATCTATACCAGAATAAACCATGGATGAGAATAACCGACAGACCCTGCAGGTATCACTCTGGTCTTCCATCCGCCTTGCCTACGGGCTTCTGCCCGTTATCACCATACTGGGTCGCCACGGCATAAATGCAGACCGCCTGCTGGAACAGGCCGGTATTGACCGCTTCGGCCTTATGGATCCCGGTTACACCATTTCCATTGAGCAGGAACTGTCATTTCTCAATGCCGTGCTGCGTGCCATTCCCGAACCCACCCTGAGCCTGGAAATGGCTCGCGCATACCGCCTTCGGGGATTCTCTGTGCTTGGTCTGGCAATGCAGGCGAGCGCTACGCCCCTACAGATGCTTCAAGCAATCATTCGCTTCCCAAGACTGGCCTGGGGTATGTTTGATGGTCACCTCACGGTGGCTGAAAGCACTGTAAGTATCTGCTTCCTGCCGCAACCTCGACTCGGTGCTGCAGAGGGTTTTCTTGTCGAGCGTGACATAGCCTGTGCACTTGTACTGATAGAGGAAGCTACTGAATCCTCCTATCCATTCCAGTCTATCCGGTTCCGTCACCGCTGTGCCGGTGACCCTGCAGTATATGAAGACTTTTTTGGATGCCCTGTTGCTTTTGAGGCTGAAAAAAGCGAGTTTCTTGTCAGCCGGGAAGCAGCAGAACAACCCCTGCCCCATGCCGACCCCACCATTTGTGCCTTTTATTCTGCGCAATGTGAACGCATGTCCAAGGGTATGGACCAGCCTTTTCGCTACGCCGATGCGGTACGTAACCGCCTGCTCGGTAGCACAGTAATACCCAACCAGACAGCCCTGGCACAGAGCATGTTCATGACACCGCGTACCCTTCAACGCCGCCTGCAAGCGGAGAGCACATCATTCTCGGAGTTATTACGTGAGGCGCGTCATCAACGCGCTGACCAGCTTCTTACCGAAAGCCAACTGGGCATGGAACAGATCGCAGCCAGCCTTGGATTCAGTGATGCCGTTGCCTTCTCACATGCCTTCAAATCATGGACTGGCCGTTCGCCACAATCATGGCGCCTGGCCATGGGTAGATAAAGTCACGACCAGGTTTTATACGTCAAACAGACGCTGACAGGCATCGTATCGAAGCGTAGTCTATAGACATAATATTCAGGGAATCATGATGCAAGTAATCTACCGCCTGCTGTTCAAATTGGGCCAGCACCTGATAGCGTTTTGGGTACGTGTTGTCGCAAGCGGCGAGACACCCAAAGACTCAACTATCCATTACGTCATGGAAGGTGACTCACGCAGCGATGCAATGCTGCTCGCAGCCTACTGCCTGCAACACAAGCTGCCGGCTGCACAGCATGCATGGACTTCACCAAGCAGCAATATCATCGCCCTGCCACGCCGGCGTAAATCCATAAATTATCCGGACACAGTTACAGATCTGGTTTTACCCGCCAGTGGCGACATAATCCTGCAACCGGTTTCCATATATTGGGGTCGTGCACCTGCGAATGAACGCAGTCTTTGGAAACTGATCTTTGCCGATACATGGTCGGTTACCAGCAGTATCAGAAAATTCTTCACTATCCTTTTCAATGGTCGTGAAACCCGTCTGCACTTTGGTGAGCCTGTTAATCTCAGTGACCTTCTTGATAACAATGGCGGCGACATTTCAGCCGCCCAACAAACGCTGATACAGGACTTCAGGGATTACCGCACCGGCATCATCGGGCCCGACCTGTCACACCGGCGAACCGTAGTACGGGACCTGCTGCTTTCCGATACCGTGAAGGCGGCCATCAAGTCAGAAGCTGCGGTTACCACCCAGGCCCATGCCGAGGAACAGGCTGCGCGCTACGCCAACGAAATCGCGTCCGACTTCTCCTATGCCGCTACGCGGGTGGTCTTTCTCATACTGGAGTGGCTGTGGACCCGACTTTACAAAGGCGTGTCGGTCTATAACAACGAACAACTGATCCCACTGGCATCTAAATACAGCCTGGTTTATGTGCCCTGTCACCGCTCGCATATCGATGCCTTTTTACTTGGCTATGCCCTGGACGTTAACAAGCTTCCCACGCCTAACTTCGCGGCCGGACTCAACATGAATATTCCGGTCATCGGCGGCCTGTTTCGCAGGCTGGGGGCTTTCTACCTGCGGCGCAGCTTCAAGGATAACGCCCTGTACAAGGCCGTATTCTCTGAATACCTGCACAGCATGTTCAGTCGTGG
>JBFJXR010000137.1:0-2401 GCA_041622995.1 Nevskiales bacterium
CTCGTAACGCTCAGCGGGTAAATCAGAATTAACAGGTAAATATGAAGTTAAATAAGGAAATGACGGCTGCAGACGTGGTCGCCACACTCGAAGATGGCATGACCATCGGAATCGGTGGCTGGGGCCCTCGGCGTAAGCCCATGGCACTGGTACGCGAAATCGTACGTTCTGACCTTAAAGACCTGACCATTGTCGGTTACGGCGGGGCAGATATGGGTATGCTATGTGCTTCAAACAAGGTTAAGAAGTTAATCTATGGCTTTGTTTCTCTTGATTTTATCCCGCTTGAGCCTTTCTTCCGCAAGGCACGTGAAGCCGGTTCGGTAGAAGCCATGGAACTGGACGAGGGCATGCTGCATTGGGGCCTGCGAGCAGCCGGTTATCGCCTGCCATTCCTGCCTATACGGGGTGGTCTGGGTACGGATTTCATGAAGAACAATCCTGACGTTAAAACGGTGACTTCACCCTACGATGACGGCGAAGTGCTGATGGCCATGCCGGCGATCAAACTGGATGTGGCCCTGCTTCATACACATAAGGCCGACCGCCTGGGTAACTCACGTCTGTATAGTCCCGACCCCTTCTTTGATGAGTGGTTCGCAAGGGCTGCTGATCGCACCTACATGAGTACCGAGGAACTGGTCGATCAGATCGAGTCCGATGAAGAGGATGCCAAGTGCAGTCTGTTCGAACGCAGTCTTGTGACCGGCGTCGTCGAGATCAAGGGCGGCGCACATCCAACCTCCAATGTTTCTACCAAGGGGCAGGGCATGGGCTGGGATGTACCGCATATCAAGCGCTACTGCGAAGCCGCTGCTGAAGAGGGTGGCTGGGACAAGTATGTAGAAGAATTCTTTGGTGCCAGTGAAGCGGATTACCAGGAAAATGTCGGCGGTGTAGACGCCATCGTTTCACTACCACGGCAGGTGTTTTAATCATGGCTAATCAGGAATTTACTCTAGCCGAACTGCTGATCTGTGCCTGTGCCGATGTCTGGCAGGAAGATGGCGAAGTATTGGCCACCGGCATCGGCATCATCCCGCGTATTGCGCAGGGTCTGGCCAAGCTGACGAAAAGCCCTGGCCTGATGATTACCGATGGTGAGGCCTACCTTACTGAAGAGCCTGTCGTAATCGGTGCCAAGAGTCATGAAGGCCGCGCCTATGGCGGCTATATGCCTTACTCACGTGTATTCGACCTGCTGTGGCATGGTAAACGTCATGCACTGGTGGGCCCGGTACAGGTGGATCGTTGGGGTCAGGCCAACATTGCCTGCATTGGTGACTTCGCCAAGCCCAAGCGCCAGATGCTCGGCATGCGTGGCTTCCCCGGTAACAGCATTAACCACGGCAATTCTTTCTTCGTGCCCAACCATGGTCCTCGTGTATTCGTGGAAGGCCAGGTTGATGTGGTTTGTTCCGTGGGTTACCGCAAGGAAAACTGGCCGGAAGGTGTGAATAGCGATTATGCGAGTATTCGTCACATCGTGACCAATCTCTGTGTCATGGATTTCAAAGGCCCGGACAATGCGATCCGTGTGATCAGCCTGCATCCCGGCGTCACCTTTGAAGAAGTGCAGGAAGCCACCAGCTTCCCGCTGATCAAGGCTGAAGATTGTGGTGAAACGGCCCATCCGACGGAAGAACAGCTTGAAGTGATTCGCAAGCTCGACCCGCGTGATTTCCGTGCACGTCAGCTTAAAGACAATCCTCCCGGTATCAGGGCCGCCGCATGAGTGAACCCGTACTCGAAGGCTGGTTTACCCTCGATGAGGGCAAGCCACATCTGCTTGGTTCCAAATGCCAGAGCTGCAGCACTTATTACTTTCCGCAGATGCGCGGAGAAGCCAAATTCTGTCGCAATCCTGATTGCGAAGGTGAAAGCTTCGACACAGTAGAACTGTCCCGCACCGGCAAGGTCTGGTCTTACACCAATGCGGTGTATCAGCCCCCCGAGCCCTTTGTAGCCGCTGACCCTTTCGAGCCCTATGCCATTGCTGCTGTGCAGCTTGAAGCCGAGCAGATGATCGTACTCGGGCAGGTAATCGAAGGCGTGAATGTAGACGCTCTGGAAGTGGGTATGGAAATGGAGCTGGTTCTGGAGCCGTTGGCTGATGGCAAGCTGACCTGGAAATGGTCTCCCTCAAAAGAAGGGGGTAAGGAATGAGCTCAAATGATGTGGTGATTGCCGGTGTCGGCATGCACCCCTGGGGCAAATGGGGCCGCAACTTTGTTGAATACGGCGTTCATGCCGCCCGAGCCGCCCTGAAAGATGCCGGTGTCAGCTGGAAAGATGTGCAGTTCGTCTCCGGCGGCGCCACCATCCGTAATGGTTATCCCGGATTTGTTGCCGGTGCCAGCATTGCCCAGGCATTGGGCTGGCAGGGCGCTGAAGTGAATAC
>JBFJXR010000138.1:0-2310 GCA_041622995.1 Nevskiales bacterium
AAGTGCTAATCAGTGAGTTATGTGACTTCACAGGACAGGTGTACAAGGAAGACTTGCTGGATGGTGGAGGGGTGGTGCTGCCCGGTTTTACGCGGGGTCAGCACAAACTGGTAGGCAAGCGGCCAGAACCATCACGAATTGCTAGTTGGCGAAAACACATGAGTGGTGCACAGATTTCCGAGTTTGAAGCCTACCCGTGGACCCGGGTGCTTATGCAGACATTTGATTACCCGATGGACACCACGGCACCTGAAAAGATTTCGGTGCTGAGGGTTCTGTTTCGTTATGTGCATGAATCCCTGAAGTACATGCTGAATCGGCTAAAGCATCGTGGCATGGAGCAACGCAGTCTGAAAAAGTGAACGGCCGAAATGATCCGGCCTTTAATGTCAGAGACGGTTGACACCCTCATCGTTCGGGCTGGTGATGACTGGCAAAGATAGCCGGATCAGCTTGTTTGCTAAACAGGTAGACGTGATAAGGGTCACGGCGATCACCCATTTCCATACCAGGTGAGCCAATCGGCATGCCAGGCACAGCAAGGCCAGTGGCCTTGGGGCGTTCTGTCAATAAACGCTTGATGTCGCTTGCCGGGACGTGTCCCTCGATGACATAGCCATCTACAACAGCGGTATGACAGGAGCCCAGGCCGGCGGGCACGCCCAGACGTTGTTTGGTAGGCATGACGTTGGCTTCGTTGGTCACTTCGACTTCGAAGCCCGCTTCTTCAAGATGCTCGACCCAGACGCTGCAGCACTGGCAGGTGGGGCTTTTGTAGACCTGAACAAGTGGGCCGGTGGTTTTTTCTTCCGAACCACAGGCGGCCAGTAGAAAAAGAACGAGGGTCAGTATGAAGGCCCGTGGTGTGTGACTAATGCGCATGGGGTTTGCTTCCTGGTGCGTGGGGGTGATCGTCTATTGTGGCGGCGGCTGCAGAACCGTCGGGTTTTTCATCGTGGTGTTCATTCGCATGCCCGGAGGGGGCTGTTTCATGTGTGTCATGCTGTTCATGGTGACTCTGGTCCGCATGGCTGTGTCCATCGCTGATGGCGACCAGCTCAGTATATTGCTCCACTGTCATATCCGGCATCACCTGTAATAATGCGACGATGTCCCAGATGGCGGCGTCATCCATTCCACCCTGTGCCCAGGCGGGCATGCCGGTCATCTTGATGCCGTGCTTGATGACCCAGAATTGTTGCGCCGGGTCATTTGCATGCTTGGCCAGGTTGGGCGGTTGGGGGTAGAGGCCCTTGCGGATTTCCGAGTCATCCACGCCGGGTTTCAGATGGCAGCCCACACACATGGCATCGTAATTTCCAGCGCCGCGGCGGATGCGTTCCTTATCTTCAAGATCATCCGGCACCTCCAGCTTGTAGGCTCTGGCTTTAATCGACCGATCCCGAGCCACTGCAATCAATTCTTCAGTGATTTCAAAATGGGGTTCGTCAGCGGAGAAGTTATATATGCCAAGGTAAAGGTAGGCACCGGTGCTGGTGATAGAAAACACCGCGAGCACCAGCAGGATTTTAAGACTGTTCATGTCATTCTGCTTCAGTACCAGAGACGAATGCCCGCCACGAGGGCGGTGTCGGAAATGGCTTCGCCCGTGAGATGGGCAAAGTCAGCGGTCTCGCCATATACGCGTTCCCAGCCGACGCCGATGTAGGGGGCGATTTCGCGTCGGATTTCATAGCGAAGACGCAGGCCTGCTTCTGCTTCGGAAAGGCCAGAGCCTATGCCTCGGTCGGGATCGTTCTTGCCAAAGAAGTTGAGCTCTACAAGAGGCTGCAGGATGAGCTTGTTTGTGAGCAGAATCTCATATTCAACTTCGAATCGGAGGTTCGTTTGCCCGCCTTCACCAAGGAATAGCGTAGCTTCTGTTTCGAACCAGTAGGGCGCAAGGCCCTGCGCACCAGCCGCTAACCAGGTCTGTGAAGGGTTGGGCCTGAAGTCGTGGCGTACACCGGCGACCCAGTCCCACCATCGGGAGAAGGGCCGTCCATAGAGCAGTTGCAGTTCGGCGTTTTCAATGTCGCCATCGTGACGTTCGCCTTCCGTGCGCCACCAGAGGCGCTGCTGGTCTTTGCCTATCCAGCCCGTGGCTTCCCAGTTCAGCGCTGAACCGTCTTCGGTGTCGACCCATTCAAACTGATCCAGCAGGCTGTGACTCAACAGTGGGGTGTCCATCATCTTGCGAAGATCCATGCCCTCCAGATCTGGAAACGCCGCCGTTCGGTCTTCGTCGGTGGGTTCGGGGATATATGGGTCAGCGTCATCATCCGCCTGCTTTTTGGATGCCTTTTTCAT
>JBFJXR010000139.1:0-2273 GCA_041622995.1 Nevskiales bacterium
GGGCGTTGATCCGCCCGCGGATCACTATGGCAGCCCGACCGGGGGCGGTATGCGTTATCCCGACGAGTCGGGAATGGCTGAGAATGGCGCTGACATCTTCCGTTTGGGTATAGGTGCCGATGAGAGCTATACCTGGTGGCGTGTCGACTGGCAGACGCTGGCTGATGTGAATGTGCCGGTTGCCGCCTTCGGTCTGGATTTCGAGGAAGGCGGACTGGATGCCAATACCGCCTGGCCGGGTGTGCCTCGCTTGCGATCTGAAGGTGTGGATGCCGTGCTCATTCTGTCCGCAGCGGGTTATCAACTGCTGGATGTGGAGGGTAATACGCTGGATGAAGGGCCCGTTGAGACGAGTCTGGCCAGCCAGGGTTTTGTGGCCCGGGTATCACGCGATGTGTTGCCTGCGTCTGGACAGTGGCAGATACGCATGGTGGCAGGGCTGCACGACGGACAGGGCGGTTTTCGTGATGATCCTTCATTCGCAGCTGTACCCACGGCACCTCCCGTGTTCAATGCGGCTTTTCGTGATTACAGTCACGAGCCCGTTGATCAGAATTTCTGGAAAGACCTTGGACAGGCGCAGACCCTTGCCCAGGGTGATATAAGTGACTATGTGGCTGAACTTGACTGGTCCCGTCTCGATGCCAATGTGGCAGAGCCCGAGGCGACGCTCACGGGACTGGTGAATCGCTGGTATGTGTCGTCCATTGATCCGCTGGAAGAATACGGTCGGGTCGGCATTGACCGGGCCACAGCCATTGCTGGTGGGCATCCCGTTTACCTCGATAAGGTGCAGCCCTATGCCCTGTGGATTCCTGAATCCTATTCACCGTCGCAGCCCGCGCCGTTGACGCTCACGCTGCATAGCGGATCGCAGATGCATAACCAGTATGGTGTGACGACGCCCAACTTTATTGCAGAGGCATGCGAAGCTCGCGGTGCTATCTGCCTGAGTACATTGGGTCGTGGGCCAGCTGGCGACTTTGAAGGCGACGCCGAGCTCGACCTCTGGGAGGCCTGGCACGACACCGATCTGCATTACGAACTGGATCCATTACGTGTGCATAGCACGGGTTATTCCATGGGCGGCAACACCACTTTGCGCCTGTTAATGAAATATCCTGACATCATTGCTGGTGGCATTGTGATTGCCGGTGGCGATGACCGTGTGATTGATCTGAACCTGTTACCCAACCTGCACTGGAGTGGTTACTATCATGCCCATGGCAGCCTGGATGAACAGGTGCCTTTCCCTGAGGGGCGAATCATTGCCGATACCCTCAAAGAACTAGGCTACCAATACGTATTTGATCATTTCCTGTTTGAGGATCATGTGGCCTGGGCACTCAAGGATATGCTGTATCCGGCATTCACTGATGCTGCTCAGTGGCTGACCAACGACTCACCCGCTACCCCTAAAGTGAACCCGGGAATTATCGATTTCCATTGGCTTCCGGAAGATGTGAATGAACGGCTGGGTGTGGGGCCACATGGGCCGTGGTGGCTGGAATCTCTGGAAGCCGCTGAAGGGGCTGGCCTGGCAACAATACAGGCCCGATCAGGTGGGCGCCCGGAAGCGGCGATCGATTCCGTCGAGTTTGCAACCAGTTACTTACCGACGCCGACACCCCACCAGCAGGAACGCCAGGACTGGGTCACGGGTGAAACGCCCGCTCAGGAAGATTCACTCGGGCTGGTTCTCAGTCAGGTCAGTCAGCTCGGCATAGACCTCGAAAGCGCGGGTCTGGCTCAGGCTGAGGCCATAGACCTGAGCTTAAGTACGGATGTACCGGTGCGCCTGATATTCAGGCTGGGAGAGCAGCTTGCCGAACATGATTTTCCGGCAGGTAACGATCAGGTCATTCAACTTGATGGCAACCTGGAAACGCGTTGATGCATTTATTAAAGCGTCGGGAATAACCCGCCTGAAGTAACTGCTGGTTTCTGGTCAGCAATATCCCCAGAGACTCGCCATATTTTCTATTGCCAAAATCCGGAGAATGCCGGGCTGCCCCAGCCTGCGGGGAAGGTCGCTGCGGGCAGGGTTTTACCTCCCGTAATGACACCGCCATTGCCATCCTGATAGGTCAGCCAGGGAATGGTTTTGGTGCCTTCACCCAGTCCGGGTTGGCTGTAGTCACATACGCCATTGGCATAGAGTGTTTCCAGCTGTGTCCATTGTTCATCGGTGAAGGGGATGGGGGCATAGTCTTCCCGGTTGAAGGGTTTCAGGCGACACTCGAAATTGGTGGCGAATTCATCAGCACCGGCAA
>JBFJXR010000140.1:0-2016 GCA_041622995.1 Nevskiales bacterium
GACCAATGCAACCGCGCGGTATCTGGGTGTCCCGGATCGACTTGATCCTGCCCAGAGTATCGAAGGGGGCGCCAGATACCTGAGGGAACTGATTGACCGCTTACCCGCAGAAATAGAAGAACCCGACCGCACCTGGATTGCCCTGGCCACATACAACCTGGGGTACGGTCATATCATCGATATCAGAAAAATTGTCAGTAGTCTTGGTGGTAGCCCCAATCACTGGCCCGACATACGCAATCGCCTTCCCCTGCTAATGCAGGCCAAATGGCACAGAAGAACAAAGTACGGATATGCGCGTGGACGTGAAGGCGTGAAATACGTCGGAAACATCCGCAGTTACTACGACATACTTCGCTGGATGACTTCAGAAGAAGAATTGCCCGTACCTGAAGGCATTGACGATCCTGAAGCCGTACGACGTGAGTTAAATGCACCAGAGCAGGCCTTCGAAATCGACAGTCCACTTTTTTAGCACAGTCTGACCGACCAATATGTTGATAAATGGCATAATACGCGCCGCAATCATTCAGGATATTAAGCAAACACCATGAGCCAATTCATTTACACCATGAATGGGGTCGGCAAAGTTGTGCCACCCAAACGCGTAATTCTGCGTGATATCTCACTTTCCTTTTTCCCTGGCGCCAAGATCGGTGTACTCGGTTATAACGGCGCGGGTAAATCTACCCTGCTCAAAATCATGGCGGGCATAGAAAAAGAATACAACGGTGAAGCCCGCCCCATGCCTGGCATCAACATCGGTTACCTGCCACAGGAACCACAACTGGATGCAAGCAAGGATGTAAGAGGCAATGTCGAAGACGGCCTTGGTGAAGTAAAAGATGCCCAGGCCGAACTTGAAAAAGTGTATGCCGCCTATTCAGATCCTGATGCCGACTTTGAAAAGCTGGCAGCCGAGCAGGCCCGGCTTGAAGCCATCGTTCAGGCAAGTGATGGTCATAATCTGGATAACATTCTAGAACGCGCTGCCGATGCCTTGAGACTGCCACCATGGGATGCTGATGTCACCAAATTATCCGGTGGTGAGCGCCGCCGTGTCGCACTTTGCAGACTTCTGCTATCCAAACCCGACATGCTCCTTCTAGATGAGCCTACCAACCATCTGGACGCCGAATCTGTCGCATGGCTGGAACGGTTTCTTGCTGAATTCCCGGGCACAGTCATAGCTGTCACACATGATCGATATTTTCTCGATAATGTCGCCGGCTGGATTCTGGAACTGGATCGCGGCCATGGCATTCCCTGGCAAGGCAATTATTCTTCATGGCTTGAACAGAAAGAAGCCCGACTGTCCCAGGAAGAAAAATCAGAAGGCGCACGTCAAAAAGCCATGGCGGCCGAACTGGAGTGGGTACGTGCCAATCCTAAAGGCCGACAGGCCAAAAGCAAAGCACGTTTGAAACAGTTCGAAGAATTGTCATCTACCGATTATCAGCAACGCGCAGAGACCAAGGAAATTTATATTCCACCCGGACCGCGTCTGGGGGATTCAGTCATTGAACTGAACAGCGTCAGCAAGTCATTTGAAGACCGTCAGCTCTATGACAATTTGAGCTTCAAAGTGCCACGTGGTGCCATTGTCGGCATTCTTGGCCCCAACGGTGTCGGTAAAACCACTTTATTTCGCATGTTAATGGGGCAGGAACAGCCCGATAGTGGCGAAATCAATGTTGGCGAGAGTGTAAAACTCGCTTACGTGGACCAGTCACGCGACTCGCTCAGTGGCAACAAGACTGTATGGGAAGAAATTTCAGACGGACTTGACCAAATTCAGATTGGCGGCTACGAAATTCCATCTCGCGCCTATATTGGTCGTTTTAACTTCAAAGGCGCAGACCAGCAAAAGCGCGTCGGTGAACTTTCGGGCGGTGAACGCAATCGATTGCATCTGGCCAAGTTACTCAAGAGTGGTGGCAATGTTCTGCTGCTTGATGAACCGACCAATGATCTCGACACCGAAACCTTGCGGGCACTTGAAGAAGCCATTCTGGA
>JBFJXR010000141.1:0-1826 GCA_041622995.1 Nevskiales bacterium
CGAGGATTTATCCATAGCCGGTTCAGCCGAAAAACTTTTTGCTGCTACAGAAGCCGCCGGTATTCAGATTGATGTGTTGATCAATAACGCCGGCTTTGGCGGGCATGGCAAATTTCATGAGCGCGACCTGGCCCGTGACGAAGCCATGATGCAGCTCAACATGGCCACACTCACTTCACTGACCCATCTTTATCTGCAAGACATGGTCAAACGCAACAGTGGACAGATTTTGAATGTCGCCTCGACTGCCGGCTTCATGCCCGGCCCGTTGCAGGCCGTGTACTACGCGACCAAAGCCTACGTGCTTTCATTCTCGCAGGCGATTGCCGAAGAATTGTCTGACACCAGGGTGACTGTGACGGCACTTTGCCCCGGCGCAGTTAAAACCGGATTTGTTGCCGAGGGTAATCTGGAAGGCGTGGAGATATTCGACAAGGCCGCATCTGCTGAAT
Organism: Nevskiales bacterium; assembly: GCA_041622995.1. GTDB lineage: Bacteria > Pseudomonadota > Gammaproteobacteria > Nevskiales > CAJXLF01 > CAJXLF01. The sequence continues at coordinate 453 of JBFJXR010000141.1, forward strand.
CTGTGGCCAAATTCGGCTACGAAGCAATGGAGCAAGGCAAACTGGTCGTCATCAACGAGCCTGCGCTTAACTTCATGCTCAACTGGATCACCCCCCTGTTGCCAAGAAGAGTGCTGCTCAAGATTTCCCGCAAGGCGATGGAAAAAACCCGCTAGCGGGCAGGCAATAACAGCCCGGCCTCTATCGGTCTAAATTCCGAGGCCGCTCGCACCAGCGAAGCAGCGGTGAGTTCCGGGACGCCATACACCACTGCCTCGACCTTATCTCTGGCTTTAACCTTGTCCAGCAGCCTATCGAAATCGCCATCACCGGAGGCGAGTACGACGATATCCACATCAGACGCATACTCCATCACATCGATGGCGATACCCACATCCCAGTCACCTTTCGACGAGCCATCGGCACGTTGGATATAAGGCTTCAACTTCACCTCGAAACCGATGTCCCGAAGAATCTGCTGAAACTGGGCCTGCTTCTGATCACCCCGATCCACTGCGTAAGCAAAAGCAGTGACAACATCTCCCCGAGTCTGTAACTCAGCCCAGAAAGCTGAATAATCAAAATGACGGCCATAGGCCTGACGCACGGTGTAATAGATGTTCTGCACATCGACAAATACGGCTAACTTTGACAAAAATCCAACCTCATTGGGCTTCCAGCCGTGACTTTGCAGCCTGCAGCAATAACCGTGAATAAATTTTGTGAAAACCGAGCAGGGCACTGAACCCCGGACCCATGGATGTTTGCCCTGTCCTCGGGTTTTTAACAGGCACCACTGCCGAACCAAAGTACAGGCGCGTACCGAACCCGTTCTGCCCGACCCTGCTGGAGGCCATCAGCCACGATCGCGTACGACCGGTGAAATCACATAACAGTAGCTGGCTGTCACTACGTTTCTCGACACGCCAGGCAGCGAAAGCGTCTGCCGTACCTGCTGCCAGCTTCGCGGCCTGATCATCCGTTGAAGGGCGTGATACCGCCCACTTCAGAATCAGTCTTTCAATCTTGAACAATGGCGTGGTGTAAAAGGCTTTAACAAACTCTTCCTGCGACACCATGGTTCCAATATCGATGTAGAAACAGTCTGCATACCCGGATTGCTGATACTCGCCCAAAAGTGCGCCCTCGGGTATGGCACATGCATTTACAGATGAAACGAGCGACACGGGGACCATAATCCCCGAACTAAAGACCGAAAATACGACAGGCGTTACCGCTTAAAAACAAATCGCGTGCCTCGTCGTCAAGCAAGAGATCATCAAGATGCTCAAGCGCCTTCGCGGGCATGATCATCGGATAGTTCGTGCCAAACAACACCTTGCGGCGTCCATGACCTCGCATGTAATCCACCAGGACTTTCGGATACCTTTTAGC
>JBFJXR010000142.1:0-1813 GCA_041622995.1 Nevskiales bacterium
GAAGTGATCGCAGCGACATCCAGCGTGCCGGGCTGTGTCGGTACGCCCTGACGAAGGTCGGCGGCCATGGCGGCAATACGTTCAACAAACTGATCGTAGACGCCTTCCTGAACAATGATGCGTTCCGAGGCGATGCAGTTCTGGCCAAGGTTGATGAAGCAACCGCCCAGTGCCGAATGCAGGGCCTGCTCCAGATTGGCGTCATCACAGACAATTAACGGGTCTTTGCCGCCCAGTTCCATGACGGTGGGGGTGAGGGTTACGGCACTGCCTTCCACAATGCGGCGACCATTACCAACCGAGCCTATAAACAGAATCTTTTGTACACCACCACGTACCAGTGCGGCACCGGTGTCGCCGTAACCATTGATGATTTGTACTGTGTCGGTCGAAAAGCCTTCTTTCGTCAGTGCCTCGTCCAGAATCTGCTGGAATCTCCGGGTTGACCAGGCTACCGCTTCCGAGGCCTTGATGATGACGGCATTACCAGCGAACAACGGGGCGACCAGCGAGCCGAAAATGTTCTGGAAGGGGTAGTTCCAGGGCACGATGCAGGCGACGACACCCAATGGGCGATATTCAATACGCCCCTTTTTGTGCATGAGAATACCGGTCGGTACTTTTCTGGTTCGTAAGTGTTTTTCGCCATGCTTCATCAGCCAGCGAATCTTGTTGCAGACCGTCATAATCTCGCCGAGCATCGCGTTTTCCCAGGTCTTGCCGCTGTCTTCGACCACTGCGGCACATATCTCATCAGCATGCTCAAGGATATGATCCAGCATGTGGCCGAGTACGGCCTTGCGTTGTTTGAAACTGCTTTGTCCCCAGGCTTTTTGAGCAGCCTTCGCAGCTGTAATGGCCTCAGCAACCTGTTCAGGGGAGGCCGCTGGCATGGTGCCGAGTACTGCGCCTGTGGCCGGGTTTATGCACTCAATGGCCTGTTGGGCCTGCGCGGAATTAGCTTGAACTGAACTCATTTCGAAGTACCTGTCATTCGGATCGGCAGCCTTAGCGTCCCGGGTCGGAACCGGAATATGTATGTGATTGCATCTGGAACTACAAACAGGCTAATCAAGCTGCTTCCCTCTTGGATAGTGATGCCAGGATGAAGTCGGCTGCGCGATAGCCAATCATCATGCTGGGGGCGTTCAGGGCAGAAACCGGGATCTCAGGCATGACGGAGGCATCGGCGACACGTACGTTACTCAGGCCTTTCACCCTGAGTTGCATATCCACCGGGCTGTCCTCGTCATTGCCCATACGGCATGAGCCGCAGAAGTGAAAAGTGGTCATGGTGGCCGCATTGATCCACTTCCAGAGCTTATTGCCTTTAATCGCTTTGGCACCGGCTGACAATGGCCAGATCCCGCCGCTCTTTAACGCAGGCTGATTTGCAATGTGACGGGCCTTTCGGATGCCGGCCTCCATCGTTTCCCTGTCCTGCTCGCTGGCGTAATAAGCCGGGTCGATGATGGCCGTGTCACGGGGATCACCCGATGCCAGACGGATGCTGCCCTTTGATGTGGGCTTGCCCAGAATCACGACAATGCCAAAGACACCGGATATGAATCGTTTCAGGGACGGGATGGCAAAAGCGGCGTGGATCATTCCACGCAGCAGGGTTCGCAGAGCTTTGATGTCATGCAAGCGGCCGGGCAGGGCAAGCACCGGCAACATGCGGAGCATGGATTCTTTAATTGAGGCCGGAGCGGCATAGCAGACAAAGCAGGTATCCGGTGCCTGGGTAACTTCATCCCCGGACTTGCGACGGGCTGCATCAAAACCGTAAACCTGCGGATATTTGAAATCGACA
>JBFJXR010000143.1:0-1672 GCA_041622995.1 Nevskiales bacterium
TATAGATGGATGAGATGATGGTTAATAGCCAGAACCGTTGCATGATGATTCTCCTGTTAGGGGTTCAGCTTTAACTATTTAAATGATGCTTGCCTTGATGTGAGTCAATCGGGTGAAGTTCAGTCGGTCACATTTATGGCGATCACGTTTCCTTCGAACTTGATTCAGGTCAATGTACTTATCATTTGAACACTTGACACTACATCTGCAGTCAAAGACCAGTGAGGTGTGATATGTCTCAGAGTGCTTCCCAAACTGTAAATTCGGGTTCTAATCAGCTTCTAGAGGTAAGTGCGCGTGAGGCAGCTTATTTGGCTGGGCATGGCGGGGTGATTGTGGATGTTCGTGATGAGCAGGCATTCCGGCATCGGCATATAAAAGGTGCCATCCATATACCGCTGGAAGAACTGCGAGAGATTGCTCAGGATTGTACGTCTCTGGCAGACCATGACAAGGCGGTCATTCTCTATTGTCAGGATGGCAAAAAGTCGGCGCTTGGTGCTGAGCTATTAAACGACCTTGGTTTTACCCATGCATGCTTCCTCAAGGGCGGATTTCCCCATTGGGAGCTTGAGGCCTTGCCTTTTACATCACCTGAGTAAGCGGTACGCGTATCTTCACGACCCCTCACGCCCCGCTGTCCGGCAGACGGGTGCATACTTAGGTTGTCCGGTGGAGACCGTTTTGGGTCGTAAGGATGGTTGAACAACTTGTGAAACACTTACTGCTGCATGATTTTTAAAGCAATGTAGGGCGCCACAATAAAAACCAATGTCATGATTTTGTAAGTGCTAAGAAAATCAAAATACTTAGAGTCCAATTCCTTTTCATCTACCCTGAATATCTTGCTATGAATGGAAGATATTCCTCCCTTCATAAATACAATTATGATTGTTGCTAACAGAAGATAGGCAATATTGATTACAGATGCCCAGCCTAACAACTCAGTTAATTGAGAAAGTGTCATCATAATTTCTTCCTTGCTACTGGATGGATACTGATATGTCTTTCACGCTTGCTCTCGGGTGATTGTGCGGCGGTAAAAGCAGGTGACGGGTTAAACATCACCTGCAGAGATTTGTTGGGCATCAATCGCCCCCAAAAGTGAAAGTTCACGCGCGCCGTTGGCTGATGCAATAGTGCCGTAAAGATTGCAGTTTGCCCAAGTTTCAGCATAAGGTTTGACCACTTGGAGAAACACGATTTAGAGAAGACCTTGGATATCAAGATTACCCACGCCCTAGTTGATGATGCTGGGAGCATCGCGAAAATGGCCTACAGCGCCGGCCCGGAAATTTTTGACTTCATGTTCGAGATAGACGACAAGCACGCGCTGGACTTCATCGGCTTTGAATATCGATCTGGTCGTGGTTTCTGTGGCTATAGGAATCTGGCCCTGGCCATAAAGCAGGATGGTGAGGTGGTGGGCACCGGTTCCTTCTACAATTTCACTGACTACCTGCGCATGTGTTTAGGTACTGCAATCAACATATTCAGGTTCTACGGACTCAAGACAGGAATACGGGTTGTTGCGAGAACCCGACATAGCTCCAGCGTACTGCGTACACCAGGCATCAAAGAAATGTATATCTGTAATCTCGGGGTCAAGGAAGGCGTTCGAGGCGCCGGAATCGGGTCGCGACTGCTGGCTCACCATGAGGGCGTAGCACGA